>JBEKEK010000003.1:0-230336 GCA_050013875.1 Trebonia sp. | reverse complement strand
GAGATCCCCCCGGTGCCGTACTGGTCGCGCGACTACGAGCCGGTGTGGAACGTCGCCGAGGAACTCGGCCTGCCGATCTTCATCCACGTCGCCACCGGCGGGGTGCGGGTCAAGGAAGACGCGTCAAGGACCGGTAGCACGGTCAAGGGCATGATGACGGCCATGAACATGGGCAAGGGCCAGCTGACCGACGACATGGTGGCCGGCCGCACCATGGGCGGCGGCAACACCGCCGCCGCCAGCCCGTCGAAGATCATGGCCGACCTGATCGGCGGCGGGGTGCCCGAGCGGCACCCGGGCCTGACGTTCACCCTGGTCGAGTTCGGCGCCAGCTGGCTGGTGTCGTACATGGCGTTCATGGACAAGTCGTGGCGCCGCGGTACCGGCCAGGACCCGAACTGGTGGCTCGGCTTCTGGGAGGAGGGCAAGTCGCCCTTCGACCAGCCGGCCATGGGCCGCCTGTTCAACATCAACGAGAAGTGGCCCTACCCGCTCAAGCCGACCGAGTACGTGCGGCGGCAGTTCCACATCCAGTTCGCCGACGACCCGGTGGCGGTGCAGGCCCGGCATATCACCGGGGTGTCCACGGTGGTCTGGGGCAACGACTACCCGCACGCCGAGGGCACCTTCAACGGCACCGACGAGGCCATCGCCGAGAACTTCGACGCCACCGTCTCCGCCGAGGACCGCCGCGCGATCCTCGGCGGGACGCTGGCCAAGGTGGCCGGCTTCGACACCAGCAAGAAGCTGGCGGTCGAGCGGCAGCCGACCAGGGCCGCCAGCTGACCCGGTAGGCAAACCTCAGGCGTGAATGGGGGGTCTCCCTGATGGCCCGGGCGGCCCGGCGCTCCTAGCGTGGTGCCATGACCGTGATGATTATCAGCGCACTGCTGGCCGCCGCGCTGTACGGGACGGGCGCCGCGGTCGAGCAGCGGCAGGCGGCCAGGGCGCCGCGGTCATCGGCCGGGCGCCCGCGCCTGCTGGTACTGCTGGCCAGGCAGCCGCTGTGGCTGCTCGGGTTCGCGGTGCAGGTGACGGGATTCGCGGCGCATGCGGTCGCGCTGCGGTCGGGGCCGCTTGACGTCGTGCAGATGCTGGTGGCCACTGAACTGGTCGTCGCGGTGCTGATCGTGCGCCTGTGGTCAGGCCGGCGGCTGAGCCTGGCCGCGTGGGCGGCGGCGTTCACCGTGGTCGCCGGCATCGCGTCCTTCCTGCTGCTGACGGCGTCGTCCGCCGTCGGCCACGGCGTCGGCCCTGGCGCCGGCCCGGCCCGCGACTACGCCGGGATGCCCGCGGTGCTTGGCGCCGCGGTGGCGGCCGCCGCCGCGGCGGCGGTCGCGGTGGCCGGCCTGCGCGCGGCCGGCCGCCGCCGCGCGATGCTGCTGGCGGTGGCGGCGGGCCTCGGGGACGCGTGCTCGGCCGTCGTGACGATGGCGTTCTCCCATGTGGCCAGCCACGGACCGGCCGCCGTGGCGACCTCGTGGACCGTCTACGCGCTGATAGTTTGCGGGGCGGGGAACGTGCTGCTGACCCAGACGGCCTACCAGACTGGCCGCCCGCTGATCACGCTGCCGGTCATCTCGGCGGTTACCCCGGTGGCCAGCGTGGCCATCGGCCTCGGGCTGCTCGGCGAGACGCCGGGCAACGGCGTGGCGGGCGCGGTCGGGGCCGGCCTCGCCGTGCTGATCACCAGCCTCGCCCTGGCCTGCCTGGCCCGCTGGGTCCCTGAGCCACCGACATCCCCTCGGGAAACCAAAAGGATCATCCAGAACGGTCCCGTGGCTCCGCCCGCTCCCGCCGCGATGCCGCTGTGCCCGGCCGGCGCCCGGCGGTCAGTGCCCGCGGCTAGTTATAGCTAAAATAGGTAGTTATATAAGAGGATAGAACCGAGCAGGCGGCCGCGGCTCATCCACTTAGCGCGCGAGGGAGCGTTCATGACCACCACTGAGGCTGACGGCGGGACTGGGGTGCTGGCGGGCGAGGAGCGGCTGCTGATCGACGGCGACCTGGTCGGCGCGTCCGGTGGTGCCACGTTCGACGTGATCAATCCGGCCACCGAGGAAGTGGCCGGAGTGGCCGCGGACGGCACCCCGGCCGACTTCAGCCAGGCGATCGCCGCCGCGCGCCTGGCCTTCGACCGCAACGCCGGGAACTGGCGGGATGACGTCGAGTTTCGCGCGCACTGCGTGACCCAGCTCCGCGACGGCCTGGCCCGCGCGCAGCAGCGGCTGCGGCGCATCCTCGTCACCGAGATCGGCACGCCGGTCGCCATGACCTACGGCATCCAGCTCGCGTTCCCGATCGAGGAGGCCGGCTACTGGCCGGACTACGCGCGCAACTTCGCGTTCCTGCGCGACGGTGGCATCCACTCGGGCCTGGGCCGCACGTTCCGGCAGAAGCTGCAGTACGTCCCGGTTGGGGTCGTCGCCGCCATCACCCCGTGGAACGCACCGCTCTACCTGAACATCGCCGAGAGCGTGCCCGCGCTGCTCGCGGGAAACGCGGTGATCCTCAAGCCGGCCCAGCTCACCCCGTGGGCCGGGCTCGAACTCGGCCGCATCGCGGCGCAGGAGACCGACATCCCGCCCGGCATCTTCCAGGTGGTGGTGTCCAACGACGACGACGTGGCCGCGGTCCTGACCTCCGATCCGCGGGTCGACATGGTCACCTTCACCGGCTCGACCGCGGTGGGAAGAAAGATCCTCGCCGCGGCCGCGCCCACCGTGAAGAAGACCGTGATGGAACTGGGCGGCAAGTCCACGCACATCGTGCTTGACGACGCCGACCTGGCGACGGTGCTGCCGTCCGCGGCCGGCGGCGTGTGCACGATGTCCGGCCAGGGGTGCACGCTCGCCACCCGGATCCTGCTGCCGCGGGGCAGGATGGCCGGGGGACTGGCCATCCTGCGGGCGACCATGGAGCACTTCCCCTACGGCGACCCGTGGGACATGAAGAACTACTCAGGGCCCGCGATCAGCGCCGCGCAGCGGGCCAAGGTACTCGGCCTGATCGAGGGCGCCGTCGCGGCCGGCGCCACCCTGATCACCGGCGGCGGCCGGCCGGCCCACCTGCCGACGGGGTACTACATCGAGCCGACGCTGCTGTCCGACGTCGACCCGCGCAGCGCGATCGGCCAGCAGGAAACCTTCGGCCCGGTCGTCACGGTGACCCCGTACGACACGGAGGAAGAGGCGATCGCGATCGCCAACGACACCATCTACGGTCTGGCCGGCCAGGTGTCGAGCGGCGACGACGACCACGCGCTGGCGGTGGCGCTCAAGATCCATACCGGCACGGTCGGCGCGAACGTCGGCGGCACGTTCGCCATCACCAGCCCGCTCGGCGGCGTGCGCCAGAGCGGCCTCGGCCGCCGCTACGGCGACAGCGGCTTCGAGGAATACCTTGAGGTCAAGGCCATCGGCCTGCCGGCCTAGGCCATCGGGCTGCCGGCCTAGGCCCGCGCGAGGGGCCGGGCCTACGTGCTGTCGCCGCTGAGCGCGGCGAAGCCTTCCCGCAGCAGGTCCACCAGGTCGACCCCGCCGTCCGCGGCCGCCCAGTACGAGACGGCAAGGCCCATGCACTCAAGCGCGGCGCCGACCTTCACCGCCAGGCTGATGGGGACCGGCCCGGTCACCTCATGCCGTTCGGCCAGCGCGCGGGTCAGCGGCGTGCGCCAGTCCTGCCGCTCCAGCTGGGCACCGGAGAGCGCCTGGGTGAACATCGAAAGCCGGGACAGCGCCTGCGCCCCGGCCGGGTGCTTCAGGTAAATGGGCACGACGAAGGCCTCGATGGCGCGGCGCAGCGCCAGCCAGTCGTCCTCGCCGGGCGGGCGGGCAAGCAGCGCGTCCGCCATCCGTTCGGCGTGCGCTTTCAGCGCGACCGCGATCGCCTGGTCCTTGGTGCGGAAATAACGCAGGAAGGTACTGCGGGAAACCCCGCCCGCCGCGGCCATGTCGTCGACCGTGACGTTCCCGTACCCGTTCTCCACGACCAGTTCGTAGGCGGCCAGGCTCAGCTCGGCCTGCACGGCCGCGCGTGCGATCGCCCGTGACGCGGGACGCGCCGCCGGGGCTCCAGATGACGACATGGCCCAATCCTATTGGCGGCCGGCCGCCCCGGCGGCGTCCCTGGTGGCGCCGGGCGGCGGTTGAATCGTATTACTAAACTCTATAAGCTAGTTATAATTGTGCCTGCTGTGGCGGCAGGGCCAGTTTCCCGAGGGAGTTCGATGACGGATCAGCCCGCCTTGCTCCGGCCGGACGACCATGCCGACCGCGCGCCCGACAGCGCTGCCGTCGTCGTGCCGACGACGGGCCAGCGGATCTCCTACCGGGCCATGGTCGACCGGTCGAAGCGACTGGCGAACGTGTTCCGTTCGCACGGGCTCGGTCCAGGAGACCACATCGCGATCTTCATGACCAACGTACCCGAGTACTTCGAGGTCGTGTGGGCAGCCCGGCGCGGCGGCTACGTCTACACCGCCGTCAGCTGGCAGCTCACCCCGGGTGAGGTGCGCTACCTGCTCGAGAATTCGGCCGCGAAGGCGCTCATCGTCTCCGCTGACCTGGCGGACGTGGCCGAGCAGGCCGCGGGTGACCTTCCGCGGCTGGCCCTGCGGCTCATCATCGGCACCGACCGGCTTATCGGCACCGGCCGGCCGGGCGCCGACGATTACGCCGAGGCGGTCGCGAAGGCCGGGATCACCCCGGCCGGCCCGGAGCTTGAGGGACAGGCGATGCTGTATTCCTCGGGGACCACCGGCAGGCCGAAAGGGATCGTCCATGCCAAGGTGGACACCGGGCGCCAGTTCGGCGACGTAGGCGGGGACATCCTCTGGGTCAACCGGTACGGACTCGACAGTGGGACCGTGTCCCTGACGGTCGGCCCGCTCTACCACGCCGCTCCGCTGGTGTCGGCGATGGCCGCCCATCGGCACGGCGGGACGGTGGCCGTGCTGCCGAAGTTTGACGCCGAAGAGACGCTGCGGGCGATCGAGAAGTACCGGGTGACTCATGTCCAGTTCGTCCCCACGATGTTCATCAGGCTGCTGCGGCTGCCCGAGGAAGTCCGCCGCCGCTATGACGTCAGCAGCCTGCGGGCCGTCGCGCACAGCGCGGCGCCCTGCCCGGTCGAGGTCAAGCGGCAGATGATTGACTGGTTCGGCCCGGTCATCCACGAGTATTACTCCGCGACCGAGGCGGCCGGCCATGTGTCGATCAGCTCCGCGGAATGGCTCGAGCACCCTGGCTCGGTCGGCCGGGTGGTGCCGGGCTCGGTGGCGATCACCGACGAGTCGGGACGCGAGCTGCCAGCCTGCCAGGACGGCATCATCTGGTTCACCCGGCCGGCCAACCGTTTCTCTTACCACGGCGACCCGGCGAAGTCCGCCTCGATGTACAACGGCAAGGGCTGGGCGCGGATGGGCGATATCGGCCACCTCGATTCCGACGGTTACCTCTTCATCACCGGCCGCTCCGACCACACGATCATCTCCGGCGGCGTCAACATCTACCCGCGGGAGATCGAGGACCTGCTCATCCAGCACCCGGCGGTCGATGACGTCGCGGTCATCGGAGTGCCCGACGACGAGTACGGCGAGGCGGTCAAGGCGGTCGTCACGCTGCGCGACGGCCACCCGGGCGACCCCGGTCTGGAGCGCGACATCATCGACTGGACCCGCGAGCGCCTCGCGCACTACAAGTGCCCCAAGTCGGTCACCTTCGTCGACTCGCTGCCGCGCTCGGTGGCCGGCAAGATGATGAAGCACCGGCTGATCGAGCAGCTGGCGTACGGGGGAGCGTGATGCACCTGACCCGGTTGGCCCGCGAGTACGGCGACAAGCCCGCGGTCATCATGGCGGATTCCGGTGCCAGCCTGTCTTACGCCGAACTGGACCGGCAGTCGAACAAGGTCGCGCAGTTGTTCCGTGCCCGCGGCCTGCGCCCGGGGGATCACATCGCCGTCCTCATGGAGAACAGGCTGGAGTTTTTCCCTGTCATATGGGCGGCCCAGCGGTCCGGGCTTTTCTATACCCCGGTGAACTGGCACCTGGCGGGTGACGAGGCCGCCTATATCGTGGCCGACTGCGGGGCGCGCCTGCTTGTTTCCTCCAGCGGCCTCGAGGAGGTGGCGGCCGCGTCGGCGATGTCGGCGCTGGCGGGCAGGCTGACTGTCGGCTCGCCGGTCCCCGGGGTGGAGTCGCTATCGGACGCGATCGGCCCGATGCCGGCTACCCCGGTGCCCGACGAGCTTGAGGGCTACTACATGCTGTATTCGTCCGGGACCACCGGCCGGCCCAAGGGCATCTTGCCCGAGTTGACCGGCCAGCCGTTCGGGACCGGGCTGAACATCGACCACACGATGAAGAACGTCTTCGGGTTCTCGCCCGCCACGGTCTACCTTTGCCCAGGGCCGCTCTACCACGGGGCACCGATCGGCTGGTCACTCGGGACGATCCGCAACGGCGGCACCGTCGTGGTGATGGAACGGTTCGACGCGGCCCGGGCGCTCGCCCTGATCGAGCGGTATCAGGTCACGCACGGCAATTTCGTACCGACGATGTTCGTCCGGATGCTGAAGCTCCCCGAGGCGGAGCGGTCCGCGTTCGACGTTGCCAGCCTGGAGCTGGTCGTGACCGCCGCCGCGCCGATCTCGGTGGAGGTCAAGGAGCGGATGATCGCCTGGCTGGGGCCGATCCTGACCGAGTTCTACGCGGGCAGTGAGGGCAACGGGTTCTGCGTGATCGACAGCCCGACGTGGCTGCGCCATAAGGGCTCGGTCGGCAAGCCGATCGTCGGCCGGGTGCACATCTGCTCCGATGACGGCGACGAGCTGCCAGCCGGCCAGATCGGCACCGTCTGGTTCAGCGGGACCAGGCGCTTCAGCTATCACAACGACCCCGAGAAGACCGACGGCGCGTACAACGACAAGGGCTGGAGCACGCTCGGCGACCTGGGCCAGCTTGACCCGGAGGGCTACCTGTACCTCGCCGACCGGCGTACCGACTTGATCCTCTCCGGCGGGGTGAACATCTACCCGCGCGAGATCGAGGACGCGCTCGCCCTGCACCGGGCCGTCGCCGACATCGTCGTGTTCGGAATCCCCGACGAGGAGATGGGACAGCGGGTGCACGCGGTCGTGCAGCCCGCCGTCCCCGGGGCCGGGACTCCCGAGCTGGCGACCGAGCTGATGGACTTCTGCCGGTCACGGATCGCGCCCTACAAGGCGCCCCGGTCGGTTTCCTTCGAGGCCGAGTTGCCGCGGACGCCGTCCGGCAAGATGCTCCGCCGGCTCCTTATGGACCGCTACCGTCAGCCCCGCCAGGAGGCGTAGCCCGGACCTGGGCCCGAAGCACGTCCTTGCGTACCTTGCCCGCGGGCGTCCGCGGCAGCTCGTCCGCGCGCACGATGACCTCGGGCGTCTTCTGCCGCGCGGCTCCCGCGGCGGCGACGTGAGCCCGGGCTTCCTCGATGCCGAAGGAGTGCCCGGGGCGGAGGACGACGACCGCGCAGACCCGCTCGCCCATTACCGGGTCCATCGCCGGGATGACCGCCACGTCCGCGACCGCGGGGTGGGTGATGAGCAGGTCCTCGACCTCCTTGGCGGAGATGTTCTCGCCGCCGCGGATGATGATGTCCTTCAACCGGTCGGTGACCGTGAGGTACCCGTCGCCGTCGAGCCGTCCGACGTCCCCGGTCCGGAACCACCCGCCGGGCAGGAAGGACGCGGAGTTCAGGGCGGCGTCGGTGTAGCCGGTGAAGAGCTCAGGGCCGCGGCTGAGGATCTCACCGTCCCGGCCGGCCGGGACGTCGCGTCCGTCGGGGTCGACGACGCGGACCTGGTTGCCCGCGACCAGCCGGCCATCGGTAGCGGCCCGCCGGTCGAGCGGGTCGGCGATGTTCCCGGCGCTGATCGTCGGGTGCTCGCTGCTGCCGTAGGACCGGAAGGCGGTGATCCCGGCGGCGTCGGCCCGCCGGATCAGGCTCGGCGCGACCGGAGCCGCACCGGTCAGGAACTCGCGCAGCGTGGCCAGGCTCGCCGTGCCGTTGGCCTGCTGGTCGAGCAGGCCGGACAGCTGCACCGGCGCGCCGCCCGAGGACGTGACCGCGTGCCGGTCGATCAGGCGGGCGGCCAGCGCCGACTCCCAGGCCTGCATGATGACCGTGGGCGTGCCAAGCAGCAGAATGCGCAGCAGGCTGAGCAGCCCGGCGATGTGACCGGGCGGGAAGAGCCCGAGGCTCCGCTCGCCCGGGCCGGTGTGCGTGTAGACCGGGGACTTCGCCTCGGCCAGCAGGGTGCGGTGCGAATGCCGCACCCCCTTGGGGTCGGCGGTGGTGCCCGAGGTGTACATCAGCACGGCGCGGTCGTCCGGGTCGGGGCCGGGCTGACGGTACTCGCCACCCGGGCGGCCGACGAGGCCGGCGTACCCGATGGCGCCGTGGCCGGGCGCGCCATCCCCCACCACGACGGCCAGTTTCAGTGCGGGCAGGCCGGAGAGCCCGCCCAGTACGGTGGCGGCGTGCGGGCGGCCGCGGTGCTCCCGGGTAAGGACGACCGCCGTGGCGCCCGACCGGCTCAGCACGAAGTCCAGCTCATGGGGGCCGTAGATCATCACGACCGGCAGCAGGACCGCGCCGCACAGGCTCACGGCCGCCTGCACCACCGCTCCCTCGTAGGACCCGGGCAGCTGGACCGCGACCACGTCACCGGGGCCGATGCCGCGGGCCTGCAGCGCCCCCGCGACTTTCTCGGCGTCGCTCACCAGCGCGCCGAGTGTCGTCGGCCGCTCACCGTCGCCTGACACGAAAACCAGCGGGCAGCCGTCGTGCGCCGCGGCTCCCGCCAGGATGTGCGCGGGCAGCTGCAGCTCGTCCGGCGGCACCAGAGCGCGTCAGGCGAACAGGTCGACGACCGGCTTGGTCCTGAGGTCGTCCTTGAGCAGGTACACGGCGGCGGCCTCCATGTGCGAGCGCCAGTGCTTCTCGGCGCCCGCGGCGTTCCCGGCCTTGACCAGGCTGATCAGTTTCGTATACGAGCGGATGACCAGCTGGAACCGCTCGTCGGTGTCGGAATCATCGCGCTGCGCGATCTTGGTGCGCAGGTGAGTGGCGACGATGTCCTGCAGCACGGCCCCCTGGATGGCCATCGTCTTATTGCCGCAGCCCTCCAGGATCAGCTCGTGAAAGCGGTAGGTCAGCCGGGACCAGACATAGGGGTCGGGGATGAACGGCTTGCGCACGGCCACCTCGGCCTTGAGCTCGTCCACCACCTCGGTCAGCTTCGCGATGTCCTCGTCGGTGCGATGCAGCGCCAGCAGGCGGGCGCACGGGGGCTCGGAGATCATCCTGGCCTCGTAGACATCGTTGATCGTGGCGCCCTGAATCTGCAGCAGCAGGCCGACGTAACGCGCGGCGACCGACGCGTCCGGAGCGACCACCCTGGCGCCGCCGCGGCTGCCCCGGCGGACGCTGATGAGGGTTTCCGATTCGAGGATGCGGAACGCCTCGCGCAGGGTCGGGCGTGACACGCCGTACTGCTCCATGAGCTGGCTTTCGGCGGGCAGCGTCTCGCCCGGCTTCAGTTCGCCGCGTACGATCTGGCGCCGCAGGTGGGTGGCGATCAGTTCGCCGGTCTTGGGCGCGCGGACGACCGTCCCGATGTGGGCTGCTGGGCTGCTTACCGTGGTCACGTGATAATCATATCTGTCATATACATTGAAAGAGCGAACCCATCTGATTAATTGCCCGGACGTGTTGCGGCCTGCTTACTTCGCCCCTTTAGGTGTGAAACGCAGTGCGCCGTCGAGCCGGATCGTCTCGCCGTTGAGGTACACGTTCTCGGCGATGGCCTGGGCCAATTGAGCGTATTCGCCCGCGCGGCCCATGCGCTTGGGGAACGGCACCGCCGCGCCCCAGTAAGCGTCGAGTTGCTCCGGGTCGGCCTTGCGGAACGCCGGCGTGAGGAACGTGCCAGGAGCGATGGTCACCACCCGGATCCCGGCCGAGGCGAGGTCGCGGGCGAGGGGGAGCGTCATGGCGACGATGCCGCCCTTGGCGGCGGCGTAGGCGGCCTGGCCGATCGTGCCGTCGTAGGCCGCGATGGACGCGGTGTTGATGAGCACACCGCGCTCGCCGTGCTCCAGCGGCTCGGTCTTGGCGATCGCCGCCGCCGCCAGCCGGTCGATGTTGTACGTGGCGTTAAGGAAAATATCGGTGACGGCGGTGAAAGACCGCTGCGGGGCCGGCTGGCTCTCCTTGTCGAGCGTGCGCGGGCCGCCAGGCCCGCCGTGCGCGACGACGGCGATCCGCAGCGGGCCGAGTTGGCCGGCCGCGGTGATCGCCGAGGCGATGCTGTCGGCGTCGGTCACGTCGGTGTGCGCGAACAG
The DNA here is from genome assembly GCA_050013875.1 of Trebonia sp. Lineage (GTDB taxonomy): Bacteria > Actinomycetota > Actinomycetes > Streptosporangiales > Streptosporangiaceae > Trebonia. The sequence continues at coordinate 219,952 of JBEKEK010000003.1, read as the reverse complement.
CGCCCCGTCGCCGAGTTCGTCCGCCACCGCCTTGCCCTTGGCCTCATCGAGATCGGCGACGACGACCCGCGCGCCGGCCGCGTGCAGCCGGCGCGCGGTGGCGCTGCCGAAGCCCCCGCCGCCCCCGGTGATCAGCGCCACCGCTCCGTTGATGTCCATCCTCGGCCTTCCGACTGGGGGCGGGCCGGTGCGCGGCCGTTCCCGATGGAGGTGTCATAGTTCAATAATTGCACTATACTCAAGAACCGTGAGAGACCGAGGCGAGAGCGCCGAGTGAGCGTCGGCCACAGTGCGGAACACGACGAGCTGCGACAGGTCGTCCGCGCGTTCCTCAGCGAAAAGTCGCCCAGCCATCAGGTCCGCCGCCTGATGGAGGCGGGGGAGAGCCGGGACGACGAGGTCTGGGCGCTGCTGACCGGCCAGCTCGGGCTGTCGGGTATCGCCGTTCCCGAGGAGTACGGCGGATCCGGGTACGGGCCGGTCGAGCTCGGCATCGTGCTTGCCGAAATGGGACGCGCCCTGCTGGTGGCGCCGTACTTCGCCACCGTCGCGCTGGCCGGCCAGGCGCTGACCGCCTCCGGTGACAACGAGGCGATGGGGCGCTGGCTGCCGGGTATCGCCGACGGCTCGCTGACCGCCGCCCTCGCGGTCGCGGAGGATTCCGGGTCCTGGGACCTGAAGGACGTCACCGCGGCGGCCGAGCCGGCCGCCGGCGGCTGGGCCGTCACCGGCGCCAAGCTCTTCGTCGTCGACGGCCACACCGCCGATCTCCTGCTCGTCGTCGCGCGCGCGCCCGACGGGCCCGGGGTCTTCGCCGTCGAGGGCGGCGCCGCGGGCGTCGAGCGGGCGCGATTGGACACCCTGGACCTGACCCGCGCTCTCGCCTCCGTCACCCTGCGCGGCGCGCCGGCCACCCGCGTCGGCGCCGGCCGCGACGCCGCCGAGTGGCTGGCGGAGGTGACCAACCTGGTACTCGCGGCGCTGGCCGCTGAGCAGATCGGCGGCGCGGCGCGGTGCCTGGACCTCGCGGTCGAGTACGCCAAGGTCCGCGAGCAGTTCGGCCGCCCGATCGGCTCGTTCCAGGCGATCAAGCACAAGTGCGCGAACCTGCTGCTTGAGGTCGAGTCCGGCCGGTCCGCCGTTTACCACGCGAGCGCCGCCGTCGCCGGACGTGAGCCGGACGCGCCGCTCGCCGCGGCGCTGGCCTACACCTACTGCTCGCAGGCGTTCACGCACGCCGCCAAGGAGTGCATCCAGATCCACGGCGGCATCGGGTACACCTGGGAGCACGACGCGCACCTGTACCTGCGGCGGGCGAAGTCGTCGGAACTTCTCTTCGGCCCGCCTGGCCGGCAGCGCACGCGGCTGGCCGAGCTGGCCGGGATCTGAAGGACGCCGATGACCGCGGAACGCGAAGCGGCGGTGACAGCGGCCGAGCCCGATGATGTCTTCCGGGCCCGGCTGCGCGAGTTCTTCGCCGCGCAGCACCCGGGGCGGGCGCCGAAGGATCCCCGGCAGCGCCTCGCCTGGACCAAGGCGTGGCTGGCGACCTTGTTCGACCGCGGGTACGCGGGTCCGGGCTGGCCGCGCGAGTTTGGCGGCATGCAGCTGTCATTCGCCCACCAGGTGATCTACCACGAAGAGGCGGCCCGCGCGCGGGTACCCGGACCACTCGGCACCGGCCTGAACATCGCCGCCCCCACGATCATCAAGTACGGCACCGAGCAGCAGAAGCAGCGGTGGCTGGCCCCGATGCTGCGCGGGGACAAGGTATGGGCCCAGGGCTACTCAGAACCGGACGCGGGCTCCGACCTGCCGAGCCTGCGCAGCACTGCCCGCCGGGACGGCGCGGAGTACATTGTCACCGGCCAGAAGGTGTGGACGTCGCACGCGGGTGACGCCGACCTATTCTTCACGCTGGTCCGGACGGGAACCAGGGAGAGCAGGCAGAAGGGCATTACCTACCTGGTCATCGACGCCCACGCGCCCGGTGTCGAGGTGCGGCCGCTGCGGGACCTCACCGGTGGGCACCTGTTCGCCGAGGTGTTCTTCGACGGCGTGCGGGTGCCGGTGTCGGACCGGATCGGGGAGGAAAACGGCGGCTGGCAGCTCGCCCGGACGAGCCTCGGGCACGAGCGGTCGGCCGGCGCCCTGAACCAGGCGGCGATGTACCGCCGGGTGCTGACCGAACTGGAAGACCTCGCCCGCGAGCGCGGTCAGCTGACCGACCCGCTGGTGCGCGACCGGTTCGTCGACCTGGAGACCCGGGTCCGGATCATCCGCTACAACGCCGAGCGGACCATCGCCGGCATCCTCGCCAGGGGCGACGCCGGTGCCGCGTCCTCCATCTCACGGCTGCTGATCACGGCGTTCGAGCAGGACATCCACGAGTTCGCGGTCGATCTGCTCGGCCCGGCGGGCCTGCTCGGGAAGTCCGCCCCGCAGGCCGTGCAGCGGTCCCGGTGGCTGCACGGGTTCCTGCGGACCCGGGCGTCTACCATCGGCGCCGGGACCAGGGAGATCCAGCTCAACACCGTCGCCGAGCAGGTTCTTGGGCTGCCCCATGACCCGGCCATGCCGCCCCGCTGACCCGCCCCACCCGCGCCACCCAGGAGAATCCCATGCGGTTTGACTACAGCCCCGAACTTGAGGACTACCGGGCCGGGGTCCGGGCCTTCATCGCGCGGCACGGGCCGGGAGCGCGCAAGCACGTAGGGGTGCGGGCACCGGACCCCGAGCAGCTGCCCGCGCTGCGCGCCTGGGTGGCCAGGCTCTACGCGGCCGGCTATCTCGGGCAGGCGTGGCCGCCGGAATACGGCGGCCGCCCCGGTGCCTCCATCGAGCACACGTTCATCGTCGCCGAGGAGATCGCCCGGGCCAGGACCTGGGGCGAGATCGGCGCCGGGGCGCTGGCCGCGGGAGCCATCCTGGCATTCGGCAGCGAGCAGCAGCGCCGGCGTTACCTGCCGAGGATCCGCTCGGGCGAGGACCTGTGGTGCCAGCTGTTCAGCGAGCCGGGCGCGGGCAGTGACCTGGCCAGCCTGACGACCCGGGCGGTGCTCGACGGCCGGCATTACGTCGTCAACGGCCAGAAGGTGTGGACCACCAACGGCCAGCACGCCGATCTCGGCTACCTGCTGGCGCGCACCGACTCGGGGGTCGCCAAGCAGGCGGGCATCACCGCGTTCGCGCTCGACATGCGGACACCGGGAGTCGACGTCCGGCCGCTGCGCGAGATCACCGGGACCAATGACTTCAACGAGGTCTTCCTTGACAACGTGCGCATCCCCGCCGACCGGGTGATCGGCGAGGTCAACAACGGCTGGCGGGTCGCCAACACCAGCCTGGCCCATGAGCGCAGCGGCGTCGGGGCCCGCGCGGTCGAGCTGCACGCCCAGCTCGACGACCTCTTCGCGCTCGCCCGCCAGGCCGCCGCCGGCGGACGGCCGGCCATCACCGACGGCGCCACCCGCCAGCGGCTCGGCCGGCTCGCCGCGCTCGCGCACGTCACCGACGTGATGAGCAAGGCCGTGCAGTCCCGCATCGCCAACGGCACAGAAGACGCCGCCGACGGACCGCTCGCCAAGGTCTTCTACAGCGAGGTCAACCTGGCCATGACCGAGTTCGGTGTCGCCCTGCAGGGAATCGGGGGGATGGCGGTCGAAGGCGACGGCCGGGCCTACGCCGACGGCTGGTGGCAGGACGCCTTCCTGTACGCGCGCGCCTACACGATCGCGGGCGGGGCCAACGAGGTACTCAAAACGGTGGTCGCCGAGCGCGCGCTCGGCCTCCCCAGGGACAAGCGATGACCACCCCTGGCCGGCGGTACGGCCTGCCCTGGCGCGGCGCGGCCGTGGCGCGGGCGGCCGAGGCGGCCGGCATCACGGCGTTCTGCAGCGGTGAGTTCGTCGATCACGAGGCGTACTCCACGCTGGCCGAGATGGTCATGCAGACGGAGCGGGCGCTGGTCGGCCCGGGCATCGCCTACGCGTTTGCCCGCACCCCGTACGCGCACGCGGCCGGGATCCGCGGCGCCTGGCGGCACGCACCAGGACGCGTCTTCCTCGGCCTGGGCTCGGGGGCGTACAAGATCAACCGCGACTGGTTCGGGGTGCCGGCCGACCGGCCCGTCGCGCGCATGGCCGACCTGGTCGGCGCCGTCCGGGCCTGGCTGCGGGCGGAGAACGGGCAGCGCGTCCGCTACGACGGGGAGTTCTACCGGGTGGACGCGGTCGTCGCCGCGCCGGTGCTCGGCCGCATCGACGCGCCGATCCTGCTCGGCGCGTTCAACAAGCTGATGGCCGCGGCCGCGGGCCGCACGGCCGACGGGGCGATCGGCCACGGCCTGTTCACCAGGACCTGGTGGGAGGACGTGATCCGGCCCGCGCTGGCCAAGGGCGCCGCCCAGGCCGAGCACGGGGGTACCCCGGCCGAGCACGGCTGGGTGATCACCGCCATCGACGACGACGACCCGGAGCGCGCGGCCATGGACGCCCGCCGGATGATCGCCTTCTACCTCACCGTCAAGACCTACGACCCCTACGTCGAGCATCACGGCTGGACCGCCCAGACCGCGGCCATCCGCCAGGCCTTCGCCGCGCGTGACTTCGACGCGATGGGCCGGGCCGTCACCGACGACATGCTGGCGGCGATCGCCGTGTGCGGCAGCACCGCCGACGGCCGCTCGGCGCTGGCCCGCCGCGGCGACTCACTGGCCCGTGACGTCGTCTACCTCGCGCCCCCGTCGTTCATGGTCAGCGAGCGCCGCGGCCAGCGGTACGCGCTAGCCAGCCTGGCACTGCTCGAAGGAGCGGCATGAAGTTCACCGTCGACTACCCGATCGTCGTCCGTGGCTACGACCCGGCCCTGGTCACCGCGGCGGGGATGACCCGGGTCGCCCAGGCGGCCGAAGCGGGCGGGTACGACGCGATCTCGTTCAGCGAGCACCCCGCCCCGTCGGCCAAGTGGCTCAACGCGGGCGGCCACGAGTCGCTTGACCAGACCTCGGCCCTCACCTTCTGCGCCGCCGTCACCCGCCGGCTGCGGCTGATGACCTACCTCCTGGTGCTGCCATACCACAACCCGTTCCTGCTGGCCAAGGCGCTGAGCACCGTTGACCTGCTGTCCGGCGGCCGCCTCACCGTGGTCGCGGGTACCGGGTACCTGCGCTCGGAGTTCCTCGCACTCAACGTCGACATGGACCGGCGCAACGAGCTTTTCGATGAGTCGCTCGAGGTGCTGCGCGGCGTGTGGACCGAGGTCCCCTTCGCCTACCAGGGCAAGCACTTCACCGCGCGCGGCGTGGCCTCGCTGCCCGGCCCGGCCCAGCCCGGCGGGCCGCCGGTGCTGATCGGCGGCAACAGCGCCGCCGCCCGTGACCGCGCGGCCCGCAACCAGGGCTGGAGTCCGCTGATGGTGAGCCCGGAGGTGGCGCGGACGTCACGCACGCCCGGCATCGCCACCGTCGCGGAACTGGCGGCCAGGATCAGTGAGGTCCGCGCGGCCGCGGCCCGGGTCAACGGCGACGCCGCCCCGCTGACGATCCAGGCGCATACCCCGCAGACAGGCTTCATGCAGCGACCGGGGTCGGCCGAGGAGCACCGGGACCACCTCGGGCAGCTCGCCGACGCCGGAGTGGACTCGTTCGTCCTGCGGCCGCCGGGCGACAGCGTCGACCATGCGGTCGAGGCGCTGCGCCAGTACGCGGCGGTCTTCCTGGCTCCCGGGCCACCCGCATGACCGGCGTGGCCGTGGTCACCGGCGGCAGTCGCGGCGCCGGCCGCGGCATCGCCATCGCGCTCGGGTCACACGGGTACACCGTGTACGTGACCGGGCGGACGCAGCGAGCCGGCCAGTCACCATGGGGAGGCACGATCCACGACACCGCCGCGGCGATCACGGCGGCCGGCGGAAAAGGCGTGGCGGTGCGTGTCGACCATCGCCACGACGAGGAGGCCGAGGCGCTCTTCGAACGGGTTCGCCAGCAGGAAGGCCGTCTCGACCTTCTTGTCAGCAACGCGGCCCTCATCCACGACGAGCTGCAGCGCGCGGTGCCGTTCTGGGAGAAGCCGCTGGCCGCCAGCGTCGACCTGCTCGAGGTCGGCCTGCGGAGCAGTCTCGTCGCCAGCTACTACGCGGCGCCGCTGCTGGTGGAAACGGGCCGGGGGCTGGTGGTGTTCACTTCGGCGCCGGGTGCCGTGCACTACCAGTACGGAGCGGCCTACGGCGCGCACAAGGCCGGCCTGGACAAGTTCGCCGCCGATATGGCAGTCGACTTCCGGCCGTTCGGGGTCGCCGCGGTGTCGATCTGGATGGGCGCCGTGCTGACCGAACGGCTGCGGCAGATCATCGACAGCGGGCCCGAGTTCGCCTACCTCGACGACATCGCGGAAACCCCGGAGTTCACCGGGCACGTCATCGCCGCGCTGGCCGCCGACCCGGATGTCCTCGCGGTCAGCGGACGCACCCTCATCGGTGCGGAAGTCGCGCGGCAGTACGGGATCAGCGACCGGGAGGGCAGGCGCCCGCCCTCGGTCCGTGAGTGGATGGCGGTGGCGCCAGTCAGCTACCAGGGAAGGATCCAGCGATGACCGACGACCAACTGCGGCAGCTCCTGCAGGACGTGCAGTACCTCAAGGACCGCCAGGCCATTCTCGACGTGGTCATGCGTCACGCCCGCGGCCACGATCGTCACGACGCCGGGCTGATGAACCGCTGCTTCTGGGACGACGGCGTTGATGAGCACGGCCAGTTCGTCACCCCGGGGCCCGGCTACGGGGACTGGGCGAACAAGACCCACGCGGCCGGCTATTTCCTCCACCTGCACAACATCACCAACCACACGTGTGAGATCGACGGCGATACGGCGCACTGCGAGACCTACGTCATCGGAGCACTGCTGCCCCGGTCCGCCCCCGGGCGGGCCAAGTTCGTGAGCGGCCGCTACCTCGACCGGCTGGAGCGGCGAGGCGGGGAATGGCGGATCCTGGTCCGTCGCACCTCGATCGAGGTGGAGGTCGAGGGCGAATCGAAGTGGCCGGAGAACGAGATCAGCGAGACCTTCCCCAAGGGGACGTGGGACACCGGCGACCTGTCGTACGCCCGCCCGTTGCAGCTTGACTCACCGTCGCTCTGCTGGGACAGCAAGACCCACTGAGGTGGGCTGACCATTAAGGTCAGGACCCTGGCGATCAACCGCGGTATCTCCGTCTCGCGGAACCAAAACTCCGATCCTGAACGCACGCGTGGCTCCGCCTCCACCGTCCCGCGCTCCTACCTCGGCTTCACCTATCGGGCTGCCTAACCCCGATCCCACCGGTCCCGCGCTCCTAGCCTCGGCTTGACCTATCGGGCTGCCTAACCCCGATCCCACCCGTCAGGCTCCGCAAACTCCACTTGCCCGTCCCGTCCCCCTGCCTGCCGCCTCACCCCCCCCGCAGCCCGGACCCCGCCCCACCGGGATCTCCGAATGGCAGAAAAGATCTTCGCAACTATAGGCGTTGATCTTGAGTTAATCCTCCAATCGACGATAATATGTTCGCATGATCCGATTATGGGCCGTGCGCACCGAGAGGGAGGCCAACAGTGGACGACCGTGAGCCGCCGACCGGCCTGCCCGGGGACGATTTCGACGCGGACGCGGAGATGGCGCGGTGGGTCGCGGACATTGAGGCGGGCCGTGAGCGGATCCCCGAGCCGTGGGAGCTGGAGGGCCCGGCGGTCTCGCTCAGCCTGGGTGACGCGTGCGACGTGGACCCGGCGCTGCTGGCGGCGGTGGCCGGCCCGGACGGGCTCGGCGGGCAGGCGCTCGGCCCGGCCTTCGGGCAGGACGCCGCGGCGGACGCGCTGCGTCCCGGCCCGGTCCTGGCCGCCCTGACCGAGCAGGCGGTATCCGGCATCGGCGCGCTGTCCGATGACGAGCTGACCGGCGCTTTGCAGGCGGCCCGCCGCCTGGAGAACCGGGCGGCCTACCTGCAGGCGGTGGCGGTCGCGGAGTTCGCTCGCCGCCGAGAGCGTCAGCTCGAGGACGCCAAGGCCCGCAGGGTCCCCAAGGGCCGCCGTCCGGGCGAGTTCCCCGCCGAAGAGCTGGCGATGGAGCTGGTCGCGACCGGCAACTACGCCGACATGAGGATCGAGAACGACCTCGCCCTCACCGCCCGGCTCCCGAGGACCCTGGCCGGGATGGCGGCCGGGCTGATCAGCGGTGCCCGTGCCGACGTCATCGCCGGGTGCACCGCGAGCCTGTGCGACTCGGACGCCGCCCTCGCCGACGAGGTCCTGGCCGCCGCCGCGCCGAGCCTGCGGATCGACCAGCTGGCCCGCAAGGCCGCCGCGCTGGAGATGAAGCTCAACCCCGAAGGCGTCAAGGCCCGCAAGGAGCACGCCAGGCAGACCCGGCAGCGGGTCGAGGTCCGCCGCGAGGACTCCGGCAACGCCTCCATCGCCGGCCGCGAGCTCGACACCGCCACCGCCCTGGCCGCCAAGGCCTACATCGACGCGGTCGCCGTCCGGGTCCGCAACTCCGGCCTGGTCGAAGGGACGCTATCGGCCATCCGCGCCCGCGTCATGACTGAGCTCCTGCAGGGCCGCAACCCCCTCGGCCTGATCAGGCCCCGGCCCCGCATGAACCTCAGCGCCCCGAACGCCGACCCGCCGCTCGCCCAAGGATCCGCCGACGACCCCGGCCCCTTCGACGACCCCGGCCCCTTCGACGACCATGCTGTCCCCCTCCCCGGCTACGCCGGCCCGGACGGCGCGCCCGCCTGGACGCCCGACGAGGCCGAGAACGCCCGCTACGGCCTCCCCAACGAGGCCGACGACCTCCCCCGGCGGCGCGGACCGCTCCGCCCCGGCGAGTCGGCGCCCCCGCCGGCCAACCTCAACCTCATCATCCCCATCGGCACCTTGCTCGGCTGGTCGACCGCGCCCGCTCAGGCCGACGGCTACGGGCTGCTCGACCCCGAGGAAATCCAGGCCCTCGTCGCCGCCGCGTCCCGGCACCCCAGAAGCCGCTGGTCCATCACCCTCACCGACCTCAACGGCGGGGCGATCGCCCACGGCCGCGCCCGCGGGCAGCATCCCTGGGATCCCCCGCCGCCGCGCGAGGCGGCTCCTCCCCACCAGCCACCTCCCCACCAGCCACCTCCCCACCAGCCACCTCCCCACCAGCCACCTCCCCACCAGCCACCCCCCGGGACGTCACCACCGAACGCCGACCAGATAGCCCGGCTCCGCGACCTCATCCGCGCCCTCAACATCACCGGCCAGCCCATCGCCCAGGGCACCTGCGATCACCGGCACGCCGAGGACCGTTACACCCCCAGCCGCAAGCTCAGGGACCTCATCCGCGCCCGCACCGTCACCTGCGACGCACCTGGCTGCAACGCCCAGGCCGCCTACTGCGACCAGGACCACACGATCGCCTACCCCGACGGACCGACCGACGAGTGCAACCTCGGCCCCAAGTGCCGCCGCCACCATCGCGCCAAGCAGGCACCCGGGTGGCGCGTGGACCAGCCCGAGCCCGGCACCATCCGCTGGACCCTGCCCAACGGCCGCACCCACACCACCCACCCCACGATCTACGACAGCTAATCCACCCACCATCTACTAATCCACCCACCATCTACTAATTCACCCACCATCTACGGGAGCACCGGGTTGGTCAGTACAGGCCGCCGTCGACCCGGATCAGCGAGCCGGTCGTGTAGCTGGAGGCGGCCGACGCCAGGTACAGCGCCGTGGTCACCACTTCCTCGGGCGATCCGGGCCGGCCGGCCGCGTTGCGCCAGGTCCGCTTGCTCTCCTCCGGCCAGTGTTTCGCGATGTCGGTAAGGAACGGACCGGCTGACAGCGTGTTGACCCGGACCCGGGGCGCCAACTCGCGCGCGAAGACCGTGGTCAGCGCATTGAGGGCCGCTTTCGCGCCCGCATAGGGGCCGAACCGGGGGGCCGGGAACAGGGCACCGCTCGAAGAGACGTTGATGATCGAGCCGCCGTCCCCGTCGTACATCCGCTGCCCGATCACCGCGCTGAGACGGAACGGGCCTTTGAAATTCACCCCGATCACCTTATCGAACAGCTCCTCCGAGGTCTCCGCCGACGACGGCGCGACCGGCGACATGCCCGCGTTGTTGACCAGGATGTCGACCCGACCGAAGTGCTCGTACGCGCGGTCGGCCAGCTCGTCACACTCGTTCCAGTGACCGACGTGGCACGCGACGGGCAGCGCCCGCCGCCCGGAAGCCTCGATCTCTCCCGCCAGGGCCTTGCAGGCGTCCAGTTTCCGGCTGGCGATAACCACGTCGGCCCCCGCGCTGGCGAAGGCGAGGACCATCTCGCGGCCAAGCCCGCGGCTCCCGCCGGTCACCACCGCGACCTTCCCGGTCAGGTCGAACAGCGCCGCCGCGTCAGTCACAGCGCCCCCGCGCTCGCTCACAGCCCGTACTCCTCGAGGACGGCCGCGTAGCGGGCGCGGGCCTGCGCCCGCCGGGTGGGGCTGTGCTCGGTGGGGAACAGGCCAGGGGCCGGCTGGTAGTCCCGCAGCGTCAGCTTGGCCACGGCGGCCTTGTGCACCTCGGTCGGCCCGTCCGCCAGCGCCAACTGTGGCGCCGCCGACCACCAGGGGCCGAGCGGCGTCTCCTGGGTGGTGCCGAGCGACCCGTGCAGGTGCACCGCCTTCTGCAGAATGTCGTGCAGCACCGAGGCCAGCGCCACCTTGCACATGGCGATGTGCTTGCGGGCGGCGCCGTGCGGCCGGTTGTCGATGATCCACGCGGTCTCCAGCACCAGCAGCCGGAACTGCTGAAGCTGGATGGCCGAGTCGGCGATGAAGCCCTGCACGAACTGGTGCTCGGATAGCAGCTTGCCCTGGGTGCGGCGGGACAGCGCCCGCTCGCACATCATGTCGAAGGCCCGCTGGCACTTGCCCACCACCCGCATGGCGTGGTGGACACGGCCGCCGCCCAGCCGGGCCTGCGCGACCTGGAAGCCTTCGCCGGGCGCACCGAGCATCGCGTCGAGCGGCACCCGGACCTGGTTGTAGCGGATGTAGCCCTCGGTGCCCTCGTCCAGGTCGTCGCGCTCATTCATCGTCGCGACGTTGCGGATGATCTCCACCCCGGGTGCCTCGGCGCCGACGATGAACATCGACATCCGCTCGTGCGGCCGGGCGTCGGGATCGGTCACCACCATGACGATGAGGAACGAGGCATAGCGGGCGTGGGAGGAGAACCACTTCTCGCCTTCGATCACCCACTCGTCGCCGTCCCTGGTGGCCTTGCAGACGAACTCCTTGGGATCGGCGCCCGCCTGCGGCTCGGTCATCGAGAAGGTGGACACGATATTGCCATCGAGCAACGGGTGGAGGTAGCGGGCCCGCTGCTCCTCGGTGCCGTACAAGGCGAGGATCTCGGCGTTGCCGGTGTCGGGGGCGGCCGTGCCGAACACCGTTGGCGCCCAGGCCGAGCGGCCGAGGATCTCGTTCATCAGCGCCAGCTTGAGCTGCCCGTAGCCCTGGCCGCCCAGTTCGGGGCCGAGGTGACAGGCCCACAGGCCCTGCTCCTTCACCCTCTCCCGCAGCGGCGCCAGGATCGCCCGCGACGCCTTGTTGTGCACGTCATAGGGGTCACCCGGGCGCGGGAAGAGCAGGTCAAGGGGCTCGCACTCGTTGCGGACGAAGGCAGTCATCCAGTCGAGCTTCTCCTGGAACTCCGGCTCGGTGAAGAACTCCCACATGCGCTGCTCCTGCCGCTGTACCCGCTGAATGGTTTACTAAATACTAGAAGATAGTTGTTTGAGTGGCATAGGGGTGAGGACGGATGGCCGCCAGCCAGGTGGACGAGGCGCTGCTGGTACAGCTGCGGGACCGGGTCGGGCAGCGGGTGACGCGGTGGCGTCCCGGTGCGGAGGTCCTGGACGTGGCCCCGCTGACTGGCGGTACCTCCAGCCTGACCTTCCTGGTCGAGCTGACCGGCGTCGCCGCGGCGGAGACTCCGGTGGTGCTCAAGGTCGCGCCGCCAGGACTCGCGCCGCTCCGCAATCGTGACGTGCTGCGCCAGGCGCGGCTGCAGAAAGCCGTCCAGGGCGCGCGCCGCGCGCTGGCGCCTGACGTGCTGTTCTCCGACCCGGGCGACCCGCCGGAGGTTCCCCCGTTCATGGCGATGAACCTGGTACCGGGGGAGTGCGTGGAACCGGTGCTTAGTGATGACGCCGACCGGCCCGCCCCCCGCCAGGCGCGGGCTCGCTACTTCGACGCCGTGCAGGTGCTGGCGCTGCTGCACCGGATCGTCCCGGCCGAGGTGGGGCTGGGCGACGAGCCCGCCGTCGGTCTTGCGGACGAGGTTGACCGGTGGACCCGCGCGTTCGCCACGTTGCCGCCCGAACTCGCGGGTGATTATCAGCGGGCCGCGAAGGCACTGCGGGCGAGCATGCCCGCGGCCTTGCCCCCGGCCGTCAACCACGGCGACTTCCGGCTCGGAAACACCCTGTGCACGGGGACGACGGTCAACGCGGTCATCGACTGGGAGATCTGGTCGGTCGGCGATCCGCGCATCGACCTCGCCTGGCTGACCTTCTTCACCGACGACGCCGGGCACCCGGCTGTCGCGCCAGGGACGGTCGCGGGCACCCCGACCGGCCGGGAGATCGTGGCGGCGTACGAGGACGCGCTTGGTGCGACCGTGCCCGAGCTCGGCTGGTTCGACGCCCTTACCCGCTACAAGGAGGCCGGCGTCACCGGGCTGCTGCTCAAACGGGCCGGCAAGCTCGGCCGGCCGCTGAAACCTTCGATGGCGCGGATGCGGCCGGAGCTGCCCCGGCTGGTGCGGGAAGCCATCCGCATCGTGAGCGGCTGACGGCCCGTATACAGACAGGAGTGATTTCGATGCATCCGCGGGTCTGCGTCAGCGGGCTGTGCTTCCCGGAACTGTCGGCGCTTGACGCGCTCGAGGCCATCGCCGGCCTGGGCGCCGCGAGCGCGTCGATGACCGGTGCCAAGGTGCGCGCGTCCGGGGCTGCGGCCGTCGCCGCGGCCGCCCGGCGGCTCGGGGTCAAGATCGTCACGACAACTGGGGCGCTCGGCCTCGACCTGTCGTCAGGGCGAGCGTCCGCCGCGTCGCTGCGGCGCGCCCGACTTGACATAGACGCGGCCGCGACGGTGGGCGCGGCGGCGATGTACGGGCTCGTCGGCCCGCGCACCTGCGCCCGGTGGGACGCGAGCGCGGACGCCTACGTGAACGCGGTCGGGGAACTTGTCGGCTACGCGGCGGACCGCGGCCTGACCCTCGCCATCGAGCCGACCAGCTGGCTCTACGCCGACCTGACGTTCATCCACAGTTTCCACGACGCGACCCTGGTCGCCCCCCGGGCCGGCTTGGGGATCTGCCTCGACGCGTTCCACGTCTGGACCGAGGGCCGGCTGCGCGAGGAGATCGGCGAGCATATCGCCCTGATCGCGCACGTACAGCTGAGCGACATGGTGCGCGGCTCCCGGGCGCTGCCCTGCCGGGCCGTCCCCGGCGACGGGGACGTGCCGCTCGCGGCCGTCGTGCAATGGCTGCTCGAGGCCGGCTACCCGGGGGTCTTCGATTGCGAGCTCAACGGTCCCGCCATCGACGCCGCCGGCCACCAGGCGGCCGCCGCCCAGACCGCGAAGTGGCTGGACGCGCTACTGAAGGAGCTCGGCGCGTGACCGTGATCGCATAACCGGGTCAGGTGACCGGCAGCGGTCCCCGCCGGGCGACATCGATCAGCAGGCCGGGGTCGACGCCCCGCTCGGCCGCCTGCTCAAGGCAGATCGCCACGTCCTTGCTCAGGTAGGGCGCGATCCGCGCGCCGAACTCGGCCATGCCCGCGTTCTCCCCGGCGCGGCGGCTGGCCTGGCTGCCGCCGCTCATCTGGTTGAGCGCGCCGAGCAGCGGCTCCGGAGCCAGCCCGAGCGCCGCGCCGAGCCGGACCGCCTCCGCCGCCAACTGCGCGTTCGCGGCGAACAGGAGGTTGTTGACCAGCTTGACCGCCATCGCGCTGCCGAGTTCGCCGGTCTCGATGACGGGGTCGGCGTAAGCCCGGATGACGGCGGCGGTGCGGGCGCGGGCCGACGGCGCCCCGCCAAGCAGGACGGTCAGCTCTCCCGCCCGGATCTCCATGGGGCCACCGCTCACCGGCGCGTCTACCACCTCGATCCCGGGGAAGCGGCCCGCGATCGCCGTCAAGGTCGACTCCCGGCCGGTCACGTGGGAGGCGAGCACGGCGCCCGCGGGCAGCGCCCGGGCCAGCGGCTCGGCGATCTCGGCCAGCTGCTCGTCGTTGAAGACGCAGATCAGCAGCACGTCGGCGCCGGCCGCGGCCTCGCGCAGCTCGCCGGCGTACCCAACGCGGAGCTGTTCAAGGGCAGCCCGGGTCTCCGGCCGCCGCCCGTACACCACGAGGTCGTGTCCGGCCGCGGCGAGCCGCTCGACCATCGGCAGGCCCATCCGCCCGGCGCCGACAAAACCGATACGCGAGGACTCCACCGCGGCCTCCTGCCCCCGCGCCGCCCGGCGCGGACCATAGTAGATTATTTAGTTATACGATTTTACTCAAGGTTTACGGTGGCACTGTCACCAGAGACGGCTGGAGGTCTCATGCCCGACGCAGCCAGCGGACCGGCGCCGCGCCCGCCGGAGGGCGACTGGCTGGGGACGCCGTACCTCAGGTTCGAGCGTCGCCCACCGTTCGCCCACCTGACGGTCGACCGGCCGCGGGCCAGGAACGCGCTGACGCAGGCGATGTACTTCGGCATCCGCTACGCGGTCCGCCGGGTGGACGCGGACCCAGAGCTGGCGGGCCTGCTGATCACGGGCGTCGGCGATGTGTTCATCCCCGGCGGTGACCTGGGTGCGAAGGCCGACGACAAGTGGGCCGATTTCAACGCGGCGCCGGGTGCGTTCGAGGTGCTGCCGTTCGATGTGCTGCGGCAGAGCGTCAAGCCGGTGGTATCCGCCGTCAACGGGATCTGCCAGGGCGGCGGGCTGCTGATCGCGATGTGCTCGGACCTCGCCGTGGTCAGCGAGCGGGCCACCTTCCGGGTGCCGGAGCTGCTGCGCGGCATCTCCGACACCTACTACGCACAGCTCCTGGTGCGGCTGATCGGGCCGGTGCGCACGCGCGACCTGATGTTCACCGGCCGGCGCCTGACCGCCGCCGAGGCACTCGACTGGGGCCTGGTGAGCCGGGTCGTCCCGCCCGGTGAGCTGATCAAGACCGCGACGGACGCGCTGATCGAGATCGTCCAGACCGCGCCCGGGGCCCGCCGCGACATCAAGCGGGTGCTCGACCAGTACGTCGGTCTGCAGGACCGGATCGCGATGTTCGACAGCCTGCGGCGCCCCGAGTCCAGGGAGGGCTTCGCCGCCTTCATCGAGAAGCGGTCGCCCAGCTGGGTCCCCGAGCCGCTGCGGCGCGACCGTCGTGCCTGACCCCGGCCGCGCCGTCCCCGGCCGAAATTCACAACCGCCGATCCGGAACGTACGGTGGTTTCACCGCCACCCCCATGGCGGTGGCCCGTCTTGCCGCCACCGGGACGGCATGGCATCCTCTTAGTAGGTAAATTAGATTACTGATATCCGTACTTGTTGCTGGATCGCGAGGCATCATGGCCACAGCCGTCATCGTCGACATCATCCGCACCCCCTCGGGCAAGGGCAAGCCCGGCGGTGCCCTCTCCGGCGTGCATCCGGCCGCCCTGCTCGCGCAGACGCTGACGGCCCTGGTCGAGCGCAACGGCCTGGACACCGCGCTCGTCGACGACGTCATCGCCGGCTGCGTCGGGCAGGTCGGCGACCAGTCGCTGAACATCGCGCGCACCGCGCTGCTGACGGCCGGGTTCCCGGAAAGCGTGCCAGGGACGACCGTCGACCGGCAGTGCGGGTCCAGCCAGCAGGCGGCGCACTTCGCGGCGCAAGGCGTCATCGCCGGCGCCTACGACATCGCCATCGCCTGCGGGGTGGAGTCGATGAGCCGGGTTCCCATCGGATCGTCACGGGCCGGCCGCAACCCGGTGGCGCCGCTGGCCGACCGCTACCCCGAGGGCCTGGCGAACCAGGGGATCGGCGCCGAACTGATCGCGTCGCGCTGGAAGCTCGACCGCGAGGCGCTCGACGCTTACTCGGCCCAATCCCACGCGCGGGCCGCGGCGACCATCGCCAACGGCGGATTCGACCACGAGATCATCCCCGTCAGCCTTCCCGGCGGTGACAAGCACACGACCGACGAGACGGTGCGGCCGGGGACCACCGCGGCCGGGCTCGCGGGCCTGAAGCCCGCCTATTACTCCCCCGCCTACGCCGAGCGCTTCCCGGAGATCACCTGGCAGATCACCCCCGGCAGCTCGTCGCCGCTGACCGACGGCGCCTCCGCGGCGCTGATCATGAGCGAGGAGAAGGCGGCCGCGCTCGGACTGCGGCCCCGCGCCCGGTTCCATGCGTTCGCCGTCTCCGGCAGCGACCCGCTGCTGATGCTGACCGGGGTCATCCCCGCCACCGAGAAGATTCTGCGGCGCAGCGGCCTGTCGATCGACGACATCGACGCTTACGAGGTCAACGAGGCGTTCGCACCGGTCCCGCTCGCCTGGGCGCGGGAATTCGGCGCCGACCCGGACAAGCTCAACCCGCGCGGCGGCGCGATCGCGCTGGGCCACCCACTCGGCGGCTCCGGCACCAAGCTGATGGCCACGCTGCTTAACTACCTGGAAGCCACCGGCGGGCGGTACGGATTGCAGACCATGTGCGAGGGCGGCGGAATGGCCAACGCGACAATCATCGAGCGACTCTGACCACGTCCGCGGGAACCGCAAGGGAGGGTCATGTCCACGGTACGCGGGCTCGAGCCAGGGAAACGGGCAGCGCTCATCGTCAGTGAGGTGCAGAACGGCATCGCCAACCCGTCCTACGACGACACCCCGCTGTCCCGCCAGGTGGCCGAGCGAGGCATCGTCGCCGGCATCAACACCCTCGCGGCGGCGTTCAGGGAAGCCGGCGCGCCGGTGATTTTCGCCACCATCGCCGCGCTCAACCCCAACTTCGACGGCTTCCTGGTCAACTGCGCGCTCGCGGCCAGGATCCGCCGCAAGGGACTGCTGGTGGCAGGGACCAAGACCGCCGCGATCCACGACGACCTCATCGTCGCCCCGTCCGACATCGTGAGCCACCGCTCACACGGTATGGCGCCGTTCACCGGCACCGAGCTTGACGCCACGCTGCGCGGCTACGGCATCGATACGGTGGTCTTCAGCGGGGTGTCGACCAACATCGCCCTGCCCGGCGCGTGCACCGAGGCGGTCGCGCTCGGCTACAGCGTCGTGCTGGCCGAGGACTGCGCCGCGGGCGCGACCGCGGAGACGCACCACATGCAGATCACTCAGCATCTGCTGATGCTCGCGACCATCGCCGACTCGGAATCGATCATCGCGTCGCTCAAGGCGCAGGCCGCCGGGGCGAAAATGAACACCGCAGGTTCAGACCGGGAGGACGCATGAGGGCAGCCCGCTGCGAGGAGTACGGCGGTCCGGGTAACGTCGTCATCCGCGACATCCCGAAGCCGGAGGTCACCAAGGGCCACGTGGTCGTGGACGTGGCGGCGGCCGCGGTGAACTACCCCGACCTGCTCTTCATCGCCAACCGCTACCAGGTGTCGGCTCCGCTTCCGTTCACACCAGGCAGCGAGTTCTCCGGCCGGGTGGCGGCCGTGGGCGAGGGCGTGACGGGACTCCTCGCCGGCGATCTCGTCTACGGTTCGGTTCTCAACGGCGCCATGGCCGAGCAGGTGCTTGTTCCCGCCCGCGCGGTCGCGACCGTCCCCGAAGGCCTGCCGCTGGTCGAGGCGGCCGCGTTCCGCGTGACGTACCTGACCGCTTATCACGCCCTGGTCACGGCCGGGGGAGTGCGACCCGGGCAGTGGGTCGTGGTCCTGGGGGCCGCCGGAGGCGTCGGCACGGCGACGGTCGACGTCGCCGTCCGGCTGGGTGCCCGGGTGATCGCGGCCGCCTCCTCGCCGGAGCGGCTCAAGGTCTGCGAGGAACTGGGCGCCGAGGCGGGCATCGATTACGTCAAGGAGGACATCAAGCAGCGGATCAGGGACATCACCGGCGAGGGGGCCGACCTTGTCATCGATCCCGTTGGCGACCGCTGGGCCGAGTCCTCGCTGCGGGCGATCCGCTGGGGCGGTCGGTTCGTGACCGTCGGCTACGCCGGCGGCGACATTCCCAAGATCCCGCTCAACGTCATCCTGCTCAAGAACATCACCGTCCGGGGCGTTGAGCTGCGAACCTGGGGCGAGCGGCTGCCGGAGGAGACGGCGCGGGCCGGGGCGGCGCTGACGGACCTGGTCTCGCAGGGGATGCGGCCCTTCGTCTCCGAGGTCCACGAACTCGAGGACGTCGGCACCGCGCTGCGGCGGGTAGCCGACCGGACCGCGACGGGCAAGGTCGTCATCCGCGTCGCGCCCTGACGGCGCCCCTTTCCATCCGGAGGAGACGAGTGACAGAGTCAGTAGTGGTCGAGCGGCGCGGTTTCGCCCTACTCATCACCATCAACCGCCCCGAGGTGAAGAATGCCGTCGACGGTGCGACCGCCCGCGCGCTGGCGGCGGCCGCCGACGAACTGGACGCCGATGACGAGCTGCGCGTCGGCGTGCTGACCGGGGCCGGCGGCACGTTCTGCGCCGGGATGGACCTCAAGGCGTGGCGGCGCGGCGACAAGCCCAACATCGAGGGCCGGGGCTTCGGCGGCATGACCATCACCCCGCCGCGCAAGCCGCTCATCGCCGCGGTGGAAGGCTGGGCGCTGGCCGGGGGCTTTGAGCTGATGCTGGCGTGCGACCTGGTCGTGGCGGGGGAGGGCAGCCAGTTCGGCGTGCCCGAGGTCAAGCGCGCCCTGGTGGCCGGCGGCGGCGCGGCGCTGCTGCTGCCCCGGCGTATCCCCTACGCCGCGGCGATGGAGCTGCTGCTCACGGGGGAAGCGATCACGGCCGGCCGGGCGGCCGAGCTGGGGCTGGTCAACCGGATCGTCCCGGACCACGAGGCGCTGGACGGCGCGCTGCGGCTGGCCGCGGTCATCGCGGCCAACGGGCCGCTGGCGGTGGCCGTCACCAAGCAGATCGCCCGTGCGCAGGCCGACTGGACGCTGACCGAGGGCTGGCAGCGGCAGGCGGAAATGTACAAGCCGGTCTTCGACTCCCAGGACGCCCGGGAGGGTGCCACCGCGTTCGCGGAGAAGCGGGCACCGGTGTGGCGTGGCAGGTGAGCAGAATCAGTGCACAGGGAGTTCAGTGAACAGGGAGTACAGCAAATGGCTGTGAAGTTTCGTGCCGGGCAGCAGCTGGTCAGCGCCGTGGACACCACCGCCGTGATCGTCATCCGCGCGCCGGCCCAGGAGTGCACGCTGACCTGCGGCGGCGTGGCGATGGCGACCGCCGGCGAGAAGGTCAGCGCCGCGGAACCCGATCCATCGCTGATGGACGGCACCCAGATCGGCAAGCGGTACGTCGATGAAGCGGACACCATTCAGGTGCTGTGCACCAAGGCGGGCGGCGGCACGCTGGCGCTTGACGGCAAACCGCTGGTGATCCAGGCGGCTAAGCCGCTGCCGGCCTCGGACTGAGCGAGGACTTGCCTTGCACCTGACGTTGCTGCTCGACATGGCCGTGGACGGATTCGGCCACCGCGTCCTGGTCGGGCGCAAGTCCGATGGGATCACCGCCGCCCAGCTTGCGGCGCGGTCGCACTCCGGCGCCGCGCTGGCGCGCGAGCGCGGCGCGCAGGCCCTTGTCTACCTGGCGGTGAACGGCCCGGCCTTCCCGGTCGCGCTGTTCGCCGCCGCGCGCGCGGGGGTGCCGCTGGTCCCGCTTAACTACCGGCTGGGGCAGCAGCAGCTGGACGGGCTGCTCGCCAGGCACCCCAGGGCACTGGGGATCGCGGACCCCGATTCGCTCGCGCACCTCAAGCGGGCCGGACTGGACGCTCTGAGCACCGACGAGTGGCTGGCGCAGACGGGCATCGACCGCGGACTTGACCGTGCCACCGAAGAGGGCGGCACCGGGGCAGGCGAGGACGGCGTCGCGATCGTCATTTACACCAGCGGCACCACGTCCGAGCCCAAGGGCGTGCTGCTCCGTCACGAGAACCTGGTGTCCTACGTGCTTGGGTCGGTGGAGTTCGGGTCGGCCGATGAAGCGGATGCGGCTCTCGTCAGCGTTCCGCCGTATCACATTGCCGCTGTCGCCAACGTGATCACAAATCTCTACGCCGGGCGCCGCACGCTCGTGCTCGAGGCCTTTACTCCCGGCGAGTGGCTGCACGCGGTACGCCAGGAGGGGGTCACCAGCGCGATGGTGGTCCCGACGATGCTCGCCCGGATCATGGACAGCGCGGAAGACAAGTCCGTGCCCTCGCTGCGGTCACTGTCCTATGGCGGCGCCCCGATGCCGGCCCCGCTCATCGAGCGGGCGCTGCGGGAGTGGACGCGGGTCGATTTCGTCAACGCCTACGGGCTCACCGAGACCAGCTCGACCGTCGCGCTGCTCGGGCCGGAGGATCACCGCGCCGCGCTGGAGTCACCGGAGCCGGCGGTACGGGCCCGGCTGTCCTCGATCGGCAAGCCGCTGCCAGGGATCGAGCTCGAAATCCGCGGTCCCGGCGGTGAAGTCCTCGGCCCCGGCCAGACGGGCCGGATCTGCGTGCGCGGCGAGCAGGTATCGGCCGAGTACGCGGGCGTCGGACGCATGGTCGATGACCGGGGCTTCTTCGACACCAAAGACGACGGTTACCTCGACTCCGGCGGCTACCTGTTCATCAGCGGGCGTACCGACGACACGATCATCCGGGGCGCCGAGAACATCTCTCCCGCCGAGATCGAGGACATCCTGCTGAGACACCCGGCGGTGCTCGACGCGGTGGTTTTCGGGGTGCCCGACGAAGAGTGGGGGCAGCGGATCGAGGCGGCTGTCGTCGCCCGGCCGGGGATGGCGGTCGGGGATGGCGAGCTGCGCGCCTTCACCCGGCAGGCGCTGCGCTCGAGCAAGACCCCGGACCGTTTCTGGTTCCTCGACGCGCTGCCGCGCACCGAGACCGGCAAGCTGCTGCGCCGCCGGGTGCCCGGTTTGGTCCCGCGGGCCGAGCACGGCGAGCCGGCTGCCAAGTTCGACTTACCTGGACCGGTAACGGCGAGCGCCGGCGATCCTAAGTCCGACGAGTTGCTTGACGCAATCCGTGAAGCCGTGTCGGTAGTAACGGCCGGATGAGGTGTCCGGTTCAAATTGCGGGCGTTTTTTTGGTCGGGATTTATCGTTACGTTATGTGAGCGGCCTGGGTCGATGAGTAGAGATGTTGCCTGCCGAACGGGCACCGTGCGAGATCGAGGTCGCGTGGTCGCGTCTTACGTTTCAGCCGGACGGCGGGCTGCTCTGGGCGGCGCGGCGGTCTCGGCTGGCGGGTCAGGCAGCCGGATCCCCGGGTTCTCCTGCGACGTTACTTTCCGATAAGGATTTTCGCTCGATTTCACTGGCCGACGGCAAGCGAAGCCGTATTTCTTACGACTTCAGTAACAGCCCCTATGCGGCCCGCCTGAGGTCTAGCGTCTCCACACGGGACCTAGGGAGAACAGAACCGTCAGTGCAACGAAGAACAGAACGTCCCCTACGACATGGAGGAGGATTGCATGCCGAACCGGCATCTGTCCGCGTCGCGCCGCCGACGAGATAGTCAGGCAAGGCGTACCGCAATCACCGTCGCCATTCCGGTGGCTGTGGCCGTTGTGGTAGGCGCCATCGTCGCCATCAATGGCGGCATCACCAGCCACGTTAGCGAGTCGGCGTTTTCCGACTGTGCGTCGTCGGCCGCGACGGCACCGGCAACGGCGGTGACACCGCTCGCCGCGGTCAACCAGCTCTGGAATGACGTCCAGACTGCCCAGTCGAACGGCCAGATCAGGTCGGACGTCGCGCTGGACCTTGAGAACCTGATCCAGCCGGTCCGCTCGAACATTCAGGCCGGGCAGGTCCAGGCGAGCCAGGTCTCGCAGCTCGTGACCTCACTCCAAGGCAAGATCGCGACCAGGAGCCAGGAGGCAGGGGCGATCACCGCCACCGCCGCCACGCAGCTGAACAGCGACCTGACCCAGCTCGGCCAGAGCGTCGCCACCGCCGCCACCGCGACCCCGACCGCCACCACGGGGACGACCACCGCGACCCCGACCGCCACGGCGTCGACGACACCGTGCCCGACCGCAACCGCAACCACGAGTGTCAGTGCCACACCGTCGGCGACGACCAGTACCGCCACGACGACGGCGGTCAACGTCAACTGCGACATCATCGTCCCGGCGAACCCGCTGTCGGCGCAGGGACTGGCAACCCCGTACCAGCTCACTGGCACGAACGGGATGACGCCGGCGCAGTCCGGTTGCACCATGACCAACGCGGCCAACCTGGGCGCGTTCGTCCAGGCGACGATCCTGAACCCGGCCACCGGGGCGCTGTCGGTCTATGACCCGCTGGTCATCACCCAGGGCACGACGGCGGCCGTCGCACCGACGGTGCCGACCCTGCCCGCGAACGCGGTCGTGACGATCGACTTCGGGTTCAACGGCACGGACCTCACGCAGGTAGGCGCCACCGCGAACGCCCTTCGGCAGGGCAACTGCGTCAACGGCCAGAATGGCTCGGTGTTCGGCCAGGTGTCCTTCTGCAACGGGATCAACTTCTTCAACACGGCGTTCCGGCTTGAGCGGGCGGGCAAGCTGACGGTGCCGGCGGCCGGAACCTCCACCAAGATCATCGCTTCTGGCGGTAATCTGGGCACCGGCCAGACCTGCCCGACCACGCGCAACTTCGACATGGTCGACCAGGACCAGTCGGACAACGTGACCACCTTGTACCTGCTCAACCCGGCGACCGGGCAGACCGCCCAGGACACCACGGCGAACGCGGGTAACTTGGCCGGCGCCACCACGCTGGCGAACGGCAGTGACGACATCCTGGTCGACGCGTTCCTTGACCCGACGCTCGGCTGCACCCCGTTCACGGCCCCGGACCTGGGCAACAACAACCAGCCGGCGACCTCCCAGGCCCTCAACGAGCTCCTCTCGGCGAAGAACCAGACGGCCATCACGGCGCTGGTCCCGGAGAACGACGAGATGACGCTGGACGGCAACGGGAATTTCGACGCCACCAAGACCAACATGTACCGGGCGGAGGTCGGCCAGAATCCGATCAGCAACCAGAACAACCAGCAGGACAGCCCGGCGATGTACTGCCAGAACCTGGTCAACATCCAGACCCCGTTCCTGCAGGCCAACCAGACCCTGCTCGCGACCGGCCAGACGCCGGTGCCCGGGACGGGCGACAACCTGCTTACCTTCATGGCGAACAGGCTCAGCATGTCCTTCACCAACCTCAACTGCCAGAACTTCGGCCTGACCGACCCGGTCACCGTCACCCTGAACGGTAACGGGGCGGCCGTCGCGGCGACCTTCAACACCACGGTGCAGACGGTGACGAACACGACGGGGACGGCGGCGCCGACCACGACGGCGACGCCAACCACCGGGACGGCGACGCCGACCACCGGGGCGACGACGCCGGCCACGGGACACCGCGTTGGCCGTAAGCACCACCAGTTGATGAACCCCTCCGGGATGTAGCCCGCTCCGCTGGCTTGCTCCCGCTCCTAAAGGTGGCGGTCCCGGCCTCACCGGGACCGCCACCCCCCACCTACTCAAGCGCTTACCCGAGACGGCGAACCTGGGCCTCACCATGAAGATGGCGAGGCCCGGGTTATTCAGGTATCAAGAGATGTCTGGCGCTGGCAGGAACCACGAACCGTTCAGGAGATCTTCTTTAATCATGGTGGCGTTGCTAGTCGTGGCCCTCGCGCTCGGGCTGAACAACTTCGGAGCGGCAATCGCCATCGGGGTCGGCGGCGTAGACCGGCGTACTGAGCTTAAGGTGGCCACGGTTTTCGGCCTGTGCGACGTCGTGATGCCGGCCGCCGGAATGCTCATCGGCACCGGTCTGGCCGGCCCGTTGGGGTCCGCCGCCCGCTGGGCCGGCGCCGGCATACTGTTCGTGACCGCGGTCTGGGGACTCATCGAGGCACTGGGTGGCGACGACGACGCCCCGCGGATCTGGCACGGGTGGCGGCTGCTGGTCAGCGGCGCCGCGCTCAGCCTGGACGACCTCGCGGTGGGACTCGCGCTCGGAACGGTCCGCTTCCCGATCCTTTTGGCGGTGACCGCGTTCGGGCTGATGAGCTTCGTTATGTCGATTATCGGACTGCAGCTGGGCGCGAAGCTGGGTACGGTCACCGGCGAACGCGGCGAGGTCGTGGCCGGGATCATGCTGATCTGCCTGTCTGGCGTGATGGCGGCGGGCTGGCTGTTACCCGGGCACAGTTCGTTCAGTGGTGTGCGGTGGTCACCTGAACGAGCTTGATCACGATGATGACGATCGCGCGGTAGGTCTGACAAGCCTGTGCCAGGCTGGCTGGTGTGAGCCGGATTGCGTATATCTCTGGGAGGCCGGGGGCAGGGAAGAGCAGTCTCGCCTTCCCGCTGGCAGCGGAGCTCGGCTACTCGCTGGTGGTCAAGGACCTGGTCGAGGAGGCGCTGTACGACGCCCTGTACGTCCCGGGCTCGGGCAACGTCGACCGTACGTGGTCGCGGCGGCTGAGCGTCGCCTCGTGGGAGTTGCTGTGGATGCTCGCGGCCCGCGCGGGCGACATGGTGATCGAGGCCAACTTCCACCCGCCCGCTGATATTGAGTTGGGCAAGCTGAGGGGCCTTGGCGGCCGCATGGTCGAGGTGCACTGCGCGTGCCCCCCTGAGGTCGCCCTTGCCCGTTACAACGCACGGTCGAGGCACGAGGTGCACTCAGGGACGCTGCCGCTGTCCGCGATGGACAAATACGACCGGCCGGTCGGCATCGGCCCGCTGCTCACCGTGGACACGACCGGGCCGGTCGACGTCGCGGCCGTCGCCGCCGAGGTCCGCCGCCTGCACACCAGCGAGTCAGGTCCGGCGTGATGGCGGCGGGCTGGCTGTTACCCGGGCACAGTTCGTTCAGTGGTGTGCGGTGGTCACCTGAACGAGCTTGATCACCATGATGACGATCGCGAAGATGATGTACGCGCGCAGCGTCAGCAGGCCGATCCGGCGCGCCATGCTGAGCGCGGGCCGCTGTAGCGTGTCGATGCGCGGGGTGCGCCACGCGGCGCGGCGCTCCCTGAGCTCCCGGCGCCATTGGGCGCGGTCCATCCCCGGCGGGCGCCTGTTGCCGCCGGGATCATCGGCCGCCACCTCATCGCGGCCCGGCCTCCGCCGCACCAGGAGTGCCGCGGCGGCGATCCCGAGGGCCGTGCAGGCGGCGAGACCCCAGATGGATTGCTTCAGGGTGATGACGGGCCAGAAGGTGGTGACGAGCGGTGCCAGCGAGAAGGTGAGCACGATCCAGGCGATGAGGCCGCCGATCCAGTTCTGCGTTCTGCTGTTGATCCACGGCCCGAGTATCGGTTTGTCGTTGGCGAGCAGGATCAGGAAGACCAGGGCGGATGGCAGCAGGATGCCGTTGAGCGCCTCCACCCCGTTGATGACCACGTCGAGGTCGTTTCCCCAGGCCAGCGTCACCACGGCGGACAGCCCGATCAGGATCGCGTACAGGCCGTAGAACCACGGGGCCTGGTTCGGCTTCCAGTGCAGCGAGTGCCGCATCCTCGGGTACACGTCACCGAGCGTGTAAGCGGTGGTCAGCGCGGTCAGGTTGGCGCCGATCAGCGAGCCGTCGAGCGCGACGATCGCCAGCAGGTCGCCGGTGCCGTGGCCGACATAGTGCTGCAGGGCGGCGGCGGTGTCGCTCAGGTCGTTGAAGTTGCCGAACACCTTGGTGTGGGCCAGGCCGAAGGCACAGACGCCCATCAGCACCAGAGCGCCGGCGACCTCGATGAGCACGCCTATGCCGGTGTCCAGGCGCTCGTAGTTCATCCAGCGCGGCGTGATGCGCTTGTCCACTATGTTGGCCTGCTGGAAGAAGAGCTGCCACGGCTCGACGGTGGTGCCCACCACGGCGACGATCAGCAGCAGCAGGGTCGCGTTCAGACCGCCGGGCATGCTGGGAACCACGCCCGCGAAGGTCGTGGAGGCGCTGGAATGGGAGAAGAGCGCCAGGACGGGGAACGTCACGAAGTTCGCGATTACTAGGAAGATCAGGAACCGCTCCCAGTACCGGTAGGTCCCGCCCGCCATCACCGCGAATAGCAATATCGCGGAAAGAACCACGGCCCAGAAATTAGACAGTCCGAAAAATGAGAGCGACTGCTCGACCCCGATGAATTCCACCACGATGGTGACCGCGTTGATGATGAACAGGTCGGCCACCGAGAAGGTTCCCCAGAATTTCCCGAACCTAGCGTAGATAAGCTTGCCATGACCAACGCCTGAGACCGCTCCAAGGCGCACCACCATTTCCTGGCAGAAGAAAAGGATTGGAAAGAGCAGGACCAGGGTCCACAGCAGCTTCATGCCGTAGTCCTGGCCCATCTGGGCGTAGACGGAGACGCCGCCCGCATCGTTGCCGCCGCCCATGACGATCAGGCCGGGACCCGCGATGACCAGCAGCAACCTGAGCTTGCGGCGCCACGATTTGGTGTTGCCGGTCTCGCTTCGCTTCAGCGTGCCGAGCGCGCCGACGATGTCGCCGACATGCTGAGGATCGAGTACCGCCGGGCCATCGGACCCAGGCGCGTGGCCAAGCTCGGACGTGTCGGGATTATCAACTGCCAATTCTCGGCTCCTCATGGGCTGGCGCCACAACGCGGGGGAATACGCGGCAGTGACCATGCACACTTGAGGACGTTAAAACAGTGAACTTTCAATGTCAACCAGTTGGGATAAAACACCCCGAGATTTAAGCTATTGATAAGATCCTGATTCTATATACAAGGCTCTGACCTGCGAAATGTAATACGTGTTGCAGTAAAATGTAATACGTGTTGCAGTAATTTGATGGCCGTCCGCGGATGTCACCGCGCCGCCGCTGCCAGGGTGAACCCGGCCATGACGACCATCAAAAGCGCGGCAAGGCGGGCGATCCACCGCAGCGGCAGAATCCGCTGCAGCCCCCGCCCGCCAACGATGGCCACCGCGACCACGGCCCACAGGGCCAGCACGCTCCCGACGCCCACCGCCACCGGGTCGTGGTACCTGGCAGCGAGGTTCGCGATCACGATGTCGGACAGGTCACCCAGCTCGGCCAGCAGGATCACGCCGAAAGAGGTCACGGTCACGGCCCAGAACCCGGCCGCGTCAGCCTTCAGCCGGACCTCGTCATCATCGTCGGAGTCTCCGCGCAGCACCAGCACGGCACCGGCCAGGAACACCACCGCCACCGCGATCTGCACGATCCTGTGCGGGAGCAGGCCGAGCAGGCTGCCGCAGGTGACCGCCAGTACCACGTGCACCGCGAACGCCGTGAACGCGCCGGCGATCACCCCGCCCGCCCGGTACCGCGTGCCAAGCACCAGGCTCGCCAGCCCGGAGTTGTCAGGCAACTCGGCAACGAAGACCGTCAGGAAAACTATCGCGACAGTCAGCAGGCCTGACACGTGATCACATCAGTTCTCCCAGGGTGCTCGGCACCCCGGTTCGCGATCAGGATCTTGCGCACGCGCTCTTCTCCCTGCCTCTCGGATAGCGCACCCGCCGCGACCGGTATGCGGCATGCGGGATGCGGCTTTCGGCTACGGGTTGTCGTTCACTATCTGCTGGGCGTCCGCCAGCACCGTGTTGATCGGGATCGCGTAGCCGGTGACGTTGAGGCCGCTGCCCGAACCCCCGACAGTGATGCCGATCACCTTACCGTTCAGGTCCACCAGCGGGCCGCCGAGCACCGACACGGTGTCAGACTGCAGCGTCGACGCCATCAGCCCGCTCCGGGTTTTGTTGGTGTTGGCGACGTCGACGGTCACGTTCATGGCGGTCAGGGTGCCGACATCGATCGTCACCTTGGTCGTGGTGCCCGTGGTGCCGACCGCGGTGTCGTAGACCTTGCCCGGCACATGGTAGGACGTAAAGCTGGAGGCTTCCGCGTTCTGCACGAGCCTGTCCGAGTTCCCGACCTCGACGGTCACGAACGGCCACCCGGGATGGCTCGCCATCTGAAGCAGCGCCAGGCCCGCCGCCGGGTCCGTCCCGATCACGGTGGCCTTGAAGGTCGCACCGGACAGGATGTACTCCGCCGACAGGTTCTGCGCGCCGTTGGCGGGCTGGTAGGTGGTCAGCACCTTCCCCGACTGCGTGAGCACCAGGCCGATCCCGACTGATTTCCCGCCCGACAGGATGTGGACCATGCCAGGCGCGGTCGTCGACAGGATGTTCTCGTGGCTGTTGTCGGCGATGGAGCCGGAGCCCTCAATGAACGGGTCAGTGGTCGTCTCCGGCTTGGGGATGTCCGAGCGAACCACGTTGTTCCCGATCCCGGTCAGCTTGCCGGCGCCGAAGCCGATCCCCGCCATCAGGATGACCACCGCCGCCATCACGGCGAGCCTGAAGGGCTTGCTCCGCCAGGCTTCCGGGACGACCGGGTCATCGTCGTCGGAGTCCCCAGCGTCGTCGGAGTGCCCAGCGTCGTCGGCACCGCGTGTGCTCACGTCATCGTCATCGTCGTCGTCCGGGCGCGTGTGCTGTCCGCTTTCGCCTGCCTGCTGAACGGCCATTGTCCGACTCCTCTGTCACAGTGCCGTCTGC
Organism: Trebonia sp.; assembly: GCA_050013875.1. Classification (GTDB taxonomy): domain Bacteria; phylum Actinomycetota; class Actinomycetes; order Streptosporangiales; family Streptosporangiaceae; genus Trebonia. The sequence continues at coordinate 191,186 of JBEKEK010000003.1, read as the reverse complement.
GCGGCGGTGTTGAAGGTCGCCGCGGTCACCGCGCCAGCGCTGTTCCGCTTGAGCGTGACGGGATTCGCCAGGTGAAACTGCTGGCAGCCAAGGCTGCTGAAGGACGCGCTCAGGTCGCTCGCCAGGAAGGTGAGCAGGTTGCCGGCGGTCGCCGTCACCGGCGACTGGCCGGTTGCGAGCAACTTCTGGTTGGCCGCCAGGAACGGCGTCTGGATGTCGACGAGGTGCTGGCAGTACATCGCCGGGCTGCTGGACTTGCTGCTCGCCGCGCCCACGGGGGCCTGGCCGAGTTCCTCCCGGTACAAGTCGGTCTTCGCCGGGTCGTACTCGCCGCCGTCCATTGCCACCTTGTCGTTCTCCGGCACCAGGGCGGCGGTCTTCGGCTGATACACGCCCGCCGCTATCTGGTCAAGCGCCTCGGAAAAGGCCGGCGCGTCGGCGTTGGACAGGTCGGGCGCCTCGAACGGTGTGCACCCGAGGATCGGGTCGACGTACTGGTTAAGCACGGCGTCTGCGCTGTTGTCGTGCAGCAGTGTCGCCCCCGCGACGTAACCCTGGTACGTCGGGTTGTCCGGTGCCGTCTGGCCGGTGAGCGGGTTGAGCAGGTAGGTGGTGGTCACGCTTTCGCCCGGGTCGAGGCCCGCCACCTCGAAGTTGCGGATGACCGGGCACGAACGGCCCGTGCCGAGGTCGCCGCCCGACGCGGCGATCGCGTTCGAGGTACCAGGGGACGGCACCTTGAGCAGTCCCTTCCGTTCGGCCTGCCGCACCGCGTCGAAGAAGTTGACCCCGTTGCAGAACGACGTCTGCCCGAAGGCCGACTCCGCCTGGCCGCTGACGCAGTGGGCATCCGCCAGCGTGGTCGGGGTCGCCCCCACCTGGACCAGGTCCGTGCCGTTGAACCCGAAGTCGATCGTCACGACCGCGTCCGCCGGGATCACCGGCGGCTTGAGCTTCATGCCCGGCGTGTCCGGCCTGGTGCCTTGCGTGATCACGAGTGGCTCAAAGACCGACAGCGCCCCGGTGGCCGGATCCAGGATCGTGGCCTGGACGAAGGCCCCCAGCTTGGCCCCGTTGCTCATCTCGCACCCGGACTGCGCCGGCGTCATCCCGTGGGGACCGGTGAGCTGATAGGGAGTAGCCAGCCCCTGCGCGCTCAGCGGGTTAGCCGGAACGATGATGTCGCAGGTGGGATTGGACTTCATGCCCGCCGCTGGAGTAGCAGCCGCCAGCGCCGCGGCGGTGTCGGAGGCAGTCGGGGTCACATAAGTGCCGAGCGGAATCTGGGTAAGACCCGAGTTGCTCGTGCCGGACTGGAACGCGAGCACCAGCCCGATCACCAGCCCAAGGACCGCGGGAACGGCAAGCTGCCCGGCAACACGCGACATACCACCTCGCTGCATGCGGCGTCGCCACGCGGACCAACGCTCGTCATGCATGCAATCCGCCTCCACGTGCACCGTTCAGCTCTCGGGGGCATACGTTAGCCCAGCAAGGCGGCATGACGCGGGAAATTCTGAACTTATACTTCTAACGCCTTAGATGGCGCGCGTGATCGTAAGGTGATCGTAAGGTAATCGTGGAGTGATGGTCCGGGGCTGCCCCGGACAAACGTCCGGGGCTCATCCCGCGGTAACCCAGCGCGATTTTTCAATTACGTATCTATAACAAGCCCGCACTCGCCTTTGTCCAGTGCTAACATGCTGGCCGACGTCTTACCTGGCGCTGGTCCGCACGCGGACCAGCGCCAGGTAGCAGGTAATTTTCCGGAACATTGAACCAACCGGGCCGATCCGCCGTTAGATGGAAGTTACCTCCCCGTGATGGGTCAACCCGCCATGGACGCGGCGGTCACTTTGGGTAGCGAAAGGTTGGGAAGATGCTGAGACTGCTGGCTTTTACCCTGCCTTTGTGCTTGGACAATTTTGCCATCGCATTCGCCGTCCTGGGGGAAATTCGCCTGACCCGCGCGCAGTTGCTGCGCGTCACCGTGGTGTTCATCGCATTCGAAGCCATAATGCCGCTGATCGGGTTGGCGGTGGGGACCCCGCTGATTCACCTGATCGCCGCCCCTCCCCATATAACCATCGACCCTTACCAGCTCGGTAGCCCGACCGAGCTCAAGGAGCTTCAGCTGGCCTACCGCTCCCACCTGGCCGACGAGATCGACCTCACCTTCGTCGGCCGGTATATAGTCCCGCTTGTCGTGCCGGTGATCGTCGGCGTCATTGGCATCCTGATGCTGGACGAAGCCTTCAACGACGACGATGACGACGATGAGGCGGAGAAGGCGAGGGCGCTGGTGGCGGCGCGCGGTCGCGCCATCATCGGGCTCGGCCTCAGCATCAGCGTGGATGAACTGATCGTGGGCTTCACCATCGGCTACAGCCAGTACTTCACCACGGTCGAGGCCATCACCGCCATCGTCGTCCAGTCGTTTCTGGCCCTCATGGCCGGCCTGTACTTCGGCCGGAAGGTGCGCGATGGAAAGCTCCGGATCAGCGTAGAACGCGTCTCCACCGGCACCAAGCTGATAGCGGGCGGCATTCTTGTCACGCTGTCGGCCGTCCTCTTGGTCGGCCCACCGCTCGCCACCCACGCCTACCCCCACTTCATCCACTCCGTCTTCCCCCACAAGGCCAAACCCGGGCCGGCGCCCACGGCGGTCACCACCAACCTGCCGGGGGCCGACGGATAAGACATGGGATCACGCCGACGGCTCTGGCTCGCGGCGCTATCCCGGCTTGACGGCCGCAGCCGGCGGCCGGATGCCTGCCCAGGCTGGTTACGCAGAAACTGATCCCCTCGTACGAGTCCGAAGACACTGCACGAGGGGATCGGGTCATCCGGAGCGATACCCGGATCGACTAGGCGGCGGCGTCCCAGCCGACGGCGAAGTTGCCGACTCCTCCGGTAAGGGTGGACGGGACAGCCAGGGTGTTACCGGCCGCCGACACTAGGGTGACCTCGTTGATGGGGGCCGTGATGGGGGCGTTGTTGACCGCGGCTCCCAGGAAGTCGATGATGCCGAAGTTGGACAGCGGCTGTGCCTGGCCGTTGAGCACCGGGTCCTCAGCGACGATCTCGGCGGACCCGAGGGTGGCGGCGGCCGAGGTCTGCTCGGTTACCTGGGTCCAGTTCTGGGTCATGTCAAAGAGCGTCAGCATGAAGTTGCCCCCGCCCAGGGCGGTGACCGAGGCTGTCATAGCGTCACCCGGTTTGACGGGGTTGGTGAAGAATACCGGGGCGTTAGGGGATACCTGGAACCATCCCGAGTACACCGGGAAGTTGCCATCGCAGTCGCCCTCGGTTCCGATCTGCTCGATGGTGTTAGTCCCGTCACCGTCGAGGCCCGCCGCGAAACTGGAGCGGGCGGTCGTGACAACGGCACCGCACCCCACCGGGGGCACTATCCAGTTCGCGGCCACACTGGTGAACGTACCGGCCGCGCCGGTGGCGGCATAGCCCGCCCAGTTCGGACTGGTCACCTGGGTGACGGTTGGCGTGGCAGTCGGGGTCACGGTGGGCGTTGTACTCGGTGTGGCCGTGGCCGTGGCGGTTGGCGTGGTGGTAGGGGCAATCGTCGGTGTGGCCGTGGCGGTTGGCGTGGCCGTGCCCGTGGCGGTTGGCGTGGCCGTGGCGGTTGGCATGCCCGTGGCGGTTGTCATGCCCGTGGCGGTTGGCGTCGTGGTAGGGGCAATCGTCGGTGTGGCCGTGGCGGTTGCCGTGGCCGTGGCGGTTGGCGTGGCCGTGGCGGTTGGCGTGGCCGTGGCGGTTGGCGGGGTGGTTGTCGCTGTGGCAGCGGGTGACGTGGTTGCCTGGGCAGTGGTCGCCGTGGTCATGGGTGTAGCCGTTGACGTGACAGTGGGGCTGGCTGTCGGCGTCACCGTAGGCGTGACGGCCGGCGGAGGTGTCACGGTTGGCGCAGGTGTCACGCCATGGCCGCCCCGGCCGTGCCGGCCGCGCCGCCACTGGTTAAGCATGTTCTGGTACTCCTGCCGCAGGAGGCGCTTATGGCCGAGGTAGTACCGATACTGCTGCCCGTGCAAGCGCTTGTACGCAGCTAGGAACTGCTGGTGGGTCTCCCGCCGGACGCTCAGCCGCTGGCTGAGGTGTTCGTTGAGGGTGTCATCGGCTGTCGCCCGCTGACCGGAACGCGAAAACATGACGTTACCGCCGCGGCCCCAGCCGCCGGGTTGGTAGAAAGCGCTCGACTGGAAGGCCTGAGTCTGTGACGCGTCGTGACCGTTAACAATGATCACCCCCGCGGCAACGCTCAGCGATACAGCGATGGCTACTGCCCACCATCGGTTAGCACTCCGAGAGCGCCGTCGGGTATTTCGCAGTTTTGGCATGAACCCTCCTGGGGTGTAGAAAACCCGGACCCTTGGCCAGCGTGACCCGCGGATGGCCCTTCACGAGGCCACAGGTGGACGATCGCGGTCAGCATCACGATCCCCATTACAATGAACGGACACCGATAGCCCCTGGTTCAACATAAAAGTGCCTATCGCACGGCCAGTGCCACCGCGATGGCGCCGGTGATTGCGGTGCGGCTTGCCCCGGCTATCTGTCGGCGACGCCACGCGGACGGATGCCGGTCCAGGATGCGATCCACCTTCTTGTCGGGGGAGACCCTGGGTTCTTTGTCGTAGGATCTGTGCTTCTTCTGCGTCTCGTCTGGAGACGATAGACCTCACGCGGGCCGCACAGAGGCAGTTACTAAAGTCGTAAGCAATACGCGGGTCCCCCGACGCTCGCTCCCTGAGTGAAAGAACTCTGGCCGCAAGATCTGTTACCTACCGGTCCTGGCCGCTTACATAACGTAACGATAAATTCCGCGTGAGAAATCGCTAATAAGCACCGTGGAACCTGTCGCGATCACAGCCCTCTGACGGGCCAGTCGGGCGAATACGCGCTGGTAGGACCCGACCCTTGTCAGCCTGACGCAGAGAAGGGCAGCACCCAGGTGAAGGGGGCCGCATGCGGAAAGTCCTGATCGCCAACCGGGGGGAGATCGCGGTCAGGATCGCCCGAGCATGCCGGGACGCGGGCCTGGCGAGCGTGGCCGTCTACGCGCGGGCGGACCGGGATGCCGTCCACGTGCGGGCGGCGGACGAGGCCATGCCGCTGAACGGCACGACGCCCGCGCAGACCTACCTGGACGCGGGCAAGGTGCTCAGGGCGGCCGCGGCCTGCGGCGCGGACGCGCTGCACCCCGGGTACGGGTTCCTGGCCGAAAGCGCCGAGTTCGCGCAGGCGGCGCTGGACGCCGGGCTGACCTGGATCGGGCCGCCGCCGTCAGCGATCCGGCGGCTTGGTGACAAGCTATCGGCCCGGCAGGCGGCCCGGGAGGCGGGCGCGCCGCTGCTGCCGGCGATGAGCGTGCCTGCCTCGGACGCCACGCAGGTGGCGGCGTTCGCACGCGAGCACGGGCTGCCCATTGTGGTCAAGGCGGCCGCCGGAGGCGGCGGGAAAGGCGTCGCCGTCGCCCGGTCGGCCGCCGAGATCCCGGGCGCCTGCGCACGGGCCATCCGCGCGTCCGCCGCCGCGAACGGCCGGGCGGAGTGCTTTGCCGAGCGCTACCTGGGCGATGCGAGGCACATCGAGGTCCAGTGCCTGACGGACTCCCGCGGCGGCGTGGCGGTGATCTCCACCAGGGACTGCTCGCTGCAGCGGCGCCATCAGAAGATCGTGGAGGAGGCGCCGGCCCCGTTCTTGCCCGCTGGTCTGGACACGCGGCTGCGGGCGGCCGCCGCGGCGATCCTGCGGGCGGCGGGCTGCACCGGCGCGGCGACGGTCGAATTCCTGCTCGGCCAGGACGGCACGCTCGCCTTCCTTGAGGCGAACACCAGGCTCGCGGTCGCGCACCCGGTCAGCGAGGAGGTCACCGGGCTCGACCTGGTCCGTGAGTCATTCCGGATCGCTGACGGCGGTGCCCTGGGCCCCGTTGACCCGCGGGTACGCGGGCACGCGCTCCAGTTCCGGATCTACGCCGAGGACCCGGCCCGCGGTTTCGCCCCGGCGCGGGGGACCGTGCGGACCTGGCGTCCCCCCTCCGGCCCAGGCGTGCGGCTGGATTCCGGCACCGAGCAGGGGTCAGTGGTCGTCCCGGCGTTCGGCACGCTGCTGGCCAAGCTGATCGTGACCGGGGCGTCCAGAGCCGAGGCGCTGCAGCGGGCGCGCCGCGCACTGCAGGACTTCGAGGTAACCGGGATGGCGACCAGCCTGCCGCTGCACCGCGCCCTCGTCGCGCACGAGGCATTCGCGCCGCCAGATCCCGCCCGGCCGTTCTCCGTTCACACAGGCTGGGTCGAGTCCAATTGGCCAGGGTCCTGGTCGCCGGGCGCCTGAGGCCCGCCGGCACCGGAAGCGGTTACATTCTCGGCCGCGAAAACCGCCTGCGAGAAGGCCGCCACCGCGGTCTGGCACCGCGCCAGCAAGGCGGCCGCCTGCTGCCCCCGCTCATCGGGGAAGAAATCACGCGCCGCGATCTTCGCCAGCCAGCGGACCAGCTTTTCCAGGTCCTGCTCGCTCTCCTCCATCTCGGCGAAGGTGTACTTCCCGGCTTCGCCCTCCCGGCCGATCTCCGACAGGAGAGCATTGCAGCGCTCGGCGAACTCGTCGTACTCCCGGCCCCGGTCGGAGCGGAAGCGCGCAACGATGGCCTCGTTCACGTCCGGCGCCGAAACGGGGATGCTCAGCACGAACCCGGTTCCGCCCTGCTGGAGAAGCCCGTCCCGCAACCGCTCAAGCAACTCCGCGTGCGGAGCCGTCGCCGGCAGCACCCACGCGCTGGTGACCATCGTGGTGGCGCCGGCGGCCCGCAGCCGGCGCCAGAGCGCGACCCGGGGGCTGGACGCCGACCCCGGGAGCTGGGTCAGCAGCAGAAGCCAGCCCGATGGGCAGCCGTCCGTGTCCATTGACATGCAACACCCGTTCCACACCTAGCCCACCGCCGAACAGGAGAAATATTACAAGTGGCGCACGTGTGGCAGATCGGGTCGCTGATCCTAGAATGCCAAGGTGGAATCGAGAGGCACCCGGTTGGCGGCCGCTGTTCCGACCCAGGAGTTCGCCCTGTATTCCCTGGGCGGCCCGAGCCCGGCGGCGAACGGGAACGGCCGGCTGCCGTTCAGTCCCGCGCGCTACAGCAGGTACAAATACGGCTCGGTCGTCGCCGCGGAAACCTTCGCGCGAGCACTCGGCGCGGCCTTCTGCCAGGCTCACCCGGAACTAGCCCGCGCGCCACGGCTGCTGATGGCCTCTTCCCCCTACGCTTATGTCCCCGCGGCGGCAACCACGCTCGCCCGCGGTCTGCGGCCAGTGCTGAACGCGGCCAGGGCCAAGAACGGGCTGGCCCCCGTCCCGCTGCTGCGGGTGGACCGGATCGCCGCGTCCGCCGGAGACTACGGGACGCTCTCGGCGCAGGCACGGGACCTGCACATGGCGACCAACACGCTGTCGTTCCGCCGCTTCCGGTCCGCGCGGGTCCGCGACGCGCACCTGCTGGTTGTCGATGACGTGCGGGTGACGGGCGCGCACCAGCGCTGCCTGATGCGCGCGAGCGACGACCTGCCCCTCGCCGCCAGGACTTTCCTCTACATCGCCGCCTTCGCCGACCCGCGCAGCGGGTGCTTCGACCCCGCCCAGGAAGACGCGCTCAACCACGCGGCGGTTAAGACACTCGATGACCTGGCCGAAATCGTGGAAAGCGGAGACTTCGCCTGGAACGTCCGCGTGTGCAAGTTCACCCTCAGCCCGGCCAATCGCGGCGAGCTGTCGCGGTTCCTGCACCGTATGCCCTGCTGGTTCGTCCGCGACCTGGACCGCAACAGCCGCCGGGACGGCTACGCGCGGATGGGGTCCTATGCGCCGAGCCATGCCCTTGTTCGCGCGGAACTGATCGCCCGGGCGCCCCGGCCCCTGTAGTGGCCAGCTTCCCGGATGCCGCGGACGGGCCGCCGGCCGGCCTGACTGACGCACGGCACGCTCACCCCGTCGCCACCGCGCTGGTGGCGTCGGGGGCGTTCACCGCCGACCTGCGCATGCCACGGGATCAGTGGTTTCGCTGGAAGTCCGGGATCCTGGCCCCCTGCGGCTGCAACTGCCGCCGCCTCAACGCGCTCCCGGCCCTGCGCCGCCTGGTTGACGACGCACTCGCCGACGCGACCCGCACGTCGTTCCCCGGTGCCGACTACGTGATCGCCGTCGCCGATGCCGGGATCCCGTGGGCGAAGACCGTGGCGGAGCGGCTCGACCTTCCGCTCGCGTACGTGCGGGCCGAGGCACGCGCACCCGGCGGGCCGCTCGTCGAGTGCGAGCCGGGCGCGGGTGAGCAGGCCGTCATCATCGAGGACGTGGTCGCGAGCGGCGGCAGTGCCGCCCGGGCGATCGAGGCGCTGCTGGCCGAGACCAGCCTGCGGGTAGCGGGCGTCCAGTCCATCGCCAACTGGAACTTCCCGGAGATGCGCGGCCTGCTGGCCCCCTGGACCGTCCGCGCGGTCACCAGCTACCCGCAGGTCCTGGCCAGCGCGCAGGAGGCCGGATCGCTCAGCGGGGCGGACGTCAGCCAGCTCCTGCGCTTCTACGCCGACCCGCGCCGGCACCACTGGCATTGCGATCCGGCGGCCGGCGCGTCCTTATTCGCGTCAATTCGGACAACGTCACTCCAACAGCGAGACGAGGCGCTCGTAGTGCTCCGCGGCCGCGCCGTAAAGCAGCTCGTTCAGCTTCGCACGTCTCAGGTACAAGTGCAGGTCGTGTTCCCAGGTGAAGCCGATGCCGCCGTGGGTCTGCAGGGCTTCACCGGCCAGCGTGGCGACGCCGTCGGCGGTGAAGGCCTTCGCGGCGCTTGACGCCATGGCCGCCTCGGCCACGCCGGCATCGAGGGCCATGGCCGCGTAATAGGTCGCGGCCCGGGCGCCCTTGAGCGTGGTCAGCATGTCGGCCACCTTGTGCTTGACCGACTGGAAGCTGCCAAGCGGGCGGCCGAACTGCTCACGAACCTTGACGTACCCGACGGTCATGGCGAGCAGCCGCTCGCCCACGCCGAGCGAGTCGGCCGCGGTGAGCACCGCGGCCGCGTCGGTCAGCCAGCCGATCCGCGCCTCGTCCGCGCTGACCACATCGGCGCCCTGGACGCGCAGGCCGTCAAGCACGACGTCATACCAGCGGCGGGTCTCATCAAGCGTCCGCCGGAGCTCGACCGCGGTCCGTGCCCGCTCGACCAGCACCAGGCGGCTGCCCTGGTCGGTGGCCGCCGTGACCAGCAGCCAGTCGGCCGCCGCGGCCGCCTGGACCGCCGTGGCGCGGCCACTGAGCACAAGTTCGCCGCGGTCGTAAGCGCCCGCGACACGGCCGTGGTGGGCCCAGCTCGCCTTCAGATCGCCCCCGACGAGGGCGGGTACCAGCTCCGGCTGGCCCCACCGGGCGAGGACGAGCGCGGTCAGCGCACTGTCGGTGAACGCGCCGGGCGCCGCCGCCCGGCCGATTTCCTCGGCTACCAGGCAGAGCTCGACCAGTCCCTGACCCGCCCCGTCATACTCCTCGGGTACGGCCAGGCCGAGCCAGCCAACCTCCGCGCCGCGCTGCCACAGCTTGTCGTCGGTGCCGCGGCCGGCGCTCGCCAGCGACCGCACCAGCGGTAGCGGGCAGTTCACGGCGAGCAGGCCGCGGGACACCTCGCGCAGCGCGGCCTGTTCCTCCGTCAGCTCGAAGTCCACCTGGGCTCACACCTTTCCCGAAGAGGCACCCGGGTCCATCTAAGTATCGGCGGCATGCCGCGCGATCTCGATCGCGAGCAGATCGTCGAGGCTCTCGGCCGGGGGCGCGGGCAGTTCGACCGGCTGCTCCCTGGTTGGCAGCAGTACCACGGCGGTGCCCGGGGTGGTGTGCTCGCCGCGCTGGTTCCAGCAGCCGATCTCGAGATGGACCTCGTTGCGGCCATCGACCTGAACCTTGTCGGCGACCCGGCCGCGGATCCAGGTGACGTCGCCGATGTAGTTGAACTTGCGGTGCTGGCAGCGGAGCCGCAGCAGCCAGCCGTCGTCGCCCATCCAGTCGGTCAGCGCGTGGGTGAGCCAGGTCTCCCGCATCGCCCCGTAGTCGTAGCTCATCGGGATGCCGAGTTCGTGCGCCCGCTCGGTGTCCCAGTGCAGCCGCTGGACGGTGTCGGGAATGTTGCGCGCGTTCGGCGGGTACAGGCCGGGTGCCTTCCGGCGGATCCTGCGCGCGATGCCGAACGCGCCAGGCGGCGTCAGCTGCATGCCCCAGCCGATGTGCCAGACCACCAGGTCGGTGATCACCAGTGGCCCCTTGACCCGTGGCTGGATTTCCTCGCCCACCTCGACGTCCTCGAAGTACCTGGGCTGGGAACCCCGGCGGGTCTCGGCGTCGTAGGCGGCGTCGATCTCGGCCAGCTGGCCGTCGGTGTACGGGTCGAAGCTGACCGGCGCTGCGTCCTTGGACCGTTCCCTTGAGGTGTGCCGCTCCGCGTTGATCCAGGTGCCGCGCTGGATGGTCACGACCTGACCGTGCCCGTTGGTGTACAGGAAATCGTGGGTCACGTGCGCGGTGCGGCCGCCGAAACGGCTCGGCTTGTCCGCCACGCCGACCTGGGCGCGCAGTACGCGGCAGCGGTCGCCGCCGGCCAGCGGGCGGTAGTACTCGAACTCCATCTCGGCCTGGTAGGAGCCAAGCCCGGCGAAGGGGTCCCCCTTGAGGAGTTCCCGCTGCCCCGCGCTCAGCGGCGGGGCCGCGTTCTCGCCCATGCAGTAGGTGAAGTTCGGCGGCGCGATCAGGCCGCCCCAGCGCGTGTTCTTGCCGTAGGCCGGATCGCAGTAGAGGGGGTTGTCATCGCCGTACCCGTAGGCGAAGTGCCGGGTCGCGTCGGCGGTCACCTCAGTGATGTGGGCCGGGCTGATCCGCATCGGGATGCCGGTGCGGCGGCGCGAGCGTTCGAACGACTCGTCGCTGAGGATGCCGTACCCGGACCGGTCAGCGGTCATTGAGATCTCCTGTCGTCGCGGCGCCGGGAACGCCGTCCAGTCCGCCCGGATCGAAGCCGTCGAAGTAGTGCTCGCGCACCAGCGGGCGGCTGATCTTGAGCGATGGGGTCCGCGGCAGCTGATCGACCACCTTGATCACGACCGGCCGCTGGTACCTGGTCAGCCTGCTGCTGAGGTACTGCATGAGCTCTTCCGCGGTGACCGGGCTGACGAGCGTCACCGCCGCCGCGGGCACCTGGCCAAGCCTCGCGTCCGGCAGCGCGACGGCCGAGGCCTCGTCCACGGCGGGGTGCGCGAGCAGCGCTTCCTCGATCACGCTGGGCGGGATCTTGAACCCGCCCCGGTTGATCGCGTCGTCCGCGCGGCCGCGGATGAACAGGAACCGGTCGTCGTCCATCACCGCGAGGTCGGTTGTCCGCTGCCAGGCGCCGGATTCCCCGGGCAGCTGGCTGCCGCGCGCCTCCAGCAGGCCGGTCTCCCCGCAGGGGAGCACCGCGCCCGTGTCCGGGTCGATGATCCGGAGTTCGATGCCGCGGTGGGCGCGCCCGACACTACCGCGCTTGCGCGTCCCCCACTGCTTTTTGTCCTTCAGCGTCCAGCCGGCGATCGCGCCGGCGAACTCGGTTGCCCCGTAGGTGCCGAGCACGGGGATTCCGTAACGGTCCTCGAACGCTTCGGCCAGTTCCGGCGGCAGCGGCGCGGTGCCCGATCCGACGGCGCGGACGCTCGCGAACGTCTCGGCCGGCACCTGCGCCTGCAGCACCATCCGCAGCGCGGTGGGCGCGAGCCGGACGTAGCCCGGACGGTGCCGCCGGACGAGTTCTGCCCAGGGGCCGACCTCGAACTTCTCAAGCAGGGCGACGCTGCGGCCGTCGATCACGTGCGAGACCGCGAAGTACAGGCCGCTGATGTGCGCGAGCGACGCCCACAAGATGTCGGTCCTGCTGTGCAGTTGCGGCTCACGGGCCTCGTCGAAGACCAGCCCGGCGGCGCGGAACGCCGCCGCCATCCGGTCGTAGGTCAGATCCACCCGCTTCGGCCGCCCGGTCGTGCCGCTGGTCATCATCAGCACGGCGATGTCGCCCGGGTCTTGCCTGGACGGATTCGGTGACCACCGGGCGGGCTGGGCGGCCAGCGCCCGGTCGGTCCCGGCCCGCAGGGCGATCGCGCCGACCGCCTCCGACGAGATCAGCACGGCGTCGCGGGACCAGTCGTCGTCGGCCGCCACGATCACGTCCGGTGCCAGGTCGACGATGTCCTTGGCCAGGCCGATATCGCCGAGGTGGGGGCTGAGCGTCACCACACAGCGCCCGGTCCCGATGGTGGCGATCACCGCCGCGAGCGGTCCCGGCCGGTTGCGCAGCACGATCCCGACTCGCCGGGCGGTGGGATGCGCGGCCAGCAGGGACTCGAGGTCGGTGATCGCATCGGAGTAGAAGGACCAGGCAAGGGTCAGGTCACCGAAATACAGCGCCGTCGCGCTCGAATCGAGCGCCGTCATCTGGCGGATCCGGCGCGACAGCAACGAGTCGGACCCCCGAGAGCTGTTGTCGCTCATCCAGTCTCGTCCTCCAGGCAGCTGGCTGTGTTGTTCGCTCATGTTCCGGCTACCGGCTGTCATGAGATCATAAGGTGCAATCAGATTACTAAACAAACACAAAGATCGTCTAGCGAACTTGTCACCTGATCGGGCGGCGGTGCCGCGGGCCGCGAAGTTCCGCACCAGCCGGGTTGAGCTGCTGAGCCGTCAAGCCGGGGCCGCTGGCTTCCCGGTGCCCGCTGGTTCGCGCCCGGGGCGCGCCGCTGGCTCCGTCGGTCTCTTGTATGACTTAGCTAACTCTTCTATCGTATTTCTGCGAATGGTTCGGCGCCTCGAACCTAACCGCCCGCGGTCGGCTCAGGGACCGAAGCCAGGTGATATGAGTGAGATGAGTCACATGAGCGCAGCCAATGGCCGAGTAGGCCAAATTGTCCGCGCGCCCAAGACATCGGAGCTGATCGCCGCCCAGTTGCGCCGCCAGATCGTGCGGGGTTCGGTGACACCAGGGGAAAAACTTCCGTCGGAGACCCAGCTCATGGAGCAGTTCGCGGTTTCCCGGCCGACGATCCGTGAGGCATTCCGGATCCTGGAGACGGAACGGCTTATCCTCATCCGGCCGGGAAGCCGCGGCGGAGCCCGGGTCATCGCCCCCGACGTGTCGGTGGCGGCTCGTTACTGCGGCCTTCTTCTCCAGCTGCGGGGCACGACGCTGGCGGACGTGTACGAGGCCAGGAAGATAGCGGAGCCGGCCTGCGCGGGCCTGCTCGCCCGCCGGCGGACCGAGCAGGACCTCGCGGATCTGGCCGTCGTGGTCACCGGGATCGAGTCCGCGATCGAGGGCTGGGACCGCTCGGTACCCGATCCCGCCGCGTGGTCAGGCATCACCCACCGGTTTCACGAGCTGATCATGGCGCGCTCGGGGAACAAGACACTCGCATTGCAGAGCGCCGTGCTGCGTGACATCGTCGCGGCGCATACCGAACTGCGGATATCGCGGCTTTTCGACGAGACGGATTCCCCGGCGTCGCTGCGGCGGTGCGGGAAGGTTTACCGGAAACTGGTCGCGCTGGTCGAGGCGCGCAACTCCGACGGCGCGGAGCGCTTCTGGCGCGGCTACATGGAGGCGGCCGCGGCCTACCTGCTCAAAGACGACCTGCAGGACAAGCCGGTGGTGGAGTTGTTCACGTGAAGACCGGACCGCTCCCGCGCTAGGTCCAGTCGGCCAGGCCCGCTAGGTCCAGTCGGCGAGGTCGAGGACCGACTGCACCAGGTGGTAGCCGTCCGCGATCGGCGCCCCCGGCTGGGAAGAAAGCAGCCTGAGCCTCCGCCGCGCGATCCGCCAGGTTCCGCCGTCGCCGCGCAGCCGGTCGCGGAACAGCACCTCCGCCCGGTTGATGCGCCCGGGCTTGTCCTTCATGGTCCACCGGATCCACCCGTAGCACGCGCCCCAGATGCCCTGGCTGTCCTCGCCGACGACGTGGTTGGTTATCTCGTGCACGGTCCACGCGCAGGTGTCATGGAACGGGATGAAGTTCCCGAGCCAGTCGTCCATGCCGTCGAACGTGCCGTGCGGGTAATCGGCCCGCACGTCGGGCGTGAACACCGTGCGGAAAAGATCCCAGTCACGAGCGTCGATCGCGAGGGCGTACCCGTTCTGCAGCCGCATGGCTTCCACCGCGACCCTGGTCAAGTCCGGCACCGCAAGCTCCTGGTCTCTAGTGCGCGGGGGTCTAGTGCGCGGGGGGCTAGTGCGGGGGGGTCTAGTGCGCGGGGTCTAGTGCGCGGAATCCTCGCTCAGGATGGCCGCGCCGACCGGGCCGAACGCGCTGCGCGCGGACAGCATGTAGTGCTGGGTGACGGCGCGCACGTCACGGAGCCTGCGCTGCAGCGGACAGGATTCGAACAGTCCGGTGGTGCCGGAAATGCCGTAGGCGCCGTCGACGACCGACGCGGCCAACGACGCGGCCCGCGACAGGCGGGCGCGCCGGATGAGCGTCGCCGTGTCGTCCGGCGGGCCCGCGGCCACGCTTGCCTGGTCGTCCCGGGCAACCTGGTGCAGCAGCGTGCGCGCCATGTACAGGTCGGTGGCGAGCTGTCCGGTCAGGTACTGGGCGACCGGATCTTGCGCCAGCTTGCTGCGCGAGGTGGCGGGGATCTTGTTCCTGGCGATGTCGGTGATGTCGTCAAGCGCCGCCTGCGCGATCCCGATGGCGACGGCGGCGAACTCAGAGCCAAACCGGGCTCCCAGCTGACGCTGGTCGAGCGGGTGCCGGGAGATCTTCGGCAGCTCGGCGAAGGTCCCGGTCCACTCGTCGGGGACGAACAGGTCGGTGGCCACGATGTCGTTGCTGGCGGTGCCCTTGAGCCCGCTCACGTGCCAGACGTCATCGATCCGCACCTCGCGGGCGGGTACCACGCCGAGCCTGGTGCCCTGCTCGCCCTCGAGCACGCCGTGGATGCAGACGTAGTCGGCGTTGTTGGAACCGCTCGCGAACGACCAGCGCCCGCTGAACCGGTAGCCGCCGGACTCCCGCACCGCCTTGCCGGTCGGGTTGATCACACCGGAGTGGATGATGTCGGGGCCGGCCGCGAAGATCTTGTCGTAGGTGTCCGGTGGCAGGTACGCGTAAAAGCTCGGGCCTTCCGACCCGACCGCCGCGACCCAGGCAACCGAGGCGTCGGCCCGGGCCAGCTCCTCGATCACGGTCAGGCCGTCATCGGGCCACATCTCGTCACCGCCGTGCGAGCGCGGTACGTACCTGCGGAAGACACCGGCCGACCGCAGCTTCTCCGCGAGGTCACGCGGCACGGCCCGCGCCTGCTCGATTTCCTCGGCACGCGCTTTGATCTCTGGCTGCAGCGCCCGCACGTTGTCGAGCACGGTCGTCTGCTGCGGCTCAGATGCTGCGATTTGGCTCATTCTCTTCCCTTAATCGTCCCACCAGGCCGAACGTATTCGCCCTGCGAAAGTATCGTGGCCGCCAAGTCCTGTCACCGTCGCTGTTCTGCTAGGCGGGACGGCTGGCGTTCGGTAGCTTTTTCTGCCACCGTCAGCGCATTGCGGTCTCGAGTCGGCTGTTCCTATTATGTACTGACCAGTCAGTGGAGACCGGAGGTGACCCAGTAGTGGCTGTGCTTCAGCACCGCGTTGAGCAAGCGGACGCCGGGGGAGTGGAGGATAACCAGGGCAGCACGGTCGTGGGCCGGCTTGAGGCGATCCTCGCCTCGTTCGAGGGCAGCGATCATGCCCTGGCCCTCAGCGAGATCAGTCATCGGGTCGGCCTGCCCAAGTCCACGGTTCACCGGCTGGCGAACCAGTTGTGCGCCGTGGGCTGGCTGGAGCGGAACAGCGGGGGATACCGGGTCGGCCTGCGGCTCCTCGAGCTCGGCAGCGTCGCGCTGCAGCGGACCGGCCTTCGCGAAGTCGCGTTCAAGCACCTCCACTCGCTCGCCTTGCGCACCGGACTCGCCGTCCACCTGGGCATACTCGACCACGGCGAGGTGGTGTACCTCGATCGCGTCACGACCACCCGGGTCGTGCTGCCCACCCGGGTGGGCGGCCGCGAGCCGGCCTACTGCACGGCGCTCGGCAAGGCCATGCTGGCCTTCGAGGAGCCGGCCGGCCAGGTATCCGCGCTCGCGGCGATGCCCCGCCGCACGGAGTTCACGATCACCGAGCCGCGTGTCCTGGAGCGCGCGCTTGAGGCTGCCCGCCAGACCGGTGTCGCCTTCGACCGGGAAGAGGCCTACCTGGGCGTGGGCTGCGTCGCGTCGCCCATCCACGGCGGCGGGCGGGTGATCGGCGCGGTGTCGGTGACCGGTCCCATCGCGCGGGTGCGGGCGCACTCCCTCGTCCACGACGTGAGGAACACCGCACTCGCCATCTGGTCACGGGACGTGCTGCCGCTCCCCAGGCCGCTGCTGACCGCGCGAAGGCCGGAAATTCACAACCATCAGCCCGAACGCACGCGTGGCTACGCCTGATCAGGCCGGCCCCTGAGCCGCGGCGCGGTGACGGTGCCCGCGAAGCCGCGCGTGGCTACGCCTGATCAGGCCGGCCCCTGAGCCGCGGCGCGGTGACGGTGCCCGCGAAGCCGCGCGTGCGTTCGGATTCAGCTATTTGATCTTGACTGGCTTTAACGCGCGCGCACTCACTGGCGCTTGGCCAGGCCGACCGCGATCTCGATGAGCTGGTCTTCCTGTCCGCCGACGAGGTTACGGTGGCCGGCCTCGATGAGGATCTCGGCCCCGGAGACGCCGTACTTCCTCGCCTGGATCTCCGCGTGCTTGAGGAAGCTTGAGTACACGCCGGCGTAGCCCATCGTGAGCGAGAGACGGTCGAGCAGGGGCGGGTTGGTCAGCACCGGGCTGACGACATCCTCGGCCGCGTCAATGATCTTGAGGGTATCGATCCCGGTCTTGATCCCGAGCCGCTCGGTGACCGCGGCGAACGCCTCTACCGGGGTGTTGCCCGCGCCCGCGCCGAAGCGGCGGGTGGAGCCGTCGATCTGCTTGGCGCCCGCCCGGGCGGCCAGCACGGAGTTCGCCACGCCGAGGCCGAGGTTCTCATGCCCGTGGAAGCCCACCTGGGCATCGTCGCCCAGTTCGGCCACCAGCGCGGCGATCCGGTCGCTGACCCCGTCCATGATCAGCGAGCCCGCCGAGTCCACCACGTAGACGCACTGCGCGCCGGCGTCGGCCATGATCCGCGCCTGCTTCGCCAGCACCTCAGGCGGCTGGCTGTGCGCCATCATCAGGAAGCCGACCGTCTCGAGCCCGATGCCGCGGGCCACCTTGAAGTGCTGGATGGAGATGTCCGCCTCGGTGCAGTGGGTGGCGATCCGGCAGATCGAGGCACCGTTGCCTGCCGCCTGGCGGATGTCATCGGTGGTGCCAAGGCCGGGCAGCATCAGGAACGCGATCTTGGCCCGCTTCGCGGTCGCCACCGCCGCGGAGATGAGGTCCTGGTCAGGCACGGCGCTGAAGCCGTAGTTGAACGACGAGCCACCGAGGCCGTCGCCGTGGGTCACCTCGATGACCGGCACGCCCGCCTCGTCGAGCGAGGCCACGATGTTCCGCACGTTCAGGGCGGTGAACTGGTGCCGGATCGCGTGCGAGCCGTCACGCAGCGAGGAGTCGGTGACGCGGACGTCGAGTTCGGCGCTGTATGACATGGAAAGGGTCTCCTGTGGTGGGCTTAAGCGCGCTCGGCGAGGATCCGCGTGGCGAACCCTTCGCCGACCCGGGTGGCGGCGGCGGTCATGATGTCGAGGTTGCCCGAGTACGGCGGCAGGAAGTCTCCGGCCCCCTCCACCTCGACGAACACGGCGACCCGAGCGCGCCCGCCGCTCATCGGGGTGGGATCGTCGAACTGCGGCTCGGTGCGCAGCCGGTAGCCGGGCACGTAGGCGGCCACGTCGGCCGCGATCTGCTTGATGGAGGCGGCGATGGCGTCCCGGTCCGCGTCGGCACCGATCGCGCAGAAGATCGTGTCCTGCATGAGCATCGGCGGCTCGGCCGGGTTGAGGATGATGATGGCCTTGCCCCGCTGCGCGCCGCCGATCGTCTCCACCCCGCGGGCGGTGGTCTTGGTGAACTCGTCGATGTTCGCCCGGGTGCCCGGGCCGGCCGACGGGGAGGCGACGCTCGCGACGATCTCCGCGTACTCCACTTCCGCGACCCGGGAGACGGCGTAGACCATCGGGATGGTGGCCTGGCCGCCGCAGGTGATCAGGCTGACGTTGGGCGCGGCGGTGTGCTGGCCGAGGTTGACCGCGGGCACCACGGCCGGGCCGATCGCCGCCGGGGTGAGGTCAACCGCCTGGATGCCGAGTTCGGCGTAGCGCGGTGCGTTCTCCCGGTGCACGTAGGCGGAGGTGGCCTCGAACACCAGGTCAGGGCGTGAGTTGGCCAGCAGCCAGTCCACGCCCTCGGCCGAGGCGGTCAGGCCGTGGTCGGCCGCCCGCTTCAGCCCGGGGCTATCGGTGTCGACGCCGATCATCCAGCGCGGCTCGATGATGTCGGAGCGGAGCAGCTTGTACATGAGGTCGGTGCCGATGTTGCCCGATCCGACGATCGCGGCGGTGGCCTTGGTCACGGTGTCATCCCATATTGAAGGCGGAGTTGAAGGCGGAGTCGAAGGCGGTGCGAGTCGAACGCTCTGTTAGCTGAAAGACGTGGTCACGGTGCCGAGCCCGGCGAACTCGGCCCGGAAGCTGGTGCCCGGGGTCGCGTCGATCGCCCGGGTGCAGGAGCCGGGGATGATGAGGTGCCCGGCCTCGAGCTTCACCCCGAAGCCGGCCACCTTCCTGGCCAGCCAGGCGACGCAGGCGGTCGGGTTGCCGAGCACGGCGCTGGTGTTACCCGAGGCGACCTCCGCGCCGTCGGCGTAGAGCACCGCCTCGATGTCGGCCAGGTCGATGCCCCTGGCCGCCAGCTCAGCCGGGGTCCGGCGGGGCTCACCGAGGATGACGCCGGCCGAGGACGCGTTGTCCGCGATCGTGTCCGCCAGCTTGATACGCCAGTCCGTGATCCGGCTGTCGATCAGCTCGAGGCTCGGCACGATGTACTCGGTCGCGGCGAGGACGTCGGCCTCCGTGCAGTCGGCTCCGGGCAACGGGGAGCCGAGCACATAGCCGATCTCGACCTCGATCCTCGGGTAGCAGTAGGCGGCGGCCGGGACCGGCGCGTCCTGGCGCAGGACCATCGAATCGAGCAGATGCCCGTAGTCGGGCTCGTCCACGCCCATCATCTGCTGCATGACGGGCGACGACAGGCCGACCTTGTGGCCCCGCACCCGGGCACCGGCGGCGATCTTGCGCCTGATGTTGCTGAGCTGGATCTCGTAGGCGTCGACGACGTCGATGGCGGGGAACGTCTCGGTCAGCGGGCTGATCGGTGCCAGGTCTCGCTCGGCTGCCCAGAGCAGCTCGGCCGCCCTCGTGCGCTGGGTGCTATCGAGCATAGAGGTCCGTTTCGTTCGTCGCGATGCTGGCCCAGTCAAATTTACTCTCGGGTAACCGCATCGGGAATAGGCGTTTTCCGCTGAGCGGGACGTTCCGATCATTGGAACGCTCCCCTTGCCGGTGCCACTCCCGCCGCTAGGCTGACAGAACTCACCGACTGCTTTGGAGGCCGCCAGTGCCCGAAAACACCGTGTCAGGAAATTCCGCGCCACCAATTGCGAATTACCAGTGGGATGAAATCTTCGACGTGGTGGTGGTCGGCAGTGGCGGGGGAGCGCTGACCGCCGCACTGGTCGCCGCCGACGGCGGAGCGAGTGCCGTGGTAGTCGAAAAGGACGAGTTCATCGGCGGCACGACGGCCGTGTCCGGCGGTGACATGTGGATCCCGAATAACCGGTTCGTCGCCGACCGGGATTCCCGCGAGGACGCGATCGCCTATATCACCCGGCTATCTGACGGGCGGGCGTCGGACCCGTCGCTGATCGAGGTCTACGTCGACACCGCCCCCGAGATGTTCGAGTGGCTGCTGGCCAACACCGGGTACGACTCCGAGCCGCACATTCAGCTCGACGACTACTACTCGGTGATCGGGAACCGGATTCCCGGCGTCCGGCCCTTCCCGCGCACCTGCGCGCCCAAGCCGTACCCGGCGGGAGCCGAGCTGGGCGAGGAACTCGCGCGGAAGATAGCCTCCGGGCCGTGGGTCCCGCCGCAGGAGGTCAGCTTCCCCGAGCAGCGGCGCGGCGAGGTCGGGCCCGACGAACTGGCCAAGCGGCAGCGCGAGGTCTGGCGGGCCAAGGGCGGCGGGCTGATCGCCCCGCTGCTCAAGGGGCTGGTCGACCGCGGTGTCGAGGTGCGGACCGCCACCCCGGCCACCGAGCTGGTCACCGACGACGCGGGCGCGGTGGTGGGCGTGGTCGTCGAGGGCACCGGCGGCCCGCGCCGGATCGGTGCCCGCCGGGGCGTCGTGCTGGCCTGCGGCGGCTTCGACGCGAACCCCGAGATGGTCAAGACGTTCATCGGGTACGAGGTCAAGCCGGTATCGCCGGCGCCGAACACCGGCGACGGGCACCAGATGGCGATGGCGGTCGGGGCCAAGCTCGGTTCGATGAACACCTTCTTCGGCTACGGCGTGATCTACGAGCCGTGGCAGAAGGGCCGTGACGGCAACCCGGTGCCGCAGATGATGATGGGCCTCGGTCCCGGCTCGATCATCGTCAATTCCCACGGCAACCGTTTCATGCACGGCGGCTACACCTACAACGACTTCCCGCATCCCTTCGGGTTCTTCGACCAGCGCAACCCGGGCTACACGAACAAGCCACCGGGCTGGGTCATCTTCGGCGCCGAGCACGTCGAGAAGGGCGTCATGGGGTCCAAGCCGGGCATATCGATGAGCATGACCGGTCCGGGCGGCGAGGAAGCGCCGGAGTGGCTGAAGCTCGCGGGCTCGGTCCGCGAGCTGGCCGGGCAGATCGGCGTCGACCCGGAGGCGCTGGAAGAGACCGTGACCCACTACAACACCTACGCCGAGAAGGGCGAGGACCCCGACTGGGGCGACCCCGGGCAGACCCACGTGCTCACCGGACCTGACACGGTGAACCGCAAGCCGATCACCGGCCCGCCCTTCGGGGCCATCCAGCAGTGGCCAGGCACCCTCGGCACCAACGGCGGCCTGCGCATCGACCAGGACGCGCGCGTGCTCGGGTACCAGGTGCCGGTCATCGACGGGCTCTACGCGGCGGGCAATACCTCCGCCTCGGTCCTCGGCGCGATCTACGGCGGCGGCGGCAGCTGCATCGGCCCCAGCGTCACCTTCGGCTACATCGCCGGCCGCCACCTGGCGGGCAAGCCGTCGCGGGACATCGGCAAGGTGGTGGGACAGTGAGCGAGCTGCTGTCGTTCGACGAGACCAGCCGGTTCCTTGACACCCCCAAGGGGAAGCTGCACTATCACGTGGCCGGCGACGGGCCGCCGCTGCTGCTGCTGCACGGGTCGGGGCCCGGCGTCAGCGGCTGGGCGAACTTCCGCGGCAACCTGCCGGTCTTCGCCCGGGAGTACACCACCTACGTGCTCGACTTCCCCGGGTTCGGCAAGAGCTACTCACCCGATGCCAACCCGCTGGCGGTGGGGCCGGCCGCGGTGCTCGACTTCCTCGACGGGCTCGGGCTCGGCCCGCTGCCGATCATCGGCAACTCGATGGGCGGCAACGTCGCGGCGCGGATCGCGGCCGGGCAGCCGGACAAGGTGAGCCGGCTGATGTGCATCGGCGGGGTGGGGCTGTCACTGCTCAGCCCGTCGCCCCCTGAGGGCATCAAGCTGCTGGTGGAGTTCGTCGAGAATCCCACCAGGGAGCGGCTGATCCAGTGGATGGAGTCGATGGTCTACGACACCGCCATCCTCACCGACGAGTTCGTGCAGCTGCGGTGGGAGGCGGCGACCGACCCGGCCGCCTCGTCGGACATCAAGAAGCTCTACAACCGGCGGATGCTCGAGGGGATGCGGGTCGGGCGCGCGTTCGGCGCCGCCGACAGCGTCGCGATGCTGACCAAGATTGCGGCGCCGACGCTGGTGATGTTCGGCCGCGACGACCGGGTGACCCCGATGGACGGCTCGCTGGCCGCCATGCGGCTGATCCCCAAGTGCGAGCTGCACGTCTTCTACGACTGCGGGCACTGGGCGATGATCGAGCGCAAGGACGAGTTCGAAAGCACCGTGCTCGCCTTCCTGGCGCGGGACGGCAAGTAATACGCCAGGAAGGCGGGCGGCGTGGCTGGGTTCAGCGGCTGGGTTCAGCGGCTGGGTTCAGCGGCGCACCCAGCCGTAGTCGTACCACACGGTCTTCAGGCTGGTCACCGGCGTGCCCCAGGTCTCGATGTAGGTGACCCCCTCGGGGCCGGCGGTCATCGTGTACGGGGTGCCCGCCCGGCTGGTGAAGAAGCAGCCCGGCTTCACGATCACGTACTCGCCGTCGGCCGGATCGCCGTACTCGATCTTGTACTCGCCCGCCAAGACGATGATCGTCTCGTCGATGTTGTGCAGGTGGCGCGGCACCGTGAAGTTCGGCACGACCTTCAGCGGGTTGCGGTAGAACGTCATGAACTGGATCGGCTTGGTGGAGACGAACATGTTCTCGGCGAAGGTCGCGTCGAAGTCCACCGGCGCGTCCTTGAGGAGGCCGCCGTCTTCCCAGTAGTAGGTCGGGCTCTCCTGCTGGCCCTTCAGCGACATGGGGATCCAGCCGGTGTCGGTCAGCAGGCTGTCTACAGAAAATGGCATGGGGTCAATATAGGAGCCGCGGCCCTTTTCTGTCACTATCGCCGTTCTATTATCCGGAACGCGGAATCGCAGGTCAGGGTCTGTTCCGCCCAGTGGGACGAGCCGGTTGACCAGGGTGATGAGCTGGACAACTATAGGACCGTGCCTATTTCCTTTTTCGATCTCCTCGCCGACGAAGGCTGGGAGCCGCTCGAGTTCTTTCAGGGCGACCCAACGTTCTATTGGAATGATGGCGGGTTCATCGCAAATGCGCCGGTCGACATCGAGGCCACCATGGACGGCGCGATCGCGCGCTCGACCCAGGTGGAGCCGGCCTTCCGGTGGCAGGGACGGCGCATCCGCCCGAACTTCACGGTGCCCAAGCGGCACGTGAACCACCCGCAGCTGATGATCGTCGTCGGCGGGCAGCTGACCGTCGAGTACGGCGCCAGGGGCGAGGAGACCAGGACGCTCGGTCCTGGCGAGTTCTGGACCGGTGATGCCAAGGTGCCGTTCACGATCACCTCAGGTCCCGAGGGCGTGACCTACCTCGAATGCTGGGATCTGCAGCCGCTCGGCCTCATCGAGACCACCTGGCACGACGATGGCCACTGGAAGCGGCGCGAGTCCGGGTCGAAGAAGTTCCCCCAGCCCTAACCGGTTAGCCCCAGTCGCTAGGAGAATCACAAGTGCCAGTTCTTTCGCTCGGCTACCTCAGGCTGGAGTCGACCGACCTCGAGGCGTGGAAGACCTTCGCGGGCGACTTTCTCGGGCTGATGCCGGCCGCCGCCGAGGGCGATGAGTCGCTCCGCTACCGGATGGACTATTACCCGCCGCGGCTGGTCGTCTCGCCCGGCGCCGAGAGCAGGGCGACCGCGATCGGCTTCGAGGTGCTGAACGAGCGGGACCTGCGGCGCACCGTCACGGCCGTGGAGGACGCGGGCATCAAGGTGATCGCCGGGACCGACGCCGAGGCGGACGAGCGCCGCGTTACCGGCTTCGCGCGCTTCGACGACCCCGGAGGCAACCCGATCGAGTTGTTCTACGGCCCGATCCTGGACCACAAGCCGGTCGTGCTGCCCACCGTGAGCTCTTTCGTGACCGGCGACATGGGCATGGGCCATGTCATCGTCACCGCCGAGAACGGGCAGGCGCTGAAGGACTTCTACGTCGACGTGCTCGGCTTCTACGAGCGCAACACGATGGGCGGCCGGCAGCGCCCGGTCTGGTTCATGAGCTCCAACGAGCGGCACCACACGCTCGGCGTCACGTCGATGCCGGGCCGTGGCCGGCTGATCCACCTGATGGTGGAGGCGGCGACCTTCGATGACGTCGGTCTGGCCCTCGACCGGCGGGAGAAGTACAGCATCCCGTTCATGAACACCCTCGGCAAGCACACCAACGACGAGATGACGTCCTTCTACGTCTACTCGCCGGAGCTGTACGCGATCGAATTCGGCTACGGCGGCCTGAAGGTGAACGGCGAGCAGCCGGTGTACGAGATCACGTCAGGCGCGCACTGGGGACATAAGTTCTTTCCCCCGCCCGGCACCCCCGCCAAGCCGACCCCGCCCGCCGTCTAGCGCCGGGGGCTGGGATGACTGACCTTGGCGGTCTGGTCCTGCCCGCCCTCGACTGGGGCGAGGTGTTCCATATGGGGATCCGCGTGGCGGACCTGGCAGCGGCGCAGCGCGAGCTGACGGAGTCGATCGGGGTGCGCTGGACGACGCCCGCCACCATCGGTATGAAGGCCTGGGCGCCCGGCACCGGTTACCAGACCTACGACCTGACGATCGCGTTCACCGTCGAGGGACCGGTGCACATCGAGCTCCTGCACGGATCGCCCGGCAGCTACTACGACGTCAGCGACGGCGGCGCCGGGCTGCACCATATCGGCGTCTGGGTCGATGACGTGACCAAGGTCAACCAGGAGCTGGTCAGCAAGGGCTTCACGGTCGAACTGGCCGGGGACACCCCGGAAAGGGGCTACGGCGCCTTCACCTATGTCCGCTCGCCTGGCGGCATCTTGTTCGAGCCGGAGTCAGGGCTGCACGGGTCCAAGGAGCGTTTCGAGCGTTGGTATGCCGGTGGAAGCCTCTTCTAACGCCTTCCGCGAAGCCATGGCGTCGTTCCCAAGCGGAGCGACGATCGTCACCACCAGCGACGCCGACGGCCGCTGGTGGGGCTTCACCGCGAGCTCGTTCTGCTCGGTGTCGATGGACCCGCCGCTGGTGCTCACCTGCCTGGCCAACACCGCCCAGTGCTTCCCGGCGTTCACCCAGGCGGCGCGGTGGAACATCCACGTGCTGCAGCACCGCCACGCCGACCTGGCGATGCGTTTCGCCAGCCGCGGCGCGGCCAAGTTTGACGGAGCCGGGTTCCAGCCCGACGCGGACGGCCTGCCGTTCCTCTCCGGCGTCAGCATCGCGCTGCGCTGCGCCGCCTACTCGAAGGTCGACGGCGGCGATCACCTGGTGCTGATCGGCCGGGTCGAGGAGGTCGGGCTGGGCGAGGAGATGCCGTTCGTCTACTTCCGCCGCAAGTTCCACTCGCTGGCGGTTCAAGACGAGAAGGCCGCTGACGGTGCCGGGGGCGAGGCGGCCGGCGTCGGCCGCGAAGTTCTCGGCCCGGTGGTCATCGAGCTTGACCTGGGCTGGATGTAGGGGTTGGCCGCCATGACCGTCAGCGCGCTTGATGCGCGGACCGCTCTCATCGTCATCGACCTGCAGCGGGGAACCATCGGCAGCCGGCCGATGGCGCATCCGGCCGAGGATGTCATCGCCCGGGCCACCGAGCTGGCTGCCGCTTTCCGCCAGCACCGGCTGCCCGTCGTGCTCGTCAACCACGCGGGACAGCCGCCGGGCCGGACGCAGTACAGCCCGGGCGGCGGCGGCGACTGGCCGCCGGAGCTGACCGAATTGGTGCCGGGCCTCGGTACCGAGGCGAGCGACCTGCGGATAACCAAGCACAGCCTGAGCCCGTTCGTGAGCACGGATCTTGACGCTCAGCTCAGGAAGCTCGGGGTGACCCAGGTCGTCCTGGCGGGCGTCGCGACAAGCTACGGCGTCGAGTCGGCCGCACGCCAGGCGTACGACCTGGGCTATAACGTCGTGGTCGCCGCCGACGCGGTTACCGATCCGACCGCCGAGGGACACGCGAACTCCCTCGGCCGCGTCATCCCGGTGGTGGGCCAGACCGGCACCGCCAGTGAGATCATCAGTCTGCTGGCGGCGCGGGCCTGATGGGGGAAGATGCCGGGGGACCGGTGATCTCCTGCGTGTTCGCCCCGTCCCTGGACACCCCGGCGCACATCGAGCTGGCCGAGCGCCTGGGCTACCGGCGCGCGTGGTGCTACGACTCGCCGGCCATCTACGCGGACCCGTGGATGGTCCTGGCCGCGGCGGCCGGGCGCACCCGCGCGATCGGCCTTGGGCCGGCCACGCTGGTGCCCAGCCTGCGTCATCCGGTGGTGACCGCCGCCGCCTTGGCCACGCTCGCGGGGCTCGCGCCTGGCCGGGTGAGCACGGCGTTCGGCACCGGCCTGACCGGCCGGATGCTGCTGGGGGAGCGGCCGATGCGGTGGGCCGCGGTCGAGGAGTACGTCCGGACGGTCCGTGCGCTGCTGCGCGGCGAGGAAGCCAGCTGGAACGGGAGCCTGGTGCGGCTGTCCCAGCCGGCCGGCTTCGCGGCCGGCCGCCCGGCGGACATCGCCGTGCTGATCGCCGCGGACGGCCCCCGGGGCCGCGCCGTCGCGGCCGAGCTCGGTGACGGCGTGCTCACTACCCGGGCGCCCCGCGCAAGCCGGGTGCCCGGCGTTACCCGGGTGCCCGGCGTTACCCGGGCGTCAGGTGCCCCCGCGGGCGAGGTCAAGCGGCAGGTGCTGCTGGCCTTCGGCACCGTGCTCGACGAGGGTGAGGACCCGGCAAGCCCCCGGGCGATCGCGGCCGCCGGCCCCGCCCTGGCGGCCGCCTACCACGCCGGCTACGAGTCGAAGGGGGCCGACGGGGTGGACGCGCTGCCCGGCGGCCGCGCGTGGCGGGAGGCAGTCGAGGCGGTTGAGCCGTCCCGCCGCCATCTGGCGATCCACGACGGCCACCTGCTGGCGCTGGGCAGACACGACGAGGCGCTGCTGGCCAGCGCCGCGCCACTGCTGGCCAAGTGGACGATGACGGGAGCCCGTGCGGACGTCGGCGCCAGACTGCGCGCCTTGTCGTCAGCCGGGATCACCGAGATCGCCTACCAGCCAATGGGCCCGCATATCCCCCGCGAACTGGCCGCGTTCGCCGAGGCGGCGGGGAGCACAGCGGCCGGGAGCACAGCGGCGGGGAGCACAGTGACGGGGAGCACAGTGGCGGGGAGCACAGCGACGGGGAGCACAGTGGCGGGGAGCACAGCGGCGGGGAGCACAGCGGCGGCCGCCGGCCCGGCCGGTACCCGAGCGGGGGGCACATGACGACCCTGGTAAGGCTGGCGAAGCGATCGACCGGCCTCGGCATCGACGACTTCCGGCGGCAGGCCGACCGGGCCAGCGACTGGTCAAGCGCCGTACCGCACGGCCTGCGCGGCGCGACCCAGGCGCTGACGCTGGCCGGCGCCTACCGCGGGGGCGAGCCCGTCTGCGACGCGATCGATGAGCTCAGGTTCGGCGACGCGGCGGGCGCCGCCCGGTGCCTGGCCGATCCCGCCTTCCGCCGCGCCTGGGCGAGCGACCTGCTCGACCCGGACTCGGTTGTCTGCCTGGTCGTCGAGGAGCACGTGGCCAAGCCCGGGCCGGTGCCGGCCTCGTTCGTGAAGAGCTACGAGCTGGTGACCAAGCGGCCGGACATGGACCGGGCCGAGTTCGGCCGGTACTGGGCGCAGGTGCACGGACCGCTCGCGGCCGCCATCCCGACGATCAGGCGCTACGTGCAGGCGCACCTGTCGCCCGGCACGCCGGAGCCGGGAAGCGCGGGAAGCGCGGGAAGCGCGGGAAGCGCGGTGGGGGCGGTGGGGGCGGGAAGGGCGGTGGGGGCGGGGAAGGCACCGTATGACGGCCTCGCCATCACCTGGTTCGACGACGTCGCCGCGATGCGGGCCGCTGCCGCCACCGAGGCCTACGCACGGACCAGGGCCGACGAGCGGAACTTCCTCGCGGGCGAGCTCCCGTTCGTGATCACCACCGAACGGTCCGTCTGCCCGCGTTCCTGATGCCCGCGGGCGCGGCTTTTCCCGGGGCGGCCGCGCGCGCCCTCGCGGCCGCGCGCGATGATGGGCCGGACGCGGGCAGCGGCGAATCGCGCAGCCGCGGACTGGCGTCACGGCCCGCGCGCCTGTTAGCTTTGTTCTGACCGGACAGTACAAAGTTGTAAGGAGGTCAGCCGTGGCGAAGCGGTGGGAACGACGGCCGGAAGGTTCGACGTGGGGCGACTGGGGCGAGGACGACGAACTCGGCCGGATCAACCTCATAACGTCGGAGAAGGTGCTTGAGGGCGTCCGCGAGGTGCAGGCGGGCAAGAGCTTCTGCCTGAGCCTGCCGCTCGACTTTCCCGGCGGCTCGTCGCTGAACCAGCGCCGCTACCCACCGATCATCCGGCCAACCGAGGACCTGGCGTACAAGCCTGACACCTTTTACAACGTCGTGGCCAAGGACTCGATCGCTCCTGAGTACATCGACGTCTGGTCTGACGACATGGTGACGCTCTGGACGCAGTACTCGACCCAGTGGGACGCGCTGGTGCACCAGGGCGCGCTGTTCGACGCCGACGGGGACGGAGTTGACGAGCCGCTGTACTACAACGGCTTCAAGCCGCACGTGGACATCATCGGGCCCAAGGAGGACGCCAAGGGCGACGGCAGCGGGAGTGTCGCCTTCGCCCGTCACCTCGGGCTCGAGCACATGGCGGCGCACGGCGTCCAGGGCCGCGCGGTGCTGATCGACGTGGCGCACCACCTGAACAACACCGAAGAGTGGACCGCGGTCCCGATGAAGACCATGCGGGAGATCATGGCGGCCGACAAGGTCGAGGTCAGGCCGGGTGACATGGTCATCATCCACACTGGGTTCACCCAGAAAATCCTCGACTGGGACAAGAACCCCGACGCGTCGCGGATCCAGGCCATGTACCCGTACCTCGACGGCGAGGACCCCGAGGTGCTCGAGTGGATCACCGACTCCCAGCTGTCGGCGCTGATCGCGGACAACTACGCGGTCGAAGGGTGGCCCGCGCCGAACCCCGAGCCGCACACGCTGATCCCGGTGCACAACCTGTGCCTGTTCAAGCTCGGCATCCCGCTCGGCGAGATGTGGTACACCCAGGAGCTGGCGACCTGGCTGCGGGCCAACGGCCGCAGCAGCTTCCTGCTGACCGCCCCGCCGCTGCGGCTGCCGGGCACCGCGGGCGGCCCGCTGAACCCGATCGCGACCGTTTGACCAGTGCCCAAGGGCGCACCTGAGCTGGTCTGAGGCGGGCTTGATTAGTCGCGGTGGAGTAATCTACTACCCGATAGTCAGTGACCCATGGAAAGGTCGGCGTGGCTCAGAACCGTGACAGGGACCCGATCCTGGAGGCGTACCATCTCTGGATCGAGAACGGCTGGGAGGAAAGTGCGGCCGGCGTCACCGCCGTGACCTCGCTGATGCGTGCCCATCAGATGCTGACCAGACGAGCCGACCAGATCCTGGCTCCGATCGACCTCACCTTCGCCCGGTACGAACTGCTGGTCCGGCTGTATTTCCGTAATGGGTCGCTGCCGCTCAGCCAGCTCGGCAAGCAGCTGCAGATCCACCAGACCAGCATCACCAGCCTGGTGGACAGGCTGGAAAAGCAGGGGCTGATTAAGCGCACGCCGCACCCCACCGACCGGCGCAGCACGATCGCCCAGATGACGCCGGCCGGCCGGGTGCTCACCGGCAAGGCGATCAAGCTGCTGAACTCTGAGCTTTTCCGGGATCTCGGCCTTAGCGGCGACGAGGCGCACCTGCTCATCGGCCTGCTCATGAAGATGCGGCGCTCCTGGAACGACATCGGGAACCCCGAGGGCTGGGAGCTGTTCGAAATCGGCCCCGCGTTATACTGACCGACCAGTCCAGTCACAGGTGCCGAGGGCGTGGGAAGGAAACTCTGATGGGAAACGCGCGGCGGGTTATCGCCATTCTCGGGGCCGGCGGGACGCTCGGTACCGCTCTGTCCAGGAAGCTGGCCGCTGAGCACGAAACGGATCTTGTGCTCAGCGACCTGAGCGAGGACGCGCTGGCCCAGGCGGAGGCCGGCCTGGCCGGCGGCGCCGGGGGAGTGGCGACCGTGCGAGCGGACGTCAGCGACTTCGCCGCCGTCGAGAATGTCGTCTCCCGCGCGGTCGACCGTTTCGGCCGTCTCGACGTGCTGATCAGCAATGCCGGGGTGCTGTCACCCAATGGCCGGATCCACAACCTGGCCACGGAGGACTGGGAGCGGGCCTTCCGCATCAACGTGCTCGGCCCGGTCAACGGCATCCGGGCGGCCGTGCCGGTGATGCGGGCCCAGCGGTCCGGCTCGATCATCCTCACCGCGTCCGTGGCCGGCCTCACCGCCTGGTCGCACTCCTCGCCCTACTGCGTCACCAAGGCCGGGGTCATCCAGTTGGCCAAGGTCGCCGCGGTGGAGTACGCCCGCGACAATGTCCGCGTCAACTGCGTGTGCCCGGGAACCTTTCTGTCGGCGATGCACACCGGCCTGCCCGCCGAGGCGGTCGACGCCATCGCGGCCAAGCACCCGCTGGGGCTCGGCTCGGCCGAGGACCTGGTCGGCGCCTACTCCTACCTGGCGAGCGACGCATCGCGCTGGACGACGGGATCGGCCATCGTCGTCGACGGCGGCTACGCGGCCCCCTAAGCCGTAGCCGGCCGCCGGCCCGCTAGGCGGGACCAGCCGGCCGGGACGCAGCGCCTACTCGGCCACGTAGCCGCCGTCGACCGGCAGCGCGACACCGGTCATGTACGACGAGTCGTCGCTGGCGAGGAACACCGCGGCGGTAGCGATCTCGTGCGGTGATCCGTAGCGGGCCATCGGGACGGGCATGGGCCGGTCGGGCACCGGGGCGGAGTTGTCCGCGGGCGCGCCGCCCCGGCCGGTGTAGATCATGCCCGGGCAGATGGCGTTGACCCGGATGTTGTCGGCGGCGAAGTCGAGCGCCGCCCCCATGGTCAGCGACACCACCCCGCCCTTGGTGCTGCCGTAGGCGGCGATCCCCTTGCGGCCGACCAGGCCGGTGGCGGACGCTGTGTTGACGATCGAGCCGCCGCCGTTGGCGCGCAGGGCAGGGATGGCGTACTTGATGCCGAGGAAGACGCCGCGCAGGTTCACCGCGACCAGGCGGTCGAACAGGTCGTCGTCGGTCTCGTCGAGCGGGTGGTGCGGGGCATTCCAGCCGGCGTTGTTGAACACCACGTCCAGGTGACCGAACTCGCCCACCGCCGCGGCGAACATCGCCTTCACGTCCGCGGCCTGCGAGACGTCGGCGTGCACCGCGATCGCGTTTTTGCCGATCTCCCGCGCCGCCGATTCCTCGTGTCCGCTGACATCGGCGCACACGACCTTCGCGCCTTCCGCCGCGAACAGCAGCGCGGAAGCCCGCCCCATCCCCGACCCCGCGCCGGTGACGACGGCGACCTTATCATCGAGCTTTCCCATCACGCTCCGCTTCCGGTAGACGATTGAACTATTTTACCCAATCACACCTTGACTCGGCCGATCCGGGAGGTCAATACTTTTTAGTGCTAACTGGTCAGTAAAAGTGCGTGCTGGCCTTCGCCGCGACGAGGGGACGCCGATTGAGCGAGCCACGGATTCCGCCGAGGCCCTACGAAGACTGGGACGCGGAGGTGCTCGACGCGCTGTCGGTGCTGCGTCCGCCGGGCAATGCGGGCAAGGAACCGAGGCCGCGACAGCAGCGTCCGGCATCCAACATCCTCGGCATATTTTCCTGGCATCCGGCCCTGACCAAGGCGTTCCTGCCCTTCAACAACCACCTGTTCGCCTCCACGCTGTCCGCGCGGGACCGGGAACTGGTCACGGTGCGGATTGCCTGGCTGCGGCGCGGTGAGTACGAGTGGGCGCAGCACGTCCGGATGGCCAGGAACGCGGGCGTGTCCGACGAAGAGATCGACGCGATCTCGGCGGGCCCGGACGCGGCGGTCTGGGGGCCGCGCGACGCGGCCCTGCTGCGGTCCGTCGACGAAATCGCGGCGGACCGCTACATCAGCGACGAAACCTGGAAGCAGCTCGGCGAGTACCTCGACCGCAAGCAGCTGATGGACCTGGTGTTCACAATCGGTAACTACGATCTGCTGGCGATGGCCTTCAACACCTTCGGCCTGCGGCTCGACCCGGGGCTTGCGGGCTTCCCCCCCGACGAGTCATAGTGGACCGACCGGTCAATAGATTTGTCAGAGGGGACTAAATTGGCAGGACCAGCAGAGCGTCCCGCGCAGCAAGTGGACGTGGTCATCGTCGGCGCCGGGATCCTGGGCATCAACCAGCTCTACCGCGCTGTCCAGGCGGGCTACTCGGTTCAGCTGCTCGAGCAGGGCGGGGGCGTCGGCGGTACCTGGTACTGGAACCGCTACCCGGGCTGCCGGTTCGACTCAGAGAGCTATACCTACGGGTACCTGTTCTCCGAGGAACTGTGGCAGGAGTGGGACTGGTCGGAGGAGTTCGCCCCGCAGCCGGAGACCGAACGGTACCTCAACTACGTAGTCGACAAGTTCGACCTGCGCCGTCGCATCCGGCTGAACAGCAAGGTCACCTCGGCCGGGTGGGACCCCGGCGCTATCGCGTGGACGACCAGGACCTCCGGCGGGTTCGAGGTCCGGTCGCGGTACCTGGTGTCCACCACCGGCGTGCTGTCGGTGCCGCAGTATCCGGACGTGCCGGGCCGCGAGGACTTCCAGGGAGAGACCTACCACCCGGTGCGGTGGCCGAAGGAGCCGGTGGACTTCCGGGGCAAGCGCGTCGCCGTCGTCGGCACGGGCTCGACCGGCGTCCAGATCGCCCCCGCCATCGCCGACGAGGCCGAGTCGCTGGTGGTGTACCAGCGCAGCGCCACCTGGGCCACACCGCTGAACAACCACCCGATCTCGGCCGAGCAGCGGGCCTACCTCAAGGCGAACTACGCGCCGATCAAGGCCGAGCTCGATGCCTCGGTTGGCGGCTTCCTGCACAAGCCGTCCGGGAAGAAGCTGTCCGAGGACCCCCCGCAGCAGCGGCAGGCGTTCTTCGAGACCGTCTGGAACAGCCCGGGCTTTGCCAAGATCAGCACAAACTACGAGGACCTGCTGTTCAACCAGGAGGCCAACGAGGAGTGGTGCGCGTTCATGGCGAACAAGGTTCGCGGGATCGTCAAGGACCAGGCGACCGCGGACAAGCTGATCCCGACCGATCACCTCTACGTCGGACTGCGCCCGCCCTACGTCACCGAGTACTACGAGATGTACAACAAGCCGAACGTGTCGCTGGTCTCACTGCGCGAGACGCCCATCGTCAAGGTCACCGAAACCGGGATCGAGACGTCGGACGGACTGCGCGAGTTCGACGTCATCATCTGGGCGACCGGCTTCGACTTCGGCACCGGCGCCATGCTGCGGATGGGCATCGTGGGCGAGGGCGGGCTGACGCTCAACGACTACTGGGCGGACGGGCCGGTTACCTACCTGGGGATCATGGCCCACGGGTTTCCGAATTTCTTCTTCCCCGGCGGCCCGCACGGGGCGGCGGGCAACAACCCGCGCTACGGCGAACTTCAGGTGCTCTTCGCGGCGGGCATCATCGACCACGCCCGCGAGCACGGGTTTCGCCGCATCGAGGTGCCGAAGGAAGACGAGCAGGCCTGGATGGGCATGATCGCCCAGCTGCTGCCCTACTCGACGTTCATGAAGCGGGGCCAGTACTACGGCGGCAACACCCCCGGCAAACCGAAGGCCTACCTGCTCAACCCGGGCGGCAGGCCGAAGCTGGACGAGTTCATCGCCAAGGCCGTCGACGGCGGCTATCAGGGCTTCTTCAGCTGACAAAGGAGTGGTGTGATGAGCGGACTGCGACTAGACGGCCGCGTCGCGGCGGTGACCGGCGCCGGGCGGGGGATCGGCCGCGCCTACGCGCTGCTGCTCGGCCAGCTGGGGGCGATGGTCGTGGTGAACGACCTGGGCGGGTCGACGCTGGGCACCGGCCAGGACGCCAGCCCGGCCGACGAGGTGGTGAAGCAGATCCAGGCCGGCGGGGGAGCGGCGGTCGCCAACTACGCTGACGTGTCCACCGTCGAGGGCGGCAAGTCGGTCATCGACACGGCCGTGGAGCACTTCGGCGGCATCGACATCGTGGTGAACAACGCCGGGAACATGGTGTGGGCCTCGCTGCCCGAGGCGACGATCGAGACCATTGACGCGCACTACTCGGTGCACGTCCGCGGTTCGTTCAATACCCTGCACGCGGCCTGGCCGTACTTCCTCGAGAAGAATTACGGCCGCGCCATCCTCACCACCTCGGTCGGGATGTTCGGGCTGATGGACAACATCGGCTACGCGATCGCCAAGGCGTCCATGATCGGCATGGCCAAGAGCCTGACGGTGGGCAGGAAAGACGCCGACATCAACATCAACTGCATCGCCCCGAACGCGATGACCCGGCTGGCCGCCCGCACCGAGGAGGAGCAGGCGAAGCTGGCACCGGGGCCAGCGGAGATGGACCCGGAGAACGTCGCCCCCATGGTCGCCTACCTGGCCCACGAGTCCTGCCAGGTCAGCGGCGAGGTCTACGTGGCCGGCGGCGGCCGGTTCGCGCGGCTGTTCGTCGGCGTCACACCCGGCTATCTGCACCCGGGCCTGACCGGCGCGACCGTGGACGACGTCGCGGCCAACTGGGCGGCGGTTAACGACGAGACCGGCTACTACGTGCCGAGCGATCTGCTCGACTGGTCTGGCCACTACCTGTCCCACCTGTATCGGCAGGCGACGTGACAGGAATCCTTTCCGGGAAGACGGCGCTGGTCACCGGCGCCTCGTCGGGGATCGGCCGGAGCACCGCCCTCGCCCTCGCGGCCGCGGGGGCACAAGTAGCGCTGGTCGCCCGCCGGGCCGAGCGGCTGAAGGACCTGGCCGTCCAGGTAGCAGCGGGCGGCGGCCAGGCGCTCGCGCACGCGGCCGATGTCACCAGCGAGGCCGACGCCACGCGGGCGGTTGAGGACACGGTCGGCCACTTCGGCGGCCTCGACATCCTGGTCAACGCCGCGGGCATGACCCAGGTCAGCCGGGTGGAGAACGCCAACCTGACCGACTGGCGATACGTGTTCGATCTCAACTTCTGGGCCGGCCTCTATACGTCACGGGCGGCGATCCCGGCGCTCAAGGTACGCGGCGGGGACATCGTCAACATCTCCTCTACCGCCGGCCGGCGGGCGGTCGGGCCGACCTTCGGCTCCTATTCGGCCAGCAAGCACGCGCTGACAGCGTTCAATGAGTCGCTCCGCCAAGAGGTGGGGGAGGCAGGCATCCGGGTCTGCATCATCGAGCCCGGCGCGACCGCCACCGAGATCCACGCGGCCATCAACGACGAGCAGGTGCGGGAAAGAACCCGGCAGCACCTGGAGAAGGACGGTGCGATGCAGCCGGAGGACGTCGCCGCCGCGATCGTCTTCGTGGTCAGCCTGCCGCCCCGGGTGAACGTCTCGCAGCTGCTGATCCGGCCGACCATCGACATCCGCCCGATGTGACCCCCTGTAACCGCACGAGAACACCTGGAGCAACGACGTGGACATCGACGGCCTCGACTACACCGACCCGTCGCTTTCGCCCGACCCCTACCGCCACCTCGACTACCTGGCGGCAAACCAGCCGGTCTACCGGGAGCCGCATCACGGGGTCGTGATGGTCACCGGGCACGAGGAGGCGATCGCGGTGCTGCGCCGCCCGGACGTGTTCTCGTCCGCCACCCTGATCGTCGGCCCGGACCCGTGGGCGCTGCTCCCGGAGCGGCCTGACGGGGACGATATCACCGAGTTCGTCAACTCGCACCGCGAGTACCTGCCGCAGAACGACCAGATCGTCACCGCCGACCCGCCCAGCCACACCGCCCAGCGGGCGCTGCTGATGGGGCTGATCACCCCCAAGCGGCTGAAGGAGAACGAGGAGTTCATCTGGCGGCTCACCGACCGCCAGCTCGACTACATCCTGGCCCGGGGCACGGCCGAGATGAACGCCGACTACGCGGGGCCCTATACCCTGCTGATCATCGCCGATCTGCTCGGGGTGCCTGAGGAAGACCACGCGATGCTGCTGGCCCGCCGCGGCATGGCCCAGATGCCCGGCACCAAGCCCGGCGTCGTCACCGAGCGCAAGCCCCCGGTCAGCACGTCCGGGCACAACACGCTTGAGGTCTTCTACGACTACTTCTCGGAGAAGATCGCCGAACGCCGGGAGCGGCCGCTTAACGACGTGCTGACCGGCATGGCCCGGGCGCTGTTCCCCGACGGCAGCGTCCCCGAGCCGATCGAAGTCGCCCGGATCGCGTCCAATCTGTTCGCCGCCGGGCAGGAGACCACCGTGCGGCTGATCGCGACCGCCCTGCGGCGGATCGCCGACGAGCCAGAGACCCAGGCGCAGCTGCGGGCCAACCGTGACCTGGTTCCCCGGTTTGTCGAGGAGACGCTGCGCACCGAGGGCCCGATCCTGGGCGAGTACCGGCTGGCGGTCAAGACGACCGAGCTCGGCGGGGTGCACATCCCGGCCGGCACCCAGGTCTTCCTGGCCAACGGCGCCGCCAACCGCGACCCGCGCCAGTTCGAGTGCCCGGCCGAGTTCCGGCCGAGCCGCGAGAACGTGCGCCGCCACGTCGCCTTCGGGCTTGGCATCCACACCTGCCCGGGAGCGCCGCTGGCCCGGTCGGAGACGCGCATCACGATCGAGCGGCTGCTCGACCGCACCGCCGACATCCGGATCAACGAGGAAGCGCACGGCCCGGCCGGCCACCGGCACTTCGACTACATGAGGACCCACATGTTCCACGGCCTCACCAGCCTGCACCTCGACTTCACCGCGCGGGACTGAGCCCATGGCCGCCACAGTGCCTGCGGAAAGCACGGGCAACCGCGAGATACGCGTCGACCGGAACCTGTGCATGGGCTCGGGGCAGTGCGTCTGGTACGCCCCGAACACCTTCGACCAGGACGACCAGACGATCGCCGTGGTCATCGACCCCGGCGGCGACCCGGCCGAGGCGATCCAGACGGCGGTCGACTCCTGCCCGACCCGGGCGCTCTCGATCGTCACCGATGAGGCTAAGGACTGAAAGCCCAATCGGGAGGAACGGGCGCGGCTTGCCGCGTCCGCCGCACTCGTTCTCCACCGCGGGCAGATCGCCGCGCAGCACGGTCTGATCGAACCCGGCCGACAGCCCCGCGATCTGCAGCTTGAGCGTGCCCTGGTCGGACCAGAACCACGGCACCGCGTCGTAGGGCGCCGGCACCCCGGCCAGGGTGGCGGCGGCGACCCTGGCATGGTCGATCGCGTGCCCGAACGACTCGAACCGGACCAGGGAACCGCCCGCGGCGGCGGGATGCGGGGTAACCGCGCAGTCGCCCGCGGCGACGATGGTCCCGCCATTGTCCGCTGACCCAGTGCCCTCGAACCGCGACACGGTGGTGCCGAGCAGGACGCGCACGCCGCGGCGCCGGGCCGGCCGGGGGCAGCGGCCCGCACACTGGTGACGCGCTGCGCGGTAAGCAGGGTGATCCGCTCGCGTTCATAGTGTTCCGCCGAGCGGAACTCCAGCGTTGTCGCGTCGGCGTTTCCGGACAAGAATGCCTTGGACAGCGGCGGCCGCTGATAGGGAGCGTGCGGTTCTTCGCTCACGATCGTGACCGGCGCCTGCCAGCCGAGCTCGCGCAGCGAGCTGGCCAGCTGCACCGCGGCCTGGCCGCCGCCCACGATGAGCACGCCCCCGGACCCCGGCGACCCGGTGGACGCGCTGCTTGGCTGGCTGCCTGGCGTCACCGCCGAACCTCCGTACTAGCAATTTTTGTTCTGAACGGTCAGTATTATTTGCCGGCAGTTTAGATGTCAATGCTCTACCCTCCAGGCTGTTGACTGGAACCCCGCAAAGGGCGCATTCTTAGGACCAACCGGTCAGTACAGCTAGTTAATGATGAGGATGGCGGCGATGAAGCGTGTAGCCTTCGTGACCGGAGGGGCGTCGGGAATCGGGCTGTCCGTCTGCGAGCACCTGGCCCGGGCGGGGCACAGCGTCGTGATTGCCGACTACAACGGCGACGGGGCTGAGGACGCGGCCAAGGTCATCAGGGACGGCGGCGGCCAGGCCATGGCCGCCGCGGTGGACGTCAGCGACCGCTCACAGGTCGACAAGGCGGTGCAGGCCGCCCGCGACGAGTTCGGCCCGGTCGGCATCCTGGTGACCAGCGCCGCCGTGTCCCGCCGGGAGCCGTTCGAGGAGATGAGCGCGGAATCCTGGCAGCAGGTCATCGACGTCAACCTGACCGGGACGTTCCACTGCGTGCAGGCGGTGATCGGGGACATGACCGGGGCGGGGTGGGGCCGCGTGGTGCTGATCTCCTCGTCAAGCGCGCAGCGCGGCGCCCCGCGGATGACCCACTACGCGGCCTCCAAGGGCGGCGTGATCGCCTTCGGCAAGTCCCTCGCCCTTGAGTTCGCCGCGCGCGGCGTCACGGTCAACAACGTCGCCCCGTCGGTCATCGACACCCCCATGGTGGCGCAGCAGCGGGCAGCGGGCGCCGTGGGGTCGAGCGAGGCGATGGCCCGCGGCGTTCCCGTCGGCCGCATGGGCACCGGCGACGACATCGCCGCCGCCTGCCTGTACCTGGTCTCCGAGGAGGCCTCCTATGTCACGGGCCAGACCGTCAGCGTCAACGGCGGGGCCTTCGTCGGATGGTAACGGCGGCCGCTGGCCGCGGCCGCCGACGGCCGCGGCCAGCGGGGGCCGCGGCAAGACTGCCAGTTGAGGAGTTGGTTAAAGGTGACTGATATCCGGCACGTTGTTTCCCGCCAGCGCACCCGCACCATCGCGGGCGCGGTCGTGGTCGCGGCGCTGGTCGCCGTCGTCATTCAGCAGTCGTGGGGCGGGCTGCCCATCACCGGAAGCGGCATCCTCGGGTTCCTCATCACCGGCGTCGCGCTCGGCTCCATTTACGGCGTGGCCGCGCAGGGTCTTGTCGTCACCTATGCGACGTCGGGTGTGTTCAACTTCGCCCAGGGTGCCATCGGCATGTTCCTGGCCTACGTGTACTGGGAGTTCAAGGTCGACATCGGGCTGCCGACCATCGTCGGCATCCTGCTGACCGTGCTGGTCGCCGCCCCCGTCATGGGCGTGCTCATCGAGCGGCTGATCATGCGGTTCCTCACCGATTCCCCGATCGTCGCCCAGCTCGTGGTGACGATCGGGCTGATGCTCGGGCTGATGGGCCTGGCGGCGTCGGTCTGGAACCCAAGCACGCCGCACACCATCCCCACGCTCTTCGGCTCAAGCGGCTTCAACATCGGCGGCACGTTCATGCCGTACTACCGGGTCGTCACGATCGTCACCGGCATCGCCATCGGCCTGCTGCTCCGCTTCCTGCTCTACCACACGCGCCTGGGCATCACCATGCGCGCGGTCGTCGACAACCGGGACCTGACCATCCTGAACGGCGCGCGCCCGGCGTCCGCGACCATGATGGCGTGGGCGCTCGGCTCGTCGATGGCCGCGCTGGCCGGCATCTTCCTCGCCGAGGAACTGAGCGCGCTCGACCCCTCGACGCTCACGCTGTTCATCGTCGACGCGTTCGCGGCGGCCATCATCGCCCGGCTGCGCAGCCTGCCCATGGCCTACGTCGGCGGCCTGATCATTGGCCTGGCGCTGTCCTTCCAGGAGAATTTCCTGAGCTGGACCGGCCGGTGGACGTCGGCACCGCAGGCCATCCCGGCGGTCATCTTGTTCATCGCGGTCCTGTTCATCAAGGACGCGCGCATCAAGGGACGGTCCAAGCCGCGGCGGACCGCGGACCGCATCCCCACCACCCGCAACGCGCTGCTCGGGTTCGCGGCGCTGATCGTCATCGCGCTGATCTGCGCCGCCACCCTCAGCCGGCCGAACCTCCGCGAGGT
Organism: Trebonia sp.; assembly: GCA_050013875.1. Taxonomy (GTDB): domain Bacteria; phylum Actinomycetota; class Actinomycetes; order Streptosporangiales; family Streptosporangiaceae; genus Trebonia. Next base: position 151,292 of record JBEKEK010000003.1, on the reverse strand, counting down.
CATCCTCCTGCTGCTGACCGCGTTCGTGATGCTGTCCCTGGTGCCGCTGACCGGCTGGGCCAACCAGATCAGCCTGGCCCAGATCACCCTGGTCGGCTGCGGGGCGTTCGCGCTGGTGGAGTGGGGCTTCAACGGGAACGTACTGAGCCTGCTCATCGCCGCCGCGTTCGCCGTGCCCATCGGCATGGTGATGGCCGGCCCGGCTATCCGGCTGCAGGGCATCTACCTCGCGCTGGCGACGATGGCGTTCGCCCGGATGGCCGAGTTCCTGTTCTTCGACCAGCCGGGCGTGTTCGGGAACGGCGACCGGGCAGTGGCGCCGCTGTCCGTGTTCGGACTTCAGGTGGAGAACCCGTTCAGCTTCCTCGGCATCTCCTTCGCGGAAGACGCCGGGTTGCTGATCTTCGTGGCGATCCTGTTCAGCATCGTCGGCATGATCGTCATTGCCACCCGGCGGCGCTCCTTCGGGCGCAGATTGGTCGCGCTGCGCGACAGCCCCGACGCGGCCTCGATGCTCGGCATGAGCCTCACGCTGACCAAGCTCGGGGTGTTCATGTTCTCGGCGGCGATCGCCGGACTGGCCGGCGGCCTGTTCGCGATCTACTACAGCTCGGTCGGCACCTCCGACTTCCAGCTCACCGTGGGCCTGCCCTATCTGCTGCTGCTCGTCGTGGGCGGCCTCGCGACGGTCGGCGGGACGGTACTCGGCGCGATCTTCCTGGTCCAGTTCGCCTGGTTCAACCAGGCGTTCCCCGACAACACCTTCCTCACCTGGTTCGCCAACCTCGGCCCCGGCCTGGTCGGGATCGGGATCGGCCTGAACCCGGAAGGTGTCTGGGAGCAGATCATCCAGGTTGTCCTCGGGCTGCGCGACAAGGTCACGGGCCGCGAACGCCAGCAGGCCGCGCCGGCCGCGCCGCCGGCCCTCTCCGGGCTGCGCGAGCTCACCCGGCTGCCCTCGGCCGCGCCGCGTACCGCCGCCGACCGCCCGTCGGTTGAGCTACGGGAGGTCAGCGTCCGGTTCGGCGGCCTGCTGGCGGTCAGCAAGGTCAGCCTCGACCTGCAGGACGGTCAGATCATCGGGCTCATCGGGCCGAACGGCGCGGGCAAGACGACGCTGTTCAACGTCGCCACCGGCATGCAGGAACCCAACGCGGGCCGGATCTTCGTCGACGGCAAGGACGTGACCGGTGCCCGGCCGCACCAGTTCGCCCGGCTCGGCCTGGCCCGCACCTTCCAGCGCCTTGAAGTCTTCGGGTCGCTCACCGTGCGGGATAACATCCGGGTGGCCGCGGAGTTGCACCGCCGGCGCTGGGCGCGCACCGGGGCCGGGCGCCCCGACGTCATCGCGGATACGATCATCGAGCACCTCGGCCTTGGCGGGGTGGCGTCGACCCGGGCGGAGCTGCTGCCGACCGGAACCGCCCGGCTGGTCGAGGTGGCCCGCGCACTGGCCACCCAGCCCCGGGTGCTGCTGCTTGACGAACCCTCCTCCGGGCTGTCCGCGGCCGAGACGGACACGTTCGCCGAACTGCTGCGCGGTCTGGCCGCCGCGGGCCTCGCGATCCTCGTCGTCGAGCACGACATGGGGTTCATCATGAACCTCTGCCACCACATCGTGGTGCTCGACGCGGGCCAAGTGATCGCGGCCGGAACGCCGGCCGAGGTCCAGACGAACCAGCAGGTTCTCGAGGCGTATCTCGGCTCCGGCGCCCAGCGGGCCGAGCTTCCCGCGGCGGCCAACGGCACCGTGGCGGCCAACGGCACCGTGGCGGCCAACGGCACCGCGGTGCCCGAGCCAGCGGCTGCCGGCCTCGCCGCCGTCGTCCGTGAGCCCGCCGACGTGCCGCCGCCGCGGGAGCGGGCCGGCTCGCAGGCGGCCGTCCAGCTCGACGGCATATGCGCCGGCTACGGCGGCATCGACGTCCTCCAGGACATCAGCCTCACGGTCGCCGCCGGCGAGGTCTGCGCGATACTCGGGCCGAACGGTGCGGGCAAGTCGACGACCCTCAAGGTCATGTCCGGCCAGCTGGCGCCGAGCGCCGGCACGGCGTCCGTCAGTGGCCGGCCGATCACCGGCGTCCCGACCGAGCGCCTCGTTCGCGGCGGGCTCTGCGTGGTCCCCGAGGGGCGGGGCGTGTTCCCGAACCTCACCGTCGTCGAGAACCTCAAGATGGCCAGTTTCGCCGGGACCGCCTACCCGGACATCCTGGAGAAATCCTTCCAGTTCTTCCCCAAGCTGGCGGAGCGCCGCGGCCAGCTCGCGGGAAAGCTGTCCGGCGGAGAGCAGCAGATGCTCGCGATGGCCCGTGCCCTGGCGGTGAACCCGTCCATCCTGCTCGTCGATGAGCTGTCCATGGGACTCGCGCCCAAGATCGTCGAGGAGCTGTACGAGGTGCTTGGCGGGATCGCGCGGCAGGGCCTGACGATCGTCGTGGTCGAGCAGTTCGCCGCCGAAGTGCTCAAGGTGGCCGACACCAGCGCGCTGATCATCAACGGGCGGATCACCTACCACGGCGCGCCTGACGTCGTGGGAGACATGATCAGCTCGGCCTATCTTGGCGGCGACCCCGTCGCAGGCGGCGAACCCGTCGCGCCCGCGGCTGCCCTAGAGCGGGTACGCGAGGCGAGCGGGCCGCTGTCCGCAAGCTGATGCCCGTACGGACTGATGCCCGTACGGACGCGGCTTTCGGCGTAACACTCGGACCAGGGCCTCGGCGGCGCGCTCGATGGTCCGCCGGTCGGGCAGCCACTGCCGCTCCAGGTTGGGCGCGTAGGGCGACGGCGTCGGCGGCGGTGCCACCCGCATCACCGGCGCGTCCAGCGTCCAGAATCCCTGGTACACCGCCAGTGCGGCGATCTCGGCCCCGATGCCGAAGTCGGTGACCCCCTCGTGCGCGATGAGCAGTCGGTTCGTCTTGGCCAGCGAGGCCAGGATGGTCTCCTTGTCAAGCGGCGCCACCGTCCGCAGGTCGAGCACTTCGGCGCTGATCCCGCGCGGCGCGAGCGCCTCGGCGGCGGCGAGCGCCTCGTGCACCATCCGCGACACGCTCACGATGGTCACGTCCGTGCCCTTCCGCACCACCTTGGCCTTGCCCAGGGGAAGCAGGTAGTCGGCCGGGGGCTTGGGTCCCTTCATCCCGTACTGCTGGCGGTTCTCGATGAACACCACCGGGTTCGGGTCACGGATGGCGGAGCGCAGCAGGCCGTAGGTGTCGGCCGGGGTCGACGGCATCACCACAGTCAGGCCGGGGATGTGGGCCAGCAGCGCCTCCAGGGACTGCGAGTGCTGGCTGCCGGAGGACCGGCCGCCGCCGAACTGCGTCCTGATGACAAGGCCCATCCGCGCCTTGCCGCCGGTCATGAACCGGAGCTTGGCCGCCTGGTTGAGGATCTGGTCGAAGCAGACGCCCAGGAAGTCCAGGTACATCAGCTCGACGATGGGCGTCATGCCCGCCATCGCGCCGCCGACGGCCAGACCCATGACCGCGGTCTCCGAGATTGGCGTGTCGAGCAGCCGGCCGGGCCACTTGGCGTACAGGCCGCGGGTGAGGGCGAAGACATTCCCGCCCTTGCCGACGTCCACGCCGGCCACGAACGCCTCCGGGTTGGCCTCGAGCTCGCCTTCCAGCGCCAGCCGCACCGCGTCCATGGTGCGGAAGATCTCGCCGTCGGCGGCCGGCACCCAGTCCGGCTCGGCCACCGCCGGCCGCGGCGCATACACCGATGAGCGGAGCACGCCCATGTCCGGCTCCGGCGCCTGCCGGGCGGCCTCGACCGCGGCCTCGATCCTGTCCCGTACCCGCGCACCGATCAAGTCGAGCTGCTCGGCCTCGACGCCGCGGCCGAGCAGCCGCGCGCGGGTGATCACGAGAGGATCGCGCCGCTGCCACTGCGACAGCTCGTCCTTGCTGCGGTACTTCTCCGGGTCGCCTTCGTAGTGGCCGTGCCAGCGGTAGGTGGCGGCCTCCACGAACACCGGCCCGGCGCCCTCGCGGATGCGCCGCACCACGTCCGTCATGACGGTGGCGACCGCCTCCACGTCGTTGCCGTCGACGGACACGTACTCAAGGCCGTAGCCGGCCGCGCGGGCGGCCATCGGCACCGGATGCTGGTCGGCGATCGGTGAGAATTCCGCGTATCCGTTGTTCTCGCAGAAGAACACCATCGGCAGTCGCCACAGCGCCGCCAGGTTGGCCGCCTCGTGGAAGGCGCCCTGCGCAACCGCGCCGTCGCCGAAGAACGACACGACCACGCCTTGTTCCCCGCCCGGCCCTTCTTCCCCGCCCGCCTCTCCCTTCCCGCCCGCCTCTCCCTTCCCGCCCGGCCCTCCCTTCCCGCGCAGCTGCGCGGCCAGCGCGGCGCCGCCGGCGATCGGCACGCCGGCCGCGACGATCCCGTTAGCGCCGAAGATGCCCAGGTCCGGGTCGGCGATGTGCATCGACCCGCCCAGGCCCTTGTTCGTCCCGGTAACCCGTGCCAGCAGCTCGGCCATCATGGGCTCGGGAGCAAGGCCCTTGGCCAGGCAGTGACCATGGCCGCGGTGGTTGGAGGTGATCACGTCGGTGACGGACAGCGGCCAGCAGGCGCCGACCGCGGACGCTTCCTGGCCGATCGACAGGTGAACGAAGCCCGGCACCTCGCTGTCGCGGTAAAGCTCCGACACCCGCTCCTCGAACACCCGGATCAGGGTCATCCGCCCGTAAGCTTCGAGCAGGCTCTCCGTCGGCAGCTCCGGGGAGTCCGTGGTCGGCGGGACTGTGGTTGCCCGCCCCGTGTTTGCCAGCACAGTGTCAGCCTTCCGCGTTGCTGTTGAGGTCGCGCAGTTCGCGCTTGAGCACCTTGCCCGACGGGTTTCGCGGCAGCGTTTCCATGAACACGACCTGCTTCGGCGTCTTGAAGCCGGCCAGCCGCGACCGGCAGTGCGCGATCAGCGCCTCCGGGGTGACGCCGCCGGCCTCCCGGCCGGGCTTCAGGACGACGAATGCCCGCGGCACCTCGCCCCAGCGCGCGTCCGGCGTGCCGACCACGGCCGCCTCAAGGACCGCCTCGTGCTCGTAGAGCACCCGCTCGACCTCGGACGTCGCGACGTTCTCACCGCCGGAGACGATCATGTCCTTCTTGCGGTCGTCGATGTAGAGGTAGCCGTCCTTATCGAGGTGGCCGATGTCCCCGGTCAGGAACCAGCCGTCCGGCGTGAACGCGGCCGCCGTGGCCTCCGGGTTCTTCCAGTAGCCGGAGACCACCTTGGGCCCGCGCAGCGCGATCTCGCCCTGGGCTCCCGCCCCGGCCGGGACGTCGTCCGGACCGAGGATCCGCACGTCGAGATTGACCACGGGCTTGCCGACCGAGCCGATCTTCGAGAGCGTGTGCGCCTGGTCGTTGAACGTGTCGCCGGAAACCGTCTCAGTCAGCCCGTACGCGTCGGCGAACCGCGCGTTGGGGAAGGCCGCGAGCAGCCGCTCGATGAGCGTCACCGGCATCTTCTCCCCGCCCCCGGTGATGAACCGGATGCTCGCCGTGCTGCGCTGGCCGAGCTCGGGCGCCTGCGCGATCGCGTTCAGCGTCGCGTTGACCATCGCCGGCGCCAGCCACACGTTGGTCGGCCGTTCGCGCTCGATCGCGGCGAGCAGGTCGGGCACGTCGAAGCGGGGCAGGATCACCAGGCTGCCGCCCACCCACCAGGTGCCGATGCCCGGCAGGTCGAACGCTCCCACGTGGTACATCGGCCCGGCCATCGCCGTCCGGTCCGTCGCGCTGATGCCGAACTCCGCGACGTGCCCGATCGTCTTCCAGTAGAAGTTCCCGTAGGTGATGGGCACCCCCTTCGGGTGCGCGGTGGTCCCCGAGCTGTACATAAGCCGGTGCAGGTCCGCCTCGGCGACATCAGCGGGAGGAACGGACGCGCCGCGGTGCGCGCCGAGGAACGCCTCGTACCGGACGCCCGCCACAGGAGCGTCCTCGTCCTCGCCGGCCACCAGCACCGTCCACGGCGTGGCCAGCCGGCCGCCGATGGCGGCGGCCGGCGCGGCCAGCCCTGGCTCGGTCACGATCGCCGTCGCGCCGGCATGCCGGATGATGTACTCGAGTTCAGGCCCGGCGAGCCGCACGTTGAGCGGGAGGAAAGCCGCGCCGACGCGGTTCGCCGCGAGTGCGCTCTCCAGGAACTCGGGGCGGTTGCCCATGAGCAGCGCCACAATGTCGCCCTTGCCCACGCCAGCCGCCAGGAAGGCGGCCGCCAGTGCGTTCACCCGGTCAAGCAGCTGCAGGTGGGTCAGCCGCCGGTCGCGGAAGATAACCGCGTCCTCATGCGGCGTGCGGTCCGCGTTCCGGTCGAGGGACCGGGCGAGGTTGAACATGACCATCTCCTTCGATCGTCATCTTGATCGAGCCTCACAGCAGCGAGTAGCCACCGTCAACGGTGATCGTGGTGCCAGTGATGTATGCCGACGCGGCGGACGCCAGGAACAGGTAGACGCCGGGCAGATCGGCCGCCGTCCCCCAGCGGCCGAGGGCGGTGTGCTCCGCGATGGCCTGCTCGCGGCGCTCGTCCCGCTGCCAGAAGGCACCGAGCCCGGTCTCAAACCAGCCAAGCGCCACGGCGTTGGCCGTGATTTCGCGCGGCCCGAGCTCCTGCGCCAGCGACCTCACGAGAGCGTGAACGCCGCCTTTCGACGCCGAGTAGGCGGCGAGGCGGCCGTGCGGCCGGTCACCGAGCACGGAGCCGGTGACGATGATGCGGCCGCCCGCGCCCATCCGGGCCGCGGCGGCCCGCGCGCCGAGGAACGTCCCGGTCAGGTTGGTGTCGATGACCTCGCGCCAGGCTGCGGGGGAGAGCTTGGTGATGTCCCGGTCCGTGCGCGACACCCCGGCGTTGGCGATCCACACGTCGACGCCGCCGAAGCGCTCGGCCATCCGCTCGGCGATGGTCTCGTTGAACAGCTCGTCCCGCACGTCGCCGGCGCAGACGAGATAGTCGCCTGCCAGCCGGCCAGCCACCGCCTCCAGGGCGGGTTTGGACCGCGCGACCAGCGCGAGCCGGGCGCCGGCCGCGTCGAAGGCGGCGGCCAGCACGCTGCCGAGGCCGCCGCCGGCCCCGGTGATCACCACGCGCCGCCCGGCGATGTCGGCGTGCTCCAGAGGGTGCCCCGCAGGGCCAGGGTTGTCGTCTTGCGTGGTCATTAGCAGCCGAGCTCGCGAGCGATCACGAGACGCTGGATCTCGTTGGTTCCCTCGCCGATCTCAAGCACCTTCGCGTCGCAGTAGAAGCGGGCGACGTCGCTGTCCAGCATGTAGCCGGCCCCGCCGAAGATCTGCACCGCCTCACTGACCACGGACGTGGCGACCTGGCTCGCCTTGAGCTTGGCCATGGCGGCCTCCTTCCTGAAAGGCCGGCCCGCGTCCCGCAGCGCGGCGGCGCGGTAGGTGAGCCAGCGGGCGGCCTCGAGTTCCGTCGCCATGTCGGCCAGCTTGAACTGGATCGCCTGGAAGTTGGAGATCGGTGTGCCGAACGCCTCGTGCTGCTTGGCGTAGGCCAGGGCCAGCCGCAGCGCGCCCGCGGCGGTGCCAAGGGACAGCGCCGCGACCGAGATCCGCCCGACTTCCAGGGCGCTGAGGAACTGGGCGAGCCCGCCGCCGGGTTCACCGAGGACCTGGCTGTCAGGCACCCAGACGTCGTCGAAGAACAGATCGCGGGTGTCCAGGCCCTTCCACCCGATGCCGCGCAGCTTCGGCCCGAGCGTGTAACCCTCCGTTCCCTGCTCGACTATAAAGCTGCCGAAGCGCGGCTTGCCCGCGGCGTCCGCCCCGGTGCGGGCGAGCACCGTGACGCCGAAGCTCATGTCGGTGCCCGCGTTGGAGATGAAGGCCTTCTGCCCGGTCAGGACCCACCCGTCCGAGACCCGCTCGGCCTTGGTCCGCAGTGACCGGATATCCGAGCCCGCACCCGGCTCGGTCAGCCCGAAGGCACCGAGCTTGCGGCCTTCCGCCAGCGGCCGCAGCCACCTCATCCGCTGCTCGTCGTCGCCGAACAGCAGCAGCGGGAGGCTGCCGATGGTGGAGTGCGCCTGCCAGGCCGCCGCGACCGACGGGTCTACCGCCGCGAGGGCCTCAAGCAGAGCCACGTAGCCCGCCGTGGTGGAGCCGATGCCACCCCACTTCTCCGGCACCAGCGTGCCGAGCAGCCCTAGTTCGCCCAGGCCGCGCAGCAATTCGGTAGGACAGCGCTCTTCGTGCCAGGCCTGTGCCGCCGCCGGGGCGATCTCGCGCTCCGCGTAGGTGCGGCCCAGGTCAAGCAGTTCGCCCTCGAACTCGGTGAGTGTGAAGTCCATGGCCCTCTCGTCCGATGCTGTCCTACACTGACTGGTCAGTACATAGTAAGAACAGCGCGGACACTACCGCAATGAGCAACCTGGAGGGACCTCAATGGCCAGCCACGATGACGCGCCGCCGGTCCGCCTTGAGCCGCACCCGGCAGACGGCCGGCTCGCCATCTTGCGCATTGACCGGCCCCCCGTGAACGCGTTCGACCAGCGGATGTGGGACCTGTTCGATGCCGTGGCGGCCTCGCTGCATGGCGACACGTTGTACCGGGCGGTCGTCATCACCGGCGGATCCAGGCACTTCGCGGCGGGCGCCGACGTCAAGGGCCTGCTCGGTCTCGCTCCCGAGCAGTTCGGTGCGCGCAACCGGGTCCTCCAGCGGGCCTTCCACGCCCTGGCCACGGCCCCACAGGTGACGATCGCGGCGGTTACCGGCTACGCGCTCGGCGGCGGCTGTGAACTCGCGCTAGCCGCCGACTTCCGGTTCGCCGGGCGCTCCGCCGTTTTCGGGCTGCCCGAGATCACGCTGGGCATCATGCCCGGCTCGGGCGGGACGCAGCGGCTGCCGCGCATCGTCGGGCCCGGGCGGGCCCGGGACATGATCCTGTCCGGGCGCACGGTCGCCGCGGACGAGGCCCTCGCGATCGGACTGGCGGACCGGGTGATGGACGACGTCGGCCTGCTTGACGCCGCCGTCGAGGAGGGACTCCGCTACGCGCGCGGGCCGCTGGCGCTGCGCCACGCCAAACAGGCGGTCAACGCCGCCCTGGACCTGCCGGTCAAGGACGGCCTGGCGCTGGAAGCTGACCTGATCACCCGCTGCTTCGCCAGCGAGGACGGGCAGCGCGGGCTGCGCAGCTTCGTCGAGGACGGGCCGCGGAAGGCGACTTTCCTCGGCCGCTGAGGGGGCCGGCCGCGGCTAATTGATTCGACTGACCAGTCAGTTGTAACCTAGTGACAGGCAGTAGCGCGGCCCGCAGGGAAAAGGGAGATGGATGCCAGGCTGAGTCTGAACCTGCTGGTCACCGCGCGTTGTGCACGGTGCTGTCCCGAGACCGGCTCGTCGGACCCGATTATTTATATAGTCAACGGAAGCTCCCGAATAGATAGGCTGCAGGATGCCGCAAACGAGGGTGAAAGACAAGAACGGCAAGAGCGCTAAATGGCAGCGGCGTCGTCACGAGATCGTGGATGCGTCGGCGAAGGTGTTCGCCGAGCGTGGGTATCACGCGACCAGCACGACGGAGTTGTGCGAGGCCAATGGCATTGGCAAGGGGGCCTTGTATTACTACATCGGCTCCAAGGAGGAACTGCTGGCCGCCATTCATGACCGGGTGATGGACGAGGTGATGCTGGGGGCGGAGCGGGCCGAGCTGGCCGGCGGGCCGCCGCCGGAGCGGCTGGCGATGCTGGGGGAGGAACTGCTTGATGTGATTTTCCGGTTCCCGGACCACGTGTGGGTGTTCCTGCACGACTTCCCGGCGTTGACGGGGAAGAACGCGGAGACGTTCCGGCAGCGGCGGCGTACTTATGAGCGGCGGGTCGAGGCGGTGTTCGAGCAGGGAGTGGAGTCGGGTGATTTCCGGCCGGTCGACACCCGGCTGGCGGTCACGGCGTGGCTCGGCATGCATAACTACACGTACCTGTCGCTGCGGGCCGGGGGCCACTTCTCGGTGAAGGAAGTCGCCAAGTCCTTCGCCGACATCTTCGTCTGGGGCATCGCCACCCGCGAATAGAGGCAGCGGACGCTTCGCCGTCTGACTGCCCGCCCGCGGCTCCTGATAACTGTTGTTCCGCTCAGCGGAACCCGGCTCGACGGCACCGTTGACGCGTTGGGGCACCCGATCGTAGTGTCCGGACTACAGGGTCATTTCTGACACTGAAGTCTCACTTTCGTCCGAGAGTCTGGGGACCCCGCATGGCAACGGAATTCATTGTTTCCGGCGACAGTCACGTCGTCGAGCCGGTCGACCTCTACAAGACGCGTCTGCCGAAGAACATGCGCGACCAGGCGCTGTGGGAGGAAGACACGATCCTCGACGAGCCGCTGGTGCCCGGGGGCCACACGGAGTTCCGCACCGTGCACACGCCCGGGTATGAGGGATGGACCGTATCGCGCTACCGTCAGTTCCCCGGCCCGACGCCCGACGGCCTGCCGGCCAGCATCCTGCGTGACCTGGACCGCGACGGTGTCGACGCGACGATGCTGTTCCCCAACCTGTCGTTCTTCGCCCTGTACACCGATATCCACGAGCGCTCGATCGCGCACGCCCGCGTCTACAACGACTGGCTGGCCGAGACCTACCTGCCGCATGCGAACCGGCTGCGGCCCGCCGCGGCCATTCCGACCACCAACGTGGCCGACGGGGTGAAGGAGATCGAGCGCGCCGTCCGGCTCGGGCTGACCGCGCTCATCCTGCCCGAGATCCCGCAGCCGCTGCCGTACTGGGCACCGGAGTACGAGCCGCTGTGGGCGGCGGCCGAGGCCAACGGCCTGCCCGTCTTCTTCCACGTGGCCTCCGGCGGCGTCGACTCCAAGGCCGGCACCTCGGCCACCGGCAGCCAGGTCAAGGGCATACTCACCGCGATGACCATGGGCAAACAGGAACTCACCGGAGCCCTGCTGGCCGGGCGCACCATGGGCGGTGGCAACACCGCCGCCGCCAGCCCCATGCGGATCATCGCCGACCTGGTCAGCTCGGGGGCGTGCGAGCGGCACCCCAACCTGATGTTCAACGTGATCGAGTTCAACGCTGGCTGGCTGGCGAACTACATGGGCGCGATGGACAAGTCCTGGCGCACTGGCACCGGGCAGGACCCGCACTGGTGGCTCGGCTTCTGGGACGACGGGGTAGACCCGCACGACCAGAAGCTCATGGGCCAGATGTTCAAGATCAACGACCGCTGGCCGCTGCCGCTCAAGCCGAGCGAGTACGTCAAGCGCAACATCCGCGTCCAGTTCGCCGACGACCAGGTCGCCGTGCTGTCCCGGCACATCACCGGCGTCGAAACCATTTACTGGGGCAGCGACTACCCGCACGCGGAGGGCACCTTCCTCGGCAGCCAGCGAGTCATCGAGGAGCAGTTCGCGGGCGTTCCCGACGCGGACCGGGCCAAGATACTAGGCGGCAACCTCGCCAAGATCGTCGGCTTCGACGCGTCGAAGAAGCTCGCCCCGGTCAATCCCCCGGCGCAGCCGTCCGTTCCCGCCCCAGCCTGAGCCAAGGCCGAGGACGGGCCCTTGCCGCTACGGCTAGAGGCTTACGCCTGCCGGCCGAGGCAAATCCAGTCTGTTGACTGATGCCTGACGGCCGTCGCGTCGCGAGACTTGAGACATGGACCTGTCTGCCTTGATCACCCGGGGATTCGCCGCGGCCGACCGGACACTGTGGCTGCACGTGCTCGGGCAGGGCGCCTGCTCGACCAGCGGGCTGAGCCCGGATGACTGGTACCCGCTCAGCGTGCCGTCGGGGGAGGCTGTGCGGGAGGCAGCGGACGCCATCGCGGTGTGTTCCGCCTGCCGGGTGCGCGAGGAGTGCCTGGAGCTGTCGCTGCGCAACTGGACGGTCGGCCAGCACGGCGTCTGGGGCGGCACCGTCCCCGCCGAACGGGAGCGGCTGCGCACCGGGCGGGTCGCGCAGCTGGCCCGCGTGCTGGCCAGGCGCCGGGACGCCGGGCCGCTGACCCCGAGAGGAGTTGACGGATCAGTCCACTGGGAATGATGAGCACGTGGCAAGAGACGTGATCGAACGGCTCGCGCGGGAACGGCTGGGCTTTCAGCGGCTCCGCCCCGGGCAGCTGCCGGCGGTTGAAGCCCTGGCCGACGGGCGGGACGTGCTCGCGGTGCTGCCGACCGGCGCCGGCAAGTCGGCGATCTACGAGCTGGCGGGGCTGCTGCGGGCGGGGCCCACCGTCGTCGTCTCGCCGCTGATCGCGCTGGAAGACGATCAGCTGGCGCATCTGAGGTCGGCCGGCCTGCCCGCCATCGTGCTCAACTCGCGCCAGTCAGCCGGGACCCGCGCGTCGGCGCTGCTTGACGCCTGCCGGCCCGATACGTTCGTGTTCCTGTCGCCCGAGCAGCTAGCCAACGAGGAGACCCGGCAGACCCTGCGGCGCGCCGCACCGGGTCTTTTCGTGGTCGACGAGGCCCATCTGATCAGCCAGTGGGGGCACGACTTCCGGCCCGATTACATGATGCTGGGAGCGCAGGCCGAGTCGGTCGGCGCGCCGGTTCGCCTCGCGCTGACCGCCACCGCGGCGCCGCCGGTGCGCGAGGAGATCATCAGGCGGCTCGGGCTGCGCGATCCGCAGGTCGTCATCGGCGACTTCGACCGGCCGAACATCTACCTGTCGGTCCGCCGCGCGCTCACCGTCCAGGAAAAGAAGCAGCACCTCGCGGAGGCGGTGAGCGAGCTTGCGGGCCCGGGCATCGTCTACGCCGCGACGCACGCGAACACCCAGGCGGCGCACGACACGCTGGCGGCGGCGGGGGAGCGGGTGACGCTGTACCACGCCGGGCTGCCCGCGCGTGCCCGGCAGGAGGCGATGGCGGCGTTCCTCGATGACGCCGTGCGGGTCATCGCGGCCACGGTCGCCTTCGGCATGGGGATCGACAAACCGGACGTGCGCTGGGTGCTGCACTACGACCCGCCGCCCTCACCCGACTCCTACTACCAGGAGTTCGGGCGGGCCGGCCGGGACGGGGCGCCGTCGCAGGCTGGGTTGCTCTACCGGTACGAGGACTTCGAGACGGCGCGCCACCTGACCGCGCGCGGCGTCTCAAGCGCGGCCGTGATCGACGCGGCGACCGAGCTGGCGGCGGGCAGGGACGCGGGGACCGGCAACCGGGGACAGACGGCCGCGCTCGCCCACCTGGCCGACCTCGGCGCGGTGAGCTGGCAGCCGGACGGCTCGGCCCGCTGGAGCGGGCGGCTGACGGTCGCGGCCGCGCTGAAGGCGTCGGAGGAGAAGACCGAACGCGAGGGCGAGGTCGAGCGTTCCCGGTTGGCGATGATGCGCCATTACGCGGAGCATCCCGGCTGCCGCCGGTCGTTCCTGCTGACGTACTTCGGGCAGGACTACCCCGGTGCCTGCGGCAACTGTGACAATGACCTGGCCCGCGATGACGAGGGGCGGACCCGGGGCGCGGCGACCGCGCCGGCCGACCTGCCGTTCGCGGTGGGCACCCGGGTGCTGAGCGAACGCTGGGGCGAGGGCACCGTGCAGCGCTACGACGGCGACCAGGTCACCGTGCTGTTCGACGAGCACGGCTACCGCGAGCTGTTCGTGCCGGTCGTCCGTGAGCGCGGCCTGCTGCGCGCGGCGGATTAACCGGACGCGCGGCGGGCACCTGGGACTGGGTACCGAGGCCGCCGAACTCGGGTCGGCGGCCTCCAGCTTCCTGGAGGGCCTGATGAGCGACTTCACCGATTTCTACGGGATCGAGCAGCTACTGGACGCTGCCGGGCGCGATGCTGTCCGGCGGACCAGGGAGTTCATGACCAAAGAGGTCGAACCGGTCATCAACGAGTACTGGACCCGCGAGGAATTCCCGCACGAGCTCGCGCGGGGCATCGCCGGTCTCGGGATCGCCGGGGTGGCGTACCAGGGCTACGGCTGCCCCGGCGGCGGGCCACTGCTTGACGGAGTGCTGGCGATGACGCTCGCCCGCTCTGATCCCTCCATGTCCACGTTCCTTGGCGTGCACAGCGGGCTGGCGATGGGGTCGATTTACCTGTGCGGCAGCGAGGAGCAGAAGCAGCGCTGGCTGCCGGAGATGGCGCGGATGGACAAGATCGGCGCCTTCGGCCTGACCGAGCCGGAGGTCGGCTCCGGGGTGGCGGGCGGGCTGCTCACGACGGCGCGCCGCGACGGCGACTGGTGGGTGCTTGACGGCCAGAAGAAGTGGATTGGGAACGCCACGTTCGCCGACTACATCATCATCTGGGCCCGGGACGTCACCGAGGGGTCCGACGGGCAGGTCAAGGGGTTCGTGGTGGAGAAGGGGGCACCGGGCCTTTCGACCACCAAGATCAGCGACAAGATCGCGCTGCGGGTGGTGCAGAACGCGTATGTCACGCTGGAGGGGGTCCGCGTGCCGGAGTCCTCCCGGCTGCAGCAGGCCGACTCGTTCCGCCAGACCGCCAAGGTGCTGCGGCTGACCCGGACCGGGGTGGCCTGGCAGGCGGTTGGCTGCGCCATGGGCGCCTACGAGCACGCGCTCGCCTACGCCAAGGAGCGCGAGCAGTTCGGCCGGCCGATCGGCGGCTTCCAGCTGGTCCAGGACCTGCTGGTCAAGATGCTCGGGAACATCACCGCCTCGGCCACCATGTGCGCCCGGCTGGCCCAGCTGCAGGCCGCGGGGGAGGCCCGCGATGAGCACTCCGCGCTGGCCAAGGCGTTCTGCACGGTGCGCATGCGCGAGACCGTCGGTTACGCCAGGGAACTGCTCGGCGGTAACGGGATCCTGCTCGAATACCAGGTCGGCCGGTTCGTGGCCGACTCCGAGGCGATCTACTCCTACGAGGGCACCAGGGAAATCAACACCCTGGTGGTCGGCCGCGCGATCACCGGGCTCAGCGCGTTCGTCTGAGGCCTACAAGCGGGAACGGACCTCCCACAGGTCAGGGAAAGCAGGCCGGAACAGGGTAGCGCGCAGGTAGGTCGAGCCGGCCGAGCCGCCGGTGCCCGGCTTGGTGCCGATGATCCGCTCGACCATTTTCACGTGCCGGTAGCGCCATTCCTGGACACCTTCGTCGATGTCGACCAGGGTCTCGCATACCTCGGCCGCCTCGCCTTGCCGGTCGTAAACCTGGGCGAGCAGGGCCTGGATTCCCTCATCGGCCGCCATCGGCTCGCGCGGGTCGCTGGCCAGGACCGCCGCGGGAACATCCCAGCCGGCCGCGGCGAGGTAGCACAGCAGCGAGGCGAAGACGGGCCGCCGCGCCATGATCGCGGCGAGCACCGGGTCGATGACGGCCTTGCTGAAGTCGCGGCGGCCAAGTACCGCCTCGACGTACCGGAACTGGATCGACTGGAAACCGCTGGAGCTGCCGAGCTCGGGGCGGAAGCTGTCGAACTGACGGGGGGTCATCGTCTCAAGCACATCCATCTGGCCGACCATGGTCTTGAGGATCTTGGCGATCCGCCGCGCGGTGGCCAGAGCCGCCGCGCCGTCCCCCGCCTCAAGCCTGTCCTGCAGCCGCTCCGCCTCGTGCAGGATCTGCTTGAACCACAGCTCGTAGACCTGGTGGATGATGACGAAAAGCAGCTCGTCGTGCTCGCCGGTCAGCGGCGACTGACTGCTCAGCAGGTCGTCAAGGCGCAGGTAGCTGGCGTACGTCAGGTCGGCGGGTGAGCTCACCGCGCCAGCCTAGCCGCCCCTGCGCGGGGCGCTTGCCCGTGGCTCTAGCCGGCCAGCAGCCGCCGGACCCGCAGGGCCAGCAGCAGCCGGAACCGCGCATCCGGGTCGGCCAGCGCGTCGCCGAACAGCTCGCTGACCTGCCGCAGGCGGTAGCGGATGGTCTGCGGGTGGACGTGCAGCCGGCGGGCGGCGGCGTTAGCGTCGTCAGCGCTCTCAAGCCAGGCGAGCAGCGTCCCTGCCAGCCGGTCCTCCTGGTCGGCGCGCAGCCGCCGTAGCGGCGCGAGCGCATCCCGGCTGAGCACCGCCGCCAGGTCCGTGTCAGCCAGCAGCACGAGCGTCGGCAAGTGGTCCTCGCACCAGACGATCCCGGTCGTACCGGCGGCATCGCTTTCGGTCCTGACGAGGCCGCGCCGGGCGAGCGCGAGGGCCTGGCCGGCCCACCGCAGCGAACCGCTCGCCCCGGTCAGCGGCACGGCGGGCCCGACCGCCGCCAGCTGGCCAGCTGACGGCGCTTGAGCGCCCGGATGACTGGCGGCCGTCAGCCAGCCGCGCAAGGCGGCGGCGAGCTGCCGGCGGCGCCCGGGGCCGTCCGGGTCCGGGATCAGCAGACAGGGATCGCGGCGGGTCAGGTCGGCCAGCACGTCGGCCGGCAGCGGTCCCGGGCTGCTGCCTGCCAGCGGAGTGAGCGCGACCGCGGCCACCCGGCGGGGGAGCCGCCAGCCGACCGCCTGGGCCAGGCTCGCGATCGCCAGCGCCGGCGGAGCCGGGCTGGAAGTCAGCATGTCAAGCAGATGCCGCCGCAATTGGCTCGTCTCGCCGACCAGCTCGGCCCTTGCCTCGGCGTACCCGGCCGAGCAGGCCGCGGCGAGCTCGTCCATGTACCAGAAGACCGTCTCCCCGATGCGGGCGAACGCCTCCGGGTTTCCGTTGCCCTGGCGGGCCTGCTCCTGCAGGCTCTGCCAGGTGACGCGGGCGCCGATGCGCAGCGCGGCCTGCAGCGCGCTGATGCTGCGGCCCTCCATCGCCAGCAGCCGCCCGAGGTCGTGGAACATGCTGGCGGCCGAGGCCGTATCGGGCAGCCCCGCGGCCGCGGGCCGGGTCACCCGGGCGGCGAACCCGGCGACGGCGTCGTGGGCCACCCGCCGCACGGCCCGCGCGGCCGGGTCGTCGGCTGGCTGGGCGTACTCCGCCACCTCGCGGGTGATCGCGGCGGTGATGTCGTCGGCGAGTGAGTTGAGGGCGGGCAGCAGCCACTCCGCCGCTGCGCCGGAGACGGGCGGCTGCCCGGCCACAAGTACCTCGGCGTAGCTCTCCACAGATGCGACGTTACTCGCGAGTAACGAAGCTGTCACGTGCCTGTTTTTTATCACCGGGTGATAACTCGCGCCCGGACTCGCTCACCGGGGTGAGCAGACACGTCCAGGGGGCGGATCTCTAATGAGTTAGCAATTACCCCTTCAGAAGGAGGCGCCGATGCCTTCATCGCATCGCCCGCACTGGCTGCGCCGCGCGGGGCTGGCGGCCGTCGCGACCTCGGCCGTGGCCGTCGCGCTCGCGTCGGTTCTGGTGGCCCCCGCCCGGGCCGCCACCACGCTGCCGGTCAACTGGGACTTCATCGCCGGCGCGGCCGCCACCGCCCTGACCCCGGACACCCCGCCGCCCGGCGCCAACAACGGCTCCTGTCAGTTGACCGCCGCCCATCCCGACCCGGTGATCCTCGTCAACGGGACATTCGCCAACATGGACGACAACTGGCAGGCGGCGTCTCCGCTGCTGGCCGACAACGGGTACTGCGTCTACGCCTTCAACTACGGCGGCACCTCGTCGACCTCGCCGATCCAGGGCACCGGCGACATCGCCACGTCGGCCGGCCAGCTCGGCACGTTTGTCAACGCGGTGCTCGCCGCGACCGGGGCGTCCAAGGTTGATCTCGTCGGCCACTCCCAGGGCGGCATGATGCCGCGCTACTACCTCAACTTCCTCGGCGGCGCCAGCAAGGTTAACGACTTCGTGGCCCTCGCGCCGTCCAACTACGGCACCACCCTCGACGGCCTCACCGAGCTCGCCAGCCTGCTCGGTGTCAGCAGCGAGATCAACGGGCCGCTGAGCTCGGTGTGCGAGGCCTGCGTGCAGCAGGAACAGGGATCGGCGTTCCTCGCCAATCTCAACGCCACCCCGACCGTGCCCGGCGTGCACTACACCGTGATCGAGAGCGTTGACGACGAGGTCGTTACCCCGTACACCAACGCGTTCCTCCCGGCCGCGTCCAACGTCACCAACGTCACCGTGCAGAAGCAGTGCATCCTGGACGGCAGTGACCACCTGGAGATCGCCGCCGACCCCGTCGCACTGGCGGACGTGCTCAACGCGCTTGACCCGGCCAGCCCGGTCCGGGTCCCTTGCCAGGTGGTGCTGGCGCTTACCGGTCCGATAGGCCCGGTGCCGAACTTCTAGCCGCCATCCCCGGTCGCCTGGTACCGCCGGGCGACCGGGTAGGGCTGCCCGGGCGCGCCAGCAGCTCGCGGAGCATGGCGGACACCTGCTGCGGTGCCTCCTCGGCCATGAAGTGGCCGAGGTCGAGCGTGCGGTGGACCAGATCGGGTGCCCAGGCACGCCAGCGGCCGGCCGCGTCGAAGCCGAGCGCGGCGCCCCAGTCCTGCTGCACGACGGTCACGGGCATCCGCAGCACCCGCCCGGCGGCGCGGTCGGCCTGGTCGTGCTCGACGTCGATGCCCGCCGAGGCGCGGTAGTCGGCGACGATGGATTCAATCGCCTCACGGGACGCCCGCAGGTACTCGGCGCGCACGTTGCCGGGGATGGCCCGCGCGTCCCTCGCCCATAGGTCGAGGAAATGGCCGAAGAACGCGTCGGCGCTGGCCGCGATCATCTGCTCAGGCAGCCCAGGCGGCTGTGCCATCAAGTACAGGTGAAAGGCGACCGCCGCACTGGCGCCGTGCAGGATGTCCCACATGTCAAGGGTGGGCAGCACGTCGAGAGAAGCCAGGTGGGTGATCGTCTCCGGGTGGTCAAGGCCGGCTCTGATCGCGACCAGCGCGCCGCGATCGTGCCCGGCCAGGGCGAACCGGTCATGGCCAAGCACCCGGGCAAGGGCGACGATGTCGGACGCCATGGTCCGCTTGGCATAGGTGTCCGCGCCTGCCGCCCGTGGCTTGTCGCTGTCGCCGTAACCACGCAGGTCAGGGCAGATCACGGTGTAGTCATCGGACAGGTCGGCGGCGACATGGCGCCACATCAGGTGGGTCTGCGGGAAGCCGTGCAGCAGCACGACCGGGCGGCCGGACCCGCCCACCGCGACGTTCAGGGCCACGCCGTCGGCGACGGTCACGCGCTGGTAGCTGAAATCCGGGATGGTGAGTGTCATGGTCCACCTTCGCCCCGCGCGATCAGCGTCTGATCAGCGACATAGCATCACCAGGTGTGAACGCGAGTGACGAAGTGCGGATCGGGGTGCTCGGGCCCGTCGCCGCGTGGGGAGCCGACGGCACCGGGCTCGACCTGAAAGGGCCCAGGCACCGGGCGGTGCTCGCGCGGCTGGCGGTCGGGCGCGGCCGGGTCGTGCCACTCGGCGTGCTGATCGATGATCTGTGGGAGGCGCCGCCCGCGGGGGCGGCGGGGGCGATCCGTACCTTCGTCGGCGACCTGCGGCGCGCGATCGAGCCGGGCCGGGCACCGCGGGGGCCGGCCTACGCGGAGTTCGCTGACGCCCCCTGGGCGGCGGGCGAGACCGCCCGGCTGACCGAGACGCGGCTCAGTCTGGTGGAACGGCAGGCAGAAGCCCGGCTCGCGCTCGGTCTGGCCGCCGACGCGGTGCCCGACCTCAGCGCCCACCTCGACGAGCATCCGTGGCGCGAGGACGGGTGGCGGCTGCTCGCTCTCGCGCTCTACCGCGCCGGACGGCAGGCCGAGGCCCTGGACGTGATCCGCGGCGCCAGGACGCGGCTGGCCGGGCTCGGCCTGGACCCGGGGGAGCGGCTGGCCGCCCTGCAGGAAGACATCCTGCGCCACGCACCCCACCTGGATTCGCTCGCCGGGGACGTGTGGGCGGTCACGGCCGCCGCCTACCAGCGGACAGCCGCTGCCTTCACCCGCACCCGGCTTGAGGCGGCGGCCACCCTGGCCGGCAGCCTCGCCCTGACCGGCGGGCAGGGCCTTGAGACGGCCATGAGCCAGCGACTGGCCGCCATCGAGGCGGCGGAACGGCTCGGGGATCCCGAACTGACCGCGCGCGCCCTGCTCGGCGACCGGGACCACGCCCGCCAGGCGCGTGCCGCGCTGCTGCCCGCCGCCGGGGAGATCGCGGGAGCGGGCAGCGGCATGCTCACGGCCGGCCCGGTCGGCGAATACCTCTAGGTTGCGGGCCTAGGCTGAGGGCGTGAGGGCAGAACTGCCCGCCGTGGCGCGGGCCAGGATGGCGGCGCTGCGGGCTGGCGGCACGTGGGGATCCGCGCTGTCCGCCGACGAGTTCGCCGCGATCCGCGGCGTGGGCTTCGACCCCGTCGGCCAGGTATTCGGTGCGGCCGTTTACGACGCCGGGGCCGCCAGCGGGTACAGCTGCCCGGGGGCGGCGGGACCGTCCCGCGACGGGTCGCCGCCCGGGCCGGACACCGACGTGTCGGGGCAGCGCCGGGCGGGTTCGTTCGGCCCGCTTGTGCAGGCCATGGACCAGGCGCGGCACACGGCCATCGGCCGGATGGTCGCCGAGTGCGCGGAACTCGGCGGGCACGGTGTGGTGGGCGTCCATGTGTCCCGTGGCACCTTCCCGCTCGGCGGGACGCAGTTCGCCGCCATCGGCACAGCGGTCCGCGCGGCAGGCACCGGGCACGGGGAGCCGGCCCCCTTCACCTCGGATCTGTCCGGCCAGGATTTCGCCAAGCTGATCACGGCGGGCTGGGTGCCGGTGGGGCTTGCGCTCGGCATCTCGATCGGGTCGCGCCACGATGACCGGAACACCACCCGCCAGGCACGCTGGGGCTCGGGTAACGCCGAGGTGGCCGGCTGGACCGACCTGGTCAGCCAGTGCCGGCACGATGCCCGGCGCCAGCTGGAAAGCGACGTCAGGCGGCTCGGCGCCGAGGGCGTGGTGATCGCCGCGATGCCGATGCGGGTGCGCCAGCGGGACTGCCCGGCGGCGGTCGGCCGCCACGATCACATCGCGGAGGCAAGCCTCATCGGCACCGCCATCGCCCGGTTCTCCGATCCACGACGGCGCCCCGGGGGTCCGGCGCTGGCCATCATGTCGCTCGACCCGCAGCGGCGCCAGGCGGCCAGGATCCGCCTCTAGGCGCCCCCAGTAGGTGCCCCAGCTGGTTTCAGGCCGCGCACCGAGCGCGAATCGTCAATCCGGGCTCCTCACCGAGGTGACGATAACAGCAAGAAGCTGGGTGGTGCTCCCGCGGCCAGGAAGTCCCGCGCCGTGCGTGACTAACGGGAATGATTTTCATTAGACGGTTGTTGGCGCGGGCATGAGTCGCAGCACACTTCGCCCCGTTATCAAGCTCAGGTCGACCGCCGGGACTGGCCACACGTACGTGACCACCAAGAGCCGGAGGAACGATCCTGACCGTCTGGTCATCCGCAAGTACGACCCGGTGATCGGCCGTCACGTCGAGTTCCGCGAGGAGCGCTAAGCCCGCGCTTGACGCTAGCCCCGCGGCGGAACAGCGTGCGGGCTGCCCGGCCGGGCCCGTCCGTCAGGTGAAGTCAACCGTCACCTTTTTGACGCCGACGGCGCCGAGCAGTTGGGTGAGCATCGCCCGGGTGCTCTGCTCGCCCGCGGTGAGCAGGGCGCCGTCGCGGGTGGCGGTCTTGTGGACCTGGCTCTCCGCCTCCGCATAGAGCGGGCGGTAGCCGTTCGGGTTGTTCCTGAAGTCCTGGGTCGCGCTGTTGAGGACCCCGTGGCCGCTGGTGATGGTGCAGGTGGCCGGGTCCAGGTCAGCCGGGCCGATGGTGGGCGCGGCCATCCGCACGGTCACGGTGCCCGTCGATTGATCGATGCTGACGTCCTTCTTGGACAGCTTGCTGAGATCCACGACGGCGTCGTCGGTGCCGCTGCCCTTGAGCTCCATCTGGTTGCAGATCAGGAAGCAGGGGATGACCCCCACGCTCTGCGTGATCTTCGTGTCCACCGCGTAAGAGCGCGACGCGACGTGCACCTGCTCGATCTTGCTGAGCTTACCGAGGACCACGGTGGTGCTAATCGTGGTGCGCGAGCCGAACGGGTTAAGATTTTCGATCTTGGCTATCAGGAAATAGGCGGCGACAAGCACTATCACCACGATGACGGCGACCGTGGCGATCATGCTGCCAAACAGGTGACCGAGGAAATTGCCGCCGTGCTTAGCTGCCTTTTCACGGCCCGCCCCGGGCAGCCGCCTGGTGTCTTGCTGCTGTCCCGTATCTTCTGCCATGTCCCTGCACTCTCCGCCTTTAATGCCGTTAAATGCCGTTGCCCGTCTACCCAGCGAAGCGGTGAATTACCGTCTAGCCGGCCGCCTATTTGCCGCGGCGGGTGAACACGCTGGTCAGCGGCGGGTCATTGCGGTCCGGTTGGCGTAAGAAGTTGCTCGGCCGAGCACCACCAGCTTGTCCGCCCGTCGACCGCGGCAGTGCGCATCGGCGCGTGATCGCGCGGGCAGGCAGCTCCCCGGCGCCGGTACGGAATGATGGCCAGGGCATGCACGCCCCCGTCGCGGAGGGCGGCCCTGATCGCGTCGCGGGTGGCCCTGAGCAGCCGGCTCTGCTCGGGCGCGGTCAGGGTGTCGACCGGCCGCGCGGGGTGTACCCGGGCGCGCCAGAGAATCTCGTCGGCCAGCAGGTTGCCGATGCCGGCGATCCGCCGCTGGTCCATCAGCCGTGCCTTGACCGGCGCGGTGCTGCCCGCCGCGAGCACCGCCCGGAACTGCGCCGGCGTGATCAGCTGGGCGTCGGGCCCGAGCTCCTCGACGGGCGGGTCGAGCCTGACGCGGCCAAGCCGCCGCGGGTCGACCAGCAGCAGGCGGCCGCCGTCGTCGAAGGTCAGGCTGAAGCGCGACCAGCGGTAGTCACCCGGCTCGCGGCGGCCCTCCCAGTAGTCGCCGCCGTCGACCTCGGCCCCGTTCGCGTCGGCGATCACGATCTTGCCGGACATGCCGAGGTGAATGCCGAGCGTGACCCCCGTCGACGCGTCGGTCTGGCACCACATGCTCTTCCCGCGTCGCATCGCGGTGATGAGCTCGCCGCCAAGCAGCGCATGGCGGATCTCACCGGGCGCGTGCGGTCGGCAGACGAAGGTGTCGGAGTCGTCGACGTCGACGATGCGCCGCCGGAGCCCCTTCCGCTCGATGACCGCCCGGGCTGACTCCACCTCCGGAAGTTCAGGCATGCAACTGCTCCCGTCGCCAAGGCACTAGGTAACGTGAAATCACCGTCCGTTCAGGAAAATCTAAAAGATCAGCCCGAACTCACGCGTGGTTCCCCCGCACTGGTCCGCCTGAGCATCACCAGCGCTCGTGCTCGTAGAGTTGCCTCTGTGAGCGATCTGAAGAACCGTGTCCATGATCTCCTGCCCGGCCTGGTCGGCGACCTTGAGGCCCTCGTCCGGATCCAGTCGGTCAGTGCTGACCCGGAACGGGCCGGGGAGGTGGAGAAGTCAGCCGGCAAGACGGCCCAGCTGCTGGCCGCCGAGGGCGTCGGGGCCGAGATCGTACGGGCCTACGACGGCGCGCCGCCGGCCGTGATCGGCGAGCGGAAGGGACCCGAGGGCGCGCCGGTCGTCCTGCTTTACGCGCACCACGATGTGCAGCCGGAGAACGACCCGGCCGACTGGGACAGCCCGCCGTTCGAGCCCACCGTCCGCGGCCTGCGGCTGTACGGCCGCGGCGCGGCCGATGACAAGGCGGGGATCGCGGTGCACGTGGGCGCGCTCCGCGCGTTGGGCGATGACCTGCCGGTCACCGTGCGGTTCTTCATCGAGGGGGAGGAGGAAGTCTCCTCGGAGACCCTCCCAGAACTGCTGCGCCAGTACCGCGACCGGCTGGCGGCGGACGTCATCGTCATCGCCGACGCGGGAAACTGGGACATCGGCGTGCCGTCGCTCACGACCAGCCTGCGCGGGCTGATCAGGGTGGACGTGGAGGTGCGGACGCTCACGCACGCGGTCCACTCCGGCATGTGGGGCGGCCTCGTCCCCGACGCCCTGATGGCGCTCACGAGGCTGCTGTCGACGCTGTGGACGACCGATGGCAGCCCGGCCGTCGCCGGGCTCGCCGCGGCCCCCGCCGCCGATGTGGACTACCCGGAGGAGCGGCTGCGCGCCGAATCGGGCGCTGCCCGGGGAACCAGCTGGATCGGCACCGGCTCGGCCGTCGAGCGGCTGTGGACCCGGCCCGCGATCACGATCACCGGGCTCGACGCCCCGAAGGTGGCCGGCGCCTCCAACACCCTCACGCCGGTTGCCCGTGCGCGCGTCACGATCCGCCTCGCACCCGGGGACACCAGCGCGAATGCTGTCGCCCGGCTCCAGCAGCACCTGGAGAAGCACGTCCCGTGGGGCGCCCAGCTCACGACCACGGTCGTCGACGCGGGCGAGCCGACCGTGCTGCCGACCGCCGGCCCGGCCTACGCCGCGGCGCGTTCCGCCCTGGCTGAGGCCTGGGGCGGCGTAGCACCGGTCGATATGGGCACCGGCGGCTCGATCCCGTTCATCGCGGAGTTCCAGGAGACGTTCCCCGGCGCGAGCATCCTCGTAACCGGCGTCGAGGACCCCGACACCCGCGCGCACGGCCCGAACGAGGGGCTTTACCTACCGGACTTCGAGCATGCCGTCCTCGCCGAGGCACTGCTGCTCCAGCGCCTCGGCGACGCCAGCGGCGGAAGCGACTAGCGCGGCGGCCGTCGGTGCGGATCACTATCCGGGTACGCCCCGGGTCGGCCCATCCGCGTGTGGGCAGCGAGCATGATGGTGCCTTGGTCGTGTGCGTGAGCGCGCGGGCCGTGGACGGGAAGGCGACGGAGGCGGCGCTGGCCGCGGTGGCCGGCGCGTTCGGCGTCCGCCGCGGCGCTGTCACGCTGGTGTCCGGCGCATCAAGCCGCACCAAGATCGTCGATGTCGCCGGCGGCGACCCGGGCATCCTCGCGGACCTGCTGGCCGGGCCAGGCCGCGGCTGAGGCTGAACTCGGAGCTTGATCGCGCGCGGTTCCGCCTCAGCCGGTCAGCAGCCGCTGCGCGGCGGCGGCGAGCTCGAGCAGGGCCAGGTCACCGTCGCGGCGGCCGGCCAGTTGGAGCCCCACCGGGAGGCCGGGCGCGGGCACGGGGACCGACACCGCCGGATGGCCGGTCAGGTTGTACGGGCCGGTGAAACGGCCCTCGGCGTTGTCGTCCCCGACACCGAACGGCGGGTCCTGCTCGGGCGCGCAGTAGCCGACCGTTGGCCCGGCGAGCGCATCGAAGCCGGCCAGCGTCTCCTCGACCGCCGCCAGCAGCTCGGCCTGGGCCGCCCGGGCGCTCGCGTACTGCCCGGACGTGACCGCCGCGCCGAACGCCAGCAGGGCGCGGGTTCCCTCGGCGTCCTGGCCCGTGTCCCGGCCCGCGTGGGACGCGGCCGCCTCGTGGGCGACGATGAGCGTCAGCGCCTCCTCCCAGCGCTGCGGCTCCTCCAGCCACGGGGGCTTGACCTCGCGCAGCTGCCAGCCGGCCGCCGCGAGCCGGTCGAGCGCGGTGCGGATGGCCGCACGCACCTCCTGCGTCACCGAAGGGTCGTCGAGTTGGGCCGACAGCACGCCGATGACGGGGACGCCAACGGCGGGCGGGGCGGGCAGCGGGCCCGCGATGGCCTGCAGCAGGGCAGCACCATCGGCGGCCGTCGCGGTCAGCGTCCCCGCGTGGTCCAGACTCGGTGACAGCGGGAACACCCCGTCCGTCGGCACCAGGCCGTAGGTCGGCTTGAGGCCCACGACGCCGCAGTAGGCGGCGGGGATGCGGATCGAGCCGCCGGTGTCGGTGCCGATCGCCAGGTCGCAGACGCCCGCGGCGACCAGCGCGGCCGAACCGCCCGAGGATCCGCCCGACGTCCGGGCGGGGTCGCGCGGGTTGCGGGTGTCGCCGACGCGGGGGTTGGCGAAGCCGGCCGCGAACTCCAGGCACTGCGCGGTGGCGAACACCTCCGCGCCCGCCGCGCGGAGGCGGCCGACCAGCGGCGCGTCCTCGGCGGCGGGCGCGTTACTGGTCGACGGGCTGCCGCACCTGGTCGGAAGTCCCTCGACCGCGATAATGTCCTTGACCGCGACGGGCCGTCCGGACAGGGGGCCGGCCGCGGACCGGCGCGGCGCGCCCGCCACCGAGACCACGGCGTTGAGCGGCCGTCCAAGCCGGTCGAGCCGCTCGTAGGCGGCGAGCAGGTCCAGGTTCTCCCGGCAGCAGGTCCTCGTGCCCGCCTCGATCGCGGCGATCAGCTCCGCGGTCCGCCGGATCAGGAATCCCTCGAGCGGGCCGAGGATCGCCTCGGTTTCCGTCTTGCGGCGGCGGATCATCAGGTCGCGGTAAATCCCCGAGTGCGACTTGGCCGACCGCCGGTTGAAGTCGGCCAGCCGGGACAGCGATCCGGGCAGGTCGTCCGGGTCGAACCCGTCAAGCGGCAGCGGCCGCACCGGCGCCTGCCCGAGCACCTCCCTGGCGATGGCAAGGAGCAGCGGGTGGTAGGCGGGGTCGTCGAACACCTGGTGGATCGCGAGGTCGCCGACGGCGGTCGCGAAAAGCGTCGCACCATAGGCCTCCTTGCCCCAGACGAACCCCATGACCTGCGTGGTCGCCTCCGCGTCGGCGATATCCGCGGCCAGCGCGTCGACCCGCGCGGACGGGGTCCCGTCCAGCTCGCCGATCTTGAAGGTGCCCCGGTTGCCGCGCATGACCACGCCCGGTGCCACCACGTCGGCACCGAAGTTGACGCAGGCCTGGACTACCCGGCCTGGTCCGGCGACGGCGGCCAGCGCGGGCGACGGCAGCCCGTTCTGCAGCGAGACGATGAAGGCCTCCGCCGCGAGCCGCCCGGCCAGCAGGGCGGCGGCGGCGGCCGTGTGCTGCTGCTTGCAGGCGACAAGGACCGGGAAATCGATCCGGTCAGGCAGTTCGCCCGGGCCGATCGCGGCCGGGCGGGCGGTGAACTGCTCGACCGGCCCTTCGATGCGCAGCCCGTCGGCTTTGATCGCCGCGACCACGGCCGGGTCGGCGTCGCAGATCAGGACGTCGTGGCCGTCCCGCACGAGTCCGGCCGCGACGGTCCCGCCGATTGCCCCGCAGCCAAGCACTAGGTACCTCATGGGCGAAACATTAGGGACCCCAAGTTACATAATGGTTAAAGCGGGCGTTACCTCTCGTTCTTCGCCGCGATGGCCCCTACAGTGTTGGGCAAAGGTTTGCGCAAACCTTTGCCCAACCGTGTCGGCACAGGGTCGTGCCTCGCGCTCGACACAGGGTCGTGTCCCCTTCTCGCGTCTTCTCGCGTCGCCCCCGTGGGCGACTCTCTCGTCATCCCACTTTGCGACGAACCCGTCGCTCCGACGTTCACCCGGAGCTGCTCGTGAGGCACAGACCAGTCCTGACCATGGCCCTTACCGTCGGCTGCGCCCTCGTGGCGCTGGCTGGCTGCGGGTCAAGCGCTTCCTCGTCCGCGGGAGGCGCCACCACTAGTAGTTCCGCCAGTGCCGGCACGCCGGTCTCGGGCGGGAACCTCGTATTCGCCAACCCGCAGGATGCGCAGTCGCTCGATGAGTCGACTGTCTTCGACAACAACTCGATCTGGATCCTCGAGCAGATCACCCAGCCGCTGTTCACCGTCACCAGCAACGGCAAGGGCGTCATGCCGTGGCTCGCGACCGGCTACACCGAGTCGAAGAACGGGCTGGCGTACACCATCTCGCTGCGGACGGGGGTCAAGTTCTCCAACGGCACTCCCATGACGTCCAAGGACGTGCAGTTCAGCCTGGAGCAGACGATGGCCGCCTCCCAGGGCTGGGGCTACATCGACTCCGCCATCAAGTCGGTGAGCGCGCCGTCCGCCGGCACGGTGGTGGTCAACCTGAAGTACAAGTGGGCGCCCATCCTGGCCGACCTGGCGCTGTTCGCCAACGGCGTGGTGCCCGACAACTTCGGCGGCAAGACCGCGACCGCGTTCTACCAGGCGCCGATCGGCACCGGCCCGTTCAAGTTCGACTACTGGCACAAGGGCAGCGCGCTCAAGCTCGTCAAGAACACCGACTACTGGCAGCCGGGCAAGCCCTACCTGGACAGCGTGACCTGGACCGACGTGCCCGACGACAACACCCGGCAGTTGCAGGTCACCAGCGGCCAGGCCCAGATCGACCAGTTCCCGGCCTGGTCGACGGTGTCCGCGCTGAAATCCACGCCGGGGGTGACGCTGAGCCTGTTCCCCTCGACGGAGACGAACTATCTGGCCTTCAACGAGAACGTCAAGCCGTTCCAGGACGTGAACGTGCGGCGGGCGATCTCGTACGCGATCGACCGCAGCGCGCTGGTCAAGGCGGTGCTGTTCGGCAACGGGCAGCCGGCCAACTCGATCTTCCCGCCCCAGCTGAACTACTACGACCCCAACAGCGGTGGCCTGCAGTACAACCTGGCGGACGCCAAGGCCGCGCTGGCCAAATCCAGCGTGCCGCACGGGTTCACCACGACACTGCTGCTGCCCGCGGGCAACTCCGACTACGCCACGATCGCCACGATCGTGCAGTCCGAGCTTAAGCCGCTCGGCATCAACGTGCAGATCCAGCAACAGGACCCCAACACCGCGAACGGGAACTTCCAGGCCGAAAAGTACGACATGTTCTTCTCGCTGTGGACGATGGACATCCCCGATCCGGACGAGCTCGCAACCTTCGCGCTCGACCCGACCGCGGGCTCGAAGTCGTTCTTCACCTCCTATAACAACCCGACCGTGGTGAAGGCGGTGCACGCCGCCGAGGTGACGACGGATACCTCCGCGCGTCAGACCGACTACAACACCGCCCAGACGCTGGCCGCGCAGGACGCCTTCATGTCGTTCCTGTACTACTCGCCGTACCAGTACGTGGAGTCGTCGAACGTGCACGACTTCCTCGTCACGCCACTCGGCAACTACCACATGGAGAATGTCTGGCTGAGCTCGGGCTCGGGCTGACCGGATCCGCCACATGATTCCGACATCGGCCGCGCCGGGCGCCGCAACACGCGCCCGGCGCGGCCGACCGACCCCACCACCCCGAGCGAGGTCTTCATGGGCCGGATGAGCTTCGTCCTCCGGCGGCTGGCACTGCTCGTGCCGACCGCGGTGGGCGTCACGATCATCACGTTCTTCATGGTCCACCTGATCCCCGGCAACCCCGCCGTCACCATCCTCGGCCAGCGTGCCAACCCAACCACCGTCGCCGCGCTAGACGGCCAGCTCGGCCTGAACCAGCCGCTCATCGAGCAGTACTGGCTGTTCATCGACCGGCTGTTCCACGGCAACCTGGGTCAGAGCCTGTACTACGGAGTGCCGGTCTCTGGCCTGATCACCAGCCGCCTGCCGGCCACGCTCTGGCTGCTGTGCTACGCGGCCGTCATCGCCGTCGTCATCAGCGTGCCGCTGGCCACGCTGGCCGCCAGCCGCAAGGACGCGGTCCGTGACCACGTTGTCCGCGTCGTGCCACTGCTCGGCCTGGGCATGCCGGCCTTCTGGCTCGGCCTGATCCTGCAAACCTGGCTCGGCGTCAAGGTCCGGCTGTTCCCGGTCACCGGCTACGGGCAGGGCTTGGCCGGTCACCTGCACGCTATGTTCCTGCCTGCCCTGACGGTGGCGGTCGCGCTGTGCCCGGTCCTCATCCGCAGCCTCCGCGCCAGCATGCTAGGCGTGCTCGGCGCCGAGTTCGTGACCACCGCCCGGGCCAAGGGCGTGCCTACCTCCCGGCTGCTGGTCCGGCATGTGCTGCGCAACGCCGTCATCCCGGCGGTGACCGTGCTCGGCATCAACATCGGCTACCTCATCGGCGGCACCCTCATCGTGGAGCAGGTCTTCGCCATCCCCGGCATCGGCAGCCTGATGATCCAGGCGATCTTCGACCGCGACTTCACCGTCATCCAGTCGGTCGCCCTCGTCTACGGCGTGCTGGTGGTCCTGGTCAACCTGCTCACCGACGTGGCCTACGTCGCGCTCGACCCGAGAGTGAGGTTCGACGCGTGAGCGCCCGCCCTCCCGCCCCCGCCGCTCCTGCCGCACCCGCACCGGCACCGGCCGCCGCGCGCATCCGGCCGCGCCGCGCCCGCTGGTACCGCCAGCCGACCCTGATCGCGGGCCTGGTGCTGCTGGCCATCATCGTGTTCATGTGCTACGGCGCACCCCTGCTGACCTCGTTCAACCCCGACACCCAGAACCTCGAACAGCCGCTGCTTGGCCTCGGGCAGGCCGGGCACCTGCTCGGCACCGACCAGGAAGGCCGCGACACCTGGGCCCGGCTGCTCTACGGCGGCCAGGTGGATCTGCGCATCGCCGTCATCGCGGTGATCTTCCCGTTCATTCTCGGCACGATCCTGGGCAGCCTGGCCGGGTACTTCGGCGGCTGGGTCGACGCCATCATCATGCGCATCATCGACATCGTCGTCGCCTTTCCCTTCTTCGTGCTGGTCATCGCGCTGGTGTTCGTCCTCGGTACCGGTGAGAAGAGCATCTACATCGCCATCACGGCGGTCGGCTGGGTCTCTTACGCCCGCATCACCCGCGGCGAGATCGCTGTCGCCAAGCGACAGGAGTACGTCCTCGCGGCCCAGTCGGGCGGCCTGTCCAGCGTGCGGATCATCGGGCGCCACCTGCTGCCCAACGTGGTCACGCAGTCGATCGTCTACGCGATGTCCGACATCGTCCAGGACATCCTCGCCATCGTCACCCTCAGCTACCTGGGGCTGGGCGTCCAGCCCCCCACACCAGACTGGGGCACCATGATCTCCGCCGGGCAGAACTTCCTCACCACCCAGTGGCAGCTGACCACCATCCCCGGCCTCGCGGTCGTGATCACCGGCCTGGCCCTGTCGCTGGTCGGCGATGGCCTGGCCGACCTTCTCCGGTCGGGTATGTCATGAGCGGCTCGCTGCAGCTTGAGGTCAGCGACCTGCGGGTGGAGATCGCCGGTCACCAGGGGGTCGTCCGCCCCATTGACGGGGTCTCGCTCGAGATCGCGGCGGGCGAGGCCGTCGGCCTCGTCGGCGAGTCCGGCTCGGGGAAGAGCATGACCCTCAGGGCGATCCTCGGCCTGCTTCCGCCGGACGCGAAGGTGACCTCGGGCTCGGTTGTCTTCGATGGCACCGACCTGACGCGGCTGCGGCAGTCCCGGCTGAATGAAATCCGCGGCCGGCGGATCGCGATGATATTCCAGGAGCCGATGAGCGCGCTCAACCCGGTCATGCGGGTCGGAAACCAGATCGCCGAGGGCCCCCGCGTCCACCTCGGACTGAGCCGTGCCCAGTCGGTGGCACGCGCCATGGATCTCATGCGCCGGGTGGGCATCCCCGAGCCCGAGCGCCGATTCCGCGCGTTCCCGCATGAGTTCTCGGGCGGGATGCGGCAACGGGTCATGATCGCGATGGCGTTGTCGTGCGACCCCGAGCTGATCTTGTGCGACGAGCCGACCACCGCCCTCGACGTGACGATCCAGGATCAGATCCTGCGGTTGCTCGCCCAGCTGTGCCACGAGTCCGGCACCAGCCTGATGTTTGTCACCCACGACCTGCCGGTGGTCGCCCAGGTCTGCCATCAGGTCGCCGTCATGTACGCCGGGCGGATCGTCGAGCGCGGCAGCGTGCGCGAGGTCTTCGCCCGGCCGATGCACCCCTACACGCTGGGCCTGCTGCGGTCGGCGCCCGATGTCGACCATCCGGGCCAGTCCCTGGAACCCATCCCCGGCTCGCCGCCGAGCCTGGCCAGCCCACCGTCCGGCTGCCGGTTCCATCCCCGCTGCAAGTTCGCCGAAGACGACTGCAAGGCCACCGACCCGCCGCTGCGGCTGCTCACGGGCGACCGCGCCACCGCGTGCCTGCACTACGAGCGCTGCCTGGACCAGATAGGGACCAACTCATGAGCGAGCAGGACATCCTGGAGGCGGACATCCTGGAGGCAGTGGGCATCGAGGTGAGCTTCTCCGTCGGCTCATCGCTCGGCGCCCGGCTGCGCCACCAGCAGCACCTGCTGCGCGCCGTGGACGGCATCGACCTGACCGTCCGCCGGGGCGAGGCGCTCGCCCTGGTCGGCGAGTCGGGCTCGGGCAAGTCGACGCTCGCTCGGACGATCGCCGGCATCCAGCGCGCTAACCGCGGCCAGATCAGTCTTGACGGCAAGGTGCTGCCCGCTGGCCGGCGGTCCCGCACCGATCAGCGCCGGATTCAGATGGTTTTCCAGGATCCGTACTCGTCGCTCAACCCCCGGCTGACCGTCGGCGGCATCCTGCACGAGCTGCTGCGGGTGCACCACGTGGTGCCCAGGAACGAGGTCGAGTCGCACACCAGGGAACTGCTGCGGATGGTGGGGCTGCCCGAGGACTCGATTCACGCCCTGCCCCGGCAGTTCTCCGGCGGCCAGCGCCAGCGCGTCGCCATCGCCCGGGCGATCGCGCTGCGGCCCGAACTGCTGGTGGCGGACGAGCCGGTCTCCGCCCTCGACGTGAGCGTGCAGGCCACGATCTTGAACCTGCTGCGGGAACTGCAGGGCGAGCTCGGCCTGACCCTGCTGTTCATCTCGCACAACCTGGCCGTCGTCCGGCATCTGTGCGACCGGGTCGCGGTCATGTACCTGGGCCGCATTATCGAGGTGGCGCCGACCGAGGAGCTGTTCCGCAACCCGCGGCACCCGTACACCGCCGGGCTGCTCGCGGCTATCCCCCGGATGACCCCCAGGGACGAGAACGAGGCGCCCGCGGTGCGGGGCGACCCGCCGAGCCCGCTGCGGCTGCCGACCGGCTGCCGGTTCCGCACTCGGTGCCCGATCGCGCAGCAGATCTGTGCCGAGCAGGACCCGGCCCTGGTCATGTCCCGCGCGGACCCCGAGCACAGCGCGGCCTGTCACTTCGCCGAGGCGATGGAAACCGCGAACGCACCGGAAGCCGTGTGACCGAGCGGGCACCCAGCCGGGAGCACGAGCCTGGGGGCAAGCGCCGGGTGGTACGGCTGGTTGACATCGCCAGCGCCGTCGGCGTGCACCCGTCCACCGTGTCGCGCGTGCTCAACGGGGAGATCGGCCACTCGTTGCGGCCGGAGACGGTCGAGCGGATCCTGACCGAGGCCCGTACCCGCGGCTACCGGCCGAACGCGCTGGCCCGGGCACTGCGCCAGCACCGTACCGGTGCGCTCACGTTCGTCGTCCCGATGCTGCGCAACCCGATCTGGGTCCGGCTGCAGCGCGGCGCCCTGCTGCGCGCGGCCGAGCTCGGCTACGTCGTCATGATCATGGAGGAGCCGATGGAGGACCCCAAGCCGCCCGGCGCCTACAGCTACCTCGTCGCCGAGAGCCGGACCGACGGGCTGCTCCTCGCCACCGCCCTCCGCGGCGGCCGGGGCAGCGACAGCGTCAAGCCCGATGAAGCGCTGAGCGCGGTGCCGCACGTGTACGTCAACCGGCGCGGTCCCGATCAGGGCAACGACGTCGTCATGGACGAGGCGGGCGCCGTCCGGCTGTTCCTTGATCACGTGGCCGGTCTTGGCCACCGCAGCGTGCTGCTCATTGACGGCCGTCGTGAGGTGGACACCGTGCACCGCCGGGCCGCCGCGACCCGGCGGCACTGCGCCGCCCTCGGTCTCACCGCCGTCATCGAGCACGCGGACGCGACCGAGGCGGGCGGCTTCGCCGTGATCCGGCGGCTGCTGTCGGCCGGGCCGCTGCCGACGGCCATCGGAGTCGGCAGCATTGAGCAGGTGTTCGGGGTGCTGGCTGCCCTGCGGAACGCGCGCATCGCCGTGCCGGGCGCGGTCTCCCTGGTCAGCTTGGATGAGGATGAGTCCCTCGGCTACCTTGACGTGCCGGTTACCAGCATCTGCATGCCGCTGGCCGAGCTCGGCGCGGCGGCCGTTGACGCGCTGATCGCCAGGATCGACGGCACCGGCGGGTCTGATGTCCTGATCGGAGAGCCGATGTTCCTGGTCTCCCGCGGGTCGGTGGGCCCGCCGCCCGTACAGGTCCAGCATCGCTTAACCCGCACCACCGGGAACTGCTGGTCAGCGCGAGCCACCTGAAACCGAGCGGCATCGCAACCAATGAGAGAACGGAGCGCGTACGCATGTCACTGGCAGGCAGGGTCGCGGTGGTTACCGGCGGCGCCCACGGGATCGGCGCCGCGATCGCGGACGCCCTGGCCGCGGACGGGGCGAAGGTGCACCGGGTCGACAAGCAGCCCACCGCCCTTGACGGGGCCGCGCTGACGGCCGCGGACCTCACCGACCCGTCCGCCGTCAACGACGTTTTCGCCGCCATCGGCCCGGTGGACATCCTGGTCAACGCCGCCGGCGGCGTAGTCGGCCAGGTCGGCCGCCCGCTGGATGAGGTGTCCGAGGAAGCCTGGCACGCGGTGGTCAACGCGAACCTGACGACCATGTTCCTGTGCACCCGGGCGGTCGTGCCGATGATGAAAGAGCGTGGGTGGGGACGGATCATCAACATATCGTCGGGGGCCGGGCTGACGGTCAGCAAGACCGGCATCCAGGCCTACGCCAGCGCCAAGGCCGGCCAGATCGGGTTCACCCGGCAGATGGCACATGAGCTTGGCCCCTATGGGATCACTGTCAACTGCATCGCGCCCGGCTTCATCCTGTCCAACCCGACCACGCAGCTGCAGTGGGACGGCTACGGGCCGGACGGGCAGCGGGCGCTGGTCGACGGGATCGCGATGCGCAGGATCGGCCAGCCCGCCGACATCGCCAACGGCGTGAGCTTCTTCGCCTCGGCGAAGTCAGGCTGGGTGACCGGCCAGATCATCGCGATCGACGGGGGGAGCGCGTTCCAGTGACCGCACGGAAGGGACCTGTGATGACCGGCGACGGTGACTACCGCGCTTACTCCTACCTGCCGGCGGGAACGCTGCCCCCGTTCGACCTGACTCCGGAGTTCGGCCGGGTGCCCCCGTACCAGGGAGCGCGGCTGACGGACGAGCAGCAGCGGCGGTCGGCCGCGCTGCTGCGCGACAGCCTGGTGATCAGCCTGCACGATCACCCGGTCCGGTTCCCCGCGGACATGGGCGAGACGCCGGCTTACAACCGGACCGGGCGGCAGCACGCCGCCTACGCGGGCATGCGCGCCTCCGGGGTGGACGTCATTTTCGACAACCTGATGGACGGCACCGCGTGCGTCACCGGCAGTGCGCCGTGGCGGTGGAATGACATCATCACCGACCTTGGCATGCGGCTGGCGGACCTCGCCCACGCGCCCGGGTTCGATCTGATCAAAACGGTCGCCGACATCGACGCGACCCGCGCCGCCGGCCGGGTCGGGCTGGTGTTCGGGCTGGAAGCGGCGACGCCGATCGAGAACGAACTCGACCGGCTCGACGTCCTCTACGGCTTGGGCATCCGGCAGATCGGCATTGCCTACTCCGACGCTAACACCCTGGGCAGTGGGCTGAGCGAGCCAACAGACGGGGGGCTCACCGCGTTCGGCCACCGGGCGGTGACCCGGATGAACCAACTGGGGCTCGCCATCGACCTGTCGCACTCCTCGGACCGGACGGCGCTTGACACCTGCGCGCAATCAGGCAAACCGGTCCTCATCACCCATGCGGGGGCGCGTGGGGTGTGGGACACGGCGCGGATGAAGCCTGACGCGGTGCTGCGGGCGGTTGCCGAGACGGGCGGGGTGATCGGCATGTCAGCCGCGCCGCACACCACGCTGTCGCACCCGCACCCCAGGCACACCCTCGACTCGGTCATGGACCACTTCCTGTACTGCGTGGACCTGGTGGGACTTGATCACGTCGGGTTCGGCCCCGACACCCTCTACGGGGACCACGTGGCGCTGCACCGCACCTTCGCGCACCTGCTTAGCCTGTCCCGGATGGGCGGCCCCCCTTACGAACCGGTTGAGTACGTGGACGGCCTGGAGAACCCCACGGAGAACTTCGCCAACATTTGCGACTGGCTGGTCGGACGCGGCTTCTCTGACGCCGACATCCAGCAGGTGCTCGGCGGCAACATCCACCGGGCGCTGCGGGAGATCTGGGTCTGACGGCAGCCGCCCCGGGTATGACAGCGCCCCCGGGAGCGTGTGGAGGGCGTGCCTGGCCGGTGCGCAGGTCGCCTCACGGCGAAAGGCGCATCATGGCTCCAGCCGGACGGTATTCCATGAAGGCAGTGAATTGAGCCCGGGGGACACTAACGCACCGACGGGGGGAGAACGCCAGGCCGGCCAGTCCTATTCCGGCCATGGAACCATCAGCCGGGCAGCCCCCGCTGGCGGCTGCGGCTCGCCGACGGCTCCGCCGTGCACCCGGTGGTGAGCAGCACACGAGGGCGGCGTCGAGCAGCGTCCTGTGCTCGCCGGCGATGTCGCGGTGAACCTCCCTCCAGCGACAGCGACAGTTCTTTCCGGACGACGGGATCACCACGGGTGATCTGAACCGCGCTTGACCTGCGCGAGTTGCTGGAGGGCGGGCTGCCGCCCTGCAGGCCGCCGGCTGACGCACCCGGCTGGGCGGCTCAGGGCAGTTCGCGCACGACGTCGCGTGGGTCCTTGTCGTCGCGCATTCCCTGGAAGCGGGGGTGGCGAAGCTCGCCGGCGTCGGTCCACTCGCTGAAGCCGACCTGCCCGACAAGCCGCGGCTTCACCCAGTGCACGCCGCGCAGCCCTGTCAGCGGGCCCGCGCTGAAGGGGCTGTGGTCCTGCTCAAGCCCGGCCAGCGCGGCGTGCAGGGCGCGCAGCATCTGGTTGTCGAAGCCGGTGCCGACCTTCCCGGCGTAGACGAGGCCGCCGTCTTTGCCGTAATAGCCAAGGAGCAGCGCGCCGAACCCGACGCGGGACCGCTGCGGGTCGGTGTAGCCGCCGATCACGAACTCCTGGGCGTTCTCGCACTTGAACTTGAGCCAGTCGCGGCTGCGGGTGCCCGTGTACGGGGCGTTGGCCCGCTTGGCGACCAGTCCTTCCCAGCCGTCCCGGCAGGCCTGCCGGGAGAGCGCCTCGCCGTCGCGCTCGCGGTGCTCGGTGAACCGCAGCGGGTCCCGGAAGGTCACCGCCTCAGCCAGCAGCTTCTTGCGTTCGGTGAGCGGCAGCGGCCGGGTGTCGCGCCCGTCGGCGTACAGCACGTCGAACAGGTAGTAGTACACCGGGTAGTCGTGCAGCAGCTTGTCGCTCGGACTGGCGACGCCGAGCCGCTGCTGCAGCCGGCCGAACCGTGTCTGCGCACCTTCGAACGCAACGATCTCGCCGTCCACGATCAGGTCGCCGCGGTGCTGGGCGGCCAGGGCGGCGGCGATCTCGGGGAAGGTGCGGGTGATGTCATGCTTGCTGCGGCTCATCAGCCGGACACCGTCCGGGCCGGCGAAGGCCAGGCATCGCTCGCCGTCCAGCTTCCGCTCGAAGATCCATTCCGGGGATGAGAAGCGCTCCCGGGTCAGGGTCGCGAGCTGCGGTTCTACCCAGGACGGCATGGCCAGCTTGCTCAATCCGGTACCTCGTATTCCAGCTCCCAAGCGCCCGCAGACGCTCGTCCGTGCCGTTTCTGCGCCTTGGGACTCCATACCGCCTGGCGCCCGCCGCAAAACCAGGGTGAAAGTTTTCCGCCCGGGCTCAACGTTCCGGGCATGGAAACCCCGCGCGCCGCCGTCGCTGGCGGCCGCCGTCGAGTTCCGGGCCGAGCTGCACCGGCAGGCCGCGGCCGCCGGGCGCGACCCCGGCCAGCTGCTCGTCCTGCCCGCGCTCATGATCACCCTCGGCGGGACCGAGGCCGAGGCCCGGGCCAGGGCTGACAAGCTGGACGAACTCGCCAGTCCCGAGTTCCGGTGGCAGAACGCGCTCTACCTGGCCGGCCACAACCCCGACGACTTCGACCCGGACGCCCCGTTGCCGCCCGAGCTTTACGACGGCCGTCCGCTGCCGGTCAGCGGCGCGCAGCGCCTGTACGAGGCCGCGCGCGAGCGGCCGGACCTGTCACTGCGCGAGCTGGCCGGCCAGCTGGGCTGGGGCTCGAGCCAAACTCAGTTCGTCGGCACCCCGGAGCAGCTGGCCGGCCACATCATCGCCTGCCAGGACGCCGGAGCGGTCGACGGCTTCACGATCATGGGATCGACCCTTCCGCGCGAGCTGCGGGCGTTCACCGAGCACGTCGTCCCGATCCTGCGGGCCCGCGGGCGCTTCCGGACCGAGTACTCCGGTCACACGCTCCGTGATCACCTCGGTCTCGACCGTCCAGTCGGCCACCGGACACCGGTTGGCCAGGTCTCGGGGGGCAGCGCAACGAGCTGACCGGCTCGGCCGTCCGCGCGGTTGACGTGCGCCGGGGGCCTGCCACAGTATCGGACGCATGCCGTCGCCGCGGCGGGCGACGTCGCCCGCGGATCTGGCCCCCGCGGTCTTCTCGACCGCCGGGCTGGCCGCCGCGCGCCGGGTTGAGCTGTGGGAGGCGCACAACGCCACCGCGCTCATCGGCCTTGACGTGCGCACGCCCGGCCCGCTTGAGGCCACCGAGGTCAACGTTCAGCTCCCGCGGGCCAGGCTCGCCCGGGTGACCGCGTCCGCCCACGCGGTGGAGCGGTCCGCGGAGGTCATCGCCCGCTGCCCGGCCGACTCGATCGCGATCTACCTCGCCCTCCGCGGCGACGCCTGGTTCACCAGCGCCGACGGCACCTACCGGCTCCGCCCGGGCCAGGCGGTGGCCTGGGTGACCGATCAGCCGTTCGCACGCCGGTTCTCCGGGGAACTTGAAGAACTGGTCGTAACGGTTCCGTGCTCCGCGCTCACCGGCCACTTCGACGCCAGCCTCGCTAAGCCGAAGATCGCGGTCTTCAGCCCGTCAGGCGGTGCGAGCCGCCCCCGCGGTGCCGCCCCGCCGGCCGCCACCGAGGTCAGTCAGTACGCCCGCGCCCTGGCCCGGCTGGCCGGCCGCGCCACCCGGGCGGCGCAGCCGCTGCCGCCCGACGAAGCCGCGGTTCTCGACCTCGCCGCCGTCTTGACCGCCGGCGGCGCGGCGGCGCCCGCGACCGCGCACCGTGCCGCCGCCCGGTCCTATGTAGAGGAGTACCTGACCAGCCCCGGCCTTGGCGCGGAGCAGGTGGCGGCCGCGATCGGCATCAGCGAGCGGCAGCTGTCCCGGGTCTTCGCCGCCGACGGCACGTCCGTGCCACGGCACATCCTGGCCCGGCGGCTCGCTCTCGCGTACTCGCTGCTGTCATCCGCGCGGACGGGCCCCGAGACGGTGGCGGACGTCGCCGCCCGCTGCGGCTTCACCTCCGCCGCCTATTTCTCGCACGCCTTCCGCCGGCATTTCGGCCACCGGGCGAGCGACCTGCGGCGCGAGGTTACCGCTCGCGGGTAGCTTCTCATTTCCGCCATCCGCGGGCGCGGCTCTTGGCGCGGCCGTCCGCCACCGGCGACAATCGCGCACACAGGAGGCCGAACAGACCAGCGGAAAGGTGCGCGCCCATGGCTGCCTTCGATGACGGACTGGCCGAGACCGAGCTTCCGGCGCACGCGGGAGTCGAGACCGATGTGCTCGTCGTCGGGTCCGGCCCAGCCGGCGGCGCGGCCGCGCTGTGCCTGTCCTCGCTCGGCGTCCCGAACATCATGATCACCAAGTACCGGTGGACGGCCAACACGCCGCGGGCGCACATCACCAACCAACGGGCGATGGAGATCTTCCGCGACCTCGGCGTCGAGGACCAGGTGCTGGCGGACGCGACCCCGCACGAGCTCGTCGGCGACACCGTCTTCTGCACTTCCATCGCGGGGGAGGAGATCGGCCGCATCCTCACCTGGGGCACCCACCCGGCCCGCGAGGCCGATTACCAGCTGGCCAGCCCCTGCCTGATCTGCGACATCCCGCAGACCTACCTGGAACCGATCCTGGTCAAGAACGCGACGGCGCGCGGCACCCAGTCGCGTTTCTCCACCGAGTACCTCAGCCACGTCCAGGACGACGACGGTGTCACCACCACCGTGCGCGACCGCCTCACCGGCGCCGTCTACGCGATCAGGTCCAAGTACCTGATCGGCGCGGACGGCGCGCGCTCGAAGGTGGCCGAGGACATCGGCCTGCCCTACGAAGGCCAGATGGACATCGCCGGGTCGATGAACATCACCTTCAAGGCCGACATCTCCGCGCAGGTCAAGACGAGGCCGAGCGTCCTGTACTGGGTCATCCAGCCCGGTTCCAACGTCGGCGGCATCGGCGCCGGCCTGGTCCGGATGATCCGGCCGTGGAACGAGTGGCTGATCGTGTGGGGCTACGACATCAGCCAGCCGCCGCCGGTCGTCGATGAGGAGAAGGCAAGGGAGATCGTCAGGAACCTCCTCGGCCTGCCCGGCCTCGACGTCGAGATCACCGGGACGAGCCTGTGGGGCAACAACGAGATGTTCGCGACCCATCTGCAGCGGCGGCGCGTGTTCGCGGCGGGCGACGCGGTGCACCGGCACCCGCCGTCGAACGGCCTCGGCTCCAACACCTCCGTCCAGGACTCCTACAACCTCGCCTGGAAGCTGGCGGCGGTCTTGCGGAACCAGGCCGGCCCCGCGCTCCTGGAGACGTACTCGGCCGAACGCGCCCCCGTCGCCCGGCAGATCGTCACCCGCGCCAACAAGTCAAGCCGCGAGTTCGTCCAGTTCTTCGAGGTCCTCGGCCTGACCGAGGCGGAGACGGAAGAGGACATGCGGCAGCAGATCGAGGAGCGCAAGGCCGCCACGCCGCGGGGCCGAGCGAAGCGGGAAGCCCTGGTGAAGGCGATGGAGCTGAAGAACTACGAGTTCAACGCGCACGGCGTCGAAATGGGGCAGTTCTACGAATCAGCCGCGATCGTTCGAGATGACGGATCTTCGAGACCCGAGCCCGCGCGCGACCCCGAGCTGTACTACCAGGCGTCGACCGTGCCCGGCGCGCACCTCCCGCACGTGTGGGTCGGGGATGCCGCACGGAAGGTCTCAACCCTGGACCTCGCCCCGTACGGCTCGTTCACGCTGATCACCGGCATCGCCGGCGAGCCCTGGGCGGCGGCCGCCGCCCAGGTCGGCGAGGACCTGGGCGTGCCGGTCAAGACCGTCATCATCGGCCCGGGACGCGAGGTCACCGACCTCTACTACGACTGGGCGCGCGTCCGTGAGGTGGCGGAAGACGGCGTCCTGCTCCTGCGGCCGGACAAGTTCATCGGCTGGCGCTCGATGTCTCTGCCCGCCAACCCGGAGCAGACGCTGCGCTCCGCGCTCAGGCAACTGCTCGGCCGGTAGCGCCAAGTCGCCGCCGCTTTGAACGCGTATCCGGGCTAGCGGGCGGGGTCCGGTCCGGACAGCTCAGCGCGTATCTTGGGGGCGACTTCGGTGCCGAGTAGCTCGATGGATTTGAGTACCTCGCTATGCGGCATGCCGCCGATGTCCATCTGCAGGAAGTGGCGGGTGTGGCCAAGGTGGTGGTGCAGATCGATGATGCGCTCAGCGATCTCGTCGGGGTCGCCGGCGAAGACCATTCCACCGGGGGAGTAGTTCGGGGCGGTGTCCTCCCAGGAGCGCGTGGGGAAGCGGCCGAAGGCGGCGTAGGCGGCCTGCTCGTGGCGGAAGAACAGCGCCTTGGCGGCGGGGCCGTCCCGGCCGATGAACCCGTGGCTGGCGACCGAGATCGCCAGCCTGGACTCATCAACGCCGGCCTGCCCGGCGGCCTTCCGGTACAGCGCGCCCAGCTGCCCCCAGCGCTGCGGTGTGCCGCTGAGGATGCCGTAGGAGACCGGAAGCCCGGCCTGCCCGGCGCGGATGGTTGAACCGGGGTTGCCGCCGGTGCCGAGCCAGATCGGGATCGGCGCGTCCGGCCGGGGGACCACCAGCGCGTCCTTCAGCGGAGGACGGAACGGTGATTCCCAGCTGACCCGGTCGCTGTCGTTGATGGCAAGCAGCAGGCCGAGCTTGTCGGCGTAGAGCCGGTCGTAGTCGTCCAGGTCGTAGCCGAACAGCGGAAAGGAGTCAGTGGAGGAGCCGCGGCCGGCGATGATCTCAACCCGTCCTCCGCTGAGGATGGAAGCGGTTGCCATCTGCTGGTACAGCCGGATCGGGTCGTCGGTGGACAGCACGCTCACGGCCGTCGACAGCGTAATCGTGGAGGTGACCGTCGCGGCGGCATTGATCATCGCCGACGGTGCGGACACCGGCATCGAAGCCGTGTGGTGCTCCCCGACGCCGAAGAAGTCAAGACCTGCCTGCTCGGCCAGCCGGATCTGCTCGAGCAGGTTGCGCACCGCCTGTGCGGTGGTGACCGCCTGGCCTTCCGGGTTCTTCCCGGCCGCGCCGAAGCTGTAGGCGCCAAGCTCAAACTTCACGGCCGTGGCCGCCGAACGTACCGAACAGCTTCTGCGCGCCGTGCGCGGCGAGATACCCGCCGAGGACGGACCGGCCGGTTAGCAGTGCGATGTCACGGATGCCCATCGTTGACAGCGACTTCCTTCCCGCGGTGGTTACCGAGGAATACAGAGTTCCCGAAAGGAACCATGGCCGCTACGCTATCGCGCCCTGACCGGGTGGGCAGGCGTGGGGCCGGCCTGCTGGAATGGTCGGTATGCTCGGTGATCCTGGGCCGACGCCCACGAGGCGGAGCTCGGCGCCGCCCGTGAACGCTACGACGAGACGAACCGCGACGGGACGCCCCGATGACGGGCACTCGTCGCGCCACAACAGGAAGGCACTGATCATGTCAAGCAGCGTGTACGCCGTCAGCTTCGACGCCCGTGACGCGCAGGTGGTCGCCAGCTTCTGGGCGGGAGTCCTCGAGCGCACCGTCGCCGACGGAGCCGGCGTCGACAACGCCGCCGTCGACGCCGACCCGGCCATCCCCGGATCCCGGATCGGCTTCCACCGGGTGCCCGAGAGCAAGACGGTCAAGAACCGCATGCACCTTGACCTGATCACCGCCGACTTCGACGCGGAGGTCGACCGGATCGTCGGCCTGGGCGCGACCAAGCTGAACGAGGTCAAGAAGGGCAGCGCCCACTGGGTCACCCTTGCTGACCCGGAGGGCAACGAATTCGACGTCATCGCCGGTTAAGCGGTGCCAGGGCCAAGTCCGGAAAATCCGGAAAGATCACCCGGAACGGGAGCGTGGTGTTCTCTATCACCGCCCGTCAAGGCGCTTCCGCCGGCCGGCGGGCGGCTAGTCTAGGGCCGTGCGGGTGGCGACGGAAAACGTGAATGCTGTGCAGGGGAAGCCGCGGCTGCTGCCCCGGCTGGGCTCGGGTACCCCCTGGGCCGTGGCGGGCGGACTCGCCGTCTGGGCGGCGGCCAGGGTCACCGGGGCCGACCGCGTGGACCGTGTGGATGCACCGGTGACGGCGTTGCTGTCGTTCACGCCTGCCGCGGCCGCGGCCGCGCCGTTGGCCGCGCTTGGGCTGGGCGTGACCAGGCGGCGGGGACCGGCCGTGACCGCCGCGCTG
The DNA here is from genome assembly GCA_050013875.1 of Trebonia sp. Classification (GTDB taxonomy): domain Bacteria; phylum Actinomycetota; class Actinomycetes; order Streptosporangiales; family Streptosporangiaceae; genus Trebonia. The sequence goes on along the minus strand of JBEKEK010000003.1, from coordinate 108,004 downwards.
GCCGCCGCGGCGCTGGTCGCGGTGACGGCGCCGCGCGTGATCAGGCGGCGGCAGCCGAAGGCCAGCGGTCCGGTACTGCGCGTGCTGACGGTTAACGTGCTGTGCGGGCGGGCCGACGCCGAGGCGGTGGTCGCGCTGGTCCGGCGAACCGGGGCGGACGTGCTTTTCCTGCAGGAGCTCACCGACGATGCGGTGACCCGCCTGGGCCGGGCCGGGCTGGATGACCTGATGCCGAAGCAGGTAACCGAGCTCAGGGGCAGTTCGCTCGGCTCGGGCCTGTACTCCCGGTTCCCGCTGCGGGAAGGGCAGCCGCTGGCGCCCGCCCACGCGGCGCAGCCGACCGCGGTGCTTGAACTGCCCGGCGGGGAAGAGGTGGAGCTTGGCTGCGTGCACCCGCGCGCGCCGCTTCCGCCGTCGCGGCGAGCCGTCGCCCGGTGGCGTCTGGAGCTCTCGGTGCTGCCGCGGCCCGCGGAGCTCCCGCGGCTACTGGCGGGGGATTTCAACGCCACCGTCGATCATGCCCCGTTCCGTCGCCTGCTCCGCCTCGGCTACGCCGACGCCGCAATGCAAACAGGGAACGCGCTGACCCCCACCTGGGGCCCGCTCGGGAGGCCCGCGGTGATCACCATTGACCACGTGCTGGTCGACCGGCGTTGCGCGGTGCTGGCGACATCGGTGCATGCCGTCCCGGGCACCGATCACCGCGCCGTCTACGCGGAGATCCGGCTCCCGGAGTAGCGGAGTAGCACCGCCCGACCCGGGAGTCTGATCCCGCCTCACCAGATGGATTTAGCCGGGAATAGGGCGGCTGGCCGGAGTGCTTGCGCCACTATGAGCGTTCTGGATAGCCAGCCAAGCGAGAACTTCGCGACAGACCGGGAGGCATAGCGTCATGCCCGTCGAGTTTCTGGGGATCGCCGCCACCAACGACGGCTCGGAGATCACCGCCCGCTCCGGGCCGGTCTTCGACAAGGAGTACACGCTGCGGCTGGCGCGGGCGCATGAGGAGAACGGCTGGGACCGGGTCCTGTTCGCCTACGGCTCCAACAGCCCCGACCCGAACATCGGGGCCGCCTACATCGCCAGCAAGACCGACACCCTGCAGCTGCTGCTCGCGCACCGGCCGAACGTCTCGTACCCGACGTTCGCGGCCAAGACGTTCGCCACCGTCGACCAGGTCAGCAACGGCCGGATGACTGTGCACTTCATCACCGGCGGCACCGATCACGAGCAGCAGCGCGAGGGCGACTACCTGACCAAGGACGAGCGGTACGAGCGGACCCGCGAGTGCATGCAGATCGTGAAGCAGGTGTGGACCTCCCGGCAGCCGTTCGACTACCACGGCAAGCACTACAAGTTCGCCGACTTCGTCAGCGACGTGTTCCCGGTCCAGCAGCCCCGCCCGCGGCTGTCGTTCGGCGGCTCGTCACCCGCCGCCTACGCCGCCGGCGGCGCCGAGGCCGACATCTACTGCCTGTGGGGCGAACCGCTGGCGCGGACCGCTGAGCAGATCGAGTGGGTGCGGCGGGCAGCGAAGGAGGCCGGCCGCACGGACACACCGCGGATCCAGGTCGCGTTCCGCCCGATCATCGCGCCGACGCAGGAGCAGGCCTGGCAGAAGGCACACGACACGGTCGCGCGCATCAAGGCCAGGGTGGAGGCGGGCGGCGGGGCGCTGACCCGGCGCCGCCCGGTCAGCAACCCGGAGAACACCGGTTCGCAGCGGCTCATCGCGATCGCGGCGGAAGGCGAGCGGTACGACCGGGCGCTGTGGACGCCGACCGCCGCCGCGACGGGCGGTGCGGGCAACTCCAACGCGCTGGTCGGCACCCCAGAGACCGTCGCGCAGGCGATCCTCGACTACATCGACCTGGGAGTCGACATCATCTCGATGCGCGGCTACGACCTGCTCAAGGACGCGATCGACGTGGGCCGGCAGGTGATACCGATCGTCCGCGAGGAGGTCGCCAAGCGGGACGCCGCCGCGGTGTCCTGATCGGTAATCAGGAAGGCTCAACCGTGCGGGGGTCTACGGCGTCTTAGAGATCAGTCATGGGCAACTTTGACAGATCGATAACCCCTTACCCGATGGGAGCCTCGTGAAGAACGCGCTACTGGCCGTGCCGCTGCTGGCGGCGGGCGTGCTGGCCGCGGGATGTGCCGCGTCGTCGTCATCGTCGACCAGCGTCCCGGCCAGTTCCCCACCCAGCGCATCGAGCGCCAGTACCTCTGCGACCAGCGCGGCGTCTTCGCCCGCGGCCGGCGCCAGCAGTTCGGTTGCCGCGGCGTCAGGCGCGACAGCCTGCACGTCGGCGGATCTGAAGGTCAGCCTTGGCGGCGGCGCGGGCGCCGGCATGTCCCAAAACCACATTGGACTGCAGCTCACCAACACCGGGTCGTCTTCATGCACCCTCTACGGTTACCCCGGTGTCTCCTGGGTCGCGGGCGCTGACGGCCACCAGGTCGGCGCCGCCGCGCAACGGCAGACGGACAACAGCGGAAACGCACAGCAGACGGTCACCCTGGCGCCCGGCGCGCTGGCCTCGGCCCCGCTCGACATCGTTGACGCGGCGGTGATCCCTCCGGCCGAGTGCAAGCCGGTCCCGGTTCGCGGGCTGCGGGTATACCCTCCGGGCCAGACGGCCGCCCTGTTCCTCCCGCTGCCGACCGCGTCGGGCGGCTACGGTGAATGCTCGCTCGCCACCAAGCAGCCGACCCTGACCGTCGGCTACCTGCAGGCTGGGGTGCAGCCGGGCGGCGGGGACGTCGGCTAGCAGGGCCAAACCGAGGGCCCGCCCCCAAGGGGCCGGGCCCTCGGTGCCGGTCAGGTCACTGCTGACCGTCGCTGAGACAGGTAGGGCCGGTGCGCCCCCTCGGCGACGACCTCGCGCAGGCAGCTGACAGCGCGCAGCGCGTCGCTATGCGACACGTACAGCGCATTGACGCCGAACCGCAGCAGGTCGGGTGCGCGCATGTCACCGATCACGTTGCGGGCCGCGAGCGCCTGCACCAAGGCGTACGCCTCGGGGTGGCGCAGGGTCACCTGGCTGCCCCGGCGGTGCGGCTCGCGTGGGGTGACGACCTCGAAGCCCGGCAGCAGCGCCTCCGCGCAGTCGAGCAAGAATCCGGTCACCGACAGGCTCTTGGCCCGTACCTGGGCCAAGTCGACGTCGGCGAAGACGGTGAGGGCGGCCTCGAGCGCGAGCAACGAGAGCATCGGCGGGGTGCCGATCCGGGCGCGGCCGATGCCCGCCGCGGGCTGGTACTCCCCGGTTGGGTCGAATGGCCGGGCGTGGCCGTTCCACCCGGTCAGCGCGGGGTCGAACGCGCCCTGGTGACGCTGGGCAACGTAGAGGAACGCGGGCGCGCCGGGGCCGCCCGACAGGTACTTGTAGCCGCAGCCGACGGCGAGGTCCGCGCCGAGCGCGTCGAGTTCAACCGGGAATGCCCCGGCGGCGTGGCACAGGTCCCACAGCGCCAGCGCGCCCACCGCCTGGATGGCCTCGGTGAGAACCCCCATATCGAACAGTTCGCCGGTGCGGTAGTCCACCGGCGCGTAGGCGGCGACGGCTACCCGCTCGCCCTCACGGGCCAGGAAGTCCGGCAGCGCGTCCGGCGTGACCTCACGTACCTCGAGGTGCTGTACACGGGCGACCGCCGCGGCGATGTAGCGGTCGGTGGGGAAGTGATCGGGGTCGGTGGCCAGCAGCGGCCGGCCGGGACGCAGTCGCGCGGCCGCCGTCAGCGCGTTGTAAATCTGCACGCTGGTCGAGTCGCCGACCAGCGTCTGCCCCGGCGCGGCGCCGATCAGCCGCCCGATCGTGTCGCCCGCCCGCTGCGGTGCCTGCCACCAGGCGTTGGAGTTCCACGAGCGGATCAGGTCGGTGCCCCATTGCCGGTGCACGGCGTCTGCCAGGGCCGGCGGCACGGCCGCGGGCAGCGCGCCGAGCGAGTTGCCGTCCAGATAGACAACGTCCGCCGGCAGCAGGAAACGCTGCCGCAGGTCGGCCAGTGGGTCGGCGGCGTCCAGGGCGCGCGCCCGTTCGGTGTAGTGGCCGGTGTCAGCGAGCACGGCAACCTCCAGATCACGATGGGCATCAGCGTAATCGCAGGGTGGCCGAAAGCCCGGCAGCGCGTCATGATGGGGGCGACATGACGAAGTCGGAGCAGGTTCGCGCGGAAGGTGTCAGGTGATGACTGCTGTCGGTACGGACGGGCGGGACGGCGTAGACCTGTCGGCCAACGACTTCTGGGGCCTGCCGCTTGCTGAGCGCGCGGCCTCCTTCGCCCGGCTGCGAGCCCAGTCGCGTCCGCAGTTCTTCGCCGAGCCCGAGGTGTCATTCGTCCCGCCCGGCCCCGGGTACTACGCCCTGGTGCGGCACGCCGATGTCGTGGAGGCGAGCAGGCACCCGGAGGTGTTCTCCTCAAGTCGCGGCGCCACCGGCATCGCGGACCTGCCGGTCGAGTTCAACGAGTACTTCGGCTCGATGATCAACATGGATGACCCCAGGCACGCCCGGCTGCGCCGGATCGTCTCCCGTGCGTTCAGCCCGCGGATGATCGCCCGGTTCGAGGACGACGTGCGCCGGGCGGCAACCGAGGTGGTCGATGATCTGCTGGCCACCGGGCCGTGCGATTTCGTGTCGCACGTCGCGGCCAGGCTGCCGCTGAAGTTCATCTGCGACATGATGGGCATCCCCGACGAGTACTACGAGACGGTCTTCGCCAACAGCAACCTTATCCTGGCCGGGTTCGACCCCGAGTTCCTCACCGAGGATCCCAACGGGGTGGTGGGGCAGCTGCTCGGAGCCGGGCAGGCGCTCGCCGACCTCGTCACCAGCCTGGGCGCCACCCGCGCGCAGGCACCAGGCGAGGACCTGATCTCCTCGTTGGTGACGGCGAACGTCGACGGGGAACAGCTGACCACCGCGGAACTCGCCTCGTTCTTCGTCCTGCTGGTCGTGGCGGGCAACGAGACCACCCGTAACGCGCTGTCGCACGCGCTGATGCTGCTCACCGAATATCCCGAGCAGCGCGCCCTGCTGCTGGCCGACATCGACGGCCGGCTGGCCGGTGCGGTCGAGGAAATCGTGCGCTACTCCTCCCCGGTGATCTTCATGCGGCGCACCCTCACCCAGGACTACTCGATGAACGGGCAGGACTACCGCGAGGGCGACAAGGCGGTGCTGTACTACTACTCGGCCAACCGTGACGAGTCCGTGTTCACCGACCCCGACAGGTTCGACATCACCCGCTCGCCCAACCCGCATGTCGGCTTCGGCGCACCGGGACCGCACTTCTGCCTGGGCGCCCACCTCGCCCGGCGTGAGCTCACCGTCATGCTGCGTGAACTGCTCACCCGCGTCCCCGACATCTCGGCCGGCCAACCGGACCGCCTGCTGTCCAGCTTCGTCAACGGCATCAAGCGGCTGCCCTGCCAGTTCACCGCCTGAGCCAGCAGCGGGAAACCTGGAACCCGAACAGCCTCGGACCCGAAACCGGCCGCCCTGTTTTGCTACGCCTGATTTACCGATCGACCTGTGTTCCGTACATTGTCATAGGCGGCGCAGGACCGGCCGCCGATGCTCACTGACTTCACCGCTGAGGGACAGATGCGATGCCGGACGACACCCTGACGATCTACGCCCAGACGCAGCCGGACAAGGCGGGCGTCATCGACGACAGGCCGGACGGGACCGTCGTCAGGTGGACCTACGCCGAGCTTGAGGCACGCTCCAACCGGGTGGCGAACCTGCTGCTCTCCCTGGGCGCCGGGCCGGGGGCCAAGGTCTTGTGGTGCGGGCCGAACTCGCCCGAGGTCCTGGCGGTGATGAACGCGACGAGGAAGATCGGCGCGGTCGCGGTCCCGCTGAACTACCGGCTGACGCCGGAAGAGGCGCTCTACGTCATCAACGACAGCGACGCCGAGGTTGTCTACGTCGACCATGAGCACGCGGGCATGTTCGCCGCGCTCAGCGGCCAGCTGGAGAAGGTGCGGCACATCATCGTCGTCGGAGACGGTGCTGGCGGCGGTGTTGGCGGTACTGCGCCGGACGGAATGCTGACCGACGCCGACATCGCCGCCGCGCCGGCCGACCCGCCCGCCGCGGCCGAGCCGGGCGGGTCGATGATCTACACATCGGGAACGACCGGCAAGCCGAAGGGTGCGTTCCGCGGCCACCCGCAGGATCCGGCGACCGTCGGCGCGCTGCTGAACCAGTTCGGCTACCGGCCCGACGACACCTACATCATCTCCGGCCCGCTCTACCACAGCGGGCCGAGCGCGTTCATGGCCGCCGCCCTGCTCTACGGCCAGACGATCATCGTGCAGCGCCGCTTCGACGCCGAGGACTGGCTTCGGCTGGTGGACAGGTACAAGGCGAGCTCAACGTTCTCCGCGCCCGCGCTCATCCGGATGATCTGCGCGCTACCGAAGGAAATCAAGGAGCGCTACGACCGGTCCTCCATGCGCATCATGATCGCCAACGCGGCCCCGTGGAGCTACGCGCTCAAGCAGCAGTACGTGGCCGACTTCCCGCCCGAGTCGCTCTTCGAGGTCTACGGGTCGACCGAGCTCGGCGTGGACACGGTCCTGATGCCGGAGGACCAGATGCGCAAGCCGGGCTCGTGCGGTAAGCCCGCACCCGGCATCGAGATCGTCCTCATCGACGACTACGGCAACGAGGTCACTGGCCGCGGGCCGGAGCATACGGGCGAGGTCTTCGTCCGGTCCAAGGGGGTGTTCGACACCTATTACAAGAACGACGCCAGCTACGAGTCGAGCAGCCGCGGCGATCTGCACACGGTCGGCGACATCGCCTACTGGGACGACGAGGGCTACCTCTACATCTGCGACCGCAAGAGCGACATGATCATCTCCGGCGGTATGAACATCTACCCGGCCGAGATCGAGGCGGCGCTCGAGCAGCACCCCGAGATTTACGACGTCGCGGTCTTCGGCATCCCGTCCGAGCAATGGGGCGAGGTCGTGCACGCCACCGTCGTACGGACTCCCGGCTCCGCGCTGACCGCTGATGAGATCAGGTCGTTCGCCCGCCAGCACCTCGCCAATTACAAGGTGCCGAGGTCGGTGGACTTCGTCGCCGAGCTCCCGCGCACCGGATCAGGCAAGATCCTCAAGCGCCAGCTCCGCGCCCCCTACTGGGCCGGCCGCACCGCCCAGGTATAGCAGCACGTCGCCGCTGTACCCTGCGGATCTTGTCGGCAAAGGCCGCCGCCGCCGCGGGCCCGTAGCATGGACGCCATGTTGAGCTGGGATGAGGTGGTCGGCTACTGCCTGGCCAAGCCGGGGGCGTGGCGGGACGAGCCGTGGGGCGACGGAGTCGTCACCAAGGTCGGCCAGAAGATCTTCGCTTTCCTCGGCGTCCCAGCCGCCGATAGCGAGGGCAACCAGCAGAGTGTCGGGGTCAAGTGCGGCCTCACCAGGGAAGCAGCCAATGAGTGGTTGCTGCGCTACCCTGGCGACGCCGCCGTGATGCCCTACATCGGCCGGTCCGGCTGGAACAATCTCAAGACCGGCGGCGAGATCCCCGACGACGAGATCCTGGAGGCCATCGACGCCTCCTACGCCATGGTGGTCAGCAAGCTCCCGAAGAAGGACCGCCCGGCGTAAGACGTCCCCGCGGCCGCGGCGTCCCTCACGCGCCGATCGCGTCAAGCTCCGCCACCGTCGCGGCATCCAGCGACAGCGACGCGGCCGCCACGTTATCCCGCAGGTGCGCCACCGACGACGTGCCCGGAATGAGCAGGATGTTCGGCGACCGCTGCAGCAGCCAGGCCAGCGCGACCGCCATCGGGGTCGTGCCAAGCCGGAGCGCGACCCCGGCCAGCGTGTCCGACTGCAGCGGCGAGAACCCGCCGAGGGGGAAGTACGGCACGTACGCGATGCCCTCCCGCGCGGTCCGCTCCACCAGCGCGTCGTCCTCCCGGCGGGCGATGTTGTAGAAGTTCTGCACGCACGCGACCGGCGCGATCTCCCGCGCCTCGGCCAGCTGCACGGCGTCCACCGTCGACACCCCGAGCTGCCTGATCAGGCCCTGCGACTGCAACGCGACCAGCTCAGAGAACTGCTCGGCGAGCGAACCGGGGACCGCCGAGTGCCCGTCGTCGCCGCCGCCAACCCGCAGGTTCACGACGTCGAGCGCCTCGAGCTTGAGCGTGCGCAGGTTGGAATGGACCTGGGCCCGCAGGTCCGCTGGCGTCCGCGCGTGGATCCAGCCGCCGTTGCCGTCGCGCACCGCGCCGACCTTGGTGACGATGTGCACGTCCTCGGGGTAGGGCGCCAGCGCCTCATGGATGAGCTCGTTGGTGATGTAAGGGCCGTAGAAGTCGGCCGTGTCGATGTGCGTTATGCCCAGCGAGACCGCCGTCCGCAGCACGGAGATCGCCTCGTCCCGGTCGGCGGGCGGCCCGAAGACCCCGGGCCCGGCGAGCTGCATCGCGCCATACCCCATCCGGGTGACCGTGAGGTCGCCCAGCTGGTAGTTACCGCCTGGCAGTGATCCAGCAGAAGTCATTGCATAGTCCCTTCAACGGACAGGCCCGACGACTCCGTCGCCGCCGGCACACCTCAAGCATGCCCGACGGGCAACGTGCTAGGCAGTGTCCCGGACATCCTGGGAGTGACGGGACCAGGCTGCCGCGATACGTTCCGCTTACAGTGAATGGATGACCGCACCCAACGTTCTTGGCGAGTACCTACGCGCCCGTCGCGAGCTGGTCGAGCCAACCGACGTGGGCTTGCACGTCGCGGGCGTCCGGCGGACCCCCGGTCTGCGCCGGGAGGAGGTGGCCACCCTCGCCGGGATCAGTGCCGACTACTACCTCCGCCTTGAGCAGGGCCGCGACCGCAACCCATCGCCGCAAGTGCTCAGGGCGCTGGCGAGGGTGCTCGGTCTTGACGCGACGGCGACCAGCTATCTGCTTGGCGTCGCGGCGAGCAGGCCCACGAGAGCGAGGGCCAGCCGGCAGCAGGCAGTTCCCGCCAGCATCCGCCAGCTCCTGGCGGCGATCAACCTGCCGGCGTTCGTGGAGAGCCGCATGTTCGATGTGCTCGCCGCCAACTCGCGCGCGACGGCGCTCTCGCCGTCCATCCGGCCGGGGGAGAACCGCCTCCGCTCGATGTTCCTCGACCCGGCCGAGCGTGAGCTCTATCCCGACTGGCCGAAGGCGATCGGCGGCATGATCGCCTCCTTCCGCGCCTCGATCGGCCCCGACGCCGACGACCCGCGCATCGCCCAGCTGGTGGGCGAACTCTCACTCGCCAGCGAGCGCTTCAGGAAGCTGTGGGCGCGGCACGACGTGCGTGCCCTGGCGGGCGGCGCGGTGACCATGAACCATCCCGAGGCTGGCCCGCTCGCGCTCTGGCGGGAGAAGCTCCCGGTCGGCGACTCCGGTGGCCAGCTTCTGGTGATCTACCATGCCGAGCCGGGCTCGGACAGCGCCGTGGCACTCGAGCGCCTCGCCCCGGCCGCCACAGTGCCCTCCACCGACCCGGCCGCGGCACGCGCCGCGACCGCGGCGATGCTCACCGGACCGGCGTCCGCCGATGGCGCGACCGGAGCCAGAATCCGAGAACCACGAACGCGAGGACGAACACCACGGGGCCGATGAAGAGCAGGGCGACAAGCCCCTTGACCACCGCACCCAGGATCCCCAGTGCGATGGCCACGATGATCAGCAGCAGAAACAGCACCATCGGATCCCCCCCGAGACCGAAAACGATAAAACCGGGTAAAGCGGGCAGTGTCGGCGTGGCCGCGCCGGCCGCTACCGCCGGGCCAGCTGACGCTCGCCGCTCTCGCCGGGCTGGTACTCAAGCCCGTAGTGCTTGAACAGCCCCGGCTCGTCGGTGGCGGCCAGCTCGCCGTCGGTGTCGATGGTGATCGCGTCCTTGACCTGCGACTTCGAGTAGGCGACGCGCAGTTGGCCAGGCAGCACGACCGCCCGGTCCAAGGGCACGAAGGTGAGCCGGTGGCGGCCGACCATCCCGATCCGGACCGAGCCGAAGGCCGGCTCGTCGGTGGTCGTGTCCACGTACACTGCTTCGAGTTGACCGATCTTCTTCCCGTCCGGGTCGATCACGTCATGTTCCCGCCAGTCCCGGATGTTCTCAGCCTCGAACATGGCGTTGACCTGCCCTTTTTCGCGCCGGTCAAACGTCACGCAAACGTCATCAAGCAAGCCGTCCCGGGGTGTGCTAACTCGAGAAGTTGGGGCAGATGATTCGCATGGAACACGAAATGTGGCCGGGACAGCCGTACCCCCTGGGCGCCACCTATGACGGCGTCGGCACCAACTTCGCGCTCTTCTCGGAGGTGGCCGAGCGGGTCGAGCTCTGCCTCTACGACGACGATGGCGGCAACGAGCAGCGCCTGGACGTGACCGAGGCCGACGGCTACGTCTGGCACTCCTTCCTGCCCGGAGTCGGGCCCGGGCAGCGCTACGGGTACCGGGTGCACGGGCCGCACCTGCCCGACGCCGGAGTGCGCTGCAACGACAACAAGCTGCTGCTCGACCCTTACGCCAGGGCGCTCGACGGGCAGGTGAAGTGGAATCCCGCGGTCTACGGCTACCCGCTTGGCGGCGACGACCGGGAGCGGAACGACTCCGACAGCGCGCCGTTCATGCCGCGCTCGGTGGTCACCAACCCGTGGTTCGAATGGGGTGACGACCATCCGCTGCGGATCCCGTGGCATGAGACCGTCCTGTACGAGTGCCATGTCAAGGGGCTCACGATGCGCCACCCGGAGGTCCCGCCGGACCAGCGGGGCACCTACGCGGGCATGGCCCACCCGGCGGTTATCGACCACCTGAAGCGGCTTGGCGTCACGGCCGTCGAGCTGATGCCCGTCCACCAGTTCGTCCAGGATCATTACCTGCTCGACATGGGCCTGACCAATTACTGGGGTTACAACTCGATCGCCTTCTTCGCCCCGCATAACGAGTACTCCGCCTGGGGCGTCGAGCAGGTCGTCTCCGAGTTCAAGTACCTGGTCAAGACCATGCATCAGGCCGGGATCGAGGTCATTCTCGACGTCGTGTACAACCACACCGCGGAGGGCAACCACCTCGGCCCGACGCTGTCCTTCCGCGGCATCGACAACCCGGCTTACTACCGGCTGGCCGACGGCGGGCGCTACTACTTCGACACCACCGGCACCGGCAACACGCTGAATATGCGGCATCCGCACGTCCTCCAGCTGATCATCGACTCGCTGCGGTACTGGGTGACCGAGATGCGGGTGGACGGCTTCCGCTTCGACCTCGCCGCCAGCCTGGCCCGCCAGTTCCACGAGGTCGACCGGCTGTCGGCGTTTTTCGACCTGATCCAGGTAGACCCGGTGGTGAGCCAGGTCAAACTCATCGCCGAGCCCTGGGACCTGGGCGAGGGCGGCTATCAGGTCGGCAACTTCCCGACTCTGTGGTCGGAATGGAACGGCCGCTACCGGGACACCGTCCGCGACTACTGGCGCGGCGCCGACCGGACCCTGGCGGACTTCTCCTACCGGCTGACCGGCAGTTCCGACCTGTACGGGCGGACCGGGCGGCATCCGTACGCCAGCGTCAACTTCGTCACCGCGCACGACGGGTTCACTCTCACCGACCTCGTCTCCTACGACGTCAAGCACAACGACGCCAACGGCGAGGAGAACCGCGACGGCACCGACGACAACCGCTCATGGAACAGCGGCGTCGAGGGCCCGACCGACGATCCGGAGGTGCTCAAGCTGCGCGAGCGCCGCCGCCGTGGCCTGATGGCGACGCTGCTGCTGAGCACGGGCGTGCCGATGCTGCGCCACGGTGACGAGCTCGGCAAATCCCAGGACGGCAACAACAACGCCTACTGCCAGGACAATGAGCTTTCCTGGCTCGACTGGGAGAACGCGGACAAGGACTTCGCGGACTTCTGCGCCGACCTCATCAACTTCCGGCAGAAGCACCCGGTGTTCACCAGGCGCCGCTTCTTCGAGGGCGAGCCGATCTTCCGCGGCGGGCTGTCCGACATCGGCTGGTTCCGGCCGGACGGGGTTGAGATGACGGACGACGACTGGAAGACGGGGTACGCCAAGTCGCTCGCCGTCTTCCTCAACGGCTCCGCACTGCCCGACCCCGATACCCGCGGCCGCCGGGTCATCGACGACAGCTTCCTGCTGCTCTTCAACGGCCACCATGGCGATACCACCTTCGTGCTCCCCGGCAAGGCCTACGGCCGGCGCTGGCTGACCGAGTTCGACACCGCCGCCACCGCGGACGCCGAGCGCCCGCCACGCGAACGTAAGGCCCGGCAGGCGGGCGCCAAGGTCGTTGTCGCCGAGCGCAGCGTGCAGGTGCTCCGCCGCGCCACTACTTAGCGCGGGTGTCCGGCGCTGCGCCCGCCGACCCCGCGGCGGGCGCAGCGCGGGCCTGGAACGCGAAGCCACGCGACCGTTCCGGCTAAGCTTTCTGGTCATGAGCGACGTCGCCGCGGCTGAGAGCGGACCCCGGCCGACGCGGGCGCCGGGGACGCTGCGGCTGGGAGGGCGCGAGTTCCCGCCGGAACGGACGCTGGTGATGGCGATCGTCAACCGCACCCCCGACTCGTTCTACCGGCCCGGCCTGACCTGGGACGAGGACGTGGCGTTGGAGCGGGTGCACGCCATCGTGGCCGAGGGCGCCGACCTCCTTGACATCGGCGGCGTGCCGGCCAAGCCGGGTCCCGAGGTAACGGTGGCAGAGGAGGTCCGCCGGGTGGTGCCGTTTATCGAGCGGGTCCGGGCGGCCTACCCGGACCTGGTGATCAGCGTGGACACCTGGCGGCACGAGCCGGCCAGGGCCGCCTGCGAGGCCGGCGCCGACCTGCTCAACGACACCTGGTCGGCCTGGGACCCGAAGGTCGCCGACGTGGCGGCGGAGTTCGGCGTCGGCCTGGTCTGCTCGCACGTCGGCGCGGCGCTGCCGCGTACCCGGCCGCACCGGGCGGCCTTCGGTGACGTGGCCGCGGACGTGCTCGACCGGGTGCTGCTGCTGGCCGGGCGGGCGCTGCGGGCGGGCGTGGACCCGGACCGCATCATCATCGACCCGGCCCACGACTTCGGCAAGAACAGCTGGCACTCCCTGGAGGTCACCCGGCGGCTCGGCGAGCTGACCGCGACCGGCTGGCCGGTGCTCATGTCGGCGTCGCGCAAGGACTTCGTAGGCGAGACGCTGGGCGTCGGTGTCGATGACCGGCTGGCCGGCACGCTGGCCACCACGGCGGTGGGGGCGTGGCTCGGCGCGCGGATCTTCCGCGCCCACGATGTTCCGCAGACCCGCCAGGCGCTGGACATGGTCGAGTCGATCAAGGGCACCCGCCCACCGGCCCGCGCCATCCGGGGCCTGGCATGATCGCCCGGGCGGTCCTCTGCCCGTCGCCCCCGCTGCTGGCGGCCGGGGTAACCGGCCAGGAGGTCTTCCTGCCGGAACTCCGCGACGCCTGCGCGGCCGCCGTCGGCTGGCTGATCGCGGACGATCCTGACACCGTGGCCGTGATCGGCCCCGCGACCGTGACCTCGGCCTGGCCGCCCGGCAGCGTCCCCGACCTGTCGACGCACGCCCCGGCCGTGTACCCAGGGCCATCGGTGCTTCCGCTGTCGCTCGCGATCGGCGCGCAACTCCTCGACGCGGCTGGTTACCACGGCCCGCGCATTCTCCAGTCGGTCGCCGAGTCGGCAGCCCCTGACGCCTGCCTCGCGCTCGGCCGCGCCCTGGCCGCCGCCGCTCCGGGCGTCGCGCTCCTGGTGCTTGGCGACGGCAGCGCCCGCCGCTCGGCGGCCGCCCCCGGCTACCTTGACGACCGCGCCGAGCCCTTCGACCTGGCGGTCGAGCAGGCGTTCCGTGACGGCGACCTGCCCGCCCTCACCGCCCTCGACCCCGGCCTGGCCCGCGACCTGCTCGCCTCCGGCCGCCCCGCCTGGCAGGCGCTGGCCGGCGCCGTCCCTCCCGGCCCGCGGAGCGAGGTCCTCTACGCCGCGGCCCCCTTCGGCGTCGCTTACCTGGTCGCCACCCTAACCCCGGCCTCATGATCACAACCACCGCCCAACCCCCCCGATAACAGCAACAAACACCGTCCGTGGTCGCCCAACGACCCCGCTTCCATTACCTTGGGGCCAAACTTGTACGCCTAGCTCGGGCGAAATGCGGTATTTTGTACCCTTTTCGCCCGCCAGCGAGCGTGCAACTTTGGCCCTAAGAGGAGCGGAAAGGCCGGAACCCGGCCGACTTCTCGGTTGAGGCGAGGATAACAGCAAGAAGCGCGTAGCGCGGATGCCCTGTTTGAACATGCGGAGAGATAACAGCAAGAAGCACACAGCAACCGCAACGCCACCGCGAGGACTATGTGTCCGCCCGGCCCTCGGCGCGGAGCCAGAGAGTGAGCTTGACCCGCGAGGAGATCTCCAGCTTGGCGAAGATGTGCTCCACGTGCGCATCAACGGTCCGCTTGGAGATAAACAGGCGGGAGGCGATCTCCCGGTTGGACAGGCCGCCGCCGACCAGGCTCGCGATCTCCCGTTCGCGCCGGGTGAGGGTCGCGGCCGTGACCGGGGGCGCCGCCTCGCCGCCACCGTCGCGGTCGCCTGGCCCGTCGTTTTCGGCCGGCGGGGCCGCCGCCTGCCTGGCCGGCGGCGGCGATGCCGAGCCGCGCCCGTCCATGGCGTAGCCGACGATCGTGTCCAGGTCGAGTGCGCCGCCCTGAGCCTGCGCGGTCTCGTACGCGGTGTCGCCGAGCGCCTGCCTGGCCTGGGCGGCCACGAGCTGGTGGCTCTGCTCCAGGATCGCGATGTTGCTGAGACGGGTTCCGGCCCGCCGCCAGAGCGGGTTGGCCGCGCCGAGCAGCCAGGCGGCCCGGTCGAAGCGCCCGTCGCGCGCGGCCAGCCAGCCGAGCACCTCAAGGCAGTAGGCCACCCCGGCCTCGTTACCGAGGTCGTGTCTCGCCTGCAGCGCACGACGGAGGGCGATACCGCAGTCCGCGTCGGCTCCCGGCCGCCGGCCGTGCGCCAGCCCGGCGATCAGCTGCAGCTGGCCGGTGATCCAGCGCTCCGCGCCGCGCGGACTGAAGTCGCCGAGCTCAGCCTGCCCGCGCCGACAGCACTCGAGGGCCGCGTCGATGTCCCCGGCGAGCTGACGCAGCTGCGCGAGTTGCGGCTCGAGGCAGACCAGACCGACGCGGTCATCGGCGGCGGTCAGCCGCTGGCGGGCGGTCAGGCCGGCCGCCTCAGCCTGCTCGTGCTCTCCGCTGAAGGTGAGCGCCAAGTTGAGGTAGAGGCTGCCGCGGGCGGCGGCCAGTTCCTCGCCGAGTTCGTCGGCCAGCCCGATGGATTCCCTGAGGTCGGCGACCGCGTTGGCCAGGTCACCTTGGAATGTGGCCAGCCTGCCGCGGACCGCGAGCGCCCAGGCCCGTTCCGGCGACGGCTCGGGGATGACCCGCAGCGCCGCGTCCAGGTAATCCCTGCCCTCGCCGAGCAGGCCGGACATCTGCCAGTAGGCGTGCAGCCGGACGGCTAGCCAGCATCCCCGCCGCCACCGCCCGGCCTGCTCGGCGCAGGCCGGCCCGGCGTCGCCGCCGTCAAGCGAGTGCGCGAGCGCGGCCCGCAGGTTCCCGTGCTCGGCCCGCAGCTGGCGGAGCCTATCCGTTTGATCGTCATCGAGCACGTGCTCGTCGAACCGGGTGGCCATCGCCAGGCAGTGATCGGTCAGCCGGTCAAGGCACTGTTCCTGCTCGGCGGTACCCGCGAGCTTCGCCGCCCCGAACTCGCGCAGCGTGTCAAGCAGCCGGTACCGCTTCTCGCGCAACGGCGCCCCGCCGCTCTCGCCCGCGTCGCCCCCGTCCGAGCGGAGCACGACCGATTTATCGACAAGGCCGATCAGCGCGTGCACGACCTCATCCCGGGGCAGTGCCGCGTCCGCGCAGACCGCTTCGGCCGCGGCGACGTCGAACGGCCCGCCGAACACCGACAGCCGCGCCCACAGCGCCTGCTCGGTCGGGGTGCAGAGCGCGTGACTCCACTCGATCGCGTCGCGCAGCGTCTGGTGCCGTGCCGCGCCGCCGCGGCGGGTGACCCCCAGCACGCTGAACCCAGACTCCAGGTGGGTGGCCAGCTCGGCCAGCGGCAGGGCGCGCAGCCGGACGGCGGCCAGTTCGATGGCGAGCGGGAGGCCGTCAAGCCGCCGGCAGAGCCGGACGACGTCCGGACGGTTGGCCGGAGTGACGCTGAAATCGGGCAGCACCGAGGCGGCACGCTGCGCGAACAGCTCGACCGCGTCGGTTTCGACCGGCATCGGCGGCAACGGGAACGCCTGCTCTCCCGGTGCGTCGAACGGCTGCCTGCTGGTAGCGAGCACCGTCACCGCGGGCGCGGCCCGCAGCACCGCCTCGGCGAACGAGGCGCAGGCATCGACCAGGTGCTCGCAGGTGTCGAGGATCAGCAGCAGCCGCCGGTCCCGCAGGTGCTCGAGCACGGCGGTGCGCTGCCGGAAGCCGTCGTGCTCGGGCGGCAGCCCGAGGGCGGCCGCGACCTTCCCAGCCAGCTCCGCCGGGTCGGTGAGCGAGGACAGTTCGACGATCCAGATGCCCTCAGGGAACCTGGCCGGCAGCGATGCGGCGGCGCGCAGGCAGAGCCTGGTCTTCCCGACCCCGCCGGGGCCGACCACGGTGATCAGCCGGGAAGAGCGGAGCTGCGTGGTGAGCCACAGCAGTTCGCCCGCCCGGCCGACAAAGCTGTTGG
The DNA here is from genome assembly GCA_050013875.1 of Trebonia sp. Classification (GTDB taxonomy): domain Bacteria; phylum Actinomycetota; class Actinomycetes; order Streptosporangiales; family Streptosporangiaceae; genus Trebonia. The sequence goes on along the minus strand of JBEKEK010000003.1, from coordinate 91,241 downwards.
CTTCCGCTGGCAGCAGGCCAGGCCTTCGCAGGCCAGCGACCTGGCCTGCGAGGACGGGGTGGGCCATGGCTACCTCACGGGGCTAAGGGAACGTCGCCACGATAACATTGTCCCGCATGGGATTGCACGTGCATCGGCATGCATCTGTCCAGCGATCACCGAACGGCCCCGCTAAATGGGCAAATACCGTCCGGCGTGATAGGCAGGTATATAGGCGGAGACTATCAGGGAGGGCGGCGCGATGAGTGACGCGGTAATTGTGGCGGCGGTTCGGACGCCGGTCGGAAAACGGAACGGCGGACTGTCCGGGGTGCACCCGGTGGACCTGTCAGCGCACGTCCTCAACGCCCTCGCCGATCGGGCCGGAGTAGACCCGGAGCTCGTCGACGACGTGATCTGGGGCTGCGTGGGCCAGGTCGGCGAGCAGACCTTCGACATCGCGCGCAACGCGGTGCTTGCGGCCGGCTGGCCGCTGTCGGTGCCTGGGGTGACCATCGACCGGCAGTGCGGGTCCAGCCAGCAGTCGGTCCACTTCGCCGCGGCTGGCCTGGTCAGCGGCCAGTACGACGTGGTGGTGGCGGGCGGCGTGGAGTCGATGAGCCGGGTGCCGATGGGCGCGTCGATCGGCGCCGGCGGCGCCAACCCGTCCGGTTCTGGCCTGCACACCGTCTTCCATGACGTGCCACCGAACCAGGGGATCGGCGCGGAGATGATCGCCGAGCGCTGGGGGTTCTCCCGCACGCAACTCGACGAATTCTCCCTCGCCTCGCACGAGAAGGCGGCCGCCGCCATCGACGAGGGCCGCTTCGCCGGCCAGATCGCCCCGGTCAAGCTCGAGGACGGGACGGTCATCAACACCGACGAGGGCGTGCGGCGCGGGGGTTCGCTTGAGTCGATGGCCAAGCTCAAGCCCGCGTTCAAGCCGGACGGCGTTATCCACGCCGGCAACAGTTCGCAGATTAGCGACGGGTCCGCCGCCCTGCTCATGACGACAAGCGAGAAGGCCGCGGAACTCGGCCTGACCCCGCTCGCCCGGGTGCACACCGCGGTCCTCGCCGCCGACGACCCGGTGATCATGCTCACCGCCCCGATTCCCGCCACCAAGAAGGCCCTGCGGCGCAGCGGGCTGACGGTCGACGAGATCGGCGTCTTCGAGGTGAACGAGGCGTTCGCACCGGTTCCGCTCGCCTGGCTGGCCGACATCGGCGCGGACCCGGCCAAGCTCAACCCCAATGGCGGCGCGATCGCCCTCGGCCACCCGCTCGGCGGCAGCGGCGCCCGCATCATGACCACCATGCTCCATCACATGATCGACAACGGCCTCCGCTACGGCCTGCAGACCATGTGCGAGGGCGGCGGCCAGGCCAACGCCACGATCGTCGAACTCCTCTAAAAACGGAGATCAAAATCAGCCCAAGGATGAACGGTCCCGTGCTTCGACCGTCCACCCCGTCGGCTAGTCCAACGGCCTACTCGGACCTGTCGGTTACGCCAACGACACTAATGGGCGCTGACGTTGGCGTAGCTGACAGGGGCATGACCTGTCGGCTACGCCATCCACCCAATGATAACAGCAAGAAGCGGCCGGCAGGCGGACCGGGCTCGGGCGGTTAGGCCTGCCAGGCGGCGCCGGCGGCGAGCAGTTCCTCGGTGTCCGCGAAGCCCAGTTCGGTGAGCACCGCGCGGGTGTCCGTGCCAACCGCCGCGATCGGGCGGGCGGGCAGCGCGCCGACCGGGATGCCGGGCGCGCCGGTCCCGAACCGCGGGGCCGGGGCGGGCTGGACCACGCCGCCGGGTGCCACGTAGGTGCCGCGCGCGGCGAGGTGGGGGTCACCCGGGGCCTCGGTCATGGTGAGCACCGGCGCGACGCACGCGTCCGTTCCGAGGAAGGACTTTGACCACTCGCCCTGGGAGCGCTCGAGGAAACGGGCGGCGAACCGCGACCGTAGCTCCGGCCAGCGGGCGCGGTCGTGCTGCGCGGGAAGGTCGCCGGGGACCCCCTCGGGGGCGAACAGCAGGCGGGTGAACTCGGCGTAGAACCGCGGCTCGAGCGCGCCGACCGCCATGTGCCGCCCGTCGGCGGTCTCGTACACGTCGTAGTACGGGGTGCCGGTGTCGAGCAAGTTCACGCCGCGCGTGTCGGTCCACGAACCGTCCGCCAGCAGCCCGTAGGTCATCGCCTGCAGCACCGCGGCGCCGTCGACGATCGCGGCGTCGACGACCTGCCCCCGCCCGCTGGCGCGGGCCGACAGCACCGCCGCCACCACCCCGAGCGCCAGGAACAGTGACCCGCCGCCGAAATCGCCCAGGTAGTTCACCGGCACCTGCGGCGGCCCGCCGGCCCGGCCGACGGCGTGCAGCGCCCCGGTCAGCGCGATGTAGGCGATGTCGTGCCCGGCCGCGGCGGCCAGCGGGCCGTCCTGGCCCCAGCCGGTCATCCGCCCGTAGACCAGTGCCGGGTTGCGTGCCCAGCAGTCGGCGGGCCCGACCCCGAGCCGTTCGGCCACCCCGGGCCGGTACCCCTCGATCAGCGCGTCGGAGGCGGCGGCCAGGCGCTGCACGACCTCGGCCCCGCGCGGGTGCTTGAGGTCGACGACGACCCGCTTCTTGCCCCGGCTGGTGATGTCGTTGCGCTGCGGTACCGGCAGCATCGGGCCGCCGGGCCGGTCCACCCGGATCACCTCGGCGCCCAGGTCAGCCAGGAGCATCCCGCAGAAGGGCCCCGGCCCGATCCCGGCCAGCTCGACGACGCGCACCCCGGCAAGCGGCCCGCTCCTGCTGCCAGCCATGGCTACTCCTTCCGCCCGACGCCGCCCCACATCGCGGTGGGCGCGCTGTTGAAGTCGATCTCAGACGTCGCGCGCCAGTCCTGCACCGGGACCACGCCCGGCTCGGCAAGGTCGAGCCCGGCGAAGAATCCGGCTACCTCGTCGCGGCTGCGGAAGGTGACCTTCTGCCCCATCGACTTGGTCAGCGACTCCTCGGCCTTGGTCGCGACGGCCAGCTGGTCGCGGGCGGGATGGGTGATCGCGAGGAAGCTTCCCGGCGGCACGGCGGCCATCAGGTCGCGGACTAGTTGGCCGGGGTTGTCCTCATCGGGAATGCAGTGCAGCAGCGCGATCAGCATGATCCCGACCGGCTGGCCGAAGTCCAGGGTTCCCGCCGCCTCGTCAAGGATCCGGCCGACCGCGCGGGCGTCCGCGTCGATGTAGGCGGTCGGCCCGGTGGCCGACGTCAGCAGCGCCCGGGCGTGCGCCAGCACGATCGGGTCATTGTCGACGTAGACGACGCGTGCCGCAGGCGTAATCCGCTGGGCCACCTCGTGCGTATTGTCCGAGGTCGGGATGCCAGTGCCGATGTCGAGGAACTGCCCTATGCCGTTCTCCGCGGCCATGTACCGCACCGCTCGGCCAAGGAACCGGCGGTTCGCCCGCACCCCGGGCACGATCGTCGGGGTCGCCGCGAGCGCGAGCTCGGCGGCCTTCCTGTCTGCCTCGAAGTGGTCCTTACCGCCCAGCCAATAGTCGTAAATCCTCGCGATATGGGGCGTATTAACGTCGAAGTCGGGCATCGCGTAATCCTAGCGCGCGGTGCCCGGCAACTTCAGCGCGGCTTAGTGCGCGGCCAGCATGACGACCTTGACGATGACCATCACCATCGCGATCGCCAGGTAGGCGCGCAGCGCGGTCAGGCCGAGCTTGCGGCCCCGGCTGATCACCGGCGCGCCCAGTTCGCTGAGCGGTGGCATCCGCCAGGAGTCTCGGTCGGCCACGCTGACCGCGTCCTCGGTCATGACCTCGACGACCGCGAGGCGGGTCCGCCGCCGGCGGATCAGCGCCGCCAGGCCGCCAAGGACCGAGACCGCCGCGCAGGCCACGCAGATGCCGACGATCTGCCCCGCCGTGATCCGCGGGAACACCACTGACGCGGTGAGCACCACCGACAGGGTGATAAGCACCGCGATCACCCCCGAGGTGAACGCGTTGGTGATGCGCCGGTTCACCCAGGGGCCGAGCACGGCCTTGTCGTTGCAGAGCAGCAGCAGGAAGACCGTCGCACTGGGCAGCAGCACGCCCGCCAGGACCTGCACGCCCTCGGTGATGAGCCCGAGCGGCGAGCCGGGCAGCAGCACGATCGCGGCGGCGCCGCCGACCAGGGCCGCGTAGACCGCGTAGAACCCCTTGGCCTGCCTGAACCCCCGGTGCAGTGAGTGGTTAAGTCCGAGCACGTCCCCGATCGCGTACGCGCTTGACAGCGAGACCGCGAACGCGCCGATGACGGCCGCGTCGAGCAGTGCGATCGCGAAGACCACGCCGGCCAAGTGGCCGGCGTAGGCGGCGATGCCGGTGGCCAGACCGCCGGCGTCGGTGAAGTTGCCCGCCCCCTTGGTGCCGGCGAAGGCGGCGGCGGTGACGCCCATCAGCGCGGCCGCGCCGACCACGACGATCGCGATGCCGATCCACAGGTCGGCCTTCTCGTAGCGCATGAACCGGGGGGTGATCCGCTTGTCGATCACGTAGGACTGCTGGAAGAACAGCTGCCACGGCGCCACGGTGGTGCCGACGATGCCGATGACCAGCAGCATCACGGTCGCCATCTGGCCGCCGCCACCGGGCAGCACCGGGATGGCGAAGCCGCGGCCCATCGACGCCAGCGTCGGGTGGCTCATGAAGTACAACGGGATGAGCAGCAGCGATCCCACGCAGAACGTCATCGCGATCCGCTCGAACCGGCGGAAGGACCCGGTGAACGCGGAGGCGATGATCACCGCGGCGGCGGCCGCGACGGCGATGACCCTGGGCACGCCCAGGTAGCCCGCCGCGAGGGTGATGCCGATGAACTCGGTCATGATCGTCAGCGCGTTGAGTATGAACAGGTCGATGACGGAGAACGCGCCCCAGAACTTGCCGAACCGGGTGAGGATCAGCCGCGCGTGGCCGACCCCGGTGACCGCGCCCAGGCGGAGCACCATCTCCTGGTTCACGTACAGCACCGGGATGAGCAGCACCAGTGTCCACAGCAGCCGGGTGCCGTAGTTCTGGCCGGCCTGGCCGTAGGTGGAGAACGCGCCGGCGTCGTTGTCACCGACCATCACGATCAGGCCGGGGCCGACGATCGCGAGCAGCGTCTTGAGCTTGGCGGACACGGTGGTGCGGGCGGCGGTGTCGTCGAGGCTGATGGTGCCGAGGGCACCGCGGATGTCGCCGACGTGCGCATCGTCGAGTACGGCCGAACGCGTTACTTCCATGTCAACAGCAGTCACGGGAGTTCACCCCTTTCACGCTTTTCACTAAAGCGGGATGGAGGCACACGCATGGGCCTACGCCGGGTCGCCCTCAGGGGAGGCGAACCTTCGGATGCGTAAGGAGACGGCTGGACGCGTCAGCGTGTGCCGGGAACCGGCAGGGAAAGCAGCGGATAGGGCCGACTTCGGCCCGGACTATCGGAGTCCATCTCGCGCCTCCCTCCGTCCGTGGCGCTTGCGCGCACATTCACAAGCGGAACCACTGCAGAGGCATGTTCCGTTGCCGCAGCTAAACCGTGGCAGGGGACACCTCTCTCGTACGCAGCCACTTGGCCTCACCCCTTAAGCCGGGGAGAGGTGTCCTGATCCGGAGCGTCTCTCGACGGTTGGGATCAGTGGCCTGTGTCCGTGAAGACGCCTCACCGAACGAGGTGCCTGTTCTTGACAGCACAACTATGCCCGTTCCGATTCCCAACTGTCAAACCAACCACAAGACGCGCTCAGAGCTGGCGCAGAGCTCAGACCCCGGTACCCCGGCGGCCGGAATAAACTCTGGCGACAGTTAGTTCGCTACAAGCAACTAACGCAGCTGCCCGACGACTGCCCCCGTCCTGCCTCATGGAGGAACGCAGTGCCCGCGCCATCGACCCCCAGTCTTCACGCGACGATCAGCCCCCGCTACAAGTGGATCGCCCTGTCCAACACCACGCTGGGCGTGCTGATGGTGACGATCAACTCGTCCATCATGCTGATCGCACTGCCCGACATCTTCCGCGGCATCGGCATCAACCCGCTGCAGCCGGGCAACACCACCATCCTGCTCTGGCTGATGATGGGCTTCCTGGTCGTCACCGCCGTCCTGGTCGTGAGCTTCGGCCGTCTTGGTGACATGTTCGGCCGCGTCCGCATGTTCAACATGGGCTTTGCGATCTTCGCGCTGTTCTCCGTGCTGCTCTCGGTCACCTGGCTGAACGGCGAGGCGGCGGGCTGGTACCTGATCGCGATGCGCATCTTCCAGGGCGTCGGCGGCGCGATGCTCTTCGCCAACTCGGCCGCGATCCTCACCGACGCGTTCCCGATGAACCAGCGCGGCATGGCGCTTGGCCTCAACCAGGTCGCCGCCATCGCGGGCTCCTTCATCGGCCTGGTCCTCGGCGGCCTGCTCGGCCCGGTCAGCTGGCGGCTGGTCTTCCTCGTCTCGGTCCCGTTCGGCATCGGCGGCACCATCTGGTCCTACCTCAAGCTCCGCGAGCTCGGCGTGCGCAAGCCCGCCAAGCTTGACCTCGGCGGCAACCTGACCTTCGCGGCCGGCCTGATCGCCGTCCTGGTCGGCATCACCTATGGCATCCAGCCCTACGGCACGCACACCATGGGCTGGACCAGCCCGCTGGTCATGTCGCTGATCGGCGGCGGCCTGGTCATGCTGGCGACCTTCTGCTACATCGAGACCAAGGTCGCCGAGCCGATGTTCAACCTCCGGCTCTTCCGCATCCGCGCGTTCACCTTCGGCAACCTCGCCGCGCTGCTGTCCGGCCTCGGCCGCGGCGGCCTGATGTTCATCCTGATCATCTGGCTGCAGGGCATTTACCTCCCGCTGCACGGCTACAGCTTCGAGAACACGCCGCTATGGGCGGGCATCGCGATGATCCCGCTGACCCTCGGCTTCCTGATCGCGGGCCCGGTCTCCGGCTTCCTGTCCGACCGGTTCGGCGCGCGCCCGTTCGCCACCGGCGGCATGCTGCTTGCCGCGCTCTCCTTCGGGCTGCTCGAGCTGCTGCCGGTCAACTTCACCTACTGGCAGTTCGCCGGAATCCTGCTGCTCAACGGCATCGGCATGGGGCTGTTCGCCTCGCCTAACCGGGCCGGCATCATGAACGCGCTGCCCGCCGACCGGCGCGGCGTCGGGGCCGGCATGTCGGCCACGTTCCAGAACTCGGCGATGGTGCTATCGATCGGCATCTTCTTCAGCCTGATCATCCTCGGCCTGTCGGCGTCGCTGCCTTCGCACCTGTTCGCCGGGCTGACCGCCCAGGGCGTGCCCGCGGCCGCCGCCAGCGGGGTCTCGCACCTGCCGCCGACGGCGATCATGTTCGCCGCGCTGCTCGGCTACAACCCGATCCAGATGCTGCTCGGCAGCACGCTGAGCAAGCTCCCGGCCGGCCACGCGGCCTACCTGACGGGCCACTCCTTCTTCCCGTCGCTGATCAGCGCCCCGTTCCAGTCCGGCCTTGACATCGCGTTCGACTTCGCGATCGCGGCCTGCCTGATCGCGGCCGTCGCGTCGCTGCTGCGCGGCAAGCGTTACGTGCACGAGCTGCACAGCGAGGACGCCCTGGCCCGGGTGGCCGCGGCCGAGCCCGCCACGGTTGCCTCGGTGGCCGAGGCCCCGGCCGGGGAGCGGGTCGCCATCGCGGAAGATCTCGACAGTGTTGTGGAACGGACCGCTGCTTCGCCTGTCCCCGCCACCCGGCACCGCAAGCAGCGGTAGCCCGAACCCCCGGTACCGCATCTAAGTCCGCCTGCCCCGCCCGAACGGCTGGGTGTTACGTGATGGCGGGAGCGATGCTGGGGTCGGCCGAGGCTGCGGTGGCTGAGACGGCGCGCTGCTCGTGGACTTCCAGTGACTGCTCTAGGTCCGCTTCGATCTCGGCGAAGATGCCGCGGCGACGGCGGCTGAGGATGAACAGCCAGCCAAGGCCGACCGCGATGTAGGCGGCGAACAGGTAAGGGAAGATGTTCACCGGGAAGGGCGGCACCGGGTAGAAGCTGCCCTCCGTCGGCACCAGCAGGCACAGGCACGCGATCACCGCGATCACCACATTGCGCGCCCGCAGCTCACCGCGGCGGCGCAGGTAGACCGGCGCCGCGATGGTGATCAGGAAGTAGGCGAGCAGGAAGCCGAAGGCGGCCAGGGTGCCCGCGTCGCCGAACGTGGTCACGGGGTTGGTGACGAGCTCGAGCACCGTCGGGATGGCGAACATGATCACGACGTAGACGGTGAGCGCCACGTGCGGGGTGCCGTTCTTCGGGTGCGCCCGGCCGAGTTGGTGGGGGAACACGCCGTGCTCGGCCATCGGGTAGAGGATGCGCGCGCCCGCGTTCAGGCAGGAGAGCGAAAGCGAGAAGAAGCTGATCATCGCGCCGAGCGCGATCGGGGCCTTGAAGAACGTCACGTCGTAGAGGCTGGACAGCACGGTGAGCGGCGCCGTGATCGAGCCGAGCGGCGTGCCGTAGTGCCGGGTACCGAACACCTCGACATAGCCCATGATCACCATGAAGGCGCCGGTGATGATCAACGACCAGATGACCGCCCGCGGCACGACGCGGAGCGGGTTCCTGGCTTCGCCGCTGAGCGCCGTCGCGCTTTCGAATCCGACCAGGCTGAAAATGCATGCGACGACGGCCAGGCTCATTCCGTGCAGGCCGACGCCCTTGAGCTTTAGCTGGTCGGTATCGATCGTAATGCCGTGCTTGAAAAGCACGACGGCGGCGAGGGCGAGGATGAGCGCCACCGAGATGCCCTCAAAGGCGAGCGTGACAAGCGAGGATATGCGGATGTCCTTATAGGCGATGTACCAGCACGTCAGCGCGCTGATGGCGAAGAATATGTCGGGCGGAACCGTGACGGTGGCGCCGAGGGCGTCAAGGAACTGCTGGCAGAAGATGGCGAACCCGGTCAGCCCGGCGGTGCCGATGAACAGGTAGCACCAGAGCAGGGTCCAGCCGGAGATGACTCCGGTGGCCGGGCCTAGACCGCGCGCGGTGTAGGTGTACATCGCCCCGGGGGCGGCCGACCGTCTCGTGAACTGGTTGAGGCACAAGACCACGAACAGCAGCATCACCGTGCCGAACAAATAGGCCAGCCAAGTGCCCTGGCCGGCGTTGGAGAATGCCAGCGGAATAATGAGCACAGCGGTCATCGTGGGCGAGATAAGCGCCACTGACTGGGCGAGCAGCGTCGGAAATCCGAGTGCACCCGTCCGGAGACTGGTCTTAGCTGGGGCAGCCTTAACTGGAGCGACGGCCATCTGCCGGTCCCTTTCTCTGCGGGATGATCCGGGAGGCGGCTCTGCTCCCTAATTAATTGTCGCCAGCACAAACGCCGGGCAGCAAGGCGCCGAGTGTTAAGTCTTGACCGGGGCGTGTTACACAGAAATAAAGCAAGTAGGGAAACGTATTTCACCGGCGTATCGCCGCGATTTCCGTAATTATGCGATTACGATGCGTGCTTGTAACTTTCACCGGATCGCTGCCCCGGGATGAGGCCCGGGGGGTCATGCGTACTCTGTCACTTCCACTGAGTCGCCGACGCGGATGACGCCGGGGGAGTCGGGGATGATGTTCTGACCGAAGACCAGGTTCTTGCCGAACCGCCTCCGGGCGGCGAGGATTCGCAGCGGCTGGCTGCCGCGCACGCCGGTTGCCTGGTCGGTGGTGGTCACCACGCACCGGCCGCAGGGCTTGGCCACGCGGAAGGACACCGAGCCGATCCGGATCCGGCGCCACCGGTCTTCCGCCCACGGCTGGTAACCGTTCACCACCACGTTGGGCCGGAACCGGTTCATCGGCACGGGCTGGTCCCCGCCGGCGGCGAGCCACTCGCCCAGTTGGTCAAGCGAGCCGGTACTGGTCAGCAGCAACGGGTACCCGTCGGCGAAGCTGACCACGTCACCGTCCGCGCCGTATTCGGGGTCGACCGCCCGACGGGTCGGGTCGTCCAGGTAGACAAGCCGGACCTTTTCCCCGAGGTACTCGGAGAACCAGGCGTCCGCGTCGGGCCCGGCCACGGCCGCCTGCACCGTGGACCCCCAGACGGTTACCTTGACCAGTTCCGGTGACTCACCAGGGACGGCGACCCGCACCGTCGGGTACCCGGCGGAAGACGCGATGATGCCGTCGCCCGCGCCCTGGCCGTACCTGACGACGAGGCGCGCAAGCGCCGGGTGCTCCCGCTGGCTGACGAACCGGCCGTCCGAGTCCACCAGCAGCCAGCGGCGGTCGCCCGCCAGCCCCCAGGGCTCGACGACGGCCTCGTCGAGATCGACCGCCCGGCAGCCCTTCAGCGGGTAGATGTGAACCGAAGCGAGCATGCAGCGCCTTCCGTGGTCAGGGCCCTGCATCAACGGTAACCGCCGTCTTTGACCAGTGATTACGCGAGAGTTAGCGCGAGTCGTGGATCTGGCGGAGAAACTTCTCGTTCGGGGCGGTGGTCTTCTCGAGTAGCAGCTCAAGCGCGTGCTGGGGGTCAAGCACGGCGAGGGCACGGCGCAGGCTGATCACGGCGGCGTGCTCGGACGGGTCAAGCAGCAGGTCTTCGCGGCGGGTGCCGGAGGGCACCGCGTCGATGGCCGGGAAGAGGCGCTTCTCCGCAAGGTCGCGGCGGAGCCTGAGCTCCATGTTGCCGGTGCCCTTGAACTCCTCGAACAGCACGTTGTCCATCTGCGAGCCGGTGTCGACCAGCACCGTGGACAAGATGGTCAGCGAGCCGCCCTCCTCCAGGCAGCGGGCCGCGCCGAGGAACTGCCGTGGAGGCTGCAGCGCCGACACGGCGACGCCGCCGGACAGGGTGCGCCCGTTGGCGGGGGCCGCCATGTTGTAGGCGCGGCCAAGCCGGGTGAGCGAGTCGAGCATGACGACCACGTCGAGGCCGTACTCCGCCAGCCGCTTGGCCCGCTCGATGGCGAGTTCGGCGGCGAGCACGTGGTCGGCCGGCGACTGGTCGAAGGTGGAGGAGATGACCTCGCCGCTGATCGAGCGGCGCAGGTCGGTGACCTCTTCCGGGCGCTCGCCGACGAGCACCAGCATGAGGTGGACTTCCGGGTAAGCGGTTGCGATCGCATGCGCGATCGTCTTCAGGATGGTGGTCTTCCCTGCCTTCGGCGGGGCGACGATGAGGCCGCGCTGGCCCTTGCCGATGGGGGAGACCAGGTCGATGATGCGCGCGGCGGGGGTCGGGTTGCCGTCTTCGAGACGGAACCGCTGATTGGGGTAGATGGGGGTGAGACGGTCGAAGTCGCGGCGCTGCTTCGCCTCCTCCGGCGGCAGGCCGTTGACCGAGGTGACCTCGACGCGGCCGGCCTCCCTGGCCCGCTGCCCGCTCGCGGCCCCGTTACCCGCGGCGCGGCCGCCGCCCGGGCCGGTGCTGCCGCCGGTGGCGGTGGCCTCGATCTGGTCGCCCTTGCGCAGTCCGTACTGGCGGACCTGGCCGGCCGTGAGCGGGACGTCGCCGGCTGACCGGCGGTAGCCGGCGGTCCGCAGATAGCCGCGCCCGTCGGTGAGATCAACGATGCCCGACACCTGGGTGACGGGCACCTGGGTGACGGGCACCTGGGTGACGGGCACCTGGGTGACGGGCACCGCCGCGGTGCCGTTATCCCCGGGCGACGGGACGCGGGCGGTTGCCGGACGTTTTGCCGCGGCAGGGCGCCGGGTTTGCGTTGCTTCTTCTGTTGCTTCTTCGATGATTGCTGTCATGGGGTTTTCCTTGCGTTGGAATGGAATGCGCGCAGCCGAATAAGGTCGCTGGCGACAACGCGTCTCGACGGCACAAGAAATGGCCGGAGCGCGCGTTACGAAGCCGCTGAGCTGCGCAAGTGCTTTGATGTAAGAATTTCCCGCGAAGAAAGCTGGCTCTTCGCTGATGACCCCGATCAGCTGATGACCCCGATCAGAGGTTGGGGGCTGGAACTTCCGCCGGGCCGCTCAGATGGGCACCGGGCCTACGTGTTCACTGTAGCGCACAACGCCGGCAAGCACCAGCCGCATTCCCGACGCTGTGTTTCCCATGATATGACCGACAGGTGGCACATACTCCAGGCAACCCGAGCAATCAGGGCCCCCCCAGTCTTCCGGGCCCCCCGGGCTTGACCGTCGCCGAGCAGGCGGCCCTCACCAGCGGCAGTGACTTCTGGCAGAGCACGCCGATCGAATCGGCCGGCCTCCCGGCGATCACCCTGACCGACGGGCCGCACGGCGTCCGCTTGCAGGCGTCGCAGGACGACACGCTGACCGGGCGGCCGGCGACCTGCTTCCCGCCCGCGGTGGCGACCGGGTCGACCTGGGATCCGGCGCTGCTGCGGCGGATGGGCGAGGCGCTCGGTGACGAATGCCGCGCCATGGACGTGGCGGTGCTGCTCGGCCCGGGCATCAACCTCAAGCGCAGCCCGCTTGGCGGCCGCGACTTCGAGTACTTCTCCGAGGACCCCTTGCTGACTGGCATCCTGGCCACCGAATGGGTGCTCGGCCTGCAGAGCCGGCAGGTCGGCGCGTCGCTGAAGCACTACGCGGTCAACAGCCAGGAGACCGACCGGATGCGGATCAGCGCCGACGTCGATGAGCGCACCCTGCGCGAGCTGTACCTGCGTGCCTTCCAGCGGGTGGTGACGCAGGCCAGGCCGTGGACCGTGATGTGCGCGTACAACAAGGTCAACGGCGTCTACGCCAGCCAGCACGGCTGGCTGCTGACCGACGTCCTGCGCGGCGAGTGGGGTTTCGGCGGCGTGGTCGTCTCCGACTGGGGCGCCGTGTCCGACCGGACCGCCGCCGTCGCGGCCGGCCTCGACCTGACCATGCCGGGACCGGCCGGCCCGGGCGACCGCGAGCTGGTCGAGAGGGTGACGCAGGGCCGGCTCGACCCGGCCCTGCTGCAGACGGCGGCCGGCCGCGTCCGCGGGCTGGTCGAACGGGCCGCCGCCCGGCAGCCCGGCGAATACGACGCCGAAGCCCACCACGCCCTGGCCCGCGAGATCGCCGGCCGCGCCATCGTGCTGCTGAAGAACGACGGCGGCATCCTGCCGCTGGCGCCCGACGGCGCCAAGACGGTCGCGATCATCGGCGAGTTCGCCCGCACGCCGCGTTACCAGGGCGGCGGGAGCTCACAGATGACCCCGACCCGGCTGGATGACGCGCTCACCGAGATCACCGCCGCCACGCAGGCGTCGGTCCTGTTCGCGCCGGGCTACCTGACCGGTGACACCGCCGCCCAGGAGAGCGCCGCGGGGGACGGGGAAACCAATGCCGAATCGGACACCGACCTGGTCGCCGAGGCCGTCGCGCTGGCCGGGGCCAGCGACGTCGCGCTTGTCTTCGTCGGCAGTACCCAGGAGACCGAGGGCGCCGACCGCGACGGCATCGACCTCAGCGACGAGCACCGGGAGCTGATCGAGCAGGTGGCGCGGGCCAACCCGCGGACCGTGGTCGTGCTCTCCAACGGCGGCGTGCTGCGCACGGCGCCCTGGGACGCCAGCGTCCCGGCCATCGTCGAAGGCTGGCTGCTCGGCCAGGCCGGCGGAAGCGCGATCGCCGACGTGCTGTTCGGGCGGGTCAACCCCTCCGGGCGGCTGGCCGAGACGATCCCGCTTAAGCTGGCGGACCACCCGTCCTACCTCGACTTCCCCGGCGAGAACGGGCATGTCCGCTACGGCGAGGGCATTCACGTCGGCTACCGCGGCTTCGACGCCCGTGAGCAGGAGGTGGCCTACCCGTTCGGCTTCGGCCTCTCCTACACCACCTTCACCTACGGCCAGGCCAGCGCCGCCGTCACCGACGCCGGGATCGAGGTACGGGTGCCGGTCAGCAACACCGGCCAGCGGGACGGGCGCGAGGTGGTCCAGGTCTACGTGAGCCTGCCCGGCTCGGCCGTGCACCGCGCACCGCGCGAGCTGAAGGCGTTCGCCAACGTCGCGATCGCGGCCGGCCAGACCGCCGACGTGGTGCTCACCATCGACCGCGCCGACCTGGCGTACTGGGAGACCCGGCTGGGCCGCTGGGTGGTCGAGGGCGGCGAGTACCACTGCGCCGTCGGCGCCTCCTCGCGTGACCTGCGCGCCATCGCCGTGGCCGGGGTACCGGGCGACGACGCCCGCGTGCCGCTGACCGCGGAATCCACCGTCGCCGAGTGGTTCTCCGACCCGCGCGGCGCCGAGCTGCTCGGCCAGGCGTTCGCGGCGGCGGCCGCGAGCGGCGACGGCGGGCCGGTCACGGGCCTGCTGGCCGACCCGGGGCTGGCGATGTTCATCGGCAGCCTGCCGCTGAGCCGGGTGGCCGCGTTCCCCGGCAACCCGCTCAACCCGCAGCTGCTGGACAAGCTGGCCGCCGCCGCCAACGGCTGATCGTCTTTCAGGGAAGCTCACGGCGCCGTAAAGCGTTGGCACCTTGCGGTACCCATCGTCTAACGTTTCCCGCTGGTGAATGAAATTTCTGCGAACACGGTAGCGCAGCCAAGGGCTGCGCACCCCCGGGCCGCGCAGCGTGCCGCGGCCCGGGCGGCCGCGCTGGCCGGCGCGACCATCAGCTATCCGCCGGAACTGCCGGTCAGCCAGCGGCGGGACGACATCAGCGCCGCCATCCGCGACCACCAGGTGGTCATCGTCGCCGGTGAGACCGGTTCCGGCAAAACCACCCAGCTGCCCAAGATCTGCCTCGAGCTCGGCCGCGGCATCGCCGGGCAGATCGGCCACACGCAGCCGCGCAGGATCGCCGCCCGCACCGTCGCCGAGCGGATCGCCGAGGAGCTCAAGACCGACCTCGGTGACGTCGTCGGCTACAAGGTCAGGTTCACCGACAAATCGGGTGACAACACCGCCGTCAAGCTGATGACCGACGGCATCCTGCTGGCCGAGATCGGCTCCGACCGGAACCTGCACCGCTACGACACCCTCATCATCGACGAGGCGCACGAGCGGTCACTGAACATCGACTTTATCCTCGGCTACCTCAAGCAGCTGCTGCCGCGCCGGCCCGACCTCAAGGTGATCATCACCTCCGCGACCATCGACCCCGAGCGGTTCGCCGAGCACTTCAGGGACCCGCAAACCCAGCAGCCAGCCCCGATCGTCGAGGTCTCCGGCCGCACCTACCCGGTCGAGGTCCGCTACCGCCCGGTCAACGACCCCGAGGCCCGCGACGGCGAAGAAGACCGCGACCAGGTCCAGGCAGTCTCCGACGCCATCGGCGAACTGGAACGCGAGGGCCCGGGCGACATCCTCGTCTTCCTCTCCGGCGAGCGGGAGATCCGCGACACCGCCGACGCGCTCAAGGGCAGGCGGGGGCTCGACATCCTGCCGCTCTACTCACGGCTGTCGGCCGCCGAGCAGCACCGCGTCTTCGAACCGTCGCGGTCGTCGCAGATCCGCCGGATCGTGCTCGCCACCAACGTCGCCGAGACCTCGCTCACCGTCCCGGGCATCCGCTACGTGATCGACCCGGGCACCGCCCGCATCAGCCGGTACAGCCTCCGCACCAAGGTGCAGCGGCTGCCGATCGAGGCGATCTCGCAGGCCTCGGCCAACCAGCGCAAGGGCCGCTGCGGCCGGGTCGCCGACGGCATCTGCATCCGGCTGTACTCGCAGGAGGACTTCGAGTCACGGCCCGAGTTCACCGACCCGGAGATCCAGCGCACCAACCTCGCCTCGGTGATCCTGCAGATGGCCGCCGCCCGCCTCGGCGACGTGCGCAAGTTCCCGTTCGTCGATCCGCCCGACCCGCGCGCGATCACCGACGGAGTGCGGCTGCTGGAAGAGCTCAACGCGATGAAGAACGACCGGCTGACCGAGACCGGCCGTCAGATGGCGCGACTGCCGGTCGACCCGCGCATCGCCCGGATGATCATCGAGGCCGGGCGCCAGGGCTGCGGCCGCGAGATCCTGATCATCGCCGCCGCGCTGTCCATCCAGGACCCCCGCGAGCGCCCGACCGACAATCAGCAGGCGGCCGACACCGCGCACCGCCGGTTCACCCAGCCAGAATCGGACTTCGTCGCGTTCGTGGCGCTCTGGGACTACCTGGCCGAGCGTCAGCGCGAGCTGACCGGCTCGGCGTTCCGCCGCCTGTGCCGGTCGGAGTTCCTCAACTACCTGCGCGTCCGCGAGTGGCAGGACCTGCACGGCCAGCTTCAGTCGCTCTCCCGTGAGCTGGGGATCAATTCAAAATCCTCAAGTATGGAACGGTCCGTGGTTCACACGGCCCTGCTGTCTGGTCTGCTCTCCCACGTAGGCATGAAGGTGGTGCTGCCCGCCACCCGTCCCGGCGGCGGCCAGCCCGGCGACCGGGCGCCGGGAGAGCGGGGACGCCGGCCGCTGCCGGAGTACCTCGGCGCCCGCGGCGCCAAGTTCGCCGTCTTCCCCGGCTCCGGCCTGGCCAGGAAACCACCGGATTGGGTGGTGGCGGCCGAGTTGGTGGAGACCTCACGGCTATGGGGCAGGACCGTCGCCGCGATCGAACCGGAGTGGGTCGAGCCGGTCGCCGCGCACCTGGTCAAGCGAAGCTACAGCGAGCCCCGCTGGTCACGCACGCGCGGCGCCGCGATCGCGACCGAGAAGGTCACCCTCTACGGGATCCCGATCGTCGCCGACCGGGACCTGCTGCTCGCCCATATCGACCCGGCGGGCGCCCGCGAGCTGTTCATCAGGCACGCCCTGGTCGAGGGCGACTGGCAGACCAGGCACCACTTCTTCCGCGACAACACGGCGCTGATCGAGCAGGCCGCCGAACTCGAGGAGCGGGCCCGCCGCCGCGGACTGGTCGCCGGGGAGGACGCGCTCTACGCGTTCTACGACGCGAGGGTGCCCGCCGACGCCGTGTCCGCCCGCCACTTCGACGCCTGGTGGAAGAAGGCCAGGCGCGAGACGCCGGACCTGCTCACGCTCAGGCTCGACGACCTGCTCTCGGCCGACGCCGCCGACCTCGACGCCGAGGCCTACCCGGAAATGTGGACCTCCGCCTCACCCGGCCTGACCGCCGCGGGCAACGGGGGCGCGGGCGGGCTCACCGTCTCCTACGCCTTCGAGCCGGGGACCGACACCGACGGCGTGACCATCGACATCCCGCTCAAGACGCTCAACCAGGCGAGCCCGGAAGAGTTCTCCTGGCAGATCCCGGGCCTCCGCCTTGAGCTGGTCACCGAGCTGATCCGCTCGCTGCCCAAGACCCTCAGGCGCGAACTGGTCCCCGCCCCCGACCTGGCCCGCGAGATCCTCGCCGCCGTTGGCGGCCCGGCGCCGTCGGACATCAGGGAAGTGCTGTCGCGTGAGCTGCTGCGGCTGCGTGGCGTGCGCGTCCCCCCGGACACGTTCGACCTGGAGAAACTCCCGCCGCACCTGCGCATCACCTTCCGGGTCATGGACGGCGACAAGACCGTCGCGGCAGGCAAGGACCTGGCCGCGCTCAAACGCCAGCTCCGGCCCAAGGTGCGCGCCACCCTGTCCGCCCGCGCCACCGAAATCACCAGGACCGGGGTGACCAGCTGGGACTTCGGCCCACTGCCCAAGGTGTTCACCGACGGCGAGGTGAAGGCCTACCCCGCGCTGGTCGACGCGGGCACCGCCGTGGACGTCCGGCTGTTCGAGACCGCCGGGGCGGCCAGGCGGGCGATGCGGGCCGGCACCCGGCGGCTGGTCCTGCTGGCGGTGAAATCCCCCGCCAACGAGGTGGCCAAGCGGCTCACCACCCAGCAGAAGCTGGTGCTGAGCGACAACCCGCACGGCTCGGTCGCCGCGCTCTTCGCCGACTGCGTCAACTGCGCCGCCGACAGCCTGATCGGCGAGGCCGGCGGCCCCGCCTGGGACGGGGCCGCGTTCGCCCGGCTCATCGAGCACGTCAAGCCCCGGCTGCACGCCGCCACCTACGAGGTGGTGACCTGGGCGGAAGAGATCCTGCGGGCGGCCCACGACGCCCGGATCCGCCTCGACGGCCTGCGCAGCCCGGTGCTCCAGCCCGCCACCGGCGACATCCGCGGGCAACTCGACGGCCTCATCTCCCCGGGCTTCCTCACCGCGGCCGGCGCTGCCCGGCTGCCCTCGCTCGCCCGGTACCTCAAGGCGGTCGGCCGCCGCCTCGACAAGCTGCCCGACAACGCCGGCCGCGACGCGCAGCTGATGGCGGAGGTCCACCGGGTGCAGGACGCGTACACCGAAGCACTGGCAGGCCTGCTGCCCGAGGCCAGGTCGGGCGAGGCGGTGACCGAGATCCGCTGGCTGATCGAGGAGCTGCGGGTCAGCCTCTTCGCGCAAACGATGCGCACCGCATTGCCAGTATCCGAGCGCAGGATAATGACGGCAATCGAACAACTCAGCTGACAACAAGTTGCCACTAAACCGGCATACGGCGTGTCGTTCGACCAGGACTACCGAAAGTGCTAGCTTCTTCCTCATCTAGCACGCCCCTCCGCGCGCGACAGGCAGCAGCGGACGGCGGCGCGCTCCCCCTGACTGAGGAGAAGCCACCATGACTGGCGCACCCCCCGCAAGGCGCCGACTGCTCGGCTCCGCATTGCGTCAATACCGCGATGACCTGGGCTACACCCTGGACCAGGCCGCCCTGATCCTCGACTGCGACCGATCGAAGATCAGCCGGATCGAGACCGGCCAGCGCGGCATCCGCGCGAAGGAGCTCCGCGAGCTGCTCACCGAGTATGACGTCCCGAGCGGCGAGCAGGAGGCGCTGCTCGCCATCGCGCACAGCGGGCGGCAGGCCGGCTGGTGGCTTGAGTACCGGGACGTGCTCTCGGAGGCCGGGCAGGATTACGTGATCATGGAGCTCGCCGCCACCGAGATCCTGGCCTACGAACCGCACCAGATACCCGACCTGCTGCAAACGCCGGAGTACGCGACCGCCTTGGCCGACGCCGACGCCAACTGCACCTCCGACGCGTCGCGGGAGCACGCCACCGAGGTGAAGCTGGCCAGGCAGCGGATCGTGCTCGGCGCCCGCTCGCCGCGGCTGGAGGCGGTCATCACCGAGGGCGCGCTGCGGCAGGCGGTCGGCGGGCCGCGGGTGATGCGGGACCAGCTTGAGTGGCTGGCCCGCCTGGCCGAGTCGGGCCTGGTGGCTACGCTGCCCGACGGCGACGAAGTAGCCCCGGGCGCGCGGGCCCGGATTTCGCTTCAGGTGCTGCCGTTCGCCGTCGGCGCCCACGCGGCGGCGGGCTGCGGCCCGATGACGCTGCTGCGGTTCGCGCAGAGCCCAGGGCTCGGCGTCGTCCATCTGTCCGGGCTGTCCGGCGGCGTCAGCCTTGAGGACCGGGCGGAAGTGACGCGTTACCTGCGGACCTTCGGGCAGCTGCGCTCGGACGCGCTCTCCGCGCCCGCGTCGGCGCGGCTGCTGCGCGCTATCGCGCAGGAGTAATCGCCTGGGGTGCTGGATCTAGCTGGCCGCGTCGGCGGTCTCTTGCTCCATGACCTGGGCGAGCGGTACCGCATGGACCGGGAGCGCGAGCTGCCGGTTGACGTCGTCGAGCTTCGTGATCAGGTCCTGTATGTCGCGAAGCTGCTGACTGTCGACGCGCACGCCGTTGCGGAAACTCATGGACAAGCACTCCAGGGTCGAGATTGGGGGAGGACTCGACGGGCAAGCCAACGCCTTTGGTGCCTAGCTAGGGGATAGCTTAGCGCGATTCGCCGGACTTGTCGTCGGATTTGGCGGGTTAATCGCCATCTCACGGAAATCTGCCGCGCTTGAGGTGCCGCGTGCGATTAGCGTATAGCGGTGGCTCTCCTGCCTGCGACCCGGTTGATCATAACGACCTCGTGATTGGCGAACCTGCAGGTCAGTGTGGGTGTAATGGCTTACTGTCGAGATGGACATTTGCGCTATATGCTGCAAATGCACATAACCGATGCACGGTCGCCGACTGGGTGTGCGGCTGCACGTGCAGACGGTGTGACGAACATCAATTCAACCGAACATGCACGCATAAAATGCACCGAATTAATGCACCTGAAAATGCACGCGCGACCGTCCGTGCGTCTGCACGTGCATGGATCTAGGGAGACGCAGAGTCGCTGGGGGTGACTTGGGTTAGCGGCGCGGGGCGAGGCGCTGGCCGTGGGTGCACATGGCGGCCTCAAGGTCTTCTGCCGTTGGCGCCGAGGAGGGCAGCTCTGACAGGGTGCCCCGGGCCGGGCGGAGGCCGTCGACGACCAGCGCGAGATAGCGGCGCCACAGGTCCGGCCGGGAATTGGCGGCGTACGCGGCGACCGAGGAGAGCATGAAGACGATCATCTTCACATCGGTTCCGGCGAAGTCTGACCGCAGGTCGCCTGATTCCTGCGCGCGCTCGACCAGCTTGCTGACGACCGGCTGCATCCGGCCGCGGGCGTAGGTGACCCGCTCCTTGCCGTAGGTGGAGAACATCAGGAGTTGGCGCAGGCCCATGTTGCCGGCCATCAGCTCGATAGCGAAGTCGAGGTAGGAGACCAGGGCCTGCCAGGGGTCGGGCTCGGTGAGGGCCTGTTCCGCGGCGGTCACCATGGCGTCGATCCTGTCCCGGAAAAGCGCCTCGATCAGCGACTCCTTGTCGGGGAAGCGCCGGTACACGGTGCCGACCCCGACGCCGGCCGCGCGCGCCACCTCGTCCAGCGTCGCGTCAAGGCCGCGCTCGGACAGCACCTCAGCGGCGGCGGCAAGGATGCGCTGCCGGTTCCGCTCGGCGTCCCGGCGCAGCGGGCGGTCGCCCGTCCCGTCCAGGGCTGGTACCTCCGAGTGAGCTGTCATAACCAGCAGTGTACCCTGAGTGGAGGAGGTCTCTCCGCTTCGTGCTACCCTCAAGCTCATAAACGGAACATAGTGCTCCAGATTGGTGGTCGGAATGTCCGAGGCAAGCGTCCCCGCGCCTGGGGCCCACAGCGGCGGAGCGCAGAACGCCTGGTCCGGGGCGTCAGCCGAGCCCGATCCCCGCCGCTGGATGATCCTCGTGGTCATCGCGATCGCGCAGCTGATGGTGGTGCTCGATGCCACCGTGATGAACATCGCGCTGCCCTCGGCGCAGACCGCGCTGCACTTCAACGACGTTGACCGGCAGTGGATCGTGACGGCGTACTCGCTGTCGTTCGGCAGCCTGCTGCTGTTCGGCGGCCGTCTTGCCGACCTGGTCGGCCGGCGGGTGATGTTCATTACCGGCCTGGCGGGCTTCGCCCTCGCCTCGGCCGTCGGCGGTGCCTCGGTTAACTTCGCCATGCTGGTGACCGCGCGCGCCTGCCAGGGCGTTTTCGGCGCGATGCTGGCCCCCGCGGCGCTGTCGCTGCTCGCCACCACCTTCACCGACCCGAAGGAGCGCGGCAAGGCGTTCGGCGTCTACGGCTCGGTCGCGGCCGGCGGCGGCGCGGTCGGCCTGCTGCTCGGCGGCGTGCTCACCTCGTACCTGTCCTGGCGCTGGTGCCTGTACATCAACTTGTTCTTCGCCGCTGTGGCGATCGCCGGCGCGGTCGCGTTCCTGCACGGCCGGTCAGGGCCGCGGCAGGCGGAGCTGGACATCCCCGGCGTGCTGCTGGTCTCAAGCGGCGTGTTCTGCCTGGTCTACGGATTCTCCAACGCGGCCACGCACAGCTGGGGCACCCCGTCGACGTATCTCTTCCTGGCCGCCGCGGTCGTGCTGCTGGCGACGTTCGCGTTCTGGATGGGGCGGGCGAAGTCGCCGTTGCTGCCGCCGCGGGTCGTCCTCGACCGCAACCGCGGCGCGGCCTATCTCGGCATCCTGATCGCCGGAGCGGGCATGTTCGGCGTCTTCCTGTTCGTCACCTACTACCTGCAGGACACGCTGCACTACTCGCCGGTGATCACCGGCGTGGCGTTCCTGCCGATGGTCGCCTGCATCGCGGTAGCGTCGAACCTCTCCAACATCGTGCTGATGCCGCGCATCGGCCCGAAGCCGATCGTCTCGGCCGGATTGATCCTCGCCGCGATCGGCATGGTCCTGTTCACCAGGATCGGCGTGCACTCGGGGTACGCGGCGACCGTCCTCCCGGCCCTGATGGTCACCGGCCTGGGGCTCGGCCTGATGTTCTCCACGGCGTTCAATACCGGCACCTACGGCGTGTCGCCACGGGACGCGGGGGTGGCCTCGGCCACCGTCAACACCGGCCAGCAACTCGGCGGCTCGATCGGCACCTCGCTGCTCAACACGATCTTCGCCTCGGCGATGACCGCCTATCTCGCCAGTCACCTGGTTCCGCACAGTGCCCCGTCCGTGGTCCAGTCGGTCACCGCGAACGCCACGGTCCATGGGTACATCGTCGCGTTCTGGTGGGTCGCGGGGATCTTCCTGTTCGGGGCGATCGTCTGCGGCACCCTGATGCGCCGCGGTCCGCTGGCCGGCCGCGCCCCCACCGTGGAGCCGGCCGCCGCGACGGAGCAGGCCACCTCGGTCCCCGCCGAGTAGGCGGCCGCGCGGCAGGGCCGCTCCCCACGTCTCCCGGCTACACCTGAGCGGGCGCCGGGCACCGGCAACGCATACCGCTGAGCTGGTCGCCGCGGCCGCGCCGGCACGGAGCGGGCGATGCCCGTGGCCGCCCAATAGACGGGCGGGAACCCCCTCCGCCCGTCCCCGGAATCGTCCGCCCCCTGCCCGGTAAGCGCCGGGCAGAGGGTGCCGGGGCGGGCTCGGTGAGCCGCGGCAGCACGATCGCGAAGCGGGTCAGGCCCGGTCGGCTGGTCACCAGGACAGCGCCGCCGTGGGCGGCGACCACCGCGTGGACGATCGCGAGGCCGAGGCCGGTGGACGAGGCGTTGGTCGCGTGCGACCGCGAGGTGTCGGCCCTGGTGAACCGCTCGAACAGGTCCGGCAGCAGGTCGGCCGGGATGCCGGGGCCGTTATTGCTGACCGCCAGCACCACCCGCGGCGGCGGCGGCAGCGTGCCCCGGCCGACCGACTCCGCGCCGGTGCCGGGCTCGCCGTCCGGCAGCGTGTCGCTGACGCGCACGGTGACCGAGGTGCCGTCCGGCGTGTGCCGTCCGGCGTTGGAGAGCAGGTTGGCCAGCACCTGGTGCAGCCGGTGCTCGTCGCCGCGCACGAGCACCGGGTCGTCGGGGAGCTCCAGGATCCACCGGTGGCCAGGGCGGGCGACCTGGGCGTCGCTGGTCGCCTCGATGGTGAGCCGGCTCAGGTCAACCGGTTCCGAGGTCAGCGGGCGCCCGGCGTCGAGCCGGGCGAGCAGCAGCAGGTCGTCGACCAGGACGCTCATCCGCTTTGATTCCGAGAGCACCCGGCCGAGCGCGTGCGTGACCGCCTCGGAGGACTCGCCCGGGTGCAGCAGCGCGAGCTCGGCGTAGCCGCGGATGGCGGACAGCGGGGTGCGCAGCTCGTGCGACGCGTCGGCCGCGAACCGGCGCAGCCGCGCCTCGCTGGCCGCGCGCCGCCGCAGCGCCGTCTGCACGTGGCCAAGCATCCGGTTGAACGCCAGCCCCACCTGCCCGGTCTCGGTGGCCGGGTCGGTATCGGGCACCCCGGCGGGCAGCGACACCTCGCCCGATTCGAGCGGCAGCTCGGCCACCTGCGACGCGGTGGCCGCCACCCGGCGCAGCGGCCGGAGCGAGAACCGGACCCAGAAGGTGCCAAGCACGCCGGCCAGCATGAGCACCGCGCCGAAGACGGCCGCCTCGACCACGGCCACGTCGCGGAGCATGTCGTGCAGGCCGGACAGCGGCACGCCGGTGATGTAAATGGATCCATCGCCGTCGGGGTCGCGGAGCGCGGTGAGCAGGAACGTGCCGCCTGGCCCGCTCAGGTATTGCGTGTTGTGCGGGATGTTCCCGTCGTTAGACGCCTCTGCCGGGTTGGGGGGCTTCCACGGCGTGATGCCGAGCAGGGTCCTCAGGTCGGCTGCCGACAGCGCCGACAGCGTGGTTGAGCTGCCGCCGATTACCGCGGACCGCCCGTTGCCCTGCCAGAGGATGGCGACGAAGGTTCCCTCGTCGAGACCCTGGCACTTCGGCAGGGTCGTCGGCAGCTGGCTTGAGCTGGCCGGTCCGGAGCTGTCAGCGGTGGAGCTGTCGCCCTGGTCCGGGCTGCTCTTGTCACTCTGAACGCTGCTGTCGGCTTGCTCACCGCTCACTCCCTGATGGTCGCCGGCCAGTGACACGTCGCTCTCATCGTCGCCGGCTGGCGTGTTGCCCCCGGGGGCGTCGCTGTCTGGTCCCTGGCCACCGTGGTCGCTGTCCGGCCCTTGGGCGTCGGGGTTGTAACACTGGTAGGCCAGCCCCGTGGCGGTCTGCAGGTTGTTGTTGAGCTCGCTCGATAGCGAGTGCTGGACGGCGAGGTAGGTGACGACGCCGACGGTGGCGCAGGCGACGGTGAGCAACGCCAGCAGGCCGGCGATCAGCCTGCCGCGCAGCGTTCGGGGGAGAACCCTCATCGGTCGTGGCCTGGGGCCCGCCGTTAGCCGGCCGGCTTCAGGACGTAGCCGACGCCGCGGACGGTGTGGATGAGCGGCTCGCGGCCCGCGTCGATCTTCTTGCGCAGGTAGCTGATGTAGAGCTCCACTACGTGGGCCTGCCCGCCGAAGTCATAGTTCCACACCCGGTCGAGGATCTGCGTCTTGGAGAGTACCCGCCGGGGGTTGCGCATCATGAACCGGAGCAGCTCGAACTCGGTGGCGGTGAGGTCGACGAGCTCACCGCCACGGCGCACCTCGCGGGCGTCCTCGTCCATGGTCAGGTCCGCGACTGTAAGGCCCCCCTCGCTGCTGGTCCGGGAGAGGTTGGCCCGGCGCAGCAGCCCGCGCAGCCGGGCAAGTACCTCCTCGAGGCTGAACGGCTTGGTCACGTAGTCGTCGCCGCCGGCGGTCAGCCCCGCCACCCGGTCCTCCACCGCGTCGCGGGCGGTGAGGAAGAGCACGCAGACGCCGGGGATCTCGGCCCGCAGCCGGCGCATCACCTCAAGGCCGTCGAAGTCTGGGAGCATGATGTCGAGCACCACCGCGTCCGGGCGGAACTCGCGGCCGGTCTTGATCGCCTCGGTGCCGCTGCCCGCCGTCTGCACCGACCACCCCTCGTACCGCAGCACGCTGGACAGCAGTTCGGCCAGGCTGGGTTCGTCATCCACGACAAGCACCCGCACCGGGCTGCCGTCCGCGTGCTGGGTGCCAACGCCGTGCGCTTGACTGGCGACGACGGTGCTCTGCTCATCAGGCATGATCGATTACTCACTCTTAGACGCTGGTTGACCGCTCTTCCTGCTACAGAATGGCAAGCGCGGCGGTGCGTTCTGTGTGAATTAGATCTGGATTTCCTCTGAGAATACCCGCAGCTCCTGCTGAGACGGAGGTCAGGAGCTCAGCAGCCGGGCCAGCTTGGAGCCGTGGCCCGCCGGGCGGGCCCCGGCGGCGAACAGCCGGGCCGCCACCGCCTGCTGGATCGCGGGCGATTCGCTCGGCACCTCGACCTCGACCTCACGCCAGCGCAGCGGCTGGCCGGACGACGGGATCCGGCTCGCGGTCACCCGGTCGTCGGCGATCTCCGCCAGGAGGGCACCGTCGGTGCCGGTGAGAGTCACCACGGTCCGTTCAGTATCAAGGGTTGCGATCGGCGCGAGCGGGAGGCCGCCGGTGACCTCGGCCACCCGCGCGGCCTGGGCGGCGGGCACGTCCCGCTCACCGCCCGCGTCGAGCGGAAGCTGCACCTCCTGGCGGGAGGAGTAGCCCTCGGCGGACGCGGCGCCGCCCGGCAGCTTCAGATGCCAGCCCTCGTCCGCGCCGCCGGTCCGCCGCCGCAGCGTGATCTTGCCGGCCGCCAGCCTGCCGTCGGCGGTATCGAAGTACGTGGCCGACAGATGGTGCACGACGGGCGCGGCCGCGGTGACGCCGGGGGCCACGCCCGCGAAATCGGGGCGCTGGAAGCCAGCGTCAACGTCGAACTTCCGCTCGATCTCCAGATGATCAGCCACGAGACCGAGACTAGCCCAGCCGGGGATCGCGGCGCGGCTTGGCCGGGGTGGTGGTGTGCGGAGGATTGCTGGTGTTGTGGTCGGCGACCAGGGCGAGGGCGCGGCCGCGGTCGCGGTCCTCAACGGCGTCGATGATCGCGGCGTGCAGGGCGTGCCGGCCGGCCATGTACTCGGGGATCGGGTCGGTCCCGTAGGGCAGCACGGCCAGCGTGTGCGACTCGATCTGGTCGAGCAGGTTCACGTAGAGCGAGCGGAGCATCGGGTTGGGGCTGACCGCGGCGATGCGGGCGTGCAGTGACCAGTTGGCCTGCACGAACCGGATGGCGTCGAGCCGTTCGACGGCCGCCGCCATCTCGGCCAGTATTTCCCGCATCTCCGCGATGTCGGCGGGCGACGCGTGCCAGAGCGCGTCCTCGATCAGCAGCGCGTCGAGCGCGTCGCGGATGCGGATGGCCTCCGCCACCGTCGTCTGGTCGCCGTCCAGGGCCAGCACCGAGTTGCCAAGGCGCACCATCGGCGACTGCGCCGCCGCGAACACGCCGCCGCCGGGGCCGGGGCGGACCAGCACCACCCCCCGGGACTGGGCGATCCGCAGCCCCTCGTTGAACGTGCCGACCGACACCGCGCAGCGCGCCCGCAGCTCTTCCTTCGACCCGAGCCGGTCGCCGGGCGCGGCCGCTGCCGCGAACGCGATGAGCTCGGCGGCGGCCGACTCGCCGCGGGACAGGCGGATGCCTCCCCTGGCGTCACTGGTCATCGCGGTCGTCCATCCCTTGCTCCCGCTCTCGCTGCCATCCAGAATTCCATATGAACATTACAACGGGAAGTCTTGACAGGTCAGATCCATCACATGCAGCATCGTAAGGAAATGTTCATGGGGAATTCTAGAGCTAGAGGAGCGTAGCGTGCGTATCGCCAACGCCGATGGCCGACTGGTGATCGTGACCGGCGACGCCGGGCAAGAGATCGCCTACGACGTCGAGAAGAACAGCGGCGGCCAGTTCAGCGCCGACCCGCAGGCCATTTACGACGCCTGGGGTGCGTTCACGGCGTGGGCGGAGGCTGGCCAGTTCACCGACGGCACGGCGGTGCGGCGCGAGGAACTCGGCTCGCCCGCGCCCGCCCCGACGCAGGTGTTCGGCATCGGTCTCAACTACCGCGAGCACGCCGCCGAGGCCGGGTTCGACGCCCCGGCCGGGGAGCCCCCGGTGTTCACCAAGTTCCCTAGCTGCATCACCGGCCCCACGGGCGACATCGAGATGCCGCCCGGCGGCAACGTCGACTGGGAGGTCGAGCTGGTGGTCGTCATCGGCCGCCGCGCGCACCGGGTCGGCGTCGACGAGGCCCTGGACTACGTGGCCGGCTACGCGGTCGGCCAGGACATCTCCGAGCGGGTGCTGCAGGTCGCCGCGAAGCCGCCGCAGTTCAGCATGGGCAAGTCGCTGCCCGGTTACGGCCCGATCGGCCCCTGGCTGGTCACCCTGGACGAGATCGCGGATCCCAACGACCTCGAGCTCGGCTGCGAGGTCAACGGCGAGGTGGTCCAGCTCAGCCGGACCAGCCAGCTGATCTTCTCGGTGCCCGAGCTCATCGCGAACCTGTCGGCCAGCGTCCCGCTGCTGCCCGGGGACGTCATCTTCACCGGCACGCCTTCCGGGGTCGGGCTGGGCCGCAAGCCCCCGCGCTATCTGGCCGACGGCGACATCCTGACCACTCACATCGAGGGACTGGGCGAGATGCGGCACTCCTTCTTCACCACCCCGGAGGCCTAGCCATGCCGCTGCACCGCCTGACCCACATCGTCATGGGCGTGCCGAACGTCGAGCAGACGGCCGCTTACTACGCGGAGTTCGGCCTCATTCCCACCGACGCTTCCGCTGGCCCGGCCGGCCCGGCCGGCCCGGAGGCAGCGGGGTCAGGCGGGCGGCGGACCTTCGCCACCGTCGACGGCGGCGAACAGCTGACCATCGTGCACTCGGACCTGCGCCGTCTGGTGCGGCTCGGCGTCGGCGTCGATGACCCCGATGACCTGGACCGGGTCGCCGCCGGGCTCGCCGCGCTCGAGGTGCCGGTCGAGCGGGGCGAGGGCAGCGTCACCGCGGCCGACCCGGGCACCCGGGTGACCGTCCGGGTGGAGATCGCGGGCCGCGTCGCGCAGGAGGCGACGCCGGCCCCCGGCTATAACGCCCCGGGGGTGACCGTCCGGACCGACGAGCGGGCGCCCGGCATCCTGCGCGAGCAGCCGGTCCGGCCGCGCAAGCTCGGCCACGTCGTGCTCGGCTCCACCGACCGGGAGGGCTCACAGCGGTTCTTCACCCACGGCATCGGGTTCAAGATCAGCGACGAGGTGTCAGACATCGCCGCGTTCATGCGCTGCTCCACCGACCACCACAACGTCCTGGTCCAGCAGGCGCCGGTGGCGTTTCTGCACCACACCTCCTGGCAGGTGAACGACGTGGACGAGGTCGGCCGCGGCGCATCGGCCATGCTCGCGGGCGACCCGTCCCGGCACGCTTGGGGTCTTGGCCGGCACTACATCGGCTCCAACTTCTTCTGGTACCTCAAGGACCCGGCCGGCAACTTCTCCGAGTACTACTCCGACCTGGACTGCATCGTCGACGACGCCGTGTGGAAGCCAGGGGTGTGGGAGGGCGCGAGGTCGCTGTGGGCCTGGGGGCCGCCCCCGCCCCCGTCGTTCCTTGCCCCTGAGGACCTCGGTGCGCTGATGGCCGGCGCTCACCAGCCCTCGTGACCGGCACCGTCACGCCGATCTGGCGGCCGGAACCGGCCGCCGCGGCCGACTCGGCGATCGCCCGGTTCGGCCGCTTCATCACCGACAGGACCGGGGCCGAGTTCGCCGGGTACCTCGACCTGTGGCGCTGGTCGGTCGACCACCTGGCCGAGTTCTGGGCCGGGGTCTGGGACTTCTTCGCCGTCGAGGCGGACGGCAGCCACGAGGTGGTGCTGGCCGACGCCGTCATGCCGGGAGCACGCTGGTTCCCCGGCAGCAGGCTCAACTACGCCGAGCATGCCCTGCGGGGCCGGCCGGGCGACGACGACGTGGTGGCGGTCAGCGCCGTCAGCGAGGACGGGACCACCAGCCAGACGACCTGGGCGCAGCTCCGAGGTCAGGTCGCCGCGCTGGCCCAGTGGCTCCGCGCGGCCGGCGTGGGCCGCGGCGACCGGGTCGTCGGCTACCTGCCGGACACCACCCCGACCCTGATCGCGTTCCTGGCCACCGCCAGCATCGGCGCGATCTGGTCGGCCTGCGCGCAGGACTACGGCGCCGACGGCGCCGCCGCCCGGTTCGCCCAGCTGGAGCCGGTGATCTTGTTCGCCGCGGACGGCTACCCGTGGAACGGCAGGGTGCATGACCGCCGCGCCGAGGTGGCCGCGCTGCAGCGGGCGCTGCCCACCCTGCGCGCCACCGTCCATGTCACCAACGTCGGCTTGGCGTCCCCGGTTGAGCCCGGGAGCCACGACGTCAGCTGGGAGACGGCGACCGCGGAACCGGCCGGGCTCAGGTTTGACCGCCTCGATTTCGACGCGCCGCTCTGGGTGCTCTTCTCCTCCGGCACCACCGGCCTGCCCAAGGGGATCGTGCACGGCCACGGCGGTGTCCTGCTTGAGCACTTCAAGTCCCTCGGCCTGCACCTCGGCGCGGCCCCGGACAGACCGCTGTTCTGGTACACCACCACCAACTGGATGATGTGGAACATCGTGGCGTCCGCCCTGCTGGTCGGCGCGCCGATCGTGCTCTACGACGGGAGCCCTGGCTATCCGGATCCGGCCCGACTGTGGCAGATCGCCGCCGATCAGCGGGTCGCGATGCTGGGGGTCAGCCCCGGCTACCTGCTCGCGAGCGCCAAGGCGGGGCTCAACCCTGGCCGTGATCTCGACCTCAGCGCGCTGCGGGTGCTCGGCTGCACCGGCTCCCCGCTGACCGCGCAGTCCTACCACTGGGTTCACGACGCGGTCGGCCCGCACGTTCAGGTCGCCTCCACCAGCGGCGGGACCGACGCGGTGGGCGGCTTCGCCGGCAGTGCCCCGACCACGGACGTATGGCCGGGCGAGATCTCCGCCCCCAACCTGGGTGTTGCCCTCGAGGCGTGGGACGACGCCGGCCGGCCAGTGATCGGCGCCGTGGGTGAGCTGGTCGTGACCAAGCCGATGCCGTCGATGCCGGTCCGCTTCTGGAACGACCCCGACGGTGCCCGCTACCGGGACGCCTACTTCTCCACCTTCCCCGGCGTCTGGCGGCACGGCGACTGGGTGGAGATCACCGAGCGCGGCAGCGTCATCGTGTCTGGCCGGTCGGACTCCACCCTCAACCGGAACGGCGTCCGCCTCGGCAGCGCCGACATCTACGCCGTCGTGGACAAGATCCCGGAGCTGACCGAGTCGCTGGTGATCGGCGCCGAGCTTGGCGACGGCGCTTACTGGCTGGCGCTGTTCGTCGTCCTGGCTGACGGGGCCGGGCTCACCGGGGAGCTGAAGCAGTCGATCAAGAGCGCGATCGCCGCGCACGCCTCGCCCCGGCACGTCCCCGACGACGTTATCGCCGTCACCGCCATCCCGCATACCAGGACCGGGAAGAAGCTCGAGGTCCCGGTCAAGCGGATCATTCAGGGCCAGCCCCCGGACGCGGTCGTCGCCCGCGACGCCGTCGATGACTACGACGCCCTCACCCAGTTCGCCGCCTACGCGAGGAACCGCGCGGGGACCCCGCGATGACTCTGGCAGCGGGCAGCGGCCGCCGGCTGGTGGTGCGGAACGTGACCATCGTCGACACCCGCGATGGCACGCTGGCACCCAACGCCGATGTCCACATCAGCGACGGGGTGATCGCCGCGATCACGACGGCCGACCCGGACGCGGCGGTCGCGGCGGCCCTGACGGACGCCGAGGTCGTCGACGGATCCGGCAAGTACCTGATCCCTGGCTATCTCGACATGCACGCGCACCCGCTTACCGAGAAGCACCCGGCCGGCGACCTGGAGCTCATGCTCGCCAACGGCATCACCGGGTTCCGCCAGATGAGCGGCTCGCCGCAGCTGCTCAGGGAGCGGTCGGCGGGGAGGCTGCCGCTGCCCGCCGACTCGCCCGGGGTGCTGGCGCTGCCCGGCTCCCTGCTGACGCCCCTGAACGCGGGCACCATCCCGGCTGCCGTGGCCGCCATCCGCGACCAGGCCAGCGCGGGCGCCGACTTCATCAAGGTCGCCCTGATCACGCCGCAGGTCTTCTTCCCGGCCGTGGCGGAAGCCAGGAAGCTGGGCATCCCGGTGGCCGGGCATCTGCCAACCGGAATCGACGTCGAGCGGGCCTCGCGGGCCGGCATTAAGGCCATCGAGCACCTGGGCCCGGGCCTGACGATCATCGCCGGCTGCTCGACCGACGAGGTCTCGCTGGCCGAGGCGATCGCCGGCCTGCCGGCCCCGCGGCTGCCCAGCGTCAAGCTCCCGTTCATGGACCGCATCCTCCTGCGCGTCCTGCGCAAGGTGGTCATCAACCCGATCAACCGGTCGACCCCGGCCGAGATCGAGATCCTGCAGCAGGCGGTCGACACGTTCAGTGAGGGGCGGGCCGCCGAGCTTGCCGGGCAGTTCGCCGAGGACGGCACCTGGCAGGTCCCCACCCTGATCAGGCTGCGCACCCAGCACCTGTGCGACGCGCCCGAGTTCAGCCAGGACCCGGACCTGCGGTACATGGCGCACGCGACGGCGAAGTCATGGCAGGACGCGGCCAGCACCTTCACGACGAAGTTCACGCCGCAATCACGGGCCACCTTCCGCGCCGCCTACGAGGTGCTGCTCCGGATGACCAAGATCTTCTGCGACGGCGGGGTGAAAATGCTGGCGGGCAGCGACTCCGTCGGCGCCGCCTGGGAGGTCCCCGGCCCCTCCCTGCACCGCGAGTTCGACGAGCTGGCCAGGGCCGGCGTCCCGCCGCTGCGGATCCTGCAAATGACCACCCAGGACGCGGCCGAGTTCCTCGGCACCACCTCCACCATGGGCACCGTCGACGTCGGCAGGAACGCCGACCTAGTCCTGCTTGACGCCAACCCCGTCACCGACGTGGCCAGCCTCCACCAGATCTCCGCCGTGGTCCGAAACGGCCGCCACTACTCAGCCGCGGACCTCGCCCGCCTCAAGGACCGCGTCCGCACCACCAACCCCGCCACCTGACGCTCCCCGGCCTCCACCGGCTCCCCTGCTCCACCGGCTCCCCTGCTCCACCGGCTCCCCTGCTCCACCGGCCCCCCTGCTCCACCGGCCCCCCTGCTCCACCGGCCCCCCTGCTCCACCGGCCCCCCTGCTCCACCGGCCCGCCGCCTGACGCTCCCCGGCTGACCCCACTCGCCTCATCGACCACAGTCGCCCCACCCGTGCCGCGATCTCAAGCGTGCCCGCAGGTTAGGGCCAAAGTTGTACGGCATAAATGGGGTAAATAGGCCTAAATCGTGCATCGGAACGTACAACTTTGGCCCCAAGGCAATGGTGCGGGCAATCGTTCTGGGGAGAGTGATCAGCTTGGCAGCGGTCGCCGGTCCGGTCATAATCGGAATGTGACTGTCCGTAATGACCTAGATGCGACAGGCGTTGCGAGTGCAAAAGAATGGCTGGCCGCGGGGCTGTCCCGGCGCGAACTGGCTCGCCAGGTGGCCTCAGGCGAGCTGGTCCGGATCCGGTACGGGACTTACGCGAAGGCTAGTCTGGTCGCCGCGGCCGCGGCGGACCCAGTCCTCGCCCATGCGCTGAACGTTGCGGACGCGGTTGACGGACTTCCGCGAGCGGTCGCCAGCCATCAGTCGGCAGCCTTGCTACGGGGGCTTGACCTGCTAAATGAGCCATCCGCAAGCTCGGTATGTATCACCTTGCCCCCCGGTACCCGGGTGGGTTCCTACCGTCGCGGGAACGTTGTCAGGCACTCCGCCGCTCTACCGGAAGCGCACGTCACCAAACTCTTCGGGGTCCCGATCACGAGTGCCGGGCGGACGGTTGTGGACATTGCCCGGACAGGCACTCTCATGGCCGGCGTGGTAACGGCCGACTCGGCACTGCACCAGCGGTGGACGTCGAAGACCGAACTCCGCCGCGTGCTGGCAAGCTGCGACGGGTGGCCGGGAATCGGCAACGCGAGAACGGTCGTAGACTTCGCGAGCTCGTCAGCCGAGTCCGTGCTTGAGTCCTGCGCGCGCGTGGTCTTCCACGAGCAGGGGCTGCCGCCGCCGGAACTGCAGGTCGCTATCTTCGGTCAGGGCGGAAGCAGGATCGCGCGGGTTGACTTCCTCTGGCGGGAGTGCGGCGTGGTCGCCGAAGCTGACGGCCTGCTCAAGTACCAGGCCGGTGCCGACGCGATCGCGGAGCTGAAGCGGGACCGGCTGCTGCGCGAGCGGGGTCTGGAAGTGATCCACTTCACCTGGGAGGAACTGTTCAGGGAACCGGAACGCGTGGAGCGGCGCATCCTCGCGGCGTTTGAGCGGGCTCGGCGCCTGCGCAGGCCCCCCGCCTGACCGCTCCCTCCCATCCGGCGGCCCGCGGCAGACTCTCAGGCCTGACAGCGCGCCCCGGCCGGCGTCTTAGGCGATCTAGCTACCTTGGGGCCAAAGTTGTACGCCTGAACGCCCGACTTGTACCTATTTGACCCACTCAGACCTGTACAACTTTGGCCCCAAGCTGCACTGCCCGCTTGGATCGCGCAATGGCTGTGGCGGCTGTGCCTGGTGAGGCGGGCGAGGGTCGTCTAGGAGCGTTAGGTGCGGGGGTCGGTGAAGCGGGTGCGTCCTGTGGGTCAGGTGGGGCCGGTATCGATCACAGGCACGCGCCGGGGCGGGCGTTGGGTCTCACCCGGATGGCGGGAAAAGTGGGGAATTCGTCATTGCTGCCATGAGGGCGTGACCGTGAGACTGGTGGCATGCGGAGCTTGCTGATTGTGCTGTTCGACGGGGTGCAGAGCCTGGACGTGACCGGGCCGCTTGAGGTGTTCCACGCCGCCAATCATTGGTGTGACGCGCGCGGCGGCGCGCCCGCGTATGCGATTGGGACCGCGAGCCTCGGCGGGAGGGCGGTACGGACGTCGAGCGGGCTTGGGCTGGTTCCCGACGCTGACCTCGCGGCGATGCCGGGGACGCCCGACCTGCTTCTGGTCCCCGGCGGGGCGGGGGCGCGCCGACGGGACCCGGATCTGGTCGCCTGGCTGCGCGAACACGCCCGTGCGGCGTTGCACGACGAGGCAGACGTGGCTGCACCGGTGGTAAGGCTGGCGTCGGTCTGCACCGGTGCGTTCCTGCTGGCAGAGGCCGGACTGCTGGATGGGCGCAAGGTCACCACCCACTGGGAGCGCTGTGCCGCGCTGGCCGACCAGTACCCGGACGTCACGGTGGACCCTGACCCGATCTTCATCAAGGACGGCAACCTCGCTACCTCGGCCGGAGTCACCGCGGGGATCGACCTCGCTCTCGCCTTGGTCGAGGACGACCTGGGCCGCGCCGCCGCCCTTTCCATCGCCCGTGCGCTGGTCGTCTTCCTGCGCCGTCCCGGCAGCCAGTCGCAGTTCAGCGCGCAGCTCTCCGCACAGTTGGCCGACCGGCAGCCGCTCCGGGAGGTCCAGCAGTGGATCGCCGACCATATCGCCGCGGATCTGTCGGTGGACGTCCTTGCGGCCAGGGCCAGCCTGTCACCCCGTCAGTTCGCCCGCGCCTTCGCCGCCGAGACCGGCATGCCGCCCGGCCGCTACGTCGACCGGGCGAGGCTGGAGGCGGCGCGCCGGCACCTGGAGGACACCGCGGAAGGTGTCGAGGAGGCCGCCCGCGCCTGCGGATACGGCACCCCCGAGGCGATGCGCCGCGCGTTCGTCAAGGCGCTCGGCGTCAGCCCGGCTGAGTACCGTCGCCGGTTCCGCCCGAAGGCCGCGGCCGGAGCCGGAGCCGACAAGTAGCCCGGCGCGGCAACTCCCGACCGGACCGGTACCGGCAAAGACCGGCACCGGCAAACCTAGTTCTGAGGAGAACGAGCATGCTGATCGCTATCCCGCTCTTTGACCGCTTCGCGCCGCTGGACGCGGTTGGCCCTTACCAGGTCCTCAGCGAACTGCCCGGCGCGCAGATCATCTTCGTGGCCGAACAGCCGCGCGGCGTCTCCGACTCGAAGGGCTCGCTCACCCTGCACGCCGACGCCGCCTACGCCGACGTCCCGCGTCCTGACGTCATTCTCGTTCCCGGCGGATCCGGTCAGGCCGGCCACATGGCGCCCGGACCGCTGCAGGACTGGCTGGTGAAGGCGGACGAGACGAGCACCTGGACTACTTCGGTCTGCACGGGCGCGCTCATCCTGGCGGGGGCGGGGCTGCTTACCGGGCGCGAGGCGACCACGAACTGGCAGGCGCACGACGAGCTGGCCCGGCTCGGTGCCAAGCCGCGCAACGAGCGCTACGTCTTCGATGGCAAGTACGCGACGTCGGCCGGTGTCTCGGCCGGCATCGACATGGCGCTGGCCCTGGCGGGCAGGATCGCCGGCGACGAGGTCGCGCAGAGCATCCAGCTGGGCATCGAATACGACCCGCGGCCCCCGTACAATTCCGGCTCAGTGGACACCGCGCCGCCCGAGATCGTGGCGGCGCTCCGTGCGAGCAGCAGGTTCCGCCGCTGAGGGGCGCTGGTGGGTGCGGGCAATAAGCGCGCTCCGAGGTCGTGGCCGGGCTGACAGCGGGCAGCCGGTTCCGCGCCGGCCGTCCCCGCCGCTGAAAGGCGACGGCGGCGGGGAGGGGTGAAACACGCTCCCGTTCAGCCAAATGGGTTTGATGTTCGCTGGCGTGCTGGACGAAACTGCCACCATGGAGTCAATCGCCGTGCTGTCCGATATCCACGGGGTGCTGCCCGCGCTTGACGCGGTGCTGGCCGAGCCGGCCGTGCGGGCGGCCGACCGGATCGTGCTTACCGGGGATATCGCGGCCGGGCCGCAGCCGGGGGAGGTACTCGGCCGGCTGACCGGGCTGGGCGACCGGGTCACCTGGGTGCGCGGCAACGCCGACCGGGAGCTGGTCGAGCTGGCGGGCGGAAAGACCGATGACGTGGGCGACCCGATCGCGCACTGGGCGGCGAAGCAGCTCGACTCCAGCCAGGTGGACCAGCTGGCGTCGCTGCCGCTTTCTGTGCTGCTTGATGTCGGCGGGTTCGGGCCGGTGCTGTTCTGCCACGCGACCCCGCGCGACGACTCCGAGGTCGTGGTGGTGGACTCGCGGCTTGCGCGGTGGTCGGAGGTTCTGGACGGGGTGCCGGAGGAGGTGATGACGGTCGTGTGCGGGCACACGCACATGCCATTCGCCCGGCTGGCGAACCGGCTGCAGATCGTCAACCCCGGCAGCGTGGGGATGCCCTACGGCCGGGCGGGGGCGCATTGGGCGCTGCTGTCGGACGGCGCGGTCCAGCTGCGGCGGACGGCCTACGACGTGCCCGCCGCGTGCGCGGCGGTCTGCGCGGAGTCGGCCTACCCGGACATCGCCGAGTGGACCGACTACTTCCTGCACTCCCGGGCGGGCGACGCCGACGCGCTGGCCGTGATGGCGCCCCGCGACGGCCGGCCCGCCGTCGCCACGGAACCGGATGACCCGGCGCGGCACTGACGACTGGTTGCGGGCCCCTGAGCTCCGGAACCGCTACACATCCGGCAACCTGGATTAGCATTGTGTAGCCGGGAGGTCAGGATCAGGAGCCGCCGTGGAATACGACCTGCATTTCGCCCCAGATGTCAGGCGCTGGCTCACCGCTTTGGAGGCGGACCAGCCAGACATCGCCAGGCAGGTCAGCGAGGCGCTCGACACGCTTAAGGCGAAGGGCGAGCAGATCGGTCCGCCGCTGGCGGTTCCCGCCACGTTCGAACGCCACCATCGCGAGGTCGCGCCTGAGCTCGAGCGCACCTACCGGCGCCAGTTGAAGGCGGTGACCCAGCTCCGCCGGGAGGGCGCGGAAGTCGCGACACTGCGCAAGAGCCTGGAAGATGCCCTGGACGACGCGGCGACCGAAGATCAGCGTGCACGACTGCGCAGCGCGCACGAGGGAATCCGCGAGCAGGAGGAGCGGCTGACCGAGGTTTGCAAGCGCGTGGACCTGGACCTCAACGCGTACCGCGCCCGCAAGGAAACGCTGACGGCCGCGCTGACCGAAGCGATCATCGACGGGCTGGCGATGCTCGCCGATATGGCCGACGTCATGGGCGCATCCCACCTTGAGCAGCCCGCCGGACAGCTCAGGGAACTGCGCCCCGGCGCACCCAAGGGCATCGTCGCTCGTCTGCTCTTCACGGTCGAGCCCGGCCAGCCCGTACAGGTTCTGGCGGCCGCGACGGAAAGAGACGTGCTCGCCGCCTGGTATGACCGGGTCGTGCCGCACGAATACGCCAAGCGGGAGGCCCCGCCCGCGGCCGCCACTCGATAAGAATCGCCCGCAGCGTCGCCAGCGTGGGCTCGCGTCGGTGCCCATGCGGATTAGGCGGGATCCACGGCCGCCTCGATATCGATGGCGCCCGGGTCGGCCGCCCGCCAGGCGATGTGCTGGTCGGGCCGGACGAGCAGGAACTCCTGGGCCCAGGGATAGGACGCGGGAGCGCGGACGACGGCGAGCGGTATCCGCCCGCTGGCGGCGCGCTCGGCCAGCGCCGCGACGCCTGGCTCGCTTTCGCCGTACTCGGGGCAGAGCAGCGTGAATCCCTGGCCGAGGTGGTCGTAGAGCGACGAGCCGTCCGGCAGCCACCAGTGCGGCAGCCGCGCTCCCGGCTCGCTGGCCGGCACGTAGGACGTCACGTCGGCGGGCCCGGCCGGCTCGCCGGCACCGGCGGCAGCGGACGGCTGGATGATCGGCGAGCCCGCGTAGGAGTAGCCGAGCACCAGGCCGAGGCTGAAGAACTCGGGGCTCTTCAGCCGCTGGATCGTCTCCTCGTCCTGCGCCAGATCACCCGCGAGGTTGCGCAGGTGGGAGCCGGCGCTCGCCACCGTCTGCTCGACCACGCCGCGGCGCTCGGGCTCGTAACTGGCCAGCAGCCGTTCCGGCGCCCACCCTTGCAGCACCGCCGCGATCTTCCAGGCGATGTTGACCGAGTCGCCCACCGACGTGTTGAACCCGTGGCCGCCCCACGGCGGGTTCACGTGCGCGCTCTCGCCGACCAGGAAGACCCGCCCAGAGGAGAACCTGTCCGCCACCAGCATCCGGGCCGTCCACGGGTCCGACGCCAGCAGCTCGTGCCCGACCGGGCGGCCGACGAGGCCGGTGATGAGCTCGGCCGCGTGCTCGTTGCCGTCGGCCGGCTCGATTCCTGGCAGGATCGCCCACCAAATATCGGACAGGTCGAGCCGCCCGATCACGCCGGGGACGGGCGCGTCAAGCACCCAGTACTGGACCGCGGGTCCCAGGTCGGTGTCCAGGCCAGGCGCACGGAACACCACATTGAAGTTGGGCCGGGGATCGGACCGCCCGACGTACTCCGCGCCAATCTGGTCCCTGGTCACACCGGCCGCGCCGTCCGCCCCCAGTACGTAGCGCGCCCGCACCCGGTAAAGAACTCCGGCCTGGTCGCGGACGGTCACCACGACGTGGTCGTCGCCCTGCGTCAGCCCGGTCACCGTCTGCCCCAGCCGCAGGTCCACGTGCGGGGACCGGCCGGCGTGGGCGCGCAGCACCTCTTCCACCACCGGCTGCGGCACCTGCTGGCCGGCCTCGGCGAACCGGTCATCACGCTCGGTCGTCAGCCCGAACGCGCCGTCGAAGGTGGTGACGCACTTACCGGACAGCGACTGGCAGAACATCACCCGCTGCGACCACGCCACCGGCAGCGGTGCGGCCGCCCGCAGCTCACCGGCCAGCCCCCACCGGCGCAGGTGCTCCATCGTCCGGATGCTCGTGGTCTTGGCCCGCGGACGGCGGTGCGAGACCTGCGTCCGCGGCTCGATCACCACGCAGTCCACACCGCGGTGGGCCAGTTCCGCCGCGGCGGCGAGCCCGGCGGGCCCGCCCCCGGCGATCAGTACGGGCGTCCGTTCGGCGGTCCCCGCGGTTCGCGCCCCATATCCAGCAGCCATGGCTGAATGATCACGCACCGCACCAGTTGCCCGCAAACGGCCGTCGCGCGGTCGGCTGGCCCGTGTCGGCCAGCCCGGCCTGAGCGACTATGCTGCCGAATCAGCCGGATGCGCCGGGGCCCCCGGTTTACCAGGGGAACGCAGCCCCCGCGAACGCCACCGGGATCGACCACCAAGCCGAGGAGATCGCCAGCGATGCGAGCAGACGTGAGCCTGGCCGGCGGGCGCGAGGCCGGCCAGCCGGACGCGGTCCAGCCCGGCGGGCGCACGCTGCTGATCGCCGGCGCGGTGGTCGCCGCCGTGGCGGCCACCGCCTACCTGGTGGCGCTGGCGACGCACCCGATGAGCGCCAACCTCAAGGGGTTCGACCTGCAGGTCTACCTGGGCGGAGCGCACCAGGCGCTGCACCACTCGCACAACCTCTACAGCTGGGAATACGACGGCCATCCGGGCATCCAGTTCACCTACACCCCGTTCGCCGCGCTGGCCTTCGCGGCCGGGCTCGCGCTGCCGTTCAAGGCACTGATGACGGTCGTCACCATCGCGAGCTTGTTCTGCCTGGTCGCGACGGTCTGGATCGCCTTCCGCCAGCTTGGCTGGGAGAAGACCTCCCGGCTGGGCGCGACGCTGCTGCTGTCCGGCCTGCTGCTGTGGACCGAGCCGGTGCAGCGCGCGCTCTACCTCGGCCAGGTCGAGCTGGCCTTGATGGCGCTGATCGTCTGGGACCTGTGCCAGCCGGACCGGCGGCGCTGGAAGGGCGCGGCGACCGGTATCGCGGCGGGCATCAAGCTGGTGCCGCTCCTGTTCATCGCCTACCTGCTGCTCACCCGGCGGTTCCGGCAGGCCGCGGTGGCGGCAGGCGCGTTCGTGGTCACGGTCGTCCTCGGTTTCATCGTGTACCCGAACGCGTCGGTCACCTGGTGGCTCGACGGCGACTTCTGGCAGGCGGGCCGGACCGGGTTCGTCGGCAGCCAGCAGAATCAGTCGCTGCGCGGCATCATGACCAGGCTGATCGGCTCGGTGAACGGCACCGCTGCCCCGTGGCTGCTTGTCGCGGTCGTCGTCGGGCTGGCCGGCCTGGCCGCCGCGGTCATCCTGGACCGGCGCGGCTACACCTTCGCCGGCCTGATGGCGGCCGCGCTCACCGCGCTGCTCATCTCCCCGATCAGCTGGGACCACCACTGGGTCTGGATCGCGCCGGGCCTGGCGCTGATCGTCGACGCCGCCGTCCGCGCTGGCCGGGCCGGCGCGACCGGGCTGCGGGCCGCCTGGTATGCCCTCGCCGCCGCCGTCCTCATCGTCTTCGCCTCCTGGCCGGACTTCTGGTCCAAGACGGCGGGACTGCTCCAGGGCGGCTTGATCAACTACGCCAAGGCGGCCTCCTTCCCCAGCGGCGACAACCCGCATTACCCCGAGTACCACTGGCACGGCCTTGAGCTCATCGCCGGCAACCTGGAGCTGCTGGCCGGCCTCGGCCTCTTCCTGGTCGTCCTCGCGGTCGCCTGCCAGCTGTTCCGCTCGAGCCGGCTGGCCCCGCGCCCGCGGTAATTCACGCGCGGCGGGGTGAACGCCGCGGGGTAAACGATGCGGGCGGGGTAAAACTGTCACGTGACCCGCTGGGTGCTGCATGTCGACCTCGACCAGTTCATCGCCGCCGTCGAGGTGCTGCGCCATCCCGAGCTGCGCGGCAAGCCGCTGGTGGTCGGCGGTGACGGTGACCCGGCCAAGCGCGGCGTGGTCTCCACGGCCTCTTACGAGGCCCGCGAATTCGGCGTCCACTCCGGGCAGCCGCTGCGCACCGCGAAGAAGCGCTGCCCGGACTGCGTCTTCCTGCCGGTCGACGCGCCCGCCTACCTCGCCGTGTCGGCCGAGATCATGCAGGTGCTGCGGGACACCGGCGCGCCGGTGGAGGTGCTCGGCTGGGACGAGGCATTCGTCGGCATCGAGACCGATCCTGGCGACCCAGACGGGGCAGCGGACCCGGAGACCTTCGCCCGCGAGCTCGCCGCCGGCGTCAAGGAGGCGACCCGGCTCGACTGCTCGGTCGGGATCGGCGAGAACAAGCTGCAAGCCAAGATCGCGACCGGCTTCGGCAAGCCGGCCGGGGTCTTCCGGCTAACCTCGGGCAGCTGGTATGAGCTGCTTGGCGACCGGCCGCCCGACGTGATCTGGGGGATCGGGGCCAAGACGGTCGCCAAGCTGGCCGGGCTCGGCATCCACACGGTCCGCGAGCTCGCCGCGGCCGACCCCGGCCGGCTGGCGGCCGCGTTCGGCCCGATGACCGGCCCCTGGCTGGTGCTGCTTGGCCAGGGCCGAGGTGACAGCGAGGTCGACCCGACCCCCTACGTCGCCCGCTCGCACGGCCGCGAGGTGACCTTCCAGCAGAACATCGGGGACTGGGCGCAGGTCCGCGCGGAGGTGGCCCGTCTCGCCCGGCAGGTCGCCGCGGAAGTTATGGAACGGACGGTGGTTCGGGCGGTAGTGAAGGTCCGCTACGCGCCTTTCATCACGGTGACGCACGGCGTGGCGTACCCGGCTACCGCCCCGGTCGATGTCCTATTCGACGCCCCGGCCCGGGAGGCGTCGGCCTTCGAGGGGCCGCCGCTCGACGCGCCGCCGCTCGACGCGCCGGGGTTCGACGCGCCGGCGTTCGAGGCGGCCGCGCTCGCCGCCCTCGCCCAGTTCGAACCGGGCCGCCCGGTGCGCCTGCTCGGCGTCCGCGCCGAGTTCGCGGCCGAACCAGGGTAGCGGCCAACACATCGTCACCCCGTGTGAGCGATAACAGCGAGAGGGTCCGTCTGCGGCCGTATCGTGGATCATTGTGTACATCCGGATGTACACAATGATCCGCTATCTTTGCCTAGCCTCAACGAGGAGCGGCCGGCTGCTAACGGCGCTTGTAGACGCGGCCGATGCCGTGGTGGACGTGCAGCCGCCGGTAGTGCTGGTAGAACCACGTGGTGAGCGGCCGCGTCCAGGGGATGCGCCGGTCGCTGTCGCCGGACAGCCACACGTACTCGGTGTGGCTGAAGATCCAGCGCCACCCGGCAACCGCCCGCGCCGACGACTTGGCGCCGCCCTGAACGGAGATCCCGTTGTCCTCGACCAACGTGGTGGCCAGCGAGTCGAGCACGGCGGGGCAGCCTGGCCCGGTGGAGAAGCGGTTGGCCGCGAGCGTCAGCGAGACCTCGTCGCTGACCACGCACGACCCGGCCGGGATGGCCGCTTTGTCCGGGTAGATGTTGGGCGCGCGCAGCCCGGCCAGCTCGCGCGCCTGGAACACGGCCAGGCCGAGCACCAGCACCCCGGCCACCGCGATGAGGGAAAGCCGCGCCCGGGGCCTGCTGGCGAGCGCGCCGCCGAGCGTCCCGGCGGCGCAGCCGACCGACATCGCCAGCCACGGGGCCACGAAGTCCGCGTAGTGGTAGAAGAATGCCGAGTACGCGAGCACCGCCAGCACCGCGACTGCGCAGCTGGCGAGGACGTACCACTCGAGCGGCGAAGGGCGGCCGGGCCGCAGGGCGTAGCCGAGGCCGATCACGGCCGCCACGATCACCGCGACGATGAAAGGCGCCCAGCCGGCGCTGGTGGTCTGCACGGTCGCCGTGCCGCCGCTCACGAACAGCGAATGCGTCCCCGCGTGCAGGGTGAGCTGGCCCCTGCCGTTGAGGATGTCGATGAGCCCGGTGATGTGGGCCAGCCGCAGCGACTCGGGTACCGCCGAGCCCGACCTGACGGCCTGGTCGAGCAGCGTGGACCGCACGAACAGGCCCGGCCCGGTCAGGGCGAACGGCAGCACCGGGACCGCGAACCCGGCCACCACGCCGACCATGAACCGCCAGGCCCGGCCTACCGCGAGAGCCCGGCCCCGCTGGGCAGCCGGAACGGCTCGGGCAGGCCTGGCGGCCACCGCGACTGCGGCCGTCCCGCCGCCCTGCGGTGATATCAGGCAGACCACGAGCAGGGCCAGCGCGGGCAACGCGGCCCAGTACTTGACCGCGCCCGCGAACCCGATCACGAGGCCGGCCCAGAGCAGCCGCTGCGGGGACGCCAGCCGCCCGCGCCGGAAGGCGGCGCAGACCCCGGCCAGCAGCAGCAGGTTCATCCAGGGCTCAAGGATCAGCGTGTGCGCGGTGGTGATGTCGTCCGGGTAGATGGCGAGGATGCCGCAGCTCACCAGGGTGACGAAGGCGCCGCGGTAGCGCACCAGGTGCCCGACCAGTGGCACGCAGGCGGTCGAGGCGAGCACCGTCAGCAGCCGCGCGGCGGCCATCGCGTGCGTCGCCGTCGAGACCTTCGCGATCACGGCGACCGGGGCCATCAGCAGCAGGATGCCCGGCGGCTGCACGAACGCGAAGCCGTGGTAGGGCAGCGATCCGGAGATAAGCCGGATCGC
This sequence comes from Trebonia sp., assembly GCA_050013875.1. Taxonomy (GTDB): domain Bacteria; phylum Actinomycetota; class Actinomycetes; order Streptosporangiales; family Streptosporangiaceae; genus Trebonia. Next base: position 47,879 of record JBEKEK010000003.1, on the reverse strand, counting down.
GCCGCCCAGGTAGACGCCGTCGTCGTACTCGGTGACCCCGGTGAGGTACCCCGGCCTGCTCAGCTCGTAGAGCCGGAGCCCCAGCGCGAGCCCGGTGGCGGCCAGCATGACAATGCCCTGCGGTGACCGCCAGTACGCGCGCAGCGCGTCGGGCCGGAACGCGCCGAGCTTCCGGCTCCTCCCGGCGGGCCCGGAAGACACGCCCGAGTCGGCCGCCGGGTCCGCGGCGTCGCTGACCGTCTCGGTGTGTCCGGACTGTCGCGGTACCGTTGCCCCGGTACTCGAGATGTCATTGGGTCTGCTGGGGTTGCCGTTCACCGGCTTTGCTCCACAGATACTCCCGATGCTCCGCGATGGTTGCCCCGCCACGCGGTAAGGGCCCGAGGCGGTGCCTAGAACGAGTGCGCCCGCTGCCCAGGCGTAGCAGCCGCTTACTAAGCGTCGCAAAGATAACACAGGCAGTGATCAGGATGGGAGGTAGCCCTGGGGCTGGCGGAGGTAGGCGGCGGGGCGCGCCGCGGAGTATGGTCGCCACCGTGGACGATCTTGCGCGCAGCGGTGCGCACCCGAAGATCCCCCGCACGGATCTCCTCCTCGCCGATCCGCGCCTGCGGGCGGCCGAGGGCCGCCTGGGCCGGCCCCTGGTGAAGGCCGCCGTCGCCCGCGCCCAGCAGCGGGCGAGGAACGCGGAGATCACCCCGGACCAGGCCACGGTGGCCGACGCCGCCGTCGCCGAGCTCCCCGCCACCGCCGCGTCCATTGCCGCCGTCCTCAACGCGACCGGTGTCCTTGTCCACACCAACCTCGGCCGCGCCCCGCTCAGCCGGGCCGCGCGCGACGCCATCGCGGCCGCCGCCGGAACCTGCGACGTTGAGTTCGACCTGGCCACCGGCGCGCGCGCCGGGCAACGCGGCCAGGGGGCCATCGGGGCGCTGCGCGCGGCCGTGCCGGACGCGCAGGCCGCGGGCGTCGTCAACAACAACGCCGCCGCCCTTGTGCTGGCCGCCACCGCGCTCGCGGCTGGCAGGGAGATCATCATCAGCCGGGGCGAGCTGATCGAGATCGGCGACCGCTTCCGCCTCCCCGACCTGCTCGTCTCCACCGGCGCCAAGCTGACCGAGGTCGGCACCACCAACCGCACCACGGTGGCCGACTACCAACAGGCGATCACCGAGAACACCGCGATGATCCTCAAGGTTCACCCCTCCAACTACAAGGTCGAGGGGTTCACCAAGAGCGCCGCCATCAGCGAGCTCGCCGCCCTGAAAATCCCGCTGGTCCACGACATCGGCTCCGGCTTGCTCGCGCCGCACCCACTGCTGCCGGACGAACCCGACGCCGCGACCTCCCTCAGGAACGGCGCGAACCTGGTCACCGCGAGCGGGGACAAGCTTCTGGGCGGCCCGCAGGCCGGCCTACTGCTCGGCGACGAGCCCCTGGTCCGCCGCCTGCTGCGGCACCCGCTCGCCCGCGCGCTCCGGGTCGACAAACTGACCCTCGCCGCCCTGGAGGCGACGATCGCCGGTCCCCTCCCGCCGGTCGCCAGGTCGCTGGCCGCCGATCAGGGAGACCTGGCCCTTCGCGCTGAACGGACCGTTGCTTCGCTGGCCAGCCACGGGATCCCGGCCACGGTGGTGAGCACCGAGGCGGCGGTCGGCGGCGGCGGCGCCCCGGGCGTCGCCCTGCCAAGCGCGGCCATCGCCCTGGACGAGAACCTCGCGTTTCCGCTCCGCCATGGACCGGCCGTCCGCCGGGGGGAGGTCCCGGCCGTCGCCGGCCGCATGGAAAAGGGGCGCCTGCTGCTAGACCTGCGCTCCATCGACCCCGCCGAGGACGGCACGCTGATAACCGCCATCCTCGCCGCCGCGAGCGGCTGATGTACGTGGTCGCCACCGCCGGGCACGTCGACCATGGGAAGTCCACGCTGGTCCGGGCCCTTACCGGGATGGAGCCCGACCGGTGGGCGGAGGAGCGCCGCCGCGGCATGACCATTGACCTTGGCTACGCCTGGCTGACCCTGCCGTCCGCGGCGGGAGCCCCGGTAGGGGAGCAGCTGGCCTTCGTCGACGTCCCGGGCCACGAGCGGTTCGTGCCGAACATGCTGGCCGGACTCGGCCCGGTGCCCGCCGTCATGTTCGTCGTGGCGGCCGACGGCGGCTGGATGCCGCAGTCGGCCGAGCACCTGGCCGCCGTGGACGCCCTCGGCGTCCGGCACGGTCTCCTCGTCATCACCCGGGCGGACCTGGCCGACCCCGGCCCCGCGACCCGTGCGGCCCTGGCCGAGATCGGCAAGACCAATCTCGGCACGGTCGAGGCGATTGGTGTCAGCGCCGTCACCGGACAGGGTCTTGACGACCTCCGCGCCGCCCTCGGCCGCCTGGTCTTGGCGCTGTCCCGTTCCGGGGATCGCGGTCAGGCCGGTGATCGGCGGCCGGTGCGGCTCTGGATCGACCGCTCGTTCACCATCAGGGGCGCCGGCACCGTGGTCACCGGTACGCTGCCCGCCGGGACGGTCAGGAACGGACAGGAGCTGCTGCTGACCCCCTCGTCGGAGCCGGTCCGCGTCCGCGGCCTGCAGGCACTGGGCGAGCCCGCCGACGAGGTCTCCGGCGTCGCCCGGGTGGCACTCAACCTCCGGGGCGTTCCCGCCGATCTCCCGGCCCGCGGCATGGCGCTGATCGAGCCTGGCCGCTGGACGCTCACCAGCGAGCTCGACGTCCGCATCACCCCGCGCGCGGCCGACCCGCGGCCGAAGCTCCCGGCCGAGCTCCTGCTGCACATCGGCTCCGCCCGCACCCAGGCCCGGCTGCGGATTCTCGCGGCAGCGGACCAGCCGCCAACGGGCGACGGCGGAGCGCGCGACCCGCGCGCCGACCGGGGCCGGGGGCCGGCCGCGATCTACGCGCGGCTCAGGCTCCGTGACCCGCTGCCGCTGCACGTCGGCGACCGGGTGCTGCTGCGCGACCCGGGCGCGGCCGGGCTGGCGATCCATGGCGGCATCGTCCTCGACCCGGCACCGTCGCCGCTGGCCCGCCGTGGCGCCGGCGCCGCCGCCGTCAGGGAGCTGTCCGCCTGGCCGGACGTCCCGACGGCAGCCGATCTGCTCCGCCGGCACAAGCTCATGCGCGCGGCCGAACTCGCGGCCGCCGGGGTGACCGATCAGCCGGCCGCGGTGGCCGGCGACTGGCTGGCCGACCCGGCGCACTGGTCCGGCCTCGGCGCCGAACTGGCCGCGGTGGTCGCCGACTTCTGCCGCCGTGACCCTCTCGCCCCCGGCATGCCCACCGAAGCCGCCCGTTCGGCCCTCAAACTGCCAAGCCGCGGCCTAGTCGCCGCGCTGGCCGCCGGCGTTGTCATCCAAGACGGCGGTCACCTGCGCATCCTCGCTCCGCGGGCAACGGAAACCGCGCCGCCAGTGCGGTCTCAGGCAACGGAACCTGTCCCCGCCACTGCCGCGGGGCGGCTGCCACCGGCGATCGCCGCCGCGGTGCAGGCCGTCCTCGACGATCTTGCCAGGGACCCGTTCGCCGCCCCTGACAGCGAACGCCTGCGGGCGCTTGGCCTCGACAACAAGGCGCTGGCGACCGCGGCCAGGGCCGGCCTGCTGCTCCGCGTCGCCGACACGGTGGTGCTCGCGGCCGGCGCGGGCCAGGAGGCCGCGCGGCGGCTGGACGAACTCGATCAGCCGTTCACCACCTCGCAGGCGCGTCAGGCCCTCGGCACCTCACGGCGGGTGGCCGTCCCGCTGCTTGAGTACCTGGACCGTGCCCGCGTTACCGAACGCCTCCCGGGCGACCTTCGCCGCATCCGCGATCCCTAACCGCCAGCCGCGAACTGGCCGACCGTAACCCGCCGGTTCGGTAATCCGCCGGTTGGCTGTCACCCGGCGGCACGGCGTCCGGCCCCGGGGACGGTTACTGACTGTATAAATTGCCTGGCAGTGGGTATTGCCATGGCGAACGGGAGGTTCATGGTGTCAGCCAGGTTCACGGCGCGCAGGGGCGGCAGGACCGTGCCCGCGGTCATCATCGCCGCCGCGCTTGCGACGGCCGCCGTGGCCTGCGGGTCATCAAGCAGCTCGAGCAGTCCGGCCGCCACCAGCACCGCGACGGGCACCGCGACGGGCACCGCGACCTCGCCGAGCGCGTCGCCGGCCAGCACCGCGAAGGTCACCGGGGCGGCCGCGACCGCGCTCATCACCAGGGCCATCGCCAACACCAAGGCGGCGCCGAGCCTGACGGTGGTCGCCACCGGCCTGTCCAGTGGCAGTGGCAGCGGCAGCGGCAGCCAAAAGATCTCCTTCGGCCTCACGCTGGTGCAGCGGGCCGGCTGCCGCGGCACGATCGCGCAGTCTAAGGCGCAGACGTTCCAGCTGATCGAGACCGGCGGCTACGTCTGGCTGAAGCCGTCGGACGCCTACTACACGAGCCTGCACATCAGCAAGGCGGCGCTTGCCTTGATAGGCGACAAGTACATCAAGGTACCCGCGGACAATTCGAACTTCGCCGACCTCGCGAAAATCTGCAGCTTCAGCGGGCTGTTCGGCCAATTCAAGACGCCCACGGGCACCTCGTACGTGGCCACCCCGACGACCTATCAGGGCCACAGCGCCTACGTGGTCACCCAGACAGGCCAGCCAGGCTCCCTCTACATCACCAACGCAGCCACCCCGGTGCTGGCCAAGCTGACCGATCCGACGTCAAGCGGCGGCGTGATCACCTTCACCGTATACAGCGTGCCCCTGGAAATCACCGCGCCGTCGGACGCCGAGTCCATCGACGGCACCCAGCTCGGCCTGTAGAACCGGCCCGGGCGCCCTAGCCGCCGATGGCGGACATCGGCCGGTCAGGCTGGAGGAAGCTCGGGTCGTTGATTCCATGCCCGGGCAGCTTCGACCCGACCGCCACCCGCCAGCGGCCGGCGATCTCCTCGTCCGTTGCCCCGGTCCTCAGCGCCGCCCGCAGGTCGCTCTCCGACCGGGCGAACAGGCAGTTGCGGATCTGCCCGTCGGCGGTGAGCCGTACCCGGTCGCAGGCGCCGCAGAACGGCTGGGTGACCGAGGAGATTACCCCGACCCTGGCCGGCCCGCCGTTGACGAGGAATGTCTCGGCTGGCGCAGCGCCACGGGACCGTTCGGTATCGGGTGATAGCTCGAACGCGGCGGAAAGCGAGTCGAGAACCTCGCCCGCGGTGACCATCTCTGTCCTTTTCCAGCCGTGCTGGGCGTCGAGCGGCATCTGCTCGATGAAGCGCAGCTCGTACCCGTGCTCCAGGCAGTAGGCGAGCAGTTCGGCCGGTTCGTCCTCGTTCAGATCGCGCATCACCACCGCGTTGACCTTCACCGGCGTCAGCCCGGCGGACGCGGCGGCGGCCAGCCCGGCCAGCACGTCGGAGAGCCGGTCGCGGTGGGTCAGCTTCCTGAACACCTCGGGGCGGAGCGTGTCGAGCGAGACGTTGATCCGGTCAAGGCCGGCCGCCTTCAGGGACGTGGCCCGCTTGTCCAGACCGATGCCGTTGGTGGTCAGCGAGATGTCAGGGCGCGGCTCGAGCGCGGCGGTGCGGGCGATGATGTCGGCCAGTTCCCGGCGCAGCAGCGGCTCGCCGCCGGTGAACCTGACCTCGCGGATGCCCAGCATTTCGACGCCGATGGTTACCAGCCTGACGATCTCATCGCTGGTCAGCACCTCGGGCGCCGGCAGCCAGTCGAGGCCCTCCGGTGGCATGCAGTACGCGCATCGGAGGTTGCAGCGGTCGGTCAGCGAGACCCGCAAGTCCGTGGCCACCCGCCCGTACGCGTCAGTAAGCATCTGCCCAGCCTACGTTCCGGAAGTGATGAAAAGAAATAATGCGACGTCTGTGCGAGTAGCGCTTGCGCTGCGCAAATAGGGGTAGCGGAGGCGGACGGGAATGGAACCCGCAAGCGAGGCGGTACGGGCCATCCGCCTTGCCGGCCGGGCCGGACGTTCCCATCGAGGCGGGGGAGGGGGCGCCGCACCGTGGCGGTCGAGTACCGTCAGGTGGCGGGATGCGCGGAGAGTGGTGGCGGAGGCGGACGGGAATCGAACCCGCCAGCGACGCGGCACGCCGCTCACTGGTTTTGAAGACCAGGGGGACCACCAGGAACCCAGACGCCTCCGCGCACGACTGTACTGATTCACCGCGCGCGAGGGAACGATCAAGTCAACAGTGGAAGGGACAGCGAGTGGGCGCAGACGACAATCCCTGGTGGGCCGGCGCGGTGGTGTACCAGGTGTACCCGCGCAGCTTCGCCGACGACAACGGGGACGGGGACGGTGACCTGCCCGGCCTGGTCGGACGTCTCCCTTACCTGGCGGCACTCGGGGTGGACGCGATCTGGCTATCGCCCTTCTACCCGTCGCCGCTCAACGACGGCGGCTATGACGTCAGCGACTACATGGACGTGGACCCGCGTTTCGGCACGCTGGCCGATTTCGATCAGCTGGTCGAAGTGGCGAAAGACCACGACATAAGAATCATTGTCGACATAGTGCCTAACCACTGCTCATGGGATCATCCGCTCTTCAAGCAGGCGCTTGCGGCACCGCCGGGGAGCCCCGAGCGCGATCTGTTCATTTTCCGTGACGGGCGGGGAGCCGGCGGGGCCGAGCCGCCCAACAACTGGCCCTCCCGGTTCGGCGGCAGCGCGTGGACGCGGGTGCCTGACGGCCAGTGGTACCTGCATCTGTTCGACACGAGCCAGCCGGACTGGAACTGGCGCGACCCGCGGGTCGGGCCGATGTTCGAGGACATCCTGCGGTTCTGGCTCGACCGCGGCATCGCCGGATTCCGGGTGGACGTCGCCCACGGCCTGTTCAAGGACCCGGACCTGGCCGACGTGGCCGACCCGACGCTGACCAACCGCCCCTCGGCCTACTATCACCGCCCGGAGGTGCACGGGGTCTACCGTGACTGGCGCGCGATCCTCGACAGCTACCCACGCGAGGGCTTCCCCGGCGCGCGCACCGCGGTCGGTGAGGTCTGGGCGGAGTCGCCGACCACGCTCGCGCCCTACCTGGCGCCCGGCGAGCTGCCTCAGGTGTTCAACTTCGAGCTGGTCAAGGCGAAATGGTCGGCGCCAGCGCTGCGCGCGGCGATCGACGACACGCACGCCTTCACCGACGGATCGCGCGCCCCCTGGGTGCTCGGCAACCATGACGTTGTCCGCCCGGTCACCCGCTGGGGTCCCGCCGCCGCCCGCGCGGCCGCGTTGCTGCTGCTGGCACTGCCCGGCTCGGCCTACATCTATCAGGGCGAGGAGCTCGGCCTCCCCGAGGTCGACGACATCCCCGACGCCGCCCGGCAGGACCCGACCTTCCGCCGGACCGGGGGGAAGGTAGCCGGCCGGGACGGCTGCCGCGTCCCGCTGCCGTGGTCAGCGGGCGGGTTTTCATTCGGATTCTCCCGAACGGACCGTGATTCCACCCCGGCCCCGCCCTGGCTTCCGCAGCCACCGTGGTGGGGCGAGTACAGCGTGGCCGCCCAGACCGGCGACCAGGACTCCTTTCTGTCGCTCTACGCCACCGCGCTGCGGATCCGCCGCGGCCACCCCGCGCTCGGCACCGGGGCCGACGGCAGCATCTCGATGCGCTGGCTCGACGCACCGGACGACGCGCTGTTCTTCGCCCGCGGACCGGGTTTCGTGTTCGCGGCCAACCTCGGCGCAACGCCCGTCCCGCTCCCGCCGCACACGGAGGTGCTGGTGGCGAGCGGCGAGCTGGAAGCGGACGGAACGCTTCCGCCCAACACGGCCGTCTGGCTAGCGAACTTACAGCTAATGTCCAGGCGAGACGGGTAATCTTCGTTCGATCAAATTGCGAGCGGGGAGGCCATGGTGGGGCAGGTTCGGGTACCGCGCAAGGGCGTCACGGCCGCGGAGCTGGCGGGCGTGCTGAGCCGACGGCTCGGCGTGGAGTTCGAGGTCGCCGCCGATGGCGGCGGGGTCATCGTCCGGCGCTCGCCGCTGAGCGCGGCCGTGGTGCGGATCGGCCACGCCCCCGGCGCGACCGTCTTCCGGGTCCGCGGCGCCGGGGTGCCGCTCGTCAGCCTGGGGACATCGCGCGCGGTCGCCGACGCGTTGCGCAGGTCGCCGGAATTTCGTGGCGTCTGATCCGCTTCCCTTATGTTTCTTGGGATTCAGCCCGCCTGGGCCTCCCCTGATTCCGTACCTTTGAGACGCAGGTCTTACCATTGCTGTGAACTAGGTGGCTAAGCCCGAGACTCGCGTAATGCCGCAAACTGTCCTCAAAGTCGTCCGGAGCAGCCCTAATGCCTGCTAGTCTCCGCCCGTGAGCGGGAATCTCCACACGCACGGTGACGTCGCCCGCGCTCCTGGGGAGCAGGCGAAGCGCGGGAGCTCACCGGAGCGGGACGGGTTCCGAGGGCGGCTGCGCGCCTACTGGCTGAGCGACCCGGGCAAGGTGATTTTCCTCGCCACGGTGCTGGCGCTGGCCATCCGGCTCTTCACGCTGAGCAGGCCAGGCTCCCTGACCGGCATCACCGAGTACGACGATGGCGTCTACCTCGGCGGGGCGATCCGGCTGACCGAGGGGCACCTGCCCTACCTGAACTGGGCGTACGTCCAGCCGCCGGGGATCCTCGAGCTGATGGTGCCGGTGGCGCTGATCGCCAAGGTGACCACCACGGTGAAGGGCCTCGCGCTGGCCCGGCTGCTCACCGCCCTGGCGTCCACCGCCTGCATCCCCCTGGTGGGCAACCTGGTCCGCTACCGGGGGGCCGTGGTGACCGCCGTGGCCTGCGGCGTTCTCGCCGTCTACCCGCCGGACATCACCACGGCGCACACGCTGCTGCTCGAGCCGTGGATGAACCTGTTCTGCCTGATCGCGATGAACCTGGCGTTCCGCCGGGGGCACCTGGCCCGCCCCTCCATGCTGGGCTGGGCCGGGGTCGCGCTCGGCTTCGCGGGTGCCATCAAGTTCTGGGCGGCCGCGCCCGCCTTCGTGCTGCTGACCCTCTGCCTGCTGCTCAAGACCGACCGAGCCCGCCGGGTCCGCGACTACCTGATCGGACTGGTGGTCGGGTTCGGGGTCTCCGCCGGGCCGTTTCTGGTCGCCGCGCCGGTCACGTTCCTCCGCTCCACGATCATCGATCAGGCGGCGCGCGAGGGCAGCGCGGTGGCGTTCGGTGTCAAGCTGGCCAACCTCACCGGGCTGATCGACGTCTACACGCAGTCGGGCCAGCTGAGGCTCGACCCGGGCGGGAACTCGATGTTCGCGGCCGGCGCGTCGGCCGGGGTCGGCGACTCCCACAGCATTGGCTGGCTGCCCATCCTCGCGGCGCTCGTGCTGGCCGGGGCGCTTGTGGCCGGCTACGCCTGGCAGTCGCGGCGGCTGACCCCGCTGGAGTGGCTGTCGATCGCCACCCTGGTGGTCGCCTCGCTGATGATCGTCGGGTACTCGGCCTTCTTCTACCACTACGCGGACTTCCCCGCACCGTGGCTCGCGCTCTCCCTTGGCGGCGCGGCCGGCGCCCTGGCGGGTCGCCGGCGCTGGTCGCTGGTGGTGGTCCGCGTCTTCGCGGTGCTGATCATGCTGGTGGCGGTGGTGCAGATCAGGGAGATATACCCGACGCGCCACTCCGGTGCCGAGAATGTCGCGCATGAGATCCCGCCGGGCGCCTGCGTCTTCTCGGACGAGGTATCCCTGCAGATCGCCGCTGACCGGTTCACCAACCTCCCGCCCGGCTGCCCGGACATCATCGACTCGCTCGCCGCAACGCTGGTGCTCAGCGACGGCGTGTCCGTCCAGGGCGGCGCGCAGAACATGCCGGCCGTGGTCGCCCAGTGGCAGACCTGGTTCAGCCGGGCCGACTACGTCTGGCTGTCCCCGGAGAAGGGCTCCCGGCGGCGGATCCCCTGGACGACGGGGCTCTCCGACTGGTTCAACGCGAACTTCGTCAAGATCGGCGCCTACTCGCCGGCCACCGGTCAGTTGTACCAGCGCGTCAGCTACACCCCGCCAGCCGGCTACGCCGCCGCGGGCTAGCGCGGGCTAGCGCTCGGCCCAAGCCGCCCGCCCAGTCTTCGTTCTGCTACGCCAGCGTCGTGGCGGCGACCAGTCAGCTACGCCAGCGTCATGGCGGCCGCGACCAGTCATCCACGCCAGCGTCGTGGCCGCGACCTGTCACCTACGCCAGCGTCGTGGCCGCGACCTGTCATCCACGCCAGCGTCGTGGCCGCGACCTGTCACCTACGCCAACGTCATCGCTCATTGGTGTCGTCGGCGTAGGTGACAGGTTCGAGTGGGTCGATGGCGTAGCCGACAGGTCCGGGGCATGTCAGCTACGCCAACGTCATCGCCTATTGGTGTCGTTGGCGTAGGTGACAGGTTCGAGAAGGTCATTGGCGTAGCCGACAGGTCGGCCCCGCGCCGGTTAGGGAGGGGGCTGGCGGGCGGGGCGGTAGGCGGGGCCGTGGGAGTCCTCGCAGTGCGGGGGGCCTGGGGCGTGGTTCTCTTCGGCGTTGTCGGTGGCCGGGTGGGCGTCGGTTGCCTTGTGCTTGGTGAGGTGACCGGGGGTCGGGGAGTCGCCGGTGAGGTAGTCGTGATCGTCGGCGGACAGGCGGTCGTGGTCGCGGTCGTGGTCGTGGTCGTGAGAGGAGGGTGTGGGGAGGTCGTCGGTTTCGGGACAATGATCGACCTGCAGGGTCAGGTGGGTGATGCCGTGCTCACGGGCGAGCAGGGCCTCCAGGTCGGCGCGGACCGCGTGGCAGTCCTGGTGGGGTTCGACAAGCACGTGCGCCGAGGCGGCGGGCATGCCGGTGGTGATTTCCCAGATGTGCAGGTCGTGAACCTCGGCCACGTGCGGCCTGACGGCCATCGCCGCGCCGAGCGCCGCGGGATCGATGTCGGCCGGAGCTGCCTCAAGGAAGATGCGCCCCGACTCACGGATCAGCTCGCTGCCTGCCCGCAGCATCAGGACGACCACAACAAGGGTGGCGATAGCGTCGGCGCGGGCGAACCCGGTCGCCAGGATGATGATCGCGGCGATTGCGGTCGCGGCGAAGGCGTACAGGTCGGTGAGCACATGCGCGACCGCGCCCTCCATGTTGAGGCTGCGCCGGGCGCTTGCCCCGTTGGCCCGGGCCAGCAGCCAACTCGCCGCCAGGTTGACACCGACCCCGACCAGCGCGACCGTGAGCATCAGGGCGCCGGCCACCGGGTGGGGCGTGATCAGCCTGCGGATCGCCTCGTAGGCCAGCCAGGCCGCCAGCAGCACCAGCGTGATGCCGTTGGCCTGGGCGGAGAGGATCTCCAGGCGGCGGAGTCCATAGGTGTAGCCGCCGCGGGCCGGCCGCCCCGCGATCTTGGCGGTGACGATCGCGAGCCCGATGGCGGCCGCGTCGGTGAGCATGTGCGCGGCATCGGAGAGCAACGCCAGCGAGTGCGCGACGAGCCCCGCCGCCACCTCGCCGATCATGAACGCCACGATGAGCGCACCGGCCGCCGCCAGCCACCGCAAGTCGGCGTCGGGGGAGGGGCCGTGCGCGTGACCTTGGTCTTGGTGCTGATGTTCCGTCGTCTGTACCGATCCGCTCACTTGTACCGCCAGTCGCAGTATGCCACCAGCATATTTACCCCGTTGCCCGGCTGGTAAGGCCCGTCGGCATCCGTTGGCGGGCTCCGGGCTGGCCCGGCTGGGCGCGGGCGGATGATCCGTTATGACTTTGTAAGGACTATAAAAACTTGAATCAACCCACGTAATAGATCACGAAACGCTAACGTCCTGTTCCTGGGAGCGTCACGGCCGGAACGGAGACGTTCGAAAGGACCGTGATAGATGAGACTGCCCTCGGGACGAGGCAGCCGAGTCGGCGGGCATCGCCGAGAGGACGACGTCCACGCGGCGCGTGGCACCTCTGGACGGGAGCGGACCCGTCTGGTTGGTCGTGAGCAGCCCGAGTACTGGGCGGATCGCCCCGCGCCCGGCTACGAAGAGCCCGGTTACGGCGCCCCCGGCTACCAGGGTGCCGGCTACGGCCCCGGCTCCGGCGCCCCCGGCTACCAGGGTGCCGGCTACGGCCCCGGTAACGGCGCCCGCGGCTACTGGGACGCCGGCTACGCGGACAGCAACAACGATGGCGGCTACGGCGACGGCCCGCTCGTCGGCCCTTACGGCTGGGGCGATGCCGCTGGATCGCCCTATGGATTCACCGAGCATGGCCCGGATCGCCCGAGCGGCCCGCATCACCCAAGGCACCGGCCCGTCCGGCGGCGTCGCTACCGGCGCGGCCGCGGCGCGGTCGGGCGGCTCCCGGCGATCCCGGCGATCCCGGCGCCGGTGCTCGCCGCGCTGGGGTTCGTGGCGTGCGTGGTCCTCGTGGTGGCTGGGGTCGGGCTGAGCCGCGCGAACAGGACGGCCCCGGTGGCGGCAGCGGTGACGGTCAACTCAAACTGCACCCTCATCGTGCCGCAGAACCCGCTGTCCCCCCTCGGCCTGGCAACGCCGTACCAGCTGACCGCGACCGATCCGGCGGCGGGCGCGTGCCACGAGGACAATCCGGACCAGACGGCGTTCGTGCAGGGCGCCATCATCAACACCGAGACCGGCCAGATTTCGATCTACGACCCGCTGGTCATCGATCAGGGGACCACGCCGGGCGTCGCTCCCGTGGTTCCCAAGCTTCCGCTCAACTCGGTGGTGGCACTCTGGTTCGGGTACAACGGCGATAGCCTGACGCTGGCCGGCGCGGACCAACTGGCGGGGCCGTCCCCATCTCAGCCGCTGTCCGCGTACTTGGCCGCGTTGGTCACGGCGCCGACGCCATCAGGTACCGCCACGGCGCCCGCGCTTTCGGGTACCAGCGCCCAGGCAGCCCAGCCGGCCAGCAAGTACGAGTTCCCGGCCGCATCGCCTGCCTCCGACTTCCTCCTGCAACAGGCCAATTGCCTCTCGGGTGAGGACATCGACGGTAAGTTCTCGACGTTCACGCAGGTGGCAGCCTGCAATGCGGCGGCCTTCTTCAGCGCCGCCAACGCCGCGATCGCGGCGGGCAAGCTCACGGTGCCGTCCCCTGGCACCGCCGTGGACGGCCAGAGCTGCCTGACGACGCGCAGTTTCGGCCTGGTCGACCAGGATCAGAGCGACAATGTGACCACCCGGTACCTGGCGGAACCGGACGGCCAGATCGCCCAGGACACCGCTGCCAACAGGCAGTCCCTGCCGCGCGCGAGCGTGCTGTCCAACGGGAGCGACAACGGGCTGCTCGACCTGTTCATCGATCCGGCGCTGCACTGCTCCCCGTGGGAACTGCCCGATCAGGCGGATAACGGCGCCCTGACGTCCGCCCTGCCGCTCGATGAACTTCAGGCGGCCACCTGGGCCGGGCAGCAGAACAGCGGGCCGATCGCCCTGGTCCCGCTCAACGACCCGATGACGCTGGACAACTACGGCAACTTCAACGCCGGCAAAACCAATGCCTACCGGTCGATCGTGGACATGGCGCCGCTGCCCGCCGGTGAGTCGCCTGGCCAGTACTGCGCCGATCTCGAGCAGATCCAGGGCAGTCGGCTGCAGCAGGACATCAACCTGCTCAGCAAGGAGCCGAGCCCCGCGCCGGACGAGGCGGACAATCTCTTCACCTTCATGGCAATGCGGCTCAAGCAATCGTTCGTGAACCTCGACTGCGCGTCGCTCGGCCAGGCCAACGATGTGTCGACCACTGAGAACAAGGCCGGCGTGGTGGTCGCGGCCTGCTTCGTCAACCAGGTGGCACCGCTCACCCCAGGAGCGGGCAACCCGATGGCAGGCAGGAGGACCTGCCCGGCGACCTCCGGCTAGCGGACGTCTGCTCACGGCCACCCGCCGCCCGAGCCGATTACCGGATTCTTACCTCGGCCGTCATGACCAGACGCGTACCTCACGGTTCGCATAGAAACGTGCCGAACGGTTTCCAGCGGACAACCAGCGAAGGATGACCGATGACTGAAGGGGCCCCGACGGATCACGCCGCGGATCATGGCGCCAGCCGCCGCGCGGTACTGCTGTGCGCGGGACTGGCGGGCGCGGGCGGTGCGGCGGTACTGCTCACCGCGTGCAGCACCGCGGCCGTTCCCTACGACGCCAACGACGCCGGTCAGGCCCCCGGGCCCGACCTGGCGGTCACGTCCGCACCGTCCGCACCGTCCGAGGCGGCCGCCAACCCGCCCGCCGCGGCCGGCCCGGCGAGCGCGGCCGCCAGCCCGGCCAGCGGCGGAATATCGGGAACCGTGCTCGGCCAGACAGCGGACATCCCGGTCGGTGGCGGGATGGTCTTCACCGACGCCAAGGTCGTGGTCACCCAGCCGACCAAGGGTGTCTTCAAGGGATTCAGCGCGGTCTGCACGCACGTGGGCTGCCTGTGCAATCAGGTCGCGGACGGCACCATCGACTGCCCCTGCCATGGCGCCAAGTTCGCGGTCGCCACCGGTGCGGTCGTCGCGGGCCCCGCGTCCAGCCCGCTGCCCAGCGCCCCGATCACCGTCACCGACGGCAAGATTCTGCTTCGGTAATCCGCATGCGGCATAATCTGCCCATGCCGAATGAACAGCCGATCCAACGCTGGCGGTGCCCGGCCGTGCTGCGGGTGGAGTCGGTCGTCTTCGCCGCCATCGGGGTGGCGATCACGTTGGTGTTCTTCCCGCTCTGGTTCGCGATCCCGGTCGCGACGGTGCTGGCCGCGGTGTACGGCGGGGCGGCGGTCGCCGGCGTGTCGGTGGCGGTGGACAGCGGCGGCGGCCTGCTGGTCTTCCGGGTGGGGATTATCACCCGCCGGATCCGGCTGATCGATATCACCGCCGTCTTGGTGGACAAGGCCAAGGTCTCCATCGCCCGCTCAGGCGGCGGCGAAATCTCGCTGTACGTCTGGGGCAATTCCTGGATCGACCGCTGGCTGCGCTCCCCGGCCGAGGCCACCGGCATCGGCCACGCGATCGCCAGCGCCGTCGCCCTGGCGCAAGATGGCCGGGGCGTCGCCGCGGACGCCGCGGACGCCGCAGACGCCGCGGACGCCCGCACCGCGGACCGGCCGGCCGCCACGCGAGCCCGCACGTCCGCCCGCGCGCGTTCGGCCCTGTCGGCCGCCCTGCTCGGTGGCGCCGGCGTGGTCGCGATCGTCGCGGCGCTCCTGGTACGGGTTCATTGGCACAACCCGGTCATGACCGCGGCGGCCGTGATCCTCGCGCTCGTCCTCGGCCTAGCAGGGTTGGTCTACCTACTGGTCGCGCTGTTGATCCTGCTCACCAGGCGCTCCGCCCGCGGGCCAGCCGACAAGGCGAGGACCGCCTAGCATCCGGGCCCGGCCGCCGCGGGGTCCGACCCCGGGCGCAGCCGGTAGCGGGGCCATGCCGACACGCGCTCTCCCCGGGCGTGGCAGGATGACCGGGTGGGATCCTTGATGCTGCTAGATACGGCGTCGCTGTACTACCGGGCGTTCTACGGGATGCCGGAGACGGTGACGGCGCCGGACGGGACGCCGGTGAACGCGATCAGGGGGCTGCTCGACGCGATCGCCCGGCTGGTCAGGGAACACCGCCCGGCCCGCCTGGTCGCCTGCCTGGACGCCGACTGGCGGCCCGCGTTCCGGGTCGCCGCGATCCCGGCGTACAAGGCGCACCGCGCCGAGCCCGACGGGTCGGAGCAGACGCCGCCGGGTCTTGTCGTGCAGATCCCGTTGATCACCCAGGTGCTGACCGCGGCCGGGATCGCGATCGCCGAGGCCGACGGCTACGAGGCCGACGACGTCATCGCCACCCTGGCCACCCTTGCGCGCCAGCCGGTCGATGTCGTCACCGGCGACCGGGACCTGTTCCAGCTGGTGGATGACGCCCGCGGCGTCCGCATCCTCTACACCCTGCGCGGGCTCGGCAAGCTTGAGCCGGTCACCGAGGGCGGAGTCGCGAAAAAGTACGACATTCCCGGCGATAAGTACGCCGACTTCGCCGTGCTGAGGGGCGACCCGAGCGACGGCCTGCCCGGTGTCCTCGGCATTGGGGAAAAGACCGCCGCCTCCTTGATCAGGACCTTCGGCGACCTGGACAGCCTCAAGAGCGCGCTCGACAGGGGCCACGGCGGCTTCCCGGCCGGCACCCGCAAGAAGCTCGAGGCCGGGCGGTCCTACCTGGACATCGCCCCGCCGGTGGTGCGGACCGCCACCGACGTCCCGCTGCCGGATGACATCGACGGCACCCTGCCGGCCACCCCGCCGGACCCGGAACTGCTCACCGAGATCGGCGCCGCGCTCGGCCTCGGCTCGTCACTGAGCCGCTTCCGCGCCGCGGTTACCCAGTGAAGCCGCGGTTCCCCAGTGAAGAAGGAGCACACGTGACCGACACCACCCTGTACCCGCCCGAGCGCCTTACCGCAGTCCGGGAGGCCGTCCGCCAGGCAGGCATCGATGTCCTGCTGCTCACCCCGGGGCCCGACCTTCGGTACGTCACGGGCTACGACGCCAAGCAGCTTGAGCGGCTTACCTGCCTGGCGGTGCCGGCCGACGGTGAGCCGTTCCTGGTCGTCCCGGCCCTCGAGCTGAAGGCGGCGGAGGCCTCCCCGGCCGGCCGGCTGACCGTCGAACTCGTACCGTGGGGCGAGACCATGGACCCGTTCGCACTGGTCAGGCACAGGGTCGGCGACCCCGGGCTGGTCGCGCTCAGCGACCGGATGTGGGCGCTGCATGTACTCCAGTTCGCGAAGGCCCTGCCGGGGGCGGGCCAGCGCCTCGCCTCCGAGGTCCTGTCGCCGCTGCGGATACGCAAGTCGCCCGCCGAGGTGGCCGCGCTCAAGGAGGCGGGCGAGGCCATCGACCGGGTGCACGCCAACGTCCCGAACTGGCTCAAGGCAGGGCAGACGGAGCGCCAGGTGGGCGTCAAGATCGCCGAGGCCATCTTCGCCGAGGGGCACATCAGCGCCGACTTCGTGATCGTCGGCTCCGGGCCGAACGCCGCCTCCCCGCACCACGAGGTCTCCGACCGGGTCATCGAGAACGGTGACGTCGTCGTGGTCGACATCGGCGGCACCATGCCGTCGGGTTACTGCTCGGACTGCACGCGGACCTACGCCGTCGGTGCCGCCCCGGCCGATTTCACCGCCTATTACGACGTGCTCAAGCGCGCTCAGGAGGAGGCCACGCTGGCCGTCAAGCCGGGCGTAACGGCCGAGGACGTCGACGCGGCGGCCCGGCATATCATCGCTGACGCGGGCTACGGCGACTGGTTCATCCACCGCACCGGCCACGGCATCGGCCTGGAGACCCACGAGGACCCGTACATCGTCGAAGGCAACACCACCAGGCTGGAGAACGGCATGGCCTTCTCCATCGAGCCGGGCATCTACCCCGGCCCGCACGGTGCGCGGATCGAGGACATCGTGGTCTGCACCGAGACCGGCTACCAGCGGATGAACAACCGCCCCCGCGACCTGGTGATCGTCTAGTCTTCGTTCCCGCCCTGTTCGGCGAGGAACTGCTCGAACGCCGCCGCGAGCTCGTCGGCGGTCGGCATTTCCTCGCCGTCGGCGAGCAGGTTCTCGCCGTCGTGCGCGATCGCGGCGTCGTACTGTGCCTCAAGCCCCTGGACCAGCTCCGCGACCTCGGACGACTCCTCGACCTGGCGGTCGATCAGCGCGTTGGTCCGGTCGGCGGCCTCGCGGAGCTCAAGCGCGGGCAGGTCGAGCCCGGTGACCTCGGTCAGCGCGTCGATCAGGGTCAGCGCCGCGGTCGGGTACGCGGCCTGGGACAGGTAGTGCGGCACCTGGACGACCAGGCCGACCGCGTCCCGCCCGGCCTCGCCGAACCGGAACTCGAGCAGCGACGAAGCCGAGCCGGGCACCTGGAGCTTGGAGGGCAGCGGCACCTTGCTGGTCACCAGCCCGGGCCGCGACGCGTGGGTGATGACGCCGAGCGGCCGGGTGTGCGGTATGCCCATCGGGACGCCGAAGTAGGTGATCAGCGGCCCGGCGCCGAGGCGCTCGGCCAGCAGCCGCGCGGCGGCCGCGAACGCCTCCCACTCGTGGTCCGGCTCCGGCCCGGTGAGCAGGAGAAACGGCTTGCCTGAGGAGTCGGCGAGGCGGAAGACGGTCAGCTCGGGCGCGTCGTAGCTCTCCCAGGTGCCGCCGTCGAAGGTCATCAGCGGCCGTCGTGACCGGTAGTCAAGGAGCCTGTCGGTGTCGAACTTGGCCACCGTCGTGTGCTCGAAGGCGTCAAGCAGGTGCTCGGTCAGCAGGCGTCCCGCCGCCCCCGCGTCCATGAACCCTTCCAGGTGCACAAGCAGGGCCGCTCCGTCGAGGTCCGACGTCTCCTCGGCGTCCAGTTCGTAGAGTTCTTCCGGCTGCATGCTTCCAGTCTCCCACCACGGATCGCTAGCTTTGGCCGTGCAACGCACGGTAGGCCGATATTCATCCACCCGGTGCCGCGCCCGGCGCCGCCGGCGCGGGACGCCGGTTACATCCGAGTGGTCCATGAGACTAAGCCGTTACCGAGTGCGGTCACGGGGAACGCACATTTCACGTTAAGTTGTCGTAGTGGAAGAGATCGACCGCCGAATCGTGTCCTTGCTGTCCAGGAACGGGCGCATGAGCTTTACCGAACTTGCGAGGCAGGCAGGCCTTTCTGTGTCCGCTGTGCACCAGCGAGTACGCCGTCTGGAAACCGATGGCGTCATCACTGGTTACGTTGCGCTCTGTGATCCGCAAGTGATCGGTCTGCCGCTGACCGCGTTCGTGTCGATCAAGCCGTTCGACCCGTCCGCCCCGGACGACGTGCCGCTGCGCCTTGAGCCACTGACCGCGATCGAGGCGTGCCACAGCGTGGCCGGTGACGAGAATTACATCCTCAAGGTGCGGGCCGCGTCGCCGGCCGCCCTGGAGGAACTGCTGCAGCAGATCCGCACCCTGGCCAACGTGTCCACCCGGACCACGGTCGTGCTGTCCACGAACTACGAGAACCGGCCGCCCGCGATCTGAGAAACAGCCTGCCCCCGCGCCGTGACCGTGCCGGGCCAAGGGTCAGCTGTCGCTGTCACGCGCAGCATCGGCTCGTTCATGACCGGGATTTTGATCTTTTTCCTGCGGCCGCAGCCCGTCAAGCACCAGCGCGAGCAGCCGGTCGGCGTCGGCCGGCGTCTGCTCGGTGGCGATCGTGATCCCGTGCACCAGGCGGAGCACGTCCTGGGCGGAGATGTCGGCGCGGAGCACCCCGGCCTGCTGCGCGTGGGCCAGCAGCCGGTCGGTGGATTCGCGCATCGCCACCCAGCAGCCGGAGATGAGCTCGGAGTCCTTGCCGACGGCCTCGATCAGCGCCCGCGACAGCCCGCGCTTGGTGGCGAGGTAGCCCGCCATCGCCCGCACCCAGCCGAAGAACGCCTGCTCGGGGGGCACGGTGGTGATGAGCTCGTCGGCCGCCGCGCAGACCGCGAGCACCTGGCTGCGGTAGACCGCCGCCTGCAAGTCGGTCCTGGTGGGGAAGTGCCGGTAGAGCGTGCCGATCCCGACGCCGGCCCGGCGGGCGATGTCGTCGAGCGGCGCGTCGGCCCCGTGCTCGGCGAACGCCGCGGTCGCCGCCTCGAGCAGCTTGATGCGGCTGCGGCGCGCGTCGGCGCGCATCTTCGCGCCCGGCTCGTCCCAGCAGTCGTTGCGTGCGACATCGCTGCTGGTGGCGTCGTCGCCTGGCGCGGATGTCTCTGCCGTTGTGCTCATCGCTCATCAATCCAGTTTGCTAAACGGAGGGAGTCTCCGTATAGTAACCGGAGTGAACCTCCGAATCTTTCCTCATCGTACCTCGGTGACTGTCGACCGTGTTAATGAGAGCTGACATGAACGTAGCCGCAACCGCCGCGCCGAACCGCAGGCAAGGGCGCAGAAACCTGGCGCTGACTATCATGCTCGGCGCGCAGCTCATGATTATCCTGGACGCGACGGTGGTGAACATCGCGCTGCCGCACATCCAGAACGGCCTGCACTTCTCGTCGACCAGCCTGTCCTGGGTGATGAACGGGTACACGCTGACGTTCGGCGGCCTGCTGCTGCTGGGCGGACGGGCGGGCGACATCCTCGGCCGCCGCCGGATGTTCATCGCCGGGCTCACCATCTTCACGCTCGCCTCGCTGGCGGGCGGCCTGGCCACCACGGCCGGGATGCTGCTGGCCGCCCGCGCCATTCAGGGCGTCGGCGGCGCGCTGGCCTCGCCCGCCGTGCTCGCGCTGGTGGTCAGCTCCTTCCCCGAGGGCAGGGAGCGGGTCAAGGCGCTCGCCATCTACTCCGCCGTGGTGACCGGCGGCAGTTCGCTCGGCCTGGTGCTCGGCGGGCTGATCACCGAGTGGCTCTCCTGGCGCTGGGTGCTCTTCATCAACGTCCCGATCGGCATCGCGGTCATCGCGATCACTCCGCTGTTCGTCGCTGAGACCAAGCGCCAGCCCGGCAAGTTCGACCTGACCGGCGCGATCACCTCCACCGCCGGCATCGGCGCCCTGGTCTACGGGTTCATCAGGGCCGCGTCTAACGGCTGGGGCGACACCACCGCGATCGCCTCGTTCGTGATCGCCTTCGCGCTGCTCGCGGTCTTCCTGCTCAACGAGACCCGCGCCTCGCAGCCGATCACCCCGCTGCGGCTGTTCGCCGACGTCAGCCGGTCCGGGTCGTTCGTCGCCCGGCTGCTGCTTGTCGCGGGCATGATGGGGATGTTCTTCTTCCTCACCCAATTCATCCAGGACGTGCTCGGCTTCAGCCCGATCATGGCCGGCGTCGCGTTCCTGCCGATGACCATCACGCTGTTCGCGGTCTCCCGCGCCGCTCCCCGGCTGATCCCGAGGTTCGGGCCGAAGCCGCTGATGATCGCCGGCATGCTCCCGGTGATCGCCGGGATGACCATGCTGTCCCAGGTCTCGCCGGGCACCAGCTACTGGACCGGCGTCTTCCCGGCGATGATGCTGTTCGGCCTGGGCATGGGCGTGGTGTTCGTGCCGCTGACCACGGTCTCGCTGGCCGGGGTCCGGCCCGAGGAGTCCGGCGCCGCCTCCAGCATGGTGAACGTCATGCAGCAGGTCGGCGGTGCGCTTGGCCTGGCGGTGCTGGTCGCGGTCTACGGCACCGCGAGCCGCGGCGCGGCCGCGCACCCGATCGCCGGGCTGACCGCGGTCGCGCAGCAGCACCACATCCTGGCGCACGGCATGTCCGCCGCGTTCGCGCTCGCGGCCATCTTCGACGCGGTGACCCTGCTGCTGTTCATCTTCGTGATCCGCGGCCGCCAGCGGCCAACGGTGCCGGACTCGCTCGAGGATGCCGGGATCGCCGAAGAGCAGGCGCTCATCGACTAGCCGGCCGAGACCGCTCGGCTAGCCAGCGGAGGCAACCGGCCCCCGGCGCTCGATGAGGCGCCGGGGGCCTCTGCTTTCCCGGGGGCGGCGTTAGCCGGAGCACGCGGAATCAGGCAGTCCGCTGGCACACGTATAGCGTGCCGGCCGTGCCGCCGAGGCCACCGGCACCGCCGCCGGTGCCGGTGCCGGCGGTGGCCTGGTAGTCAGTAACGGGAACCGTCGTGCACGCGCTCTCCACCCAGGAGTCGATCGTCGCGGCGACGTCCCCCCGGCCGCCCAGCCCGAAGGCCGCCGGCGGCCCAGCAGTAGCCCCGGCCCCGCTCACGGCCGCAGCCCCCGCCACCGGCCCGGCCCCGGCCACCGGCCCGGCCCCGGCCACCGGCCCGGCCCCGGCCACCGGCCCGGCCCCGGCCACCGGCCCGACGCCGGCGCCGTCAATAAGGAAGAACCGGAGCTGGCCGGTGCGCACCAGGTCCCGGACATGGCTCAGGGTGGGCTCGGGGACCGTGCCGCTGAACCCGCCCATCGGCATGACCTCTTGCCCGGTCGCCACGATGTACGGTGCGGCCGTATCCCAGGACCCGACCGCCATCAGGTACCCGGCACCGTCGCGGTGTGCGCTCACGTAGGCGTAGATCCGCTGCTCGGCGGGGCTGAGGGTAGCGGTGGCAGTGAGCGCTATCCCGCCGCCCCTGACCCCGGCGAATTCCCCGCCGCCCCGGCGGCCGCCGAAGCCCGCGTCGCCCAGACCGGCCTCGACGCGCTGAGCGGGGCTGGTGACAGGCCCGGTGAAGCCCCGGGGGGCGCTGGCGAACGTCCCGCCGCCCATCGCCCCGGCCGGGCCGGCGCTCGCGTTCAATGAGGTGCCGCCGTACTTCGTGTCGAGGACGGAGGCCGCCCAGACGCCGGGTGCCGCCAGCATCGCCGCGACGCCGACCGCCAGCCCGGCCGTCGACAGCCGGGCCAGGGAACGCATGGTCAGCCAGGCGGCCACCAGCACCACGATCGCGACGACCCCGGCGACCACGATGGCGTCCCGCGCCCACGGCAGGAAGCCATCGTAGTCCCGCCATAGGAACAGCGCCCAGGCCAGCTCGGCCGCGACCGCGACCGGCAGCATCCAGCCGCGCGAGCCGTCCGCCCGGTACGCCCGCCAGAACATCACGATGCCGGCCGCGGACAGTGCCGCCAGCGGCGCTGCCAGGGCTGCCAGGTAGGCCGTGTGCGGGATCACGCTCATCTCGCTGAACACCAGCCCCACGGTGAGCAGCCAGGCTCCCCACATGACGAAGCCGCCGCGCACCTGGTCGCTGCGCGTGGCCCGGCGCGTCCAGCACAGGCCGCAGACCAGCGCCAGCAGCGCGAGCGGGTAGAGCCAGCCGATCTCCGGACCGTAGCCGCTGCCGAGCAGCTTGGTCCAGCCCGTGCCGAAGCCGCCGCCGCCGGACGAGGCGACAGTGACCTGCCCGGCCACCGCGCCGTTGGCGAGCCTGATAACCCCGATGCCGCCGCTGGTGACGCCCGGCCCGGAGGTGACCGCGCCGGGCACGCTGATGCCGAACCGTTCCAGCCCGTTGTAGCCGAACACCATGGTGAAAGCGCTGTTGTCGGTCGAACCGTCCACGTAAGGACGGTCGCCCGCCGGGGTGAACGTGTAGAGGGCGATCCATGACAGGGAAACCGTGAGCATGACGACGCCCGCCACGCCCAGCTGCCAGAGCCGGCGCCCTAGCCCGGCCGGCGTCGCCACCAGGTAGCCGATGGCGAAGGCGGGCAGCACCATCCAGGCCTCGAGCATCTTGGCCTGGAAACCCAGGCCCACCCAGGCGCCAGCCCAGATGAGCGAGCGCAGCCGCGCCTCCATGACCGCCCGCTGGTAGGAGTCGGCCGCGAGCACCAGGCACAGGGTGAGCGCGCCGTCCTCCATGCTGTGGCCGAACATCGACGCCGCGATCGGCGTCAGCGTGAAGATCACGGCCGCGAGCAGCCCCGGCACCACGCCGGCCCACCGCCGGACCACCCGGTACATCACCAGGACGGCGATGGTGCCCTCGATGACCTGCGGCAGCGCCAGCGACCAGGCGGAGTAGCCGAAGATCCGGGCGGACAGCGCCTGCGGCAGGAACGAGCCGGCCAGCTTGTCGATGGTGATCGTCGCCTTGGGGTCGAAGGCACCGAAGATGAACGCCTTCCAGCTCACCGCCATGCTCTTGACCGCGACAGAGTAAAAGGGAGCGAGGCCGGCCTCGGTGATGTTCCAGGCGAAGAGGAACGCCCCCACCGCCGCGATGACAAGCAGCGCCGGGCGGGCCCAGGGCGGCTGGTCGTCGGGGGAACGCCACAGCTGCCAGCGGGGCCTCGGCTGCCCGGGCTCGGACCGGCCCTGATACGCGGATGGATCGAGCGGATCCGCAAGCACCATAGCCACAGCGAATCCTCCAAGAAGCGGCGTTCTGCTGCGCACAGATTATCGTTCTCCAGGCCATCTGGGCCGCTGGCGCGAGCGATCCTCGCTGGTCGAACTTGCGTCATGCCCCCGGCGGCGGCTACGGTCGGGCTTGCCGGCGATTCCGGAAATGTCTTTGGTCTGGGGGGCGAGCGGGGCGTGCGGGGCGTGCGATGACATCTCCAAATACATCTCCGCAGGCGGCGAGTCCCGAGGACGCGGCGTGGCTCTTCAACGCCCCGCCGGGGTGGCCTCCGGCACCGCCCGGCTGGCAGCCGCCGCCTGGCTGGCAGCCTGACCCGTCCTGGCCGCCCGCGCCGCCCGGCTGGGAGTTCTGGCTGCCCGCGCCCCAAGCCGGACACGGCGGGCAGCCCGTCGGACAGCAGGCCGAGCAGCCCGCACCACAGCAGGTCGATGAGCAGCCCGCGGGCGGCAGCCCGGCGGGTCCAGTCGGCCAACTTCACCTGCGGGTCGACGGCCAGTCCTATGTTTTCCAGCCCGGTGACCTGGTCAGGATCGGCCGCGCGCCCGACAACGATGTCCTAGTGGGCGAACCGACCGTCTCCCGTCAGCATGCGCGGATGGTCTGGGCTGACGGCGGCTGGATCTACGAGAACCTCGGCCAGGCGGCCACCTGGCTGCACGGTCAGCCGGTCACCCGAGTGGCCGTCACCCAGCCCGTCGACCTGGCCCTCGGGTCGGCGCAGGGACCGGTCCTGCGCGTCGAGGTACGGTCGGCGCCCGGCTCGTGGGCGGCCGCCGCGCCCGCGGGGCCGTCCCACGCCGAGGATCACGGCCACGGCTACCCGCACGCCCACGCTGCCCTGACGGTGGAGGGCGAGGTGGCCGAGGCGATCCACATTCTCTTCCCGGTCAGAAGCTGGCTGCACCTGTCACCATGGCGGCAGGGCCTGCGGCTGCTGGTCATCGTGTACGCGCTGCTCCCGTTGGTGTTTCTCGCGCTGTTCGCTAACTCGCAGAGCCTGACCACGCCGGGCTGGGCCTACAGTCTCTACATCGCGCCGCTGTGGGCGATCGGTTTCTGGCTGCTGATCCGCCCCGGGCACATCAAGGCGCTGCAGATTCAGGCCGGCGTCGGGATCATCATCTGGGTCCTGGTGTGGATGAACCTCGTGACGGTCAATATCAACGGCACTTTGCATCACAGCGGCCAGTCGTCGTTCTCCTTCCTCGCCGCCCTCGGCATTGGCTTCAACGAAGAGATCACGAAGGCGCTGCCGATCCTGGTCGCCGGCCTTGTCCTCAGGAAATGGAAGTCAACAAAGCTCGACGTCCGTATGTGGATGTTTCTGGGTACCATCGCCGGTCTCACCTTCGGCGTTTTCGAGCAGGCCTTCTACACGTCTCAGGACATCTTGCTCATTAACCAGGCACGGGTCTCCAGCCAGGCGGTCGAGGCGGTGCTTGCCTTCGCCGAACGCGTCTTCGTGGACGGCTTCCAGCATGCCGTCTGGGCCGGGATCTCGGCTTTCTTCATCGGCATGGCGGTGAACTACAAACGGCGGCGCGTCCTGCTCGTGCTGGTCGGAGTGTCGGTGCCGGCCGTCCTGCACGCCCTGAACGACTGGAGCCAGGGCGCCTTCGACTCGCTCTGGCCGTCGATCATCATCCAGGCCGTTTCGCTGCTGCTGTTCCTTGGCTACACCATTTCGGCGACGTCGATCGAGAGCCAGGTACGCGAGACGCCTCTTTTCAGGGGTGATTCGGTGCTCATGGAAGTATTCCCGCGCCCCCAAAAGACAAATACCCCTAAGTAGCACGCGCCATAAAAGATCTAGGAAAGAAAGCACGCTATAAACGTGCAAAACTTCCGCGAAAAACTAACACTCCAAGATCTTTTTCGAGTGAGCGTCACATGCGATGATTAAAGCGGCGACTGGGCGGTGTGCGTTTAAAGTGGCCGCTCCGGCCAGGTGCTTAGCCGACGGTGAGGCTGATCGCGGGGGAGTAGCGGACGCGGCCGAAGTACATCAGCTTCACCAGCAGCCAGGATTCCCAGCCGGGCTCGGCCGTCGCCGGGACCGTGACGCGGAAACTGACCGTGGCCTCGCCGCCCGGACCGACCTCGACCGCCTGCGTCCAAGGACCGGTGGTCTGCCAGGTGCCGATGGGGGAGATGAGCTGGAGCTCACCGCGCAGCTGCGAGCCGAGGCGGCTGGCGACCTTAACGGTGAGCTCACCGCTCTCGCCCGGCGCCAGCCGCAGTTTCGGTGTCAGCACCTCGATGGCCGCCTCGCCCGCGAGCGCCTGCACGTCAGACTGCATGCGGAAGAACAGCTCCTCGGGCTCGAGGCTGGCGTCGGGTGGACCCGCCTCGCCGACCGTGACGAGCAGGGTGTCCTCAAGCACCTGCCCGAGTGCGTCGCTGATCCGCGCGGCGGCAAAGTACCGTCCGTCCGTCGCCTGGTCCGCCGCCCTGATCGCGATGTCCCAGCTGGCGAACCCGTTGGCCGGCAGGTCATAGCGGAGCGAGCTGCCATCGGGTGAGCCGTCGGCCGGGGCGCCGTCGATCTCCGTGACCAGTTCGCCCACCACGTCGAGGTCGAGCGTCCCGCTGGCGGGCTCGGGACCGCAGGCCACGGTCAGGGTCGTCCGCCCGTCCGGCGAATCGCCGTTGAGCGTGATCCGGGTCGGCGTGAAGTGCACCGCCACCGGAACGTTGCCAGCGGGCGCCGGCCCCTTGCCATGCAGCCAGTACCGTGCGTACAGCGGCTGCACCGGCTCGGGCGGCGCCGCCGCGGCTGCCGGGCCCTCGGTTGCCGCGCTGGCGCCGGGCCTGATGACCACGGTGACCGTCTCGAACGGGGCCAGGGCGACGCTCGCGGCGCCGTCCGCCACGGCCAGCGCCGCGCCTTCGGTCTGTTCAAGGAGGTCGGTGCGCCAGGCGGCCTCGATCCCGCCGGTCATCCCCAGCTGGGCGGTCGCCGTCCGCCCGTCGGTCTCCCGCAACCGGACGGTCAGCCGCCGCCGCCCGGCGGGCGGAGTGCCCGGTTGCCCGGCGGCGAGCGGGTTGCCGACCGGCTTGAGCGCCGACAGCGTGACGTTGGGCGCGCCGGTGATCCAGAACCCGCCGCCCGGCATTTCTGACAGGCCGTCCGCTGTCACCGCCACGAGCTCGTGGTTGAACTCCTCGGCCGCCGCGCTGAACCCCGCCTCGCGCCAGCCGCCCGCCGCCCTGGTCGACGCGAGCGCATAGCGGAAGGTGTGCGACCAGTGCTGCCAGGCGAACGATGACCCGTCCGGTGCGGTCTGCCGGTCGCCGTCGATCCACACCCCGCTCGGCCAGCCGCCGCAGGCGCGCAGGAGCGACATCCACAGCGTCCCGTCCGGGGTGACCGCACAGCCGAGGGTGCCGCGGTTGAACAGCGCCACCGCTCCCTGCCCGAGCAGGTCGTGCGGCCACTTGAACTGGCCCGCCTCGGTTTCGCCGGAGGCCGCCTCCGGGGCCAGCTCGACCAGCGCGATCGCGGCACCGGCCCGCAGGTCCGCGCATAGCTGGCTGATCGCCTGCGCCAGCCCGGCCTCGTCGGACGGCGCGACGATCAGCACCGGCAGGTCGCGGGGACCGCGCAGGTCCGCGTCGGGACCGAACGCCTCCGCCCGCGCCCGCACGGCGGGAACCCAGAGCCGCGCCGTGCCGCCGTCAGCGGCCAGCGCGGCGAGACGCTTGGCGACGGCCGGGTCGGCCGCGGCCAGCACCTCGGCGGTGAACGCGTTGCCTTCCGGGCCGCCGAGCGCGATGCGGAAGTCCGGCAGGTTGGAGTCCAGATCGATCGACCCGTAGCGGGCGCCGGTGGCCCGCGAGGTCGTCGCCGTGACGCCGGCCCCGGCCAGGGCGACGACGAGATCCTTAACCAGGCCCCGCTGGCCGGCCGGCAGGTTATTGGGGGTGACGACCTCGGCCACCCCGATCGCCTGCGTGGCCGCGGCCGAGGTGGCGCCGTTGGGGGCGGTCAGCGCGATCTGGGCGACCGAGCCGATCCCGAACCAGTGGTGCGCCGGGTTGTCCAGCGTCCACCAGTGCTCCGCCACGTCGGCCTCCGGCACCCCGAACGGCCGGCCGACGACCGCCGTCGCCGTCTGGTAGACCGGCAGCCCGCCGTGCACCTCGGCCGGGAACCGGACCCGGAGCAGGCGGTCCCGGCCGATCGACCCGGACACGTGGGTGCGGAACTCCACCCGTTCTGCGCCGTCCCACAAGATCGTCTCGGCCGTCACCGCGAGGTCCCCGAGCGAGTACGCCGCCACCAGCCGCGAGCCAACCGGGCAGCGCTGCGCCCGCACGGTGGCGGCGACGGTCACCGAGCCGACACCGGGCCCCTTCGGTGACAGATGCCACGGACCTTCGCCCCAGCGGGGGTGCTGCTCGTACTCCTCCTGCAGCACCAGGTCGTTGCCCTGCTCGCTGAGCACCTCCTGGCCGGCCGGCCCGACCCGGTTGTCGCGGATGGTGACCGTGCCACCGCGGGCCGGGTCAGCGGTCACCCGGAAGGCGTCGTTGGAGATTGAGAGCCCGTCAACGTCGAACCAATCGCAGACGCGGGCACCGGCGTCCGCCGTCCCCGCATCTGCTCCGCTCGCGCCCGCCTCGCTCGTGTCTGCCGCGTCCGCGCCAGCGCTGTCGGCCGGGGCGCCGCTGTCGTCAGGCATCGGCACCGTGCGGAGCGGGTAGCGCTTGAACCCGAGCGCGGGCACCTCCGTCGCGCGGAACGTCAGCGTCACCTCGGCCAGCGATCCGTCCTCGTGCCACTGCGTGCCCTCGGCCAGCGCGGGCAGCGGAACGGCCGAGACCGGGTCGAGGACCGTGAGCCACACGCTGCCCGGCGAGTCGAGCCGGACGGTGACCGTCGCCATCCCGTCCCGCGTCCGCGCCAGCCCGTTGGCCACCGTCACCGCGAGCCCCGTCGCCGACCCCGAGCCGGTCAGGAACGCGATCGCGTCCCGCCGGGCCGTGTCGCCGCGCTGCCAGGCCTCCCGCCACCCGGCCAGCAGGTCCAGGTAAACCTGGTCGGATTCGGTGCCGGTGATCGCGTCGTGGTGCGCGCCGTAAGCGAGCTGCCGCCAGGCCTTGTCGAGTGACTCCGCCGGGTAAGGCGCGCCGCCAAGCCACGCCAGCGTGGCGAGCCGCTCGCCCTCGAGCAGCGCGGTCTCCCCGGCCCTGTGCGCGAGTTTGGTGTCGGCGTAGGAAACGTCCTTGCCGGTGTACAGCGGGTTCATGTCCCTGGTCTGCGGCATGATCCAGTACTTGGCGGGCGCGGACTCGGCCGCCGCGCGCACCGCGGAGAAGAATTCACGCGGCACCGCGGGCACGAACCGGGGCCACACGTACCGCGCCGCCCACTCCCGCGCGACGTCGGTCACCCACCGCGCCGGGATTACGTGGTCCGACCCGACCGGCAGCATCACGTTCGGGGTGGCGGCCACCGCGGCGAGGGACTTGAACTGCGAGTAGGCCGCGTCCAGGGCCCCGTCCAGGTCGCTCGCGGTGTGCAGCGTCCACCCGGCGCCGTAGTGGTTGGCCATGTACGCGGTCAGCAGCCCGGAACCGTCGGGGGAGAGCCACTCGAACTCGGCCGGGAACTGCATCCGCGTGTTCTCTTCCGGCCCCCACTGGTGGAACGGGCCGCGCGCCCACGACGATGAGGTCAGCCCGGCCCCGGCCATCAGCCCGGGGAACCCTGGGTCGAAGCCGAACGCATCGAGCATCCACGCGGACCCGACCTCCGCGCCGAGCACCCCGCGCTGGAACCCCATCCCGTAGACGGCGTTCCTGATCGTCGTCTCCGCGCCGGTCAGGTTGGTGTTCGGCTCGTTGTAGGTGCCGCCGACCAGCTCGACCCGCCCGTCGGCCAGCAGCGACCGCAGATACGCCCGGTCCTGGGGGAACGCGTCGAAGTGCGGCTTGAGGTAATCGAGCTCCGCCAGCACGAACTTGTAGTCGGCGTCCCGCCTGGCCTTCTCCAGGTGCAGCCGCACCAGCTCGAACGCGGTCCGCACGTCGGGCAGATTGCCGTCCTCGTCCGGCAGCACCAGCCGCGCCTCGGTGAACTGCCCCTGGGTGTTCCACCAGACCGGGTCGTAGTGGAAGTGCGACACCATCCACATCGTCCACCCCGGCTCGGCCGCGGTGATGGTCGCGTCCGCGGTGACTCGCGCCCCGCCCGTCTCGCAGATCACCGTCACCGGCAGCGAAACCCCGGCCGCCCCGGTCACGGCGACGCTCACCTCGCCGGTGCGGGCTTCCCCCGGCGCGCCCAGGGTCATCCCGAACGGGCCCGTGGTTTCAGCCGACCCGCCAACAACTCGGACGGAGACCGCGGCGTCGGCCTCCCCCGCCTCGGTCGCCTCAACCCCGACCCGCAGAACCTGCAGTGGCCGGGCCGCGCTTCCGGTGAACAAATCCGTCGATTCGACCCCAGTGATCCGCATGCTCCCATAGTCCCATGACGCCGCCGCACGCCGCGCGGCCTCGGTCGATAGGGGCGCGCCGTTTGGCTCGCGGGGGAGGTGGGGGCGGGAGTGGGAGATCGGCCCTAGCCGCAACGGTGCGTCTCGGGCGGGTAGGATGCGGACGTGACGACCACGCCATCTGCCGGGGGTGCCGGCGGCCGGGCGGCCAACGGGCCCCCGGCCGAGGGCGCCGCGGGGCGCACGGCCAAGGGACGGGCACCGGAGCGGCGCAGCGACCGGGCTCGGATCGCGGTGCTGCACGCCGCCGACGACCTGCTGGTGGAGCGCGGGTACGCCGCGGTGACGATCGAGGGCATCGCCGCCAGGGCGGGGGTGGCCAAGCAGACGATCTACCGCTGGTGGCCGTCGAAGTTCGATGTGCTGATGGACACGTTCCTGCAGGACGCCGAGGGTGCCCTGCAGCTCCCCGACACCGGCACCACGGCTGGCGACCTGCGCAAGCACCTGCGACAGGTGGCGAGGTTCCTCACCAGCGCGGCCGCCGGGAAGGTGATGCTCGCGCTGATCGGCCAGGCCCAGCACGACGAGGCCATGGCCGCGGTGTTCCGGCAGCGGTTCCTTGACGAGCGGCGCGCGCTCGACAAGACAATCCTCGAGCGCGGCGTCGCCCGGGGCGAGCTCCGCGCCGACACCGACATCGACCTCGCCATCGACATGGTCTACGGCCCGGTCTACCACCGGGTGCTGCTGACGGGGCTGCCGGTCGACGCCGCCTTCACCGACGGCCTCGTCGACCGTGTGCTGGCCTCCATCGCCGAGCCGGCCGCCGGTTCGCGCCCTTAACCGCCGAGTAGCGCGGGGGAGCGAACCCGCCCTCACCACCGCCAACCTCGCCTGCGCGGGGGGAGTGACGCGGTGCTGAGCTCCTAGTCTGCGCACCCGTGAGTGTCCCGTGCACCCGTCAGTGTCCCCAGCCATCCATCATTGACGAGACGCAACGGTGCGTCTACTCTCATTGTTATGACAAACACGCTGAACAGCCCGCAGGTCCGCGCCGTACTTGACCGCCTGTTCGAGGGCGCCGCGCTCGACGACGAGAACGGCCCTGGGCTCGCGCCCGGAGCATGGTCCACCGCGTCGGCCAGCGAGCTGGCCGACGCCTGCCAGCGGATTTACATGCCGGTATCCGAGCCGGGCGGCCGCCTGCTCTACGCGTTGACCCGGGCCGCGCGGCCGGACACGGTGGTCGAGTTCGGCACCTCGTTCGGGATCTCCGCCGCGCACCTGGCCGCCGCCGTGGCCGACAACGGCACCGGGCGCGTGCTCACCACCGAGCTGAGCCCGGCCAAGATCGCCGCGGCCACGGCCAACCTGGAGGACGCGGGGCTGGCCGACGTGGTGAGCGTCCTCCCGGGCGACGCCCTGGAGACCCTCGCCGCCGTCCAGGGGCCGGTCGGCCTCGTCTTCCTCGACGGCTGGAAGGACCTGTGCCTGCCGGTACTGCGCCTGCTTGAGCCGGAGCTCGCGCCCGGTGCCCTGGTCGTGGCCGACGACGTCGACAGCCACGCCAGCATGGCCGGCTACCTCGCCTACGTCCGCGACCCGGCCAACGGCTACGTCACCATCGGCTTCCCGGTCGAGGACGGCATGGAGGTCAGCTGCTGGACGGGGGCTTAGGCCCCGTCAGCTCCACTGGACGGGGGTGCGGGCCATTTCGGAAGAACTGTTTCGGAAGAACTCTTTCCAAGACTTGTCAAAAGGAGTCTTTCGAGCGTAGTCTTTCGAAATGTGACTTCCGAACCAAAGAGCCAGCCGGACCCGCGGCCCGAGGGCGACGCCGAGACGGACCATCCGGAGCCGCTCACGATCACCGACCCGACGGTTATCCGGGCGCTCGCTCACCCGGTGCGGATGGGCTTGATTGAGCTCTTCGGCGTCCGTGAAACCCTGACCGCCACCCAGGCCAGCGAGGCGCTGGGCGAATCGCCTGCCAACTGCGCGTTCCACCTGCGGACGCTGGCGAAGTACGGCTTTGTCGAGGAGGCCGGCGGCGGCCGCGGCCGGGAGCGCCCGTGGAAGGCCACCAGCAAGTCGATCCGCATCCGGCTCCGGTCCGGCGACCTGGAGAGCGAGCAGGCGCACGTGGCCGCGGGCGCACTGGAGCAGGTCTGGCACGACCGCTGGTTCTCACGGGTCAGGGACGCCTTCACCGCGCGGGCCTGGTCCCCTGAGTGGGAGGACGCCTCCGGATCTTCGCAGACTCTGAGCTTTCTCACCGCGGACGAGCTAAGGACCATGCGGGATGAGATCGGCGCGATCATCACCCGGCACCTGGACGAGCGTCGGCTTGATCCGGCCAACCGGCCGCCCGGCGCACTGCCGGTGGAATTCGTCAGCTTCGCCTACCCGCGCCTGGATCTCGCCGCGCTAGTCACCGCGGAGAGCGACGGCGCCGACGGGTTCGATGAAGGCGCCGTCGAAGACGACGCGCTCGACGAGGCGGACGACCCAGAACAGCTCGCGTAGTAAAGACGAGATATATCTTGAAATGATCTTGCGAACGCGATACATCTTAACTAGCAGAAGCTCGGCGAGACCTCAAGGAGACAGACCATGAACCCCGAACTGACCACCACCCTGGCCGCGCAGCACTCCCGCGAACTGACCACTCAGGCAACCGGCCAGCGCGCTCTCGCGCGGCAGGCCCGGTCCCGGCGCTCCGGCCGCCGGCTGGCCTCTCCCTACCGCGTCACCTGGACCCGGGTCCGGCTGGCGCTGAGCGACGGCGGACGCCCCCGCACCTCGTGGACGATCGTCATCTCCGCGACCCGCGCCCGCTGACAGCGGGGAACGCGACCCGCCCCCGCTCCGGGCGCGCAATGAGTACTGTGAGTTAACCGCAGGCGAATGAGTACTGTAAGTAAGAGGATCGATCCAAGCGACTGGAGCATGATGGCTCACCACGACCGCCCCGCGACGCTGCGCGACGTGGCCTCGGCCGCGGAGGTGCACCCGGCCACCGCGTCGCGTGCGCTCAACCCGGGGACCAGGCTCCTGGTCAGCGAGGAGACCGCGCGGCGGGTCATCGAGGCGGCCGACCGGCTCGGCTACCGGCCCAACCCGGTCGCGCGGTCGCTGCGCACCCGGCGCTCGCACACCATCGGCGTGCTTATCCCCGACCTGAACAACCCGCTCTTCCCGCCGATCATCCGCGGCATCGAGGACCGGCTGGCCGAGCACGGCTACGTCGCGCTGATCGGCAACACCGACGCCGACCCGGGCCGGGAGCGGCTAATCTTCGACCAGATGCGGGCCAGGCACGTGGACGGGTTTGTGCTCGCCACCGCCACGCTTAACAGCCCGATCCTGGCCGAGGCGGCCGAGGCCGAGCTCCCGGTCGTGCTGATGAACCGGACGGCGCAGGACTACCCATTCTCCTCGGTCTCGGTCGACAACGAGCAGGGCGTGCGGGCGGCCGTCACGCACCTCGTCTCGCTCGGGCACACCAGGATCGGGCACATCGCGGGACCGCAGGACATCTCCACCGGGACCGCCCGCCTGAGCGGCTACCAGGAGGCGATGAAGTCGCACGGGCTCACCGTCGGTGCGGGCGACATCAGCTACGCGTCCGGGTACACCGTGGAGGAGGGGCTGCGCTGCGGCGGGGAACTGCTTGAGTCGGCCCATGATCTGACCGCGCTCATCGCGGCCAACGACATGCTCGCGGTCGGCTGCTACGGGGCGCTTGACGAACTCGACCTGCGCTGCCCGGGGGATGTGTCCGTCATCGGCTTCAACGACATGCCGTTCGTTGACCGGCTCCGCCCGCCGCTGTCCACCGTCAGGTTCCCGCACTCCCAGGTCGGCACCGAGGCCGCCAGGCTGCTCATCGAGCGGATCGAGACCGGGGAGGGCAGCCCGGTGAAGATTCTCTTCCTCGCGCCCGAACTGGTCGTCAGGGGATCGACGATGGCCATCGAGCAATCAGGCGCGGTCCCGATCCGGCCCACCGTGCGACGGCGGGGGCAGTAGCGGCTGTGCGGTCGTAGATAGATCTCTGTGAACATTGCGCTCAGTGACAACGATCGTTGACGAAATATGTTCTGATCTGGGGATTCCTCCGCCCGGCGCCATGAAACCATCGTTGCCTTGTGCACCAGTGGTCACATCTGTACTGCAACGGTCGTTAAGTAACGAATTGGACATTCCCTGTACAAACCCCTGCTACCGGGTGCAATCTCTTATGCAAACGATTGTTTCAGCGAGGGTGCCGGAGAGTGGCGGGCGGTGCGTCGGTGGCGGGTGATGACTGGTGGTGCTTGCTGCCTCCGGTCACGGTGCCGTACAGATGGTGGCATTTATCGGGCGCGTCGGGGAATCGGCCGGTATACCCCTAATGGTGAGCACGCGGAGTTATCCCCGTGCGCGATTCCGAAGATTTTCCGAAGATTCTGAGCGATGAGGAAGGAGGAACCAGGCATGAGCGCACACCTCCCCTGGTTCTCCAAGAACGCTGTCGCGCTGGGCGCCGTAGCCGCGCTCTCCGTCGGCGTTCTTGCCGCATGCAGCAGTAGCGGCGGCAGCAGCAGTAGCAGCAGCAGCTCGACCACGTCCGCCTCGGCGGCGAGCACCGGTAGCAGCACCGGCAGCAAGGCGCCGATCACCATCGGCATCTCGCTCTCCGAGACCGGTGACTTCAGCGCCGACGGCCTGGCGTTCAAGCAGGGTTACCAGCTCTGGGCCAAGGACGTTAACGCGGCCGGCGGCATTCTCGGCCGGCCGGTCCAGCTGACGATCCTGAACGACGACAGCTCCACCAACCAGGTCGTCACGAACTACAACACGCTGATCAGCGCCGACCACGTCGACCTGACCTTCGGCCCGTTCTCCTCGCTGCTGACCGGCCCGGCGTCGGCGGTGGCGGCACGGGCCGGGTACGCGTTCGTCGAGGGGGCCGGCGGGGCGCCGACCGTCTTCGACACCCAGTCCAACGAGGCCGACCACAACACCTTCGACGTGTCGCTGCCGATCGCGGACGAGATGCTGCCGTTCGTCAACTACATCAAGTCGCTTGGGTCAACCGTGGACCACAGCCTGACCGCGGCCTACCCAATGGCGAACGACCCGTTCGCCGACCCGCCGGTGCAGCTCGCGCAGACCGAGCTGCAGGCCCTCGGCGTGAAGACCGTCTACTCGGAGATCTTCCCCGAGGAGCCCTCGTCCTACGCGCCCGCCGCCTCCGCCGTGGCCGGGAAGACCCCGGACATCGTGGTACTCGGCTCCACCGACGTGCCGACGGTGGCCGCGTTCATGCAGGGCTTCCAGCAGGCGCACTACACGCCGAAGCTGTTCATCGCCGCGGCCGGCCCTGACCAGGGCGCCGCCTTCATCAAGGCGTCGGGCGTCGCCGCCAACGCCGCCGCGATGATGGTGCCCGACGGCTGGTACGGCGGTTACGTCAACGCCGAGAGCCAGAAGATGGTCGCCGAGTACATCAAGCAGTACGGCGGCACCGCCTCCGACGTCAACGCCGACGTGGCCGAGGCGTACTCGGTCGGCCAGGTCGTCGAGCAGGCGATCACCCACACCGGCGGCACCGACAACAAGGCGATCATCGCCTACCTGCACAGCGGCGTCACGCTGAACACCGTGCAGGGCAACGTGCTGTTCAACTCGCTCGGCGAGAACTCGGCCGCGGCCGCCTTCGTGTTCCAGTGGAACAAGACCGGCACCGTGTTCAACCAGGTCCTGCCCAAGAGCGACCCGGGCACCAAGGTGGCGATCATCGCCACCAAGCCGGGCTGGGCCGGCTCGGTCTAGCGACAGCATCCCTTCCATCCCCGGGCGACACCGGGGTGCATTAACCGACCAGGACGGAGTGGTTTATGGCGCAGGAGATCCTGCAGGAAATCATCGTCGGGATCCTCGTGGGCGGCGTGTACGCCCTCATGGCGGTGGGCCTGACGCTTATCTTCGGCGTGCTCGACATCATCAACATCGCCCAGGGTGTCCTGGTCATCCTGGGCGCCTACCTCAGCTACTCGCTCTCCACCAAGGCGCACATCGACCTGTTCGTGGGGCTGTTGATCACGATCCCGGTGATGTTCATCATCGGGATCGTGATCCACTGGGCGTTCATCAGGCGGCTTCGCGGCACCGAGCGGACCGCGATGACGCTGCTCGTCACCTACGCGGTCGCGCTGATCATCGAGGGCGTCCTCTACAAGCTCTACGGCGCCACCGACGTGGGGCTGACGGCCTCCTACACCGGGACCAGCGTCCACCTCTTCGGCTTCTACCTGCCGTGGATCTACATCTACGGGTTCATCCTGGCGGTGGCGCTGGTCGGCCTGATCTACGCGATGCTCTACCGGACACGGTTTGGCCGCAGCGTGCGGGCCACCATGCAGGACGAGACGGCCGCCCGGCTGGTGGGTATTGACGTGAACCGGGTCGCCGCGTTCACCTTCGGGATCGGCGTGGCGGTGACGGCGGCGGGCGGCATGGTGTACGGCGCGACCAACCAGTTCAACCCCAACAGCGGCTATGACCTGATCTCGCGGCTGCTCGCCATCATCATCCTCGGCGGCCTCGGCAGCATCGGCGGCGCGCTCGCGGCATCGGTGTTCATGCTGGTAGTGGAGTCGCTGGTGACGATCTGGTCGCCCAACTGGGCGGTCGCGGTCTTTTACGCGGCGCTGGTCGTCGTCCTCGTGGTCCGCCCGACTGGCTTCTTCGGCCGCAAGGAGGTGCGTGCTCAATGAGCGAGGCCCGCAGGCGGCAGGGCGATGCGCCCCTGCTCACCCCCGCGCTCAAGGGCGGCGGGCTGGTGGCCCTCATCGCCATCGCGATCGCCTTCCCGCACGTCTACACCAACCCGGCCATTACCAACTACGGCGTGCTCGCGCTGATCTACGTCACCGCGGCGACGGCGTGGAACATCTTCTCCGGCAACACCGGCTACATCTCACTCGGGCAGGCGGTGTTCTACGGCAGCGGCGCCTACACGATGGGCATCGCCGCGCGGGACTGGAACATCACCGGGGACTCGGTCTTCGTGCTGCTCCCGCTCTGCGGCCTGGTCGGGGCGGCCATCGCCGTCCCCTTCGGGCTCATCGCGCTGCGGGTCAGGCGGCACACGTTCATCGTGATCACGATCGCCTTCTTCTTCATCTTCCAGTTGATGGCGTTCAACTTCAACTTCACCGGCGGGTCGAGCGGCCTGCAGTCGCCGTTCCTCAACTGGCCGTCGGCCAGCTACGACACGCCCTTCTACTACATCGCGCTCGCGTTCGCGGCCGGCACCGTCGCCATCGCCTGGCTGGTGCGGCGATCCCGGTTCGGTCTGCAGTTGCGGGCGATCAGGGATGACGAGGACCGGGCGCGCGGCCTCGGCGTCAGGGCGATGCGGGTGAAGCTGTCCGCGTTCCTGATCTCGGGCACGATCACCGCGATGATCGGGGCGGTCTGGTTCTACTACATCAACCAGGTCGAGCCGTCGACCGGGTTCGACCCGATCTTCGACCTCACGCTGGTGCTGATGGCGTTCCTCGGCGGCTACGGGTCGATATCGGGGCCGGTGCTCGGGGCGCTGATCATCGAGCCGCTGACGCTCTGGCTGAACACCCAGCCCCAGTTCAGCGGTTACCTTAGCGAGATACTGCTCGGCGCCATCTTCCTCGTCGTGGTGCTGTTCCTGCCGAGGGGGATCATCCCGACCGGCGGCGAGCTCATCACCAAGATCCGGACCAGGGGCCGCCCGGCGGTCATCCCTGCCACCAGGATGGGTCCGCCCGCCACGGCATCAGGGCCCACGGCCGCGGGCCCGTCGTCAGTCAGCTCAGGAGGTGGCCGGTGACCGCACTGCTGCGCACGGAAGGGCTCATGAAGGCCTACGGCGGCGTCCAGGCGCTCAACGGAGCGACGATCGCGGTCGAGGAGGGCACCGTGGCCGGCCTGATCGGGCCGAACGGCTCGGGCAAGACGACCCTGTTCAACGTCATCACCGGCTACGCCAGCCCGGACTCCGGCCAGGTCTGGTTCGGCGAGCGGGCGATCACCAACCTCGCACCCGACAAGGTGTTCGCGGCCGGCATCGGCCGGACCTTCCAGCTCACCCGGATCTTCGCCCGGCTCACCGTGCTCGAGAACATGCTGGTCGCGGCGCAGGCCAAGGACCAGCCGCGGAACCTGCTTTC
This sequence comes from Trebonia sp., assembly GCA_050013875.1. Taxonomy (GTDB): domain Bacteria; phylum Actinomycetota; class Actinomycetes; order Streptosporangiales; family Streptosporangiaceae; genus Trebonia. The sequence goes on along the minus strand of JBEKEK010000003.1, from coordinate 9,486 downwards.
CTGGTTCGGCCGCGACGCCTGGACGCACCACCGGCGGCACGCCATGGAACTGCTCGAGTTCGTCGGCATCGAGCGGCACGCGGAGGTCCTGGCTGGCTCGCTCTCCTACGGCCAGCGCAAGCTCCTCGAGCTCGCCTACGTGCTCGTCGCCGACCCGGCGGTCATCCTGCTCGACGAGCCGGCCGGCGGCGTGAACCCGACCCTGATCAACCACATCACCGACCGGATCCGCGAGCTCAACGCCACCAAGGGCACCACGTTCCTGCTGGTGGAGCACAACATGGAGTTCGTGATGGGGCTCTGCTCCACCATCACCGTGCTCGAGTCGGGCAAGGATGTGGTGAGCGGGCCGCCGGACATCGTCCGGACCGACAAGCGTGTGCTCGACGCCTACCTCGGCGCGGACCTGGAGGAGGAGTCCCGATGACCACGCCAGCGAGCCAGTCCAGCCGGCCGGGCGAGACCGGAACGGCCAGCGAGCCCGCCCTCGTGCTGGATGGCGTGGTGGCCGGCTACGGCGGCGGCGACGTGCTCCGTGACGTCAGCTTCGCGGTGCCGGAAGGGTCCATCACCTGCGTGGTGGGGCCAAACGGCGCGGGCAAGTCGACCGTGATGCGGGTGATCAGCGGCCTGCTCAGGCCCCGTCTCGGCACGGTGACGCTGCGCGGGGAGAAGCTGGCGGGCAAGTCGCCGCGGCAGATACTCCAGCTGGGCGTGGTCCAGGTTCCGCAGAACCACAGCCTGTTCAAGGACATGACGGTCGCCGAGAACATCGACCTCGGCGGCTACCTGATCTCCGACCGGGCGAAGGTGGCCACCAGGATCGACGCCGTCTATGACCTGTTCCCCCAGGTCAGAGATTGGGCGAACATGAAGGCTGGTTCGCTGTCGGGGGGCCAGCAGCGCCTGGTGGAGTTCGCGCGCGCACTGATGCTCGACCCGGTGCTTATCCTGCTCGACGAGCCGTCGATGGGGCTGTCGCCGATGGTGCTCAGGTCGGTCTTCGACGCCGCCAGGCAGATGAACGCCAACGGGGCGACGGTCCTGCTGGTCGAGCAGAACGCCCGCGCCGGGCTCAAGCTCGCGCACCGCGGCGTGGTGATGGAGAACGGCACCGTAAGGCTGACCGGCACCGGCCGTGAGGTGCTCGAGCACCCCGAGATCGGTGAGCTCTATCTGGGCGGCGCGGTCAAGAACGAGAAACAGTAAAATCCCCGGTGTCAGTGCCGCAGTGCCACCGTGAGGCCGTCGCCGATCGGCACCATGATCAGCTCCACCCGGTCATCGGCGGCGGCCAGGTCATTCATCGCGCGCACCGCGATGACCGAGGGGTTGTCGTTGCCGGCGTCGAGCACCCGGCCGTGCGAGAACGTGTTGTCCACCATGATCGCACCGCCCGGCCGCACCCGGGGCACTAGTTAGCGCGCGGATTGTGTCGAGCGCGCTGCCGAGGCGGAGCTCGATCCGGTCGGTGAGCCCGGCCTTCTCCCAGTACTTGCGCGCCACCGAGGTCCACTCCTGGCTGACGTCGCAGCAGAGCAGTTTCCCGCCGTCGGCCAGGCCGCGGGCGAGGCAGATCGACGAGTAACCGGTAAACGTGCCCACCTCGATGGCCACGCGGGCGCGCGCCAGGCGGGTCAGCAGCGTCAGGAAGGTGCCGAGCTCCGGTGCGACCTGCAGGCCGACCTCGTTCGGGTACCGCTCCGCCGTCTCAGTGGCCAGTTCCCGCAGCACCGCGTCCGGTGGGGTCGAATGGGCCGTGAGGTACGCGTTGAGGTGGAGGCTGATCTGCTCGCTGCGCCGTGTCATGGCACCAATCTAGTCGGGCGCCCGTCGCTAGTAGAGCAGCCCGCGTGGCAGCGAATGGCAACTCTATGATCACTAGTCAGCATATGGGCGGACTTTCACCGCGAGCCGCATTAGAGTAACTGAAGCATCGCCCGATTGGCGCCGGGGCGGTCTGGCCTGGGGGGGCCGGTCACCTTCCCGGCCTATCGGTAAACACCTGCTCGTTTAAATGCAGCGACGTGCAATAAGTCCGCTTTCCAGCGAGGACACTGATTTATGGGAACCCATGGTGCCGCAGGCACGCGAGCGCGTGTTCTCCAGCGCGGTAGGAACGCCGGTGCATCGACTGTAGTCAATTCGGCTAGGCGGCCGGTGCTGGATTTGTCCGGCTGGCCGGTGGCCCGCCGCCTGTTCGCGGTCATCGTGGCGGCGTTGCTGATGGGCGTGATCTTCGGCGGGCTCCGGGTGGCGGACGCGGAGAGCAGCGCCGCCCAGTTCTCCCGGGTGTCGCAGCTGGCGAACCTCGGCCAGAAGCTCACGGTCCTGGTCAACGACCTGCAGAACGAGCGCGACGAGACGCTCAGCCTGCTCAGCGCGCCCGACCTGGTCGCGATGAAGCCCTTCTTTGACAACACGGACGCCGGGGTCGCGGCGGTCCAGCGGGCGTCCGATATCGGCGGCCTGCCCGCGAACATCCAGACTGACATCACCACCGTCACCGACGACATCAGCCCGTCGCGCATCGCGGAGCTGCAGCAGACACTCGACCAGCCACAGGACGTGTTCTCGGTCGTGGGGAATTACGCGGCCGACATCAACGACATGATCGCGCTGGCCAACCAGGTCGATCAGGGCGTCTCCGACTCGACCCTGGCCAGCGAGGTCCAGGCGTACAACGCGATGGCCTCGGCCAAGGAGCAGGCGTCCGAGCAGCGCGGCCTGCTCAACTACGCCTTCAACAGCCCGACCGTCGTCAACGTCACGTACACGGTCGGCAAGAGCTCGGTGGGCCCGGTCAAGGTCGATACCATCGACCCGAACACCGAGGCGGCGCTCGCGGGCGCTTACGGTCAGGAGTTCATCGACGAGCACGCCTTCTACCAGGCGGCCACCCCAGCGGAGGCGTCGAGCTTCGCCAACCAGATCGGTTCGCTGTCGGTGGGCATCGCGCTCGGCCTCGAGCAGAACATCTTCGCCAACGTCAACAGCGACTACCTCATTGACAACGGCGCCACCGACACCGGCCAGAACGTACCGGGCAGCCAGCTCGGCCCGAACGTGCAGGCGCTGGTCTACCCGCCCGGGCCGCCGCCGAGCGCAAACCCCAAGTCGCCGGGGGCAAGCAGCGGCGTGCTTGGGTACCACCTGATCAAGAGCTCCAATGTGCTGAATCAGGGCGTGGCCGCGTGGGACACGGGTGCCGACGCCGAGCTGACTGCCATGCAGAACAGCGAGACGCTGATCGCGGGCGACATCGCCACCCGGGCCAGCCAGCTCCAGCAGGCCGCCCAGCAGACCGCGCTCACCTACGGCATCATCACCCTGGTGGTGCTGCTCCTCGTCTTGCTGGCCGCGCTCGCGGTGGCCAGGTCCGTGGTGCTGCCGCTGCGCCGGCTGCGGGCCGGTGCGCTTGACATCGCCTCGGTCCAGCTGCCCGAGCGGGTCAGGCTGCTCACCGAGTCACCCGATGCCGCCGCCACCATGCAGGTGGCGCCGATCAACGTCACCCACAAGGACGAGATCGGTGAGGTGGCCCGGGCATTCGACCAGGTGCACTCCGAAGCGGTCCGGCTGGCGGGTGAGCAGGCGCTGCTCCGTTCCACCTTCAACGCGATGTTCGTCAACCTGTCGCGCCGTTCCCAGTCGCTGATCGAGCGCCTGGCCCGGATGATCGACAATCTGGAGCAGAACGAAGCCGACCCGGACCGGCTCGGCTCCCTGTTCTCGATGGACCACCTGGTCACCCGCATGCGCCGCAACTCGGAGAACCTGCTGCTGCTGGCCGGGCACGAAAACCAGCGCAAGCGTTCTGAGCCAGTCCCGCTGGCCGACGTGGCCCGGGCCGCGATCTCGGAGATCGAGCAGTACAACCGGATCTCGCTGAACGTGGTGCCAGGCATCTCTGTCATCGGCGCCGCGGTCTCTGACGTCGCCCATTTGCTGGCCGAGTTGATCGAGAACGCCACCGTGTTCTCCCCCAAGGACACCCAGGTGCAGGTCATGATGCAGGAGGTGTCAAGCGGCGGCGTGCTGATCGAGATCAGGGACCAGGGCATCGGCGTCTCCGACGTCAGGCTGGCCGACATGAACTGGCGACTCGACAATCCGCCGACCATCGACGTCTCCGTCTCCCGGCATATGGGCTTGTTCGCCGTGGCGCGCCTGGCCGAGCGGCACCGGGTCCGGGTCCGGCTGCGGCCGGCCAACCCGCAGGGGCTCTCCGCCCTGGTCTGGCTGCCGGAGAGCGTCGTCGAGCGGTCCGGCAGCTACGGTCCGGTCGGCGGCTGGCAGAGCCGGCCGGTCGGCGCCGCGTCCGGGGCGCAGCAAACGGCGGGCGGCAGGCAGGTGGGCGGGATGACCGAAAGCGTCGTCGCACTCGCGCCGAGCGGAAACGGGAACGGGAACGGAAACGGGAACGGGAACGGGAACGGTTCTCACGCCGACGGCCCGCGTGCCGCGAGGGGCTGGTTCCGCGGCCGGGAGGGCGGTACGCAGAGCGCTGGCCTAGCGCCGGACTGGAGTGCATCCCGCGGCCGGTCCTTCGATCAGACGTCTACCGGTCTGCCGGTCCGTACCCCGAAGGCCAGCCTGGGTTCCGATGCCGGGCCCGGCGCACCGGCGGGGATGCCGCCGAGGTCCGACTCCGCCCGGGGAGGACTGGCACCGGAAGGCGGAAGCGGGGCAGGAACCGGCAGCCAGCCGCTGCCGCAACGGTCACCGGACCAGGTCCGCAGCCGCCTCGCCGGGTTCCAGCGTGGAACTAGGCGAGCGGAGACCCAGCAGCAGGGCCAGTCGTCCCGCGCAGGAGAAGGAAGCGAACGTTGAGTCACGCATACGGTCAAGATCTGAACTGGCTCATCAGCGACTTCACGGCGCGAGTGGCCGACGTGGCGCACGCGGCCGTGGTATCCGCGGACGGCGTGCCGCTTGCCCTGTCCGATGGCATCCCCGATTACTTCGCCGAGAATCTCGCGGCCATCACCGCTGGCCTGGCCAGCCTGATGGCGGGGGCGGCGCGGATTTTCAATGCGGGGCTGCCGACCCAGGCATTCGTCGAGATGGTGGGCGGCCTGATGATCATCAAGGCGATCAGTGACGGTTCCAACCTATGCGTCCTGGCCGCTCCCGATTGCGACACCGAGTTGGTCTCCTATGAGATGTCACTCCTTGTCGAGGCGGCGGGCGAGGTACTCTCGCCCGCGCTGCGGGGAGGCGTTCCGCAGCGGTACTGACCGCCGCCAGTCCGGGTCCAGCCCGGGACCTTCCGGCCGCGGCGGAGCAGCCCGGAAGCCGGGATCGGCGTCATCGGCCGCGCTTGCCCGAACTCATCTAGGGTGGCAAGCGGGCCAGGGCCAGCCGGGACCAAACGGAAGGGTGCACGCCAGATGGAGATTGAGCATGGTCGCAAGGGCACGCCGTCACGCGTCGGGGGAGCCGACACCTTTAGCGGGCGGGCGATGCTCGACCCGCTGCTTGAGGACGGCAACGGCGAGATCCGGATCAACTCGGTACTGTTCTCACCGAGCGGCCGGACCTTCTGGCATTCGCACGCCGGCGGCCAGGTGCTGATCGTGGCCAGCGGCCACGGGCTGGTAGAGACCAGGGACGGCGACCGGGCGCCGCTCAATCCGGGCGACCTGGTCTGGGCACCGCCGGGTGAGGTGCACTGGCACGGGGCGGCGCCGGACTCGTTCATCAACCACACCGCGATCTCCCTCGGCGCCACCAACTGGGCTGAGCAGGTCGACGACGAGCACTACGGCGCGGCCTTCGCCGGGGAGTACGACCGCCGCGACAATGCCGTTTACGACGCGGAGTAGGCGAGGACGGGAGATACCTGGTGGCGAAGAACAGCGTGCTCGCGGTCAGGTACGGGCACCGCGTGACCAGCTACGCGGAGAGCTACCTGAACTACCACGTCTACGATGAGCCGGACGCGGACCTGGACCTCGACTACTACTTCTGGGTCATCCGCGACGAAACTGATCGCAGCCGGGTCACCCTGGTTGACACCGGGTTCGCGCCGCAGGTCGGCGACCGGCGCGGCCGTGCGCACCACACGACGCCCGCCGAGGCGCTGCCAACCCTCGGCATCGACCCGGCCGACGTCTCGACCATCGTGATTACGCACGCGCACTGGGACCACATCGGCAACATCGGGCAGTTCCCGCAGGCGCAGCTCGTGCTCGCCGAAGCCGAATACGACTTCTGGACCTCGCCGCTTGCCGTCCGCGCGCAGTTCGCCGCGCACTCCGAACAGGGCGAGATCGCCCAGCTCAGGCAGGCGCGACGGGACAACAGGGTCACGCTCTTCAGCAACCAGCTCAAGCTGGCACCGGGGATCGAGCTCATCGAGGTCGGCGGGCACACTCCCGGCCAGCTCATCGTGGCCGTAACGACCCCGGAGGCCGGCACCGTGGTGCTGGCCTCCGACGCGCTGCACTTCTACGCCGAGGCCGAGCGCGACCGCCCGTTCGCCATCGTCGCCGATCTGCCCGCCATGTACCGCGCCTACGACCTGCTCAACGACCTGGCCGGGCAGCGGGCGACGTACCTGGTGGCCGGGCATGACCCGCTCGTCCGCCAGCGGTTCGCCGCGTACCCGGCCGGCCAGGACGTGACCGATCTAGCTCAGATCATTCCCCGGTGACCGTGACAAGCGTCCCGTAGGGCAGCAGGTGATAGGCCGTCTCGGAGTTCGACCACGGCAGCTCCACGCAGCCGAGGGACTGGTTCCACCCGTAGCCGCCGCGCGGGAAGTAGTGCACCGCGTCACCGCCGTTGAAGTACGACACCCACTGCACCGGGTCCGCGTAGTGCGACCCGTCCGGGTTGGTGCCCGACATGATCTGGAAGGGCATCTTCAGGTACACCGGGAAGGTGCCGGCCTCGGTCGGCGAGACCGAGATCCCCGTGTTGGCCGGGGTGGTGAGCCGCTCCCGGCCGTTGTGCCAGATGGTCAGCGTCTCCGGCAGGTGCTGGTTGGCGATGGCGTAGCTGTAACCGCTGGTGTTCCGGTCGTTGGCCGCCGCCGCCTTCAGCAGCGACGCCCACACCGCCTTGCTCAGCTTCTCGGTGATGGTGAGCCCGTGGGCCGCCTCGAATCCGGTGAGCGCGCCGGTGTCGACCACGTTGTCACTGCCCTGCGACCAGAGCGAGTGCAGTGATGACGGGTAGCCGGACTGCCAGCTGAAGGTGCCGGCCGGCGGGTCGTAGGCCGCGGCGGCCTGCGCCTGCGCGTTGTCGCCGGGGACGGACCCGCCGGGCGCGGGCGTCCAGGTCAGCGGCAGGTAGCCGAGCTGCGCGAGGATCTCCTGCAGGCGCAGCGTGCTGTACTTGCCGGTGGTGAAGGTCGATGTTGCGGTGCTATCGGTGTTCTTATCCTGCACCGCCACGGCGGTGACCGTCACCTTGGTGCCGGCCGGGTAACCAGCGGTGGGCGCAAAGACCACGGCGTCGCCCTGCCGCTTCCACGACCCGGCGATGGCCGGCTGCAGCGTCGGCATCGCCGCCGAGTCCGGCAGCGGCTTGTTGTAGGTCACGGTGACCCCCGCGGCCCCGTTGGCGGCCCGGGCGTCGGCGCCCGGGGTGATCGAGACCAGCCGAAGCGGCTCGGCCGCGATCTTGGCCGCGTGCGCGGCCATTTCTGCCTTAGCCGTGGCGGCGGCGCTCTGCGCCGCCGTCTCGCCGCTACCTGAGGTAGCGGCGATGATGCCGGCGGTGATGCCGCCGACCGCGATTACCGCGCCGGATGCCAATGCCGCGGTCTTCCGCGATATACTGCGCACAGTGAACCCCCCGATACTCCGTGCGTGCAGCAAGTCCTGTGTTCGCTCGCCGAAGCGATTACATAGCGTAACCTCATACTTCCCTAAGTAGTTATCAGGTATGCATCATCGGGACAGCGGATGACCTGACCAGCGGTAATAGTTAGTTTCTTCTTCAGACCGCTCGCCAAGTTCGCCCGTGACCTCCACTGGCGTACCATTAGTGACGCATAACGGTAGGGGCGGAGCCAGCCAGTCTTCGTCGACCGTGGGCGGCAGCGAGGGCCGGTGTGCGTGTCCGGCTGTCAGGGGGTTGGGCCTGGAAAGGGCCCGGGTGGCTCAGTAGACAACGGAGTTTGTGCTCGTGACCGACGGGGCGGCTCCGGACCAAGGCGCTAGCCCGGGCCCTCTTCCACTTTGACAGAGCCGGACATGAACAGAAGAGGTGATGCTGGCGATGGGCGAGTCTGGCGCGGCAGTGGACCGCGTGATCATCGTGATGCCGACCTATAACGAGCGGCAGAACCTAGATGGCATGGCCGGCCGGATCAGGGAGTCGGTGCCCGACGCCGACCTGCTGGTGGTTGACGACAACAGCCCCGACGGCACCGGCGACCTGGCCGACAAGCTGGCAGAGGTCGATCCGCACGTGCACGTGATGCACCGGACGGAGAAGGCTGGCCTCGGCCGCGCCTACGTGGCCGGCTTCACCTGGGCGCTTGCGAACGGTTACAACCTGATCGTCGAGATGGACGCCGACGGCTCGCACCGTCCCGAGGACCTGCCGAGGCTGCTGGCCGCCGCGGTGACCGCGGACGCGGTGATCGGTTCCCGCTATGTGCCCGGCGGTACCGTGGTGAACTGGCCGAAGTCCCGGGAGATCCTCTCCCGCGGTGCCAACATCTACAACCGGGTGATGCTGGGCGTGCGGGTCAAGGACGCGACCGGTGGCTACCGCGTCTACCGGGCCTCGACGCTGCGGGCGATCGACCTGGGCAGCATCGACTCGGCCGGGTACTGCTTCCAGATTGACATGACCCTGCGGACGCTCCAGGCGGGGCTGAGCATCACCGAGGTGCCGATCACCTTCGTGGAGCGTGAGCTTGGCGCCTCGAAGATGTCCAACGCGGTCATCGTCGAGGCGTTCACCCGGGTGGCGCAGTGGGGGATCGGTGCCCGCCTGCACGGGCACTCCGCGGCATCGATCCGCCGGTAGGTCAATCAGAGCATGCGTCAACCCCGGGGGGCTGGAGCTCCCCGGGGCTGCGCTACTGAACTAAGCGCTGCTGCTGAGCTAAGCGCTCTTACGCTGCTGTACGTGGTTAGCCACGTCGGCGATGGCACGGGCCTCGACAGCGCGCCGCTCCCTGATGACCTCGAGCCGCTCGGCGAGAACGGCCTCCAGGTCTTCCTTGGTCCGCCGCTCCATGAGCATGTCCCAGTGGCTGCGCGGCGGCTTGGCCTTCTTCGGGGAAGGCGAATCCCCCGTGCTTGCCGTCGCCATTGCGCCGCAAACGCGACACTCCCACATCGGGGGTAGTTCCGCCTCGGCGGCGAAGGGCACGCTAAAATGGTGCCCGTTAGGGCAGTCGAACGGAACGTCAAGGCGCGGTGCCAGGTCCGTGTTCCGGTCGTTCTCGTAGCTCGTGGCGCCGAGCCGGGTTCCGCGAAGTGCGCGTTCGGCCATTACTTACTGCCTCCCAGGCGGTTG
>JBEKEK010000002.1:0-138822 GCA_050013875.1 Trebonia sp. | reverse complement strand
GGCCGCGTCGGACGCGTTCTTCCCGTTTCCCGACGGGTTCGAGATACTCGCGGAGGCGGGAGTCCGCGCGGTGGCCGAGCCGGGCGGCTCCATCCGGGATGACGGAGTGATCGCCGCCGCGCAGGCGGCCGGGGTGACGCTGTACTTCACCGGCGTCCGGCACTTCTACCACTAGGCCAGGGGCGAGCGAGCCTTGGTCTATAGGCGAGCGGGAGGTACAGCTAGGGTGAGCGCATCGATCCTGGACGGCAAGGCGACCGCGGCGGCGGTCAAGGCGGACCTGAAGGAGCGGGTGGCGGCACTGGCCGCCCGCGGCGTCCTGCCGGGGCTTGGCACCATCCTGGTCGGCGACGACCCGGGGTCGCGCGCCTACGTGGGCGGCAAGCACCGGGACTGCGCCCAGGTGGGGATCGCCTCGATCAGGCGGGACCTGCCCGCCTCGGCCACCCAGCAGCAGGTGGAGGAGGCGGTGCGTGAGCTGAACGCCGACCCCGCCTGCACCGGGTACATTGTCCAGCTGCCGCTGCCGTCCGGGCTCGACGACAAGCGGGTGCTCAACCTCATCGACCCGGCCAAGGACGCGGACGGCCTGCACCCGGTCAACCTGGGCAAGCTGGTGCTCGGCGAGGAGGCGCCGCTGCCGTGCACGCCGCGCGGCATCGTGGCGCTGCTGCGCCAGTACGGCGTGCAGATCGCCGGGGCCGAGGTGACCGTGATCGGGCGCGGCATCACCGTCGGGCGGGCGCTCGGCCTGCTGCTGACCAGGCGCTCGGAGAACGCGACGGTGACCCTCTGCCACACCGGCACCAAGGACCTCGCGGCTCATACGCGCGCGGCCGACATCGTGGTCGTCGCCGCCGGGCGGGCCGGGCTGCTCACCGCGGACATGGTCAAGCCCGGGGCGGCGGTGCTTGATGTCGGGATCACCAGGACCGAGGCGGGACTGGTGGGCGACGTCGCGCCGGACGTGGCGGCGGTGGCGGGGTGGGTCGCGCCGATGCCCGGCGGGGTAGGGCCGATGACGCGCGCCATGCTCATCGCTAATGTGGTGGAGGCGGCGGAGCGGGCTGTTCTCGGCTAACGCCAGCGGACGGCCCTGGAGAGCGCTGCTACTGACGGGTAACATAGACTCAGTTCCGTTGGGAATATACTCCGTTCCATGAGTCTGAGCACGCAGGAAAGGCAGCGCTGTCTATGAACATCGTCGTCTGCGTCAAGCAGGTGCCCGACACCGAGGTAGAGCGCAGTCTTGTGCCTGGTCAGGGCACGGTGGACCGGGCATCGGTTGACGGGGTCATCAATTACCTGGATGAGTTCGCGATCGAGGAGAGCCTCAAGATCGCCGAGGCGCAGGGCGGCGAGGTGACGATCTTGTCGGTGGGCCCGGCGAAGGCGGCCGAGTCGATCCGCAAGGCGCTGTCGATGGGCGCGGACAAGGCCGTGCACGTGATCGACGACGCCCTGGCGGGCTCGGATGCGGTGGAGACGTCGCTGGCGATCGCCGAGGCGCTCAAGGTGGTCGGGTTCGACTTGGTCGTGTTCGGGTCGGAGTCCACCGACGCGCGGACCGGGGTGGTGCCCGCCATGGTGGCCGAGCGCCTCGGGGTCCCGCAGCTGACGCTGGCGGGGAAGGTCGACATCTCCGGTTCTGAGGTGACGATCAGGCGGGTCGCCGATGACGGGTACGCGGTGGTGACCGGGTCGCTGCCGGCGGTGGTGTCGGTGGTGGAGAAGATCAACGAGCCGCGGTACCCGACGTTCAAGGGGATCATGGCGGCGAAGAAGAAGCCGGTGCAGACCCTGACCCTGGCGGACCTGTCGCTGGACGCGGGCTCGGTCGGGCTGGCGAACGCGGCGTCGTGGGTGGAGGACTTCGCCAAGCGCCCGCCGCGGGCGGCGGGCGTGGTCGTGAAGGACGAAGGGGACGGCGGCAGCAAGGCGGCCGGGTTCCTGGCCGAGCGGAAGTTCATCTGAGAGGGCTTGGATCACATGGCTGAGGTACTGGTCCTGGCGGAGCACACCGCCGACGGCGAGGTCAAAAAGGTCACCCTGGAACTGCTGAGCGCTGCCCGCCGCCTGGGCGAGCCGTCGGTCGTCTGGACGGGGCCTGGCGCGGAAGCGGCCCAGCCGCGGCTGGCGGAGTACGGCGCCGCCAAGGTGTACGCGGCGGACTCGCCCGACTTCGCCGGCTATGTGGTGGCGCCGGCCGCGGAGCTGCTGGCTTCCCTGGTGGCGGCCAAGTCCCCGGTGGCGGTGCTGGTCGCGGGCACGACGGAGGGCAAGGAGATCGCGGGCCGGCTGGCGGTCAAGACCGGGTCCGGGGTGCTGACCGACGCGGTCGACGTCACCGCGGGCGACGGCGGGGCGCCGGTGGCGGAGCAGCCGAACTTCGGCGGCGCGGTCACCGTCCACTCCACGGTCCGGACGGGCACGCCGGTCATCGCGGTCCGGCCCAACTCGGTCGCCGCCGAGCCGTCACCAGGCCCGGCCGCGGTGGAGGCGGTCGCGTTCACCGTGTCCGACGGCGCCAAGGCGGCGAAGGTCGCCGAGCAGGTGGTGGCGCAGGCGAGCGAGCGGCCGGAGCTGTCGGAGGCATCGATCGTGGTCTCCGGCGGCCGCGGCACCGGCTCGGCGGACGGGTTCGGGATCATCGAGCAGCTCGCCGACTCCCTCGGCGCGGCGGTCGGCGCGTCGCGGGCGGTCGTGGACGCGGGCTGGTACCCGCAGCAGTTCCAGGTCGGGCAGACCGGCAAGACGGTCTCACCGCAGCTGTACGTCGCGGTGGGGATCTCCGGCGCGATCCAGCACCGGGCCGGGATGCAGACCTCCAAGACGATCATGGCGATCAACAAGGACGCCGAAGCCCCGATCTTCGAGATCGCCGACTTCGGCATCGTCGGCGACCTGTTCACCGTCGTCCCCCAGCTGATCGAGGAAATCGGCAAGCGCAAGCAGATCTGATTGGGCTAGGTCGCGTGGCGGCGGGGCTCGGTTAGGCTGGCATACACGATGAGTACTTGTCCGGTTTATTACCTTGACCATGCCGCCACGACGCCGATGCTGCCCGAGTCCATCGCCGCGATGACCGAGGAGCTAGCTCAGCTGGGCAACCCCTCGTCGCTGCATAACGCCGGCCGGCGCGCCCGCCGGGTGGTGGAGGAGTCGCGGGAGCAGCTGGCCGAGGTGTTCGGCGCGCGCGCCAGCGAGGTGATCTTCACCAGCGGTGGCACCGAGGCGGACAACCTCGCGGTGAAGGGGATGTTCTGGGCGCGGCGGGCGGCCGATCCGCAGCGCACCCGGGTCCTGACGACGGCGATCGAGCATCACGCGGTGCTCGACTCGGTCCGCTGGCTCGCGGACGCGGAGGGCGCGTCGCCGGAGTGGCTCCGCGTTGACGGCCTCGGGCTGGTCGGGGCCGACGTCCTGCACGCGGCCCTGGCCAGCGACCCGGCCGGGGTGGCCCTGGTCAGCGTGATGTGGGCCAACAACGAGGTCGGCGCGGTGCAGCCGATCAGCAAGCTCGCGGCGGTGGCGCATGAGCACGGCGTGCCCTTCCACACCGACGCGGTACAGGCGGCGGCGCAGCTCCCGGTCGACTTCGCCGCGTCGGGCGTCGATGCGATGACGGTCACCGCGCACAAGCTCGGCGGCCCGGTCGGGGTCGGCGCGCTGATCCTCGGGCGGGCGGTCGCGCCGGTGCCGGTGCTGCACGGTGGCGGCCAGGAGCGGGATGTCCGCTCGGGCACCCTGGACGCGCCCGCCATCAGGGCGTTCGCGGTCGCCGCGGTGGCGTCCGGGCGGCGCCGCGCGGCCGAGGCGGCGCGGGTGGCGGCGCTGCGGGATGACCTCATCAGGCAGGTGCTGCTGGCGGTGCCCGACGCGGTGCTCAACGGCCCGCCGCCCGGGCCCGACCGGCTGCCGGGCAACGCCCACCTGTCCTTCCCCGGCTGCGAGGGCGACGCGCTGCTGCTGCTGCTCGACGCGCGCGGCATCGCCTGCTCAACCGGCTCGGCCTGTACCGCCGGGGTGGCCGAGCCGAGCCACGTGCTGCTCGCCATGGGCGCCGACGAGGCGCGCGCCCGCGGCTCGCTCCGCTTCTCCCTTGGCCACACCACCACCCAGGCCGACGTGGACGCGGTCGGCGTCGCCATCGGCGAGGCGGTCACCCGCGCCCGCCGCGCGGCCGGCGCCGCTGCCCGCTGATCGGCGCCGCCGCCCGCTGAGCCCCGCCCGCCCGCTGAGCCCCGCCCGCCCGCTGAGCCCCGCCCGCCCGCTGAGCCCCGCCCGCCCGCTGAGCCCGCCCGCACCCCTGACCTTTCCGTCAGCCGCAGAAGCCCCGTCATCCTCGCTCCTTGGTCTCACTTTGCGCAGCTGCCGGACGCTTTTTCGACTTTACATAGCGGCCGGACATTTTCAGGCTTGCTGAAACGTTTCATTTTGTCCGGGAGCTATGTAAAGTCGGGCCGACCGGCCGTCCCAGGGATGAGGATCAGCTGAGACCGCCGCAAGGCAGCGACGTCCGCCACGCCGTCGACGCGACAGCCCGCCTGTCCGCGGCGGGTAGCCTGGAAGGGTTATGGGGCTCAAGGTTCTCGCCGCTATGTCGGGTGGAGTCGACTCCGCTACCGCGGCGGCGCGCGCGGTCGACGCCGGTCACGAGGTGACCGGCGTCCACCTTGCGCTGTCGCAGAACCCGCAGTCGTACCGGACCGGGGCGCGCGGCTGCTGCACGCTCGAGGACGCGCGGGACGCCCGCCGCGCCGCCGACGTGATCGGCATCCCGTTCTACGTCTGGGACCTAGCCGACCGGTTCAAGCAGGACGTGGTGGACGACTTCGTCGCCGAGTACGCGGCCGGCCGGACGCCCAACCCGTGCCTGCGCTGCAACGAGAAGATCAAGTTCGAGGCGGTGCTCGACCGGGCGCTGGCACTCGGCTTCGACGCGGTCTGCACCGGCCACTACGCGCGGACCGACGCGGCTAACGGCACGCTGCGTCGCGCGGCCGACAACGGCAAGGACCAGTCCTACGTCCTCGCGGTGCTCACCAGGGACCAGATCGCGCACGCGCTGTTCCCGCTCGGGGACACCCCCAAGGTGCAGGTCAGGGAAGAGGCGGCGAAGCGCGGCCTGCTCGTCGCCGACAAGCCGGACAGCCATGATGTCTGCTTCATCGCCGACGGCGACACCCAGGGCTTCCTGGCCCGGCAGCTCGGTGCCGCACCGGGGAAGATCGTGGACGTCGACGGGGCGGTGCTTGGCGCGCACGAGGGTGCCTTCGGCTACACGGTCGGCCAGCGGAAGGGGCTGCGCCTTGACCGCCCCGCCCCCGATGGCAACCCCCGCTACGTGCTGTCCATTGAGCCGGTCAGCAACACCGTCACCGTCGGCCCGGCCGCCGCGCTCGCGGTCACCGAGATCACCGCGATCCGCCCGGTGTGGACCGGCTGCGCCCCGCCGGAGGTGCCGGTCGAGTGCTCGGTGCAGCTCCGGGCGCACGGCGAGGTGTTCCCCTGCACCGCCCGGCAGGCCGGGCACGAACTGCTGATCAGCCTGCACGCCCCGGCCCGGGCGGTCGCCGCAGGCCAGGCGGCGGTGCTCTACGCCGGCGACACCGTGCTGGGCAGCGGCACCATCACCAGCACCGTCTCCGCTGCGGTCTGAGCTTTTACTCGTCGCCGTAGAGGTGCCGGTTCAGCTCTCTGGGCCGGGTCGACTCCGGATAGGTCTCGGTGTAGAAGTTCATGTCGGCCAGAACCCGCGTATCCGTCTTGGACACCAGAGGCCTGGCGTAGTGCGGATGGTGCCGTGCGTCGAAGAAGACCAGGTGGCCCGCGTGCGGCCGGATGACCGAGCAGTCCCGCTCGATTTCGGCCAGACTCGACGCGATGGGGTTGTTGCCGATGATCAGTTCGCCGCCCGCCTGGTGATCGGTGAAGAAGAGCAGGCCGGTGAGCGGATTAGAGTCGACGTGACACTCGAACCGCATCGACTTCCCGCGCTGAACGTTAAGCACCAGGCCGTACCGGTCGTCGCGCGCTGTCACGACGGTTTCGGTGCGCGCCTCCCGCGCCAGGTCGAGGAACGCGCCGCGGTACAGCCCGTCAAGCCAGGGCAGCCGCTGCCGAACCTGATCGGCGTGAACCCGGCCGCGGGGGATCTGCGCGACATCGGCCGCCTCCCGTGATACGACCGGCGTCCGCGGGAACAGCCGGAAGTCGGCCTCGGCGGCCAGCGAGTGAACTTCCTGCTGCCAGCCCCGCGGAAGCAGATCATTCACATCGAACGTGGTCCACCGGAACCTTGACAGCATCGATCGTCACCCCTTAGTCATTAAGGAAAATAAGGGGTTTGCCGCCATATATCCAGTTCCGGGTGTCCCGCGACCGGAACCTAGTGCCGACGGCAACGCCGTTGGCACCGCCCGTGTGTTACGGACGGTGCCAACGGCGCGCGTTTAGCTATTGGGTAATTACTATCCCGCTCACTAGACCTTGCGGGGGTGATTCCCCCCGCGCCGTGCATCAACGGCTGGTCGGGTTGAAGCGGGGGTCGTAATGCTCATACCGGTACTGTGCGGAAGGCCGCGCGTGATACTTAGCCATGAATACCTCCCTACCCTGGTTGTCGCCTGCTTGCCCGCGGCCAAGACCGGCGCCCGCCTTGGCCCCGCTCGGCGCTGAAGTGGTGTCGCGCCGAGTTTGTTGTCCCGTGGCAGCGTCACTGGTCGCGCGCTGGCGCGGCGAGCTCCTCGGGGACGTTTCCTGAGTTGATGACAAACTGATGGCGGTCACCCGGCAGGACGGTGAAGGTCACCCGGAAGGGGTAAGGTCCGTGCTCCTCGGTGTCCTCGTAGCCGGTCCGAATCAGGGAAACGACCGGTACTCGCCCGTCTTCCGGTAGGCGGAAGAACCTGGCCTCCTGCTGATTCGGCGGCCGGACCAGGATCCTGGTCCGGTAGCCGCACTGGACCACTCCAAGCTTCTCTTCCAGGTACCTGACCGCGCCGTCGGCAAAGTCCTGCGCTCTCAGCAAGGCCGTCGCGCCCCGCTCCACGAGTTGCATCGGGTAGAACGTCGTCTGCAGCGACCACGGGGTCCGGCCGATGTAGAACTCCTGGTGCCGTAGGAGCACCTCGGCACCAGGGGCGACACGCAGTCGCTCCGCTACGTGGTCGGGAGCGAACTTGACCTCGATCGTCGGAACCGAGGCGCGTGGCTCGCCTTCCGGCAGTGCCTTGGTACCCGGCTCGGCGCTTTGATCGCCGTAACCCTCTCGCTCGGCGCTCTCGCGGGCTTGCCGCTTACGCTCGCGCTGCTTGATGATCTCAGCGAAGGCGGCCTTTCCCTCGCCGCCGGCCAGACCAGTCTCGGGATCCTCCGACAAGGTCGTAATAATCGGCTCGATCAGTTGGGTTACAAATGTCCCCTGACCTGGCTTGGTCTCCACCAGTTGCCGGTTGGTGAGCCACTTGATGGCGTCCCGGACGGTATTCCGCGACGCGTTGTACTCCTCGCGGAACTCCATCTCGTTCGGGAGTCTGTCGCCCGGCGCGAGTTCGCCGGATTCGATTCTTCGCTGCAGATCCTGAGCGATCTCCCGATACTTAGGTTCAGCCATCACACCTCCCGAGCGGCTTCATCCATAGCTACCCATCCCAACTACCCCAGCAACCCCGATGATGCTAACGGATCTCAATACTTCGCGGGCCAGAGCGCGCCGGTGGCATGGTCGCGCTCAACCGGTAGCTGCTGGAAGCTCCGGACCCGGACAGGCACAACCTATACCAGAGGTTGGGATGGTCGGAATGGTTCGTCACTGTCTTGTTACCTGGTTTTGACCGCATCATCCTGGTTTAGGGCCCGCAAGATGGGCATGCTAGGGATGGTACCAGTTGTTGGGATGACCCGAATGGTCTATGTAGTCCACCCAATTCTCGCAGGTGGTGCCAGGGGTATAGGGCCGATGGCAGGTCGTCCGTCGGCGGACTAGCGGGGAGGCCGTCATGGCCAGTCTGATCGTCATCGCGGTTGTCATGGGCGTAGCCGGTGCCCTAGTCAGTGCCTTCCTTGCTGTCGTGATCGCGATCCACCGGGGGAGCCTGGTCAGGGCGCTGGTCTGGAAGGTGCAAGACGAGCCGGCGCGCCGGCCGCGCTCCCTGACTGGTTCTGGCCGCCGGATGTAGCCGGCGGCCGAGGGCGCTGGCCTCCGCGGGGGCGGCCAGCGCCCTCGGATCTCTGACCGTCCTCGTCGTCCCGGCCGGGAAAGGCCATTCCAACGGGGAGCCGTGGCATCTGACGCCGTCGGCTGGATACGCGGGAGGCAATGGGTGAGGGGCTTCGAGGTGCTGGCCGGCGTCATCGTCGCCTTCTTCTTCATCGGGATGGGCGTCGGGGTGCTCCTGCTCTTCGCACTGCCTGCGCTGCGCCGGCGTCGCGGCACTCCGGAAATCCTCTGGGATGGCGACTACCGCCCCCCATTCGGGCCGCCGCCCGGCTGCCACGAAAACGATTACCCAGGCTGGCAGCAGCCGCCTGGCCTCGATGACGGCGAAGGCCCGCCGCCCTGGCCCAGCCGCCGCGGCTGAATCGGTGGCGGCCGCTGAACGGCTAAGCTCAGCAGCGTGGCTGACAAGGGATTTCCGTGGGGACCAGGTACCGCGACCGGGATCGGGTCGATGCCCGGCGGCAACCCGCTGGAGGCGGCCCGGCTGGTGTTCGACGAAGTGCCCGACCTGCCGTTCCTGGCCGAGCTTCCCGGCCGCGGGCCGGGTGCTGACCTGATCGGCCGGGCGGCGGCGCTGCTGGTGGACATCGCGGTCGAGGTGACCCCGGGCGGCTGGCGGATCGCCGACCACCCCGGCCGGGACATGCGCCGCGCCCGGTCGATGCTCTCCTCCGACCTTGATGCGATGGAAGAGACGCTCGACGGCTACCAGGGACCGCTGAAGATTCAGCTGGCCGGGCCGTGGACGCTCGCCGCGACGATCGAGCAACCGCACTCGCTGAAGGTCGCGCTGGCCGACCCCGGCCTGGTCAACGACATCGCGGCGTCGCTCGCGGAAGGGGTCAAGGCGCACGTCGTGGAGGTTGCCAAGCGGGTGCCGGGCGCGGCCCTGCTCGTCCAGCTCGACGAGCCGTCGCTGCCCGCGGTCGCCCACGGCGGCGTCCCCACCCCGAGCGGCCTGTCCCGGGTCCGGGAGGTGGAAGAGGAGGTGCTGCGGGCGAAGCTGCGCGAGGTGCTTGAGGCGACACGCGCGTACACGATCGTCCACTGCTGCGCTGCCGGCTACCCGTTCGGGATAATCACCGGGGCAGGAGCGGACGCGGTCTCGTTCGACCTAAGCCTGCTCCCGCATCGTGATTACGACCGGCTGGCGGAGACCGTGGAGGGAGGCTCGGGACTGCTCATCGGTGCCCTCCCCACCAGCGGCCTCGCGCAGGACTCGGCGCGGCCGCCGGAGCGGGATGCGCACGCCGTGCGCCGGGCGGCCGGTGAGCGTGATGCGGATGGAGAACGGTCCCGGCCGACTCCCGAGGGCACCGCCAATGCCGTCAGGGAGGTGTGGCAGCGGATCGGGCTTCCCCCCGCCACCTGCGCTGAGCAGGTGGTCATCACCCCGGCCTGCGGGCTGACGGGGGTGTCGCCTGACCAGGCGCGTGACGCGCTGCGCTGGTGCCGGGAGGCGGCGCGCATCTTGCCTGAGCTAATGGCGGAGCTGGCTTGACCGACGGGACGACCTGCGATGGGAATGACAGATGGAGCTGACTGAGGCGAGGCAGCGTCACGCCGAGCTGAGCGAGAGACTGCTCGACGCCCAGTACCGGTACCACGTGCTCGACGCGCCGACGATCTCTGATATCGAGTACGACACGGGCCTGCGGGAGCTCAACCAGATCGAGGACGAGTTCCCCGAGCTGCGCACGCCCGACTCGCCCACGCAGCACGTCGGCGGCGCGATATCGACTCAGTTCACCGCCGTTGAGCACCTAGAGCGGCTGCTCAGCCTGGACAACGTGTTCTCGGCCGAGGAGTTTTCCGCCTGGTCCGACCGCGCCGCCAAGCTGGGCGGGACCGGGCCCTACCTGTGCGAGCTGAAGATCGACGGGCTCGCGATCGACCTCGTGTATGAGCGCGGCCGCCTCACCAGCGCCGCCACCCGCGGTGACGGGCGGACCGGCGAGGAGGTCACGCTGAACGTGAAGACGATCAAGGTGGTCCCCGACCGGCTGGCCGGGAACGACGTGCCCGAGCTGCTCGAGGTGCGCGGCGAGGTGTTCCTGTCGGCGGCGGCGTTCGACCGGCTGAACGAGACGCTGCAGGAGGCGGGCAAGCCCGCCTTCGCCAATCCACGTAACGCCGCCGCCGGGTCGCTGCGGCAGAAGGACCCCCGGGTCACCGCGTCCCGTGCGCTCGGGGCGATCGTACACGGCATCGGCCGGGTGGTGGGCACCGCGGCCGATGCCAGAGCATCCGATGGAGCCGCCGAGGGTGCGGACGCCGACGGCGCGATCGTCGGGTCAGCCGCCGGGCCGAGCGAGGAGGGGCATCTCGAAGGGGCGCCGGATTCGCAGTCCGGCTGGTACGAGCGGCTGCGCGGCTGGGGTCTGCCGGTCAGCGACAAGTACAAGGTCGTCTCCGAACTGGCCGAGGTCCAGCGCTACATCGACTACTACGCCGACCCCGGGCACCGGCACGAGACGCCGTATGACATCGACGGCGTGGTGGTGAAGATCGACCCGATCGAGGTACAGCGGGCGATGGGCGCGACCAGCCGGGCACCGCGCTGGGCGATCGCTTACAAGTACCCCCCCGAGGAGGTCAACACCAAGCTCATCGACATCCGGGTTGGCGTCGGCCGGACCGGGCGGATCACCCCCTTCGCCGTGATGACCCCGGTCAAGGTCAGCGGTTCTACCGTGGACCGCGCCACCCTGCATAACGAGGATGAGCTCAAGCGCAAGGGCGTGCTGATCGGCGACACGGTGATCCTGCGCAAGGCGGGCGAGGTCATCCCCGAGGTGGTCGGGCCGGTGACCGAACTGCGCACCGGCGACGAGCGGGAGTTCCAGTTCCCCCGCGAGTGCCCGGAGTGCGGCACCCCGCTCCGCCGGGACGAGGCCGAGGTGGACTGGCGCTGCCCGAATAACCGGGCCTGCCCCGCCCAGCTCCGCGAGCGCCTGTTCTACCTCGCGTCGCGCGGTGCGCTCGACATCGAGGCCCTCGGTTACGAGGCGGTCGTGGCGCTGCTCAGCGACGGCCTGGTGGCCGACGAGGGCGATCTGTTCAACCTGACCGATGAGGCCCTGGCCACCAGCCCGTTCTTCGTGAACAAGGCCGGCGGCCTCAAGCTCGTCGCGCATGCGCTGCTGGTCAACCTGGAAGAGGCGAAGACCCGGCCGCTCTGGCGGATTCTGGTCGCGCTGTCGATCCGGCATGTGGGGCCGACCGCGGCCCGGGCGCTGGCCGAGGCCTTCGGGTCGGTTGACGCCATCGCGGCCGCATCGCCGGACGCGCTCGCGATCGTGGACGGTGTCGGCCCGACGATCGCGGCTTCAGTGGCGGAGTGGTTCACCGTGGACTGGCACGCCGCGATCGTGGCCAAGTGGCGGGCGTCCGGTGTCCAGCTCGAGACCCCCGGGTTCGACCCCTCGGCGGCGGCGTCGCGCCTGCTGGCCGGGGTAACCGTGGTGCTCACGGGGACGCTGCCCGGGATCACCAGGGACGAGGCGGCCGAAGCGATCCGCGCGGCCGGCGGCAAGGTCTCCTCATCGGTCTCCAAGAAGACCAACTTCGTGGTCGCGGGGGAGAACCCCGGCTCCAAGGCCGACAAGGCAGCCGAACTCGGCGTCCCGATCCTCGACGAGGCAGGCCTGCAGACCCTGCTAACCGACGGCCCGTTAGTTCAGCCGTTCCAGGATTAGCTCGCGGACGCGGGGGGCGTCGGCCTTGCCGCCGGTGGTCTTCATGACCGCGCCGACCAGGGCGCCGGCCGCGGCGACCTTGCCGCTGCGGATCTTGTCGACGACCTCCGGGTTGGCCGCGACGGCCTCGTCGATGGCGGCCAGCAGGGCCGAGTCGTCGCTGACGACGGCGAGGCCGCGGCTGGCGACTACCTCGTCGGGCGTGCCCTCGCCATCGAGCACGCCGTCAATGACCTGGCGGGCGAGCTTGTCGTTGAGCGCTCCCGAGGCCACCAGCTCGGCCACCCGCGCCACCTGGGCCGGGGTGATCGGCAGCTCGGAAACATCGATGCCGGCGTCGTTCGCGCGCCTGGCCAGCTCGCCCAGCCACCACTTGCGGGCATCGGCCGGGGAGGCGCCGACCGCGACGGTCGCCTCCACCGCGTCCAGCGCCCCCGCGTTCCGCAGCGCCTCGAACTCGAGCTCCGACAGCGACCAGGACTCGATCAACCGGGAACGGCGGGTGGACGGCAGCTCGGGCAGCGTCTCGCCGATCGACGACACCCAGTCGGCGGCCGGCGCCACCGGCACCAGATCGGGCTCGGGGAAGTACCGGTAGTCCTGCGCCTCCTCCTTGGACCGGCCGGAGGTGGTGACCCCGGAGTCCTCGTGGAAGTGGCGGGTCTCCTGGATGATGCGGCCGCCGGAGTCAAGCACGTGGGCCTGGCGCTCGATCTCCGAGCGCACCGCCCGCTCGACCGAGCGGAGCGAGTTCACGTTCTTGGTCTCGGTCCGCGTCCCCCAGACGCCGGAACCGGCGACCGAGAGCGACGTGTTCACGTCGCAGCGCATCGAGCCCTCTTCCATCCGCACGTCAGAGACGCCGAGCGTGCGGAGCACGTCGCGCAGTTCGGTGACGTACGCCTTGGCCACCTCAGGTGCCAGGTAGCCCGTCCCCGGCACCGGCTTGGTGACGACCTCGACCAGCGGGATGCCCGCCCGGTTGTAGTCGACCAGCGAGTACTCGGCCCCCTGGATACGCCCGGTCGCCCCGCCGACGTGCAGCGACTTGCCGGTGTCCTCCTCCAGGTGGACGCGCTCGATGCCCACCCGGATGGTCGCGCCGCCGACGAGCACGTCCAGGTAACCGTCGGTGCAGAGCGGCTCGTCGTACTGGGAGATCTGGAAGTTCTTGGGCATGTCCGGGTAGAAGTAGTTCTTCCGCGCGAACCGGCACCACGAAGCGATCGAGCAGTTCAGCGCCAGCCCGATCTTGATCGCGTACTCGATCGCCAGCCCGTTCACCACCGGCAGCGAGCCGGGCAGGCCGAGGCAGACCGGGCACACGTGGGTGTTCGGCTCGGCGCCGAAGGCCGTCAGGCAACCGCAGAACATCTTGGTGGTGGTGCCGAGCTCCACATGCGTCTCGAGCCCGAAGACCGGCTCGTACCTCTGCAGCGCCTCTTCGTAGGTGACGGTCACGACGACTTCAGTCCCTTCGCCTCGGTCAGCAGCGGATGTCCCCAGCGCGAGGTGAACGCCGCCTCGACGGCGGCACCCACCCGGTACAGCCGGTCGTCGGCCAGCGGCGGCGCCATCACCTGGAGGCCGACCGGAAGGCCGTCCTCGTCGGCCAGGCCGCACGGAATGGAGATGGCGGCGTTGCCTGCCAGGTTGCTCGGAATCGTGCACAGGTCGGCCAGGTACATCGCCATCGGGTCGTCGGCCCGCTCGCCGATGCGGAACGCGGTGGTCGGCGTCACCGGCGAGACCAGCACGTCCACCTGGCTGAAGGCCGCCTCGAAGTCCTGGATGATCAGCGTCCTGACCTGCTGGGCCTTGCCGTAGTAGGCGTCGTAATAGCCGCTGGAGAGTGCGTAGGTGCCGAGCATGATGCGCCGCTTGACCTCCGCGCCGAATCCTTCCTCCCGCGTCAGCGCCATGATCTCCTCGGCGCTGCCGGTGCCGGCCCGCAGCCCGTACCGCATGCCGTCGAACCGGGCCAGGTTGGACGAGCACTCGCTGGGCGCGATCAGGTAGTAGGCGGGCAGCGCGTACTTGAAGTGCGGGCAGCTCAGCTCGGTCACCTTGGCGCCGAGCGATTCGAGCACCTCCACCGCCTCGGTGAACCGGCTCATCACGCCGGGCTGGTACCCCTCGCCTGACAGGTCGGTGACCACGCCGACCCGCAGGCCGGCCACGTCCCCGTGCCGTGCGGCCGCCAGCACCGGCGGGACCGGCGCGTTGATCGAGGTGGAGTCCATCGGGTCGTGCCCGGACATCACCTCATGCAGCAGCGCGGCGTCGAGCACGGTCCGCCCGAACGGCCCGGGGGTGTCCAGGGAGGACGCGAACGCGACGACCCCGTAGCGTGAGGAGCCGCCGTAGGTGGGCTTGGTGCCGACGATCCCGCAGACCGCGGCCGGCTGGCGGATCGAGCCGCCGGTGTCGGTGCCGAGGGCAAGCGGTGCCTCGTAGGCGGCGACGGCGGCGGCCGAGCCGCCCGAGGAGCCGCCGGGAACGCGGGTCAGGTCCCACGGGTTATGCGAGGCACCGTAGCCGGAGTTCTCGGTGGAGGAGCCCATCGCGAACTCGTCCATGTTGGTTTTGCCGATGAGGACCGCGCCGGCCTCGCGCAGCCGCCGGGTGATCGTCGACTCGTACGGCGGGTGCCAGCCTTCGAGGATCTTCGACCCGCAGGTGGTCGGTGCGCCGACCGTGGTGAACAGGTCCTTCACCGCGACCGGGACCCCGGCCAGCGCGCCGAGCGGCTCGCCCGCCGCCCGCCGGCCGTCCACCTGGCGGGCCTGGGCGAGTGCGTACTCGGCGGACACGTGCAGGAACGCCCGCACGTCGCCGTCCACTGCGGCGATCCGGTCCAGGTGCGCCTGGGTGACTTCGGCCGCGGACACGCCGCCGTCGGTCACCGCGGTGGCCAGTTCCGCCGCGGTCATCGTGGTCAGATCGTCCATGAGTCCCCCCTCACTCCTCGACCAGGATCCGCGGCACCTTGAAGCGCTGCATTTCGACGGCGGGCGCCCCGCTCAGTGCCTGTTCCGGCGTCAGGCAGGGCACGGGCTCGTCGTCGCGGAACACGTTGACAAGGCCGGTAGCGTGCGTGGTCGGCGGGATGCCGTCCGCGGCGACCTCCTGCACCTGCGCGACCGCCGAGATGATCTGGCCGAGCTGCGGGGCGAGGTGGTCAAGCTCTGCGTCGCTGAGCGCGAGCCTGGACAGCCGGGCCAGGTGAGCGACCTCGTCGCGGGTAATGGGCATGCGTTCATCCTAGGGCGCACGGAGCGTGAACTCGTAAGCGATTAAACCGTCTGGTAGCCAAAAGCGGCCAGTAGCCGTAGCGTGTCGCTGAGCGAAACCTGAGTGTTTCCTCCCTAATGTTTGTAGTGTTGTGCCTTGCAGTGCCTTGCTGTGCCTTGCAGTCCTTGCGTTGCAGCGTCACCGCAAACCCCCGCTCATTTAAAGCACCTTCGTTGATGACAGGGAGACCATGAAAAGATCGAGCACCGTCATCGCCGCCGCCGCCACCGCGGCGGTCGCGACGACGATCGCCGTCGCGGCCGGCGTGCCGGCCGCGCGCGCTGCGGCCGGCCCCACCGGCGCGGCCAGCGGCGCGGCCGCGACCCTGGCCGGCAGCACCGCGCCGTTCGCAGCGGCGCACAACGCGCTCGGCGCAGTCCCCGCGAGCAGCCAGCTGACCATTGAGCTCTGGCTTAAGTCCCAGACGGCGGCCGCCGCGAGCTACGCCAGCGCGGTCTCCACCCCGGGCAGCGCCCTCTTCAAGCACTACCTGTCCCCAGCGGCCTACACCGCGCGGTTCGGCGCCACGTCGCGGGAAGCCAGCTCGGTCGAGTCATGGCTGAAGTCGGCGGGCTTCAGCGGCGTATCGGCCGATTCCGGCCGGGACTACGTCCAGGCCACCGCGCCGGTGTCGACGATCGACAGCGCGCTGAAGGTACAGCTCGATTACTACCGGTCCAGCGCGAGCGTCAACGCGGGCCAGTACCGGCTGCGCGCCAACGACCGGCCGGTTTCCCTGCCGGCGGCGGTGGCCGCCAGCGTGGTCGGGGTCACCGGTCTGGACAATGCCGCACCGGTGCGAACCTACAGCCGGCCGGCCACCGTGGCGGCCCCGGCGACCGCGGCCGGCAAGCCGATCGCGTTCCCCTGCTCACAGTGGTACGCACAGCATTACGCGCTCCGCCTGCCCAAGCAGTACGGCACCACCAGCTTCCCGACCGTTGTCTGCGGCTACTCGGCCGGCCAGCTCCGCAAGGCCTACGGGTACAACCGGCACAACGTCGGCAAGGGCGTGACCGTCGCCCTCATCGAGGTCGGCCTGACCCCGGACATGTTCCTGACCCTGCAGGACTACGCCAAGGCCAACTTCATCGAGTCCCCGTCGCCGAGCCGGTACGCCGAGCTCTCGCTCGGCCAGGGATCGGCCTGCGGCGACCCGTTTGACGTCGAGGAGCAGCTCGATGTCGAGTCGTCGTACCTGATCGCGCCGCTCGCGAACCAGCTGGTCGTCGGCGGCGACTCGTGCAACAACGGCTTCTTCGGGCTGCAGGCCCTGTTCAATGCCGACACCGCCGTGCTTAACGGGGTCGGCGGGCACCCGCTGGCGCAGATCGCGTCCAACTCCTGGGAGGGCGACGACGAGTCGCTGCCGCTCAACATGCTGAACATTGAGCACGCCTACCTGCTGCGGGCCGCGGCCGAGGGCGTCAGCATGCTCTTCTCAGCAGGCGACGGCTCCGGTGTGGAGACCCCGTCGAGCGACCCGTACGCCACCGCGGTCGGCGGCACCACGCTCGGCATCGGCCGGACGGACCCGCGGCTCTTCGAGACCGGCTGGTCAACCGGAGTGTCCATCGATGTCAACAACAAGTGGGACTTCCTGGGTGAGGCGTACGCCTCAGGCGGCGGGCCCAGCCTGCTGTGGGCCCAGCCTGGCTACCAGCGCGGCGTGGTGCCGAACGCGCTGGCCAAGGCGCCCGGCAACCGGGGCGGTCTTGTCCGCGCAGTGCCCGACATCAGCGCGGTCGCTGACCCGTCCACCGGCATGGCCGTCGGGCTCCTGAGCTTCAACAGCAAGGGTGGCGTGACCGGGTACTCCGAGGAGCCGGTCGGCGGCACTAGCCTCTCCTCACCGATGGTCGCGGGCATGGTGGCCGACGCCGAGCAGTACCAGAAGCCGTTCGGTTTCCTTAACCCGGCGCTCTACCGGGTGGCGGGCACCAACGCCATTAACGACTCGCTGCCGATCACGGGCAAGTCGCCCTCCAGGTACCGCGGCGTCGCCTGCGACGTGGCCGACTGCGGGGCGCTTGTGTACTTCCCGTTCGACGATCAGAGCTGGTCGATGGAGGGCTACACCGGCCAGGTCACCCGCAAGGGGTACGACACCATGTCCGGCGTCGGCACCCCGAACGGCCAGAATTTCGTCTACGCGCTGCGCCGGATATTCGGCTGACAGCACCAAACCGTTAGCCGCGCTGGCCCCGGGATCCCTAGCTGGGGACCGGGGCCAGCGCCGTTTTGGTCATGAAAGACCAGATGAGCTGATTGGCGCCGGCGGTGCCGTCGGCGGGCACCGGGAAGCCGTGGCCCCCGGTTTGGTATAGCGCCCACTCGAGCGTCTTCCCGTCCGCGCAGGACCACGTGCTGAGGGTCATGGCGCCGTGCTTGACGACCGTCGGCTTGCCCGGGCACCGCATGTCCTGCTGCAACCGGGCGATCTGAACCGTCGCCGGAGGCGTCTCAAGGCCCTTCTCCCCGGGTTTATACGGGACGTACTTGTCGTCAAGCGAGGCGAACACGAGGACGTTCTGCGGTTTGGTTACCACGCACCCCGGCATGGGGTCGCCCTTCACCACCGCGATGCCGTCGAATAGCGCGGGGTCGGTGCAGGCGATGCGGTAGGCCAGGCGCCCGCCGTTGCTGTAGCCGACGACGTAGATGGGCCTGGTGTGGCCCGGATCGATCTTGGGGACCAGCGCCTCGAGGAACCCGACGTCGTTGATCTTCTCCTTGGCGGCGCCGTCGCAGCAGCCGATGGCGTTCCACGACTCCTTGATCGCCACCGGGTAGACGATCTCCGCCTTGTCCGCGTTGGCGTAGGGGACTATCTGGTCCCTGGTGATCTCCATGCTGGTGGTGGCGGCGGCCCCGGACAGCACGACGATGATCGGCGCCGACTTCGGCAGCGTCGCCGTCGGGGCTATGACCTCCCAGCTCCGGGTCAGGCGGCCGACCTTCATCGAGTACGTCGCGGTGGTCGACTGGCGCTCGACCGCGTTGATGATGTGCGCGCCCGCGAACGTCGCGACGCCGAGCGTCGCGACGAACGCAGTCAGCAGCCCGATAAAACGGCTCATCATCGTGACTCTCGTGCGCGGCGCCACCGCAGCCCCCCCTTCCCGGCAGAATACCCGCGGCCGGTCAGCATCAGGCTCAGCGGCGTGCGGCGCGCCGCGGAGGCGATCAGCCAGGCAACCGCGTAGATGACCGGCACGGCGACGCCGAGCAACGCGATGACCTCAAGCCCATCGGGGGCGCGGCGGACCGCGCCAAGCAGGCCGCCGTTGGCGCCGAGGAAGCCGGCGCTGGTGACCGCGATCAGCCCCTGGAGCACCAGCGGGTGGGCCAGGTAGATCCCGAAGGAACTGGCCGAGCCCGCGGCGCAGAACTTCCGGTGCGGCGCGCCCCGGTCGCTCCACAGCAGCCCGGCGCCGAGCAGCGCCCAGCCGAAGGCGAGCGCCTCTCCCGCGACGATCGGCTGGAAGACCGCGCTCGCGTTGGCGGGCGTTGCCCCGAAGCCGTAGATCTCGGTCAGGTAGGTCCCGATGCCCGCGGCCACGCCGACGGCGGCCGCCAGCGCGATGCGGCCGACGGTGCCGAGGTGCCGCCGGGTGAATGCGCAGATCTGCTCGAAGTGCCAGCCGGCGATCGCACCAGCGACCACGTACAGCAGGTAGCTGTCGACCCAGATGCCCTGCCCGGCGCCGTTCAGCCACTCCGCCAGCGCCCCGGCAGCGGGCCGTCCCAGGTGATAGTGGAGTGCGCACGTCAGCCACAGCTGGTACGCCACGGCGGCGGCGAGCAGCCAGCAGTGGTAGCCCTCGGTCTTGCGCAGCACCCAGCGGAAGACCGGGAACAGCAGGTAGATCTGCATGCTGACGAGCAGGAAGTACAGGTGGTAGCGGGCACCCGCGTTGAGCAGGTCATGCAGGAACGCGGACGGGAAGGGGCCGCGGCCCGGGCCGTCGGCCGCGTAGTAGATGGCCGACCAGGTCACGTAGGCGGGCAGGACGAGCCAGTACCGCCGCCGCCAGAACCGCAGCCAGTGCAGGTGCTTGCGGTGCCCGTAGTTGTACGTCAGAACCAGGGCGGTGAGCAGCAGGAAAAGCTCGCGGCTGGTGTGGAAGACGGTGGTGACCGCGCCGAGGGCCAGCGTGACCTGCCCGCCACCGAAGGCCAGCGTATGGACGCCGACCACGAACACCATGATGATCAGCCGGATCAGGTCGAACGCGACGATATGCGGCCGGGAGCGGGCAGGCGCGCCCGCTGGGACAGGTTCCGGCACCCCAGCGGGCGCGGCGGGCGCCGCCTCGCGGAGCGCCCCCAGTGGCCCGGTGTCGGACAGGGCAGCGCTCACGGGGCCGACGTCACCAGATCCCTCAGCTTCTGCCGGGAGATCTTGCCCGTCGGCCCGAGCGGCATCTCCGCGACGAGGCAGAACTCGCTGGGCTGCTTGTGCCGGGGCAGCCGTGCCGCGCAGGCCTCGCTCAGCACCGCCTCGACCTCGGCCGCGACCGCGGCCGCGACCGTCACGACGTAGGCCACCGGCCGCTCGCCGAGCACCTCGTCGGCAACCCCGACCACGGCGGCGGAACGGACGCCGGGCTGGGCGAGCAGGATCTCCTCGATCTCCCTGGGGTAGATCTTCTCCCCGCCCCGGTTGATCACGTCGTCCGAGCGCCCGACGAGGAACAGGTAGCCGTCGGCGTCCAGGTAGCCGAGGTCGCTGGTGTCGAGCCAGCCGTCGCCGTCGATTACACCGGGCCGCCCGCCGCCGTCGTAGCTGGTGATCACGCCGGCGCCCCTGATCTGCACCCGGCCGATCTCGCCGGGCCGGGCGGAACCGCCGCCGCCGAGTTCGACCCGGACCTCGGCGCCGGCCGGCCGGCCGGCCGACCCCGGCTTGCGCGGGCCGTCCACCGGGTTGGCGGTGATCATGCTGGCCGCCTCGGTCATCCCGTAGGTCTCCACCACCGGCACCCCGAGCGCGGACTCGAACCGCTCGAGCGCGGCCAGCGGCAGCGGCGCGGAGGCCGACCGCACGAAGCGCAGGGCGGCCGGGCGGACGGCGGGCGGCTCGCTGGCCAGGATCGAGATGATCGCCGGCACCGCGTTGATCCAGGTGATCCGGCGGTCGCTGATCAGCTGCCAGAAGCCGCGCCTGCTGAACTTGCGGTCGAGTGCGAGGTGCGCCCCGGCGCGGAGGGTGGCGAGCACGCCGACCACCTCGGCGTTGACGTGGAAGAGGGGCAGCGAGCAGTAGCCCCGGTCGGCGGCGGTAAGCCGGTGGCAGTCGACCACGCTTGACGCGACATGCGCGAGCTGTTCTTCCCGCAGCAGGATGCCCTTGGGCGTTCCGGTGGTACCGCTGGTGCAGAGGAATATCCCGCCGCCGGCCGCGGCCGGGGCGGCGGAGACCAGGGCGTCGGGATCGGCGGGGTCAATCACATCGAAGTCAAATTCAGCGATCTCGAACGGTCCCGTGGCTTCGCCCGGCTGGCCGGCCTGGGCGCTACCGGGGCCGGCCTCCACCCGGTAGGCAGTGTCCGCCCGGTAGGCAGTGTCCGCCCGGTAGGCAGTGTCCGCCCGGTAGGCAGTGTCCGCCCGGTAGGCAGTGTCCACCCGGTAGGCAGTGTCCACCCGGTAAACAACGGCGGCGGGGCGGGCCACGCCGAGCACCCGCGCCACGTCGGTGTCCGGTGCCCCCGGGTCCAGCGGGACGGCGACCCGCCCGGCGGCGATGATCGCCACCAGCGCGGTCGCGTACTCGACCGGCTCGCCGAGCCGGACGACGATCCGCGCGCCGGGCGGCAGCCCGGCCGCGTCCAGGCGTCGTTCAACGTCAATGACGGTGCCGAGCAGCCCGGCGTAGCTCAGCGTGGCCGGCCCGCGCGCGTCCGCCAGGTAGAGGTCAGCGCCGCGGCAGGCTGCCGCCTGCTCGATCCATTCGCGTATCAAGGCAGCCATCCGTCCGTTCAGTACATCATTCTGGGGTCGTTGTAGTGCTTGAACTCGAGGAGGTTCCCGGTCGGGTCGATCAGCACGAACGTGCGGTGTTCCTCTACCAGGCCCTCGAAGCGCACGGACAGCTCGTGGTAGAAGGGGATCTTCCTGGCGACCGCGCACGAGTGCAGCGCCTCGAAGTCGGCCGCCGCCCGGAACGTCACCCCGAAGTGATGCGGGTAGAGGCTCCCCGGCGTGGCCGGCGGCGCGTCGGTCAGGTGGCAGACCACCTGGTCGCCGAAGAAGTCGAGGGTGATCCGGTCGGCGTACCGCCGGGCGAGTTTGCAGCCAAGCCTGGTCACGTAGAAGTCCTGGGCGGTGTCCAGGTCGTGGGTGGGGATGGCCAGGTGGAAGACGTCGGAAGTGGTCCGCATCGGGTTACCTCGGCTCGAAGGTGGTCAGCGTGTCGGAGCGGAGCCCCAGGCGGAGCGTCTCCAGCCCGATGACCCCTGCCGCCGGGACGTTGCCGAGGTTCACGTCCGGCCCGATCCTGGTGATCAGGTGGGCCTGCAGCGCGGTGGTGGGTGCCTCGATGAGCAGCTTCTGCACAGCGATGCCGGCCGACAGCACGTCCTCGAGCAGGCCGTACCTGAGCTCGCCGTCCGGCCGGCAGATGCCGGAACTGCCGCTCTCCCTGGCCTCGAGCGTCACCAGCGAGGCGCCGGCGTCGAGATCCTCGGTGATCGCCGCGATCCACTCGCTCGGCGGCTGCATCTCCGAGCGGCCGGAGTCCTTGAAGCCGACCTCGGACACGACGTTGAAGTCGCCCGCGAGCTTACGGATGTAACCGGCCTTCTCGGCGTTGGACATGTCGATCGTGCCGTTGGACACCTCGACGTGCGCGCAGGCGTACTCCTCGCACAGCCGCCGGAAGTCCTCGAACCGGTTCTGCAGCACGAACTTCTCGAACAGGGTGCCGCCGAAGTAGTAGCCGATGCCGTGGGAGTCGAGCACGCTGATCTTCTCGCGCAGGCAGTTGGTGACCAGCGAGGTGCCCCAGCCGAACTTGACGTAGTCGATGTACTCCGCGCCCAGCGCGATCTGGTCGGCGAACAGGCCGGCCGGAACGCCGTTGTCGATCACCATCGTCAGGCCGGTCTCACGGGGCTTGGCCGTACGCTCGGGCAGGGTCAGCGCGTTCTGGATCATCGGGTGCCTCCTTGTGATTGGTGGAGCGGTGTTTGGTGGAGCGGTAGTCGGGAGTGAGCGGACGCCGAACGCCGTAGCCGGGCGCGGAAGTCGGGGATGTGCACGACCGTGGCGTTCTCAACCGGCTCCCAGCTCATCTGGTCGGCCGGGACGCTGTGCAGGTACGCCGCGAGCACCCGCACGGTGCCGCCATGCGCGACGACCAGCACATCCCCGGCGTCGGCGAGCCCGCGGAAGCCGCCGGCCGTGGCCGCGAGTTCGTCGCAGAACTCGGCGGCTCGCTGGTACATCTGGCGGACCGACTCCCCGCCGGCCGGCCGCGCGTCCGGATCGACCACCCGGCCGCCGTCCAGGCCGGTCACCGAAGGGCCGAGCGCCGCCGACGGGATGCCCTCGAGCACGCCGAGAGACCGCTCCCGCAGCCGGCCGTCGGCGAAGACCGGCACCCCGACCACGGCGGCGAAGGCCCCGGCGGTCTGCAGGGCGCGGCGCAGGTCGCTGGCATAGATCGCGCGGATCGGATGGTCGCGGAACCGCCAGGCGGCGTCCGACGCCTGGCGCAGGCCGCGCTCGGTCAGCTCGGCCTGGTCGTGCTGCCCCTGCGCCAGGCCCGCGACGTTCCAGGTGGACTCGCCGTGCCGGACGAGCCAGAGGGCGGGGGCGGTGTCCTGGGCGGCGGTCGCCGGGGTGGCGAAGGTTGGCAGGGGCGGCGGCTGCAGGATGCTGGGTTCCATGCCAGGCAGCCTCGTGAGCGAGTGTTAAAGAATGATGAAAATGTAAACAGATTCAGCTAACTCTAAAGAAACTCTAAAGATCTGCGGGTTGACTCGCTCACCATGGAGACGAGGGTGCTGGTCGTCGACGATGACCAGGATGTACGCGAGTCAGTAGGCCGTGCCCTTGGATACGCGGGCTACGAGGTGGCGACGGCCGCCAACGGGGCGGACGCGCTGCAGGCGGTCGCCCGCTCGCCGGTCGACCTGATCATCCTCGACGTGCTCATGCCGATGCTCGACGGGCTTGGCGCCTGCCGGGCGCTGCGCGACCGCGGGGTCGGCACGCCGGTCCTCGTGCTCACCGCGCGGGACGCGGTCGATGACCGGGTGGCCGGCCTCGACGCGGGCGCCGACGACTACCTGGTCAAGCCGTTCGCACTGCGCGAGCTGCTGGCCCGGGTCAACGCGCTGCTCCGGCGCACCCAGCCGCCCCGCGATGTGCTCGGCTACGCCGACCTGACGCTTGACCTTACGGCGCGGTCGGCCCGCCGCGGCGACGCCGAGCTCGGCCTCACCAAGATCGAGTTCTCCCTGCTCGAGCTGCTTGTCCGCAACGCCGAGCAGGTACTCAGCTACGACGTCATCACCGACCGCGTCTGGGGCTGGGGTGAGGCCCCCGCCTCCAACGCGCTGCAGGTATTCGTGACCTTCCTGCGCCGCAAGCTCGAGGCGAACGGCCGCCAGCGCCTGGTGCACAACGTGCGCGGTGTCGGGTACGTGCTGCGGGCCGGCCAATGAGGATCCGCCTCACCCTGAAGGCCCGGTTCATCCTCGTCGCGGGCGGCGCGGTGGCGGCGGTCGCGCTCGCCATCACCGCTGTCGCGTTCCTGGCGATCCGCACGGACCTGCAGAACCAGGTCCGCCAGCAGGTCGCCGCCCGCGCGGACAGTGTCAGGCATCTGGCCGCGAAGTACCACGGGCACATCCCCAACGGCTGGGTGCCCGCGCACTCGGCCGGGGTGGGGATCCTCACCTACACGCAGATCGTCACGGAAACCGGTGCCGTCTGGGCGCCACCGGGCGACCTGGGGCTGCTCGCGCCGAGCGCCACCGCCTTGGCGGTGGCGCGCGGGTCGGCGGCGGGGACGGGGAAGGGGGCGGCGGGGACGGGGGAAAACACAGCCTCGTTCTACTCCGTTGCCCGGATCAACGGCATCAGGGCCGAGGTGCTCACCGAGCAGCTTGCCCCCGGCCTGGCCATCCAGGTGGCCGACCCGCTGACCGCGACCGACCAGGAGGTAGCGGCCGTCGGCACGACGCTGGCGCTGCTGAGCGTGGTCGGCGTGCTCACGGCCACCCTGCTCGGCTGGGCGGTGGCCAGGGCCGGGCTGGCGCCGGTGACCCGGCTCGCGAGCGTGGCCGAGGAGGTCACGCTGACGGGCGACCCGGGCCGGCGGGTCGAAGTACGGCGCCGGGACGAGCTTGGCCGGCTGGCCACGTCGTTCAACGCCATGCTGAGCGCCCTGCAGCGGTCGCTTGACGCGCAGCGGCGGCTGGTCAGCGACGCCAGCCACGAACTGCGCACGCCGCTGGCCAGCCTGCGCCTCAACGCCGACCTGCTCGCGGCGCACCCGGAAATGCCGGCCGCCGAGCGCGCGGAGGTGCTCGGCCGGATTACCGGCCAGGCCGCCGAGCTCAGCCGCCTGGTCGCCAGCGTCACCGACCTTGCCAGGGGAGAGCCGCCGCCGAAGGACCGGTCCCAGGTCCGGCTCGACGTGGTGACGGCCGATGCCCTGGACGCGGCCCGCCGGGACTGGCCGGAGACGGAGTTCGACGCCGACCTGGCCGCCTGCACCGTCGACGGCAGCGCCGACCGGCTCCGGGTGGCGGTCAGGAACCTGCTCGACAACGCCGCCAAGTTCGGCCCGCCCGAGGGGGCAATCGAGGTTCGGCTGACCGACGGCGAGCTCACCGTGCGCGACCACGGCCCCGGCATAGACCCCGACGACCTGCCGTTCGTCTTCGACCGCTTCTACCGCGCGCTCTCGTCACGCGCGGCACCCGGCTCCGGCCTTGGCCTCGCCGTCGTCCGCGAGATCGCCCGCGGCCACGGCGGCGAAGTAGCCGCAGAACCGGCCCAGGGCGGCGGCACTCTCATGCGCCTCACCATCCCCACCAGCCCAGCGGTCGGGTCGGGTGGCCTGCAGGAGCCCCACCAGACCAGCGGTCAGGAAATCATGGCAGCGCGGAGCGGCGCCAGCCTCCGGCGGCCGGGTGCACGGGTGTCCGCAGCAGCCGCGCGCGGGAATTCCAGTTGGGAGTAACGGCCCGTCGCTCCGGCCGGCCGGCCGCACTGGACCGGGTGGCGGCGACGGCGGTGAGGGTGGCGACGAGCGCGGCGATCTCCTCCGCGTTGGCGTCGCCCCGGACTATGCGCAAATACGGCGCGTTGACAGCAACCCCGGTCCGTTCCGGCTGCGGGTGCTCTTGACCTTGACCTTGATCTTCAGCCACGGGATTTCCCGACTCCAATGCCGAACTCCCGGTGCACCCGCGCCCAGAACGCGTCGCGGAGCCACTCCCGGGCCTCCTGATAGGGGCGGAGCGACTGGCCGAGCTCCTTCTCCGCCTCGACAAGCAGTTCCTTGTCGATCACCGGCGGCAGGATCGGGCCCGGCAGCAGGTCCCTGATGTTATCCGCGCCGCGGGTGAGGATCCACTTGTGCGCGACGTGCTCGCCGGCCTCCTCCACGTTCCGCCGGTCCGGGCCGAGCCGGGGCATCGGGCCGGTGGCGGAGATGTGTATCGGGCCGGTGGCCGAGATGTGCGGGTTCCGGCCGAGCTGCACCGGCGGGCGCGGGTGGCGCTCGCCGAAGAGCTGGGCGGGCGACGGCACCGAGGCCTGGACATCGGGCCGCGGCTGCGGCTCGGCCGCCGGGTTCCTGGTGAAGTACGGGCGGACAAACGCGGAGTCGAGCACGTCCACCGTGTCCGACTCCCAGACCAGGCGCTCGGCCTGGTTAGTGCCGTAGGGCGGTTCTATGCCCCACAGATGGATGCGGGAGCCGTAGGCCTGGGCCGCCTCGACCGCCGGGACCATGTCCTCATCGCCCGCGATCAGCACCGCGTCGGTGATCGCGCGGTGCCGGGCGAGGGCCTCCATGTCGGCCCGGATGTTGGCGTCGACGCCCTTCTGCTGGCCGCGTGCGTTGAGGTTGCCCAGGCGGAGCTTGACCCATGGCATCTGGGCGATGACGCGCTGGTCGATGGTGGGCACCCGGTCGCGGGCGGCGTCGTACCAGTAGACGCGCAGCAGCTCACCGCGGAACAGCTCGTCGGCGTGCTTGGTGATCGTCTGGATGAGGCCGACCGCGTCCACTCGGTAATCCCGGCGTGAGCTGGTGCCGAAGAGCAACTCGCCCGCGGCCGCGTAGATATAACCGACATCGACCATGACCGCATATCTGGCGAGGACGGGCATCGGGGCGGCGAATTCGCTCATCGTCTTATGACTCTAGGGCAGTTTGGAGCGTGCCCGTGCCACTTGGCTTGGGATTGCCGGCGGAAGCCTTCCGAGCGATTACTACTGGTAATCATGGTCACTCTGCGCTTATAGCGGGATGTTGCCGTGCTTCTTCGGCGGCAGCGTTTCCCGCTTGGTGCGCAGGCTGATCAGCGCGCGCGTGACGGCGGACCTGGTCTCGGCCGGGCGGATCACCGCGTCCAGGTAGCCGCGCTCGGCCGCGATATACGGATTGGCCAGGGTGTCCTCGTACTCGGCGGTCTTCTCCTTGCGCAGTGCCTCCGGGTCCTCGGCGGCGGCCAGCTCCCGGCGGTAAAGGATGTTGACGGCGCCCTGGGCGCCCATCACCGCGATCTGCGCCGTCGGCCAGGCGAGGTTGATGTCGCCGCCGAGGTGCTTGGAGCCCATGACGTCGTAGGCGCCGCCGTAGGCCTTCCTGGTGATCACGGTGATCTTCGGGACGGTGGCCTCGGCGTAGGCGTAGAGCAGCTTGGCGCCGCGGCGGATGATGCCGGCCCATTCCTGGGTCACGCCGGGCAGGAAGCCGGGGACGTCGACGAACGTCAGGATCGGGATGGAGAACGCGTCGCAGGTGCGGACGAAGCGGGCCGCCTTCTCGGAGGCGTCGATGTCGAGGCAGCCGGCGAAGTGCATCGGCTGGTTGGCGACCACGCCGACCGGCGCGCCTGCCACCCGGCCGAAGCCGACCACGATGTTCGGCGCGAAGGCGGCGTGGACCTCGCAGAACGTATCCTCGTCGAGCACCGTCTCGATGACCCGGTGGATGTCGTAGGGCTGGTTGGGCGAGTCAGGGATGAGCGTGTCGAGCTCTTCGTCGGTGGCGGTGATGGTGAAGTCGGGGGTGGTCGGGATGACCGGCGGCTCGTCCAGGTTGTTGGACGGCAGGTAGGAGAGCAGCAACCGCGCGAACTCGATGCAGTCCTGCTCGTCTTGCGCCTGGTAGTGGGCCACGCCGGACTTGGCGGCGTGGGTGTGCGCCCCGCCGAGATCCTCGAACGTCACGTCCTCGCCGGTCACCGTCTTGATCACGTCAGGCCCGGTGATGAACATGTGGCTGGTGCCCTCGACCATCAGCGTGAAGTCGGTGATCGCGGGGGAGTACACCGCGCCGCCTGCCGCCGGGCCCATGATCAGGCTTATCTGCGGGATGACGCCGGAGGCGCGGGTGTTGCGGAAGAAGATCTCCGCGAACAGGCCGAGCGCGACCACGCCCTCCTGGATGCGGGCGCCGCCGCCGTCGTTGATGCCGACGACCGGGCAGCCGGTCTTCATGGCGTGGTCCATGACCTTGACGATCTTCTCGCCGTAGACCTCGCCCAGGCTGCCGCCGAACACGGTGAAGTCGTGACTGTAGACCGCGACCGGGCGGCCGTCCACCGTGCCGATGCCGGTGACCACGCCGTCGCCGTAGGGGCGGTTGCGGGCAATGCCGAAGTCGTGCGCGCGATGCCGGGCCAACTCGTCGAACTCCACGAACGAGCCCTCGTCGAGCAGCAGGTCGATCCGCTCGCGGGCGGTCAGCTTGCCCTTGGCGTGCTGCTTCTCAATAGCGGCAAGGGAACCCGCGTGCACGGCCTCGTACCGCCTGCGCTCAAGGTCAGCGATCTTCCCCGCGGTGGTGTGCGGGTCAGGCAAGTCGCCAGGAATCGTCTCAGCTGCGCTCATGGGGGAAAGGTTAACCTGGCCGACGATTGCGTTCACCACTGCGTGGTTACTCTCATTCTCGTGAACATGGCCAGTACTGACAGAAACAGGGATTCCGCCGAGCTGCCCGAGCTGATGCGCCGTGACGTCCGGCTCCTCGGCGACGTGCTCGGTGAAGTGATCAGCGAGTCGGGCGGCCCCGACCTGCTCGCTGACGTCGAGCGGTTGCGGCGCGCGGTGATCGACGCCCGGCAGGTGCCCGATCGCTCATCACCGACCGCGATGGCAGCCGGGGACGCGATCGCGTCCCTGGTCG
The DNA here is from genome assembly GCA_050013875.1 of Trebonia sp. Lineage (GTDB taxonomy): Bacteria > Actinomycetota > Actinomycetes > Streptosporangiales > Streptosporangiaceae > Trebonia. Next base: position 110,228 of record JBEKEK010000002.1, on the reverse strand, counting down.
GATCCTGGTCACGGGACCGGGCCGAACAGGTGGCCCGCGCCTTCACCGTCTACTTCCACCTGGTCAACCTGGCCGAGGAGCAACAACGGGTGCGGACGCTGCGGCGGAACGACTCCGGTGACGCGCCACCGCGGGAGTCGCTGGCCGACGCGGCCGAGCGGATCACCGCCGAACAGGGGCGCGCCCAGCTTGAGACGCTGCTGGCCGGCCTGGTGGTCCACCCCGTGTTCACCGCGCATCCGACCGAGGCGCGGCGGCGCGCGGTGGTCGCGTCGCTGCGCCGGATCGGGGGGCTGCTCGCCTCGGTCGACGACTACCGGGCGGGGACCACCGCTTCGGCCGGGGTAACCGAGCTGCAGCGGCGGCTGCGCGAGGAGATCGACCTGCTCTGGCGGACCGCGCCGCTGCGGGTCGCCGGGATGTCACCGCTCGACGAGGTACGCACGGTGATGACGGCGTTCGACGAGACGCTGTTCCGGCTCACGCCTGCCGTGTACCGGGCCCTCGACCAGGTGCTGCTCGGGTCGGAAAGCGGGGCGGCGGCATCGCCGGTGCCGCCCTTCCTGCGCTTCGGGTCGTGGGTGGGCGGCGACCGGGACGGCAACCCGACGGTGACGTCTGCCATCACCCGTGAGGCGGCGGTCATCCAGTCCGAGCACTCGCTGCGCGCGCTCGAGGCGGCCTGCGCCAGGATCGGGCGGGCGCTGACGGTGTCCGATGAGGCCGCGCCGCCCTCCGCCGAGCTGCGGCGGGCGCTGGCCGCGGTGTCGGCCGCGCACCCGGAGCTGATAACCGAGATCATCGCGCGCTCGCCCGGCGAGCCCTACCGGACCTACCTGCTCTACGCGGCCGAACGGCTGGCGGCCACCCGGACCAGGCACGCCGACCTCGCCTACGGTTCGCCGGCCGAGTTCGTGGCCGACCTCCGGCTGGTCCAGGCGGCGCTGGCGGCCGCCGGGGCGGTGCGGCAGTCCTACGGGGAGCTGCAGCACCTGATCTGGCAGGCCGAGACGTTCGGATTCCACCTGGCCTCGCTCGAGGTGCGGCAGCACTCGCAGGTGCACGCGCGCGCCCTGGCGGAGCTGCGCGGCGGCGGTGAGCTCTCCCCGATGACCGCCGAGGTGCTCGACACTGTCCGGGTGATCGCCTGGATTCAGCACCGGTTCGGCTTCGAGGCCTGCCACCGCTACGTCATCTCGTTCACCACGTCGGCCGAGGACGTGGCCGCGGTGTACGAGCTCGCCGGGTACGCGTTCCCCGACGGCGGCGGGCCGGTCCTTGAGGTGGTGCCGCTGTTCGAGTCCGGCGCCGACCTGGCGGCGGCGCCGTCGGTGCTGTCGGGGATGCTCGAGCTCGAGCCGGTGCGCTCACGGCTGGCGGCGAACGGCCGGCAGCTTGAGGTGATGCTCGGCTACTCGGACTCGGCCAAGGAGCTCGGGCCGGCCTCGGCGACGCTGCGGCTGTTCGAGGCGCAGGCGGCGCTGGCCTCCTGGGCCGCCGCCCACGACGTCAAGCTGACGCTCTTCCATGGCCGCGGCGGCGCGATCGGCCGGGGCGGCGGGCCGGCCGGCCGCGCGGTCCTCGCCCAGGCGCCCGGCTCGGTGTCCGGGCGGCTGAAGGTGACCGAGCAGGGCGAGGTGATCTTCGCCCGCTACGGCCGGGACGCGATCGGCCTCCGGCACCTGGAGCAGGTGACCTCGGCGGTGCTGCTCGCCTCCTCGCCGTCCCTGGGCGAGCGGAACGCGGTCGCGGCGGCCGATTTCTCCGCCCTGGCGACGTCGATCGACGTCGCCGCGAAGTCCGCGTTCCGCGAGTTGGTGGAGTCGGACGGCTTCGCCGAGTGGTTCGCGACGGTCAGCCCGCTCGAGGAGATCGGCGGCCTGCGGATCGGATCGCGCCCCTCCCGGCGCGGTCACGGCGGCGGCCCGCTCGGCCTTGAGGACCTGCGCGCGATCCCCTGGGTGTTCGCCTGGGCGCAGACCAGGCTGAACCTCCCGGGCTGGTACGGCCTCGGCAGCGGCCTCGCCGCCGCGGCCTGGGGCGGCCTCCCCGCGGGCGGCGGGGCGGGGGATAAAGACAGCGACATTCCGGACATTCCGTTGGAGGGGATAACGGCGCTGCGCCGGGCGTACAAGGAGTGGCCGCTGCTCGCCACCCTGCTCGACAACGCCGAGATGTCCCTGGCCAAGACCGACCGCGCGATCGCCGCCCGGTACCTGGACCTCGGCGGGCGGCCGGACCTGGCCGCCCGGGTGCTTGCCGAGTACGACCTGACCCGCCGCCTGGTGCTGGCGGTCACCGAGCACGACCTCCCGGTCGCCGACCGCCCGGTGCTTGCCCGTGCCATCGTGCTGCGCGACCCATACGTCGACGCGCTCTCATACCTGCAGCTGAGCGCGCTGACGGCGCTTCGCGGCGAGGACGCCGACCCGGCCGAGCGCGTCTCACTTGAGCGCCTGCTGCTGCTCACCGTCAGCGGCGTGGCCGCGGGCCTGCAGAACACCGGCTGAGCGGCCGCGGCAGCCGGGTGTCTCAGCGGGCGGCGGCCGCGGTGAGCACGGTCAGTTCGCGATGGTGGGCGGACCAGCAGGGGAAGCGGGCGGCCAGCTGGTCGCCCGCTGCCAGCCGGGCGAGGGCCTGCCTGCTCTGCTCGTCGTCGGGCGTGTAGACGACCAGGCGGGCACCCGGCACGGCGTTGACCGCGAAGCTGGTCGTGGAGGTAGTGATGGGGCCGACGCCCGGGTGGCGGAACTTCTTGGTGTACGTGGTTGGCGTGGCTACGTCGTGCGCCGCCCAGGCCGCCGCGAACGTCGGGCTGAGCGCCTCCAGGCGGCGGATGAAGTGCGTCCACGTGGGGTCACCGACATGCCGGCCGTACGCGGCCCGCAGCTGCGCGACCAGCACATTGCAGTGCTGGTCGGGATCCTCCACCGGGCCGCAGCAGGCCGGTTCCGCGAGGTTGGCGAGCAGGGTGTTGCGCTCGCCGGGCGGCAAGCGGGTGAGTCCGGGGAAGATCGACGCGTACACCTGGTTCCAGGCGAGCAGGTCGAAACGCTCGGTGAGCACGGCGGCCGGGAGCGGGATCGCGTCCACGATCTGCTGAACCGCGGGCGGCAGCGGGCAGTCGCCGCAGTCGGCCGGGCCGGCCGCGCCCGGGACGTCGGCGAGCCGGAACAGGTGGGCGCGCTCGGTGGCGTCGAGCCGCAACGTCGTCGCGATCGCGTCGAGCACCTGGACGCTCGCGTTGATCTTGCGTCCCTGCTCGAGCCAGGTGTACCAGGTGACGCCGACCCCGGCGAGCTGGGCAAGCTCCTCGCGCCGCAGGCCGGCGGTGCGGCGGCGGGTGCCGGGCGGCAGGCCGACGTCCTCGGGCTGGATACGCTCCCGGCGGGTGCGGAGGAACGCGGCCAGCTCGGTGCGGCGCGCGCTGGCCATTCCGGCGCTGCCGTTCTTCACCCTGCCGGTCACAGCGCTGCCGTTCACAGCGCTGCCGTTCATAGTCGCCATGGTCACGCTCCTCATCTTCCGCCGCGGGCGCTAACCGTGCCAGGTGGTGTTAGTACCAGGATAACCAGGCTCTTGGTACCAGCATAAGACTAGGGCCAGGCTTAGTGGCATGACAGAAACAACTGCGCGTCTCCAGCCCGCCGCCACCAGCGGGCGCCGGGCCGGCCGCGCCACGTCGCCGGGCGTGGTGCTCGCGGTCGTGCTTACCGGCCAGCTCATGGCCATCATCGATGTCAACATCGTCAACGTCGCGGTGCCCGCGATCCATGCGAGCCTGCACACGTCGGGCGCCGGACTCCAGCTCATCGTGGCCGGCTACACCATCGCCTACGCGGTCCTGCTGGTCACCGGGGCCCGGCTCGGCGACATCCTCGGTCACCGGCGGATGTTCCTGGCCGGGATCGGCCTGTTCACGCTGGCCTCGCTCGGCTGCGGGCTCGCGCCGTCGGCCGGGGCGCTCGTCGCCCTGCGATTTGTCCAGGGGGCCGGGGCGGCGGTGATGATCCCCCAGGTACTGAGCCTGATCCAGCGCACCTACACCGAGCCGGGGCCGCGGGCGCGGGCGATGACCCTGTACGCGACCGTCATCTCCGGCGGGGCGGTGCTCGGGCAGGTGCTGGGCGGGCTGCTGGTCAGCGCGAACATCTTCGGCAGCTCCTGGCGGCCGGTCTTCCTGGTCAACGTGCCGGTCGGGCTGCTGGTGCTGGCCTGCTACCGGCTGCTGCCCGCGCACGGACGGAGCGGCCGGCAGCGCTCGCTCGACCTGCCCGGCCTCGCGGTGCTGACGCCGGCGGTGCTCGCGCTGGTGCTGCCGCTGGTGCTCGGGCAGCCGCTCGGCTGGCCGGCCTGGGGCTGGGCGCTGCTCGCGGTTTCCTTCGTCGGGTTCGGGCTGCTCGGCGTGGTGGAACAGCGCGTCGGCGCCCGGGGCGGGCAGCCGATCCTGCCGCGTTCGCTGCTCGGGCTGCCAGGGATGGCGGCCGGGCTCGGCGGGCTCTTCGCCGCGATGGCGATATTCGGCGGCTGGCTGTTCTCGCTGGCGCTCGCGCTGCAGGACGGCCTGGCAGAGTCGCCGCTGCGGGCCGGGCTGACCTTCGTCCCCTGCGGTGCCGCGTTCGCGCTGGTGAGCCTCAACTGGCGGCGGCTGCCCGCCCGGTACCACGACGGGCTGGCCATGACCGGGTTCGCGGCGACCGCGGTCGGCCTGCTCTGGTCGGGGGCGCTGCTCCGCTCAGGCGACGCTCCCGGTCCCTGGCTGTACGTCGCGCTGGCGGTGGCCGGCGGCGGGATGGCCGGGGCGTTCGGGGTGCTGATGACGCGGGTGCTCTCCCGGGTGCCGGTGGCGATCGCGGCGGATGCCAGCGGCGTGCTGGTGACCGTGAACCAACTGGGGATCGTGGTCGGGATCGCGACGTTCGGCACTCTGTACCTGAACCTGGCCGGCCGGCTGCCCGCGGCGGCGTCGGCCGCCCATGCCGTCGGCCGGGCAGCCGGGCCCGGTGCGTTCGCGCTCTCCTCGGGGCACGCCTACCTCGAGGTGACGGGCGGGCTGGCCGCGCTGGCGCTGGCGGGCGTCGTCCTGGCGCTGCTTCACGTCCGGGCCGGGCAGCGGCCGGACGCGCAGAGCCTTCCCGCGCAGAGCCTTCCCGCCCAGAGCCTTCCCGCGCAGGGTCAGGGTGCACAGGGTCAGGGTGCGCGGCAGTAGGCTGCGGACCATGGCGAGGACGCATCGGCTTGAGCTTGACGACCAGACGCTGCGCGAGTGGGACGCGGTCGTAGTGGAGGCGGGACCGGACGGGATCGTTCTTGACCGGTCCGCCTTCTACCCCGGTGGCGGCGGGCAGCCGCCCGACCACGGCGTACTGATCTGGGGCGGTGTGCAGACCAGGATCGTGGACGCGCGCAAAAACGACGGCGAGCTGCTGCTGGTGCCGCGCGACGGCGACCCGCTGCCGGTCGCCGGGACGACGGTCCGCGGGGCGGTGGAGGATGGCCGGCGGACGGCGCTGATGCGCACGCACTCCGGGCTGCACGTGCTCTGCGGGGTGGTCTTCCGCGACTTCGGGGCCCTGGTCACCGGCGGGAACATGGAAGAGCTTGCGGCCCGGATGGACTTCAACCTGGAGGCGGTGCCGCCGGGGTTCAAGGAGTCGGTCGAGGAGGCGTGCAATTCCGAGCTGCGGACCGACAGGAAGATCGTGGTCCGCTCGCTGCCGCGGGCCGAGGCGTTCGGGATCCCCGACATCATCCGCACCGCGACCAACCTGGTGCCTGATGACGTCAAGGATGTGCGGATCGTCGACATCGTGGGCCTCGACCAGCAAGCCGACGGCGGGACGCACGTGGCCTCCACCGCTGCCGTGGGGCGGATCTCGGTGGTGAAGGTGGAGAACAAGGGCAAGGGGTTCCGCCGCCTCCGCATCGCCATCGGCGACTGACGCGGAAGCTGAGCGACTGACCGGGACTTGACGCCTGGCCGGGACTGAGCGATTGACGGGGGACTGATGGGATCGGAACCAGGGGGCCCGGCCGCGCGGTCGGCGCTGCGGGCCGACGCGGTGCGCGATGCCATGGCGGGAGGGGCCGGCCCCGCGAGCCGCCCCGGCGGTCTTTGGACGTCGGTCGAGGTGGTCACGAGCACCGGCTCCACCAACGCGGACCTGCTGGCCCGCGGCGGGCCGGAAGGGCAGGTGCTGGTGGCGGAGGAGCAGACCGCGGGACGCGGGCGGGCGGGCCGGACCTGGGTCAGCCTGCCGGGTGCGTCGCTGACGTTCTCGGTGCTGCTGCGGCCGGAGTCGGTGCCGCCGGCCGCGCGCGGCTGGCTGCCGCTGCTGACCGGGGTGGCGGTGGCCGCTGCCGTCCGCTCGGCCGCCGGCGTCGCGGCGGTGCTCAAGTGGCCGAACGACGTTCTGGTGGGCGACAGGAAGCTGGCCGGCATCCTGGCCGAGCAGTCGCCCGCCGGCGACGCCGTGGTGGTCGGCGTGGGGCTGAACGTCACCACCCCGCAAGACGCGCTCCCGCTGTCGCCGGCCGGCCTGCCCGCGACGTCGCTGCTTGTCGAGGGCGCCGAGGTCGCCCGCGAGCCGCTGCTGACCGAGATCCTGCGCGGCCTGGAGCGCCTCTACCTGGCCTTCCGAGCGGATCCTGATCCGGAGCGCTCCGGCCTGCTGACGGAGTACACCGCCGTGTGCGCAACCTTGGGCCGGACGGTCCGGGTCGAACTGCCCGCCGGCCGGACGCTTGGCGGCGTGGCGGAGGGCATCGACCGGAGCGGCCGGCTGCTCGTCCGCCCGGCCGGCGCGGCCGCCGCGACCCCGGTCTCAGCGGGTGACGTAATTCACCTCCGCTAGGTCTCAGCGGCGAACGAGCCCGGCGTACGCGCGGACTGACCGAAGCGGCCCGATAACCGCGACAAGGAACAGCGGCGAGTCAGTCGCCCCTCTGTGGGAAGGAGCCAGGCGGCCTCTGCGGGGTGGCCCGGGTCGTAGATCTCCTGAGTCCCGGACGTCGCGCTGTCGCCTCTGAAGTGCTGCCACTGCAGGCCATGGGCGAGGAAAGATCCCGACGAGGGCACCGCATTCGCGGCACACCGGGATGGTCTCTTCGTGGTAATGACACGGTTATTTTAGAACACGGGTTCCCAATATTTCCAGGACAGCTGAGATTATCGGCATTTGCGGCCGGATGGCCCGCAAATGAGGGGCCGGAATGTCAGTGGGTAGCTGTAGTGTTCGAGTATCAGCTTCGGATGGGGCTGATGGTCGAACGGGGCGAGATCATGGGATGGCAGGCAGACGACGACCCCGGGCCGGGCAGCACGCCCGGCCCGGGCGGGAGCCTGCCCGAGCTGATCGCCGCGTTCGAGCACGGCGGGGCGTGGGACGCCGTCGCGCCGTCGGCCGGGCTCGCGGCCGCCTTGGAGACCGCCGCCGGGCCCGGCGGGCTCTACGACGGTGCCGAGGCGGGCGCGCTGGTCGGGATCATCCGGCAGTGGGCTGCGATCGAGTCATGGGCGGCCGCGGGGATGCTCGCCGCGCTGCGCGCCATGACCCGGGAGGACAGCGAGGGTCGGCCGCTGCTGCGCCGCCGCACCGATCTGCCCGACGGCTGGGACGACAACCTCAACTACCAGATCGCCGCTGCCCTTGCCATGGGGCCGGTCTCCGCCGCCAACCTCGCCGGCCTGGCCTGGACCCTCGGCACCCGGCTGCCCGGCATCGGCCGGCTGCTCGCCGACGCTACCCTCACCAAGGCCAAGGCCAAGCTCATCGTCCAGACTTTCGCGCCCCTCGACGAGGGCGAGGCCGCCCGCGCCGAGGCGCTGATCCTCGGCGAACTGCCCGGCAAGACCTGGTTCCAGGTCGAACGGCTGGCCTGGCGGGCCGCCCTCGCCATCGCCCCCGACATCGCCGAACGGCGCCGCACCGACGCCGAGCGCAGAAGAGCCCGCGTCACGGTATTCCGCGAAGAATCCGGCGCGGTCGGCCTGTCCGGCCGCGACCTGCCCACCGCGCAGGCCCTGTCCGGCCACGCCAACATCCTCGCCCGCGCCCGCCAGTACGAGGAATCTGGCGCGTTCCCCGACCACACCACCGGCAGCCTGCAAGCACTCGCCTACCTCCACCTCCTCAACGACGTCACCGCCCAGGACGCGATCGCGTTCGCCCGCACAGCCACCGCGCCACCACCACCCGGCACCACCACGCCGGACCCGGACGGCGGGCACCCGGGCGGCGGGCACCCGGGCGGCGGGCACCCGGACGGCGGGGACCCGGGCGGCGGGGACCCGGGCGGCGGCGGGGGTGGCGGTGACGGCGATCCGGGCGGCTGGCCGGGCCCGGACAGTAGCGGCGACGGTGACGGCGACGCGGGCGTAGCTGGGGGGCCTCCGGTGCTGCCCGAGCTGATAATCCCGCTGGCCACCCTCCAAGGACGAGCCGAACGGCCCGGCGACAACCGGCTGCTCGGCCCCCTCGACCCGGCCCTGACTCGTGATCTCGCCGCAGCCGCGGCCCGCTCCCCGCACACCCGCTGGGAAATCACCATCATCGACGACCACGGCTACGCCACCGGTCACGGCACCGCCCGCCGCCGCCGCAAACGCCAGCCGCCCCCGCCGCCCGGCCCGGCCCTCTGCACGCTGCCCGCCCGGGTCAACATCACCGTCACCGAAACCCTCCTGCACCAACTAGCAGCACAACCCCGCTCCGGCGCCCCGCCCGGCCGCTGGCAGCTCACCCCACGCACCGGCAAGCTCGGAGACGACGCGTGGACACTCACCCTGCCCGGCGGCCCGGAACTGACCGTCCGCTTCGACGTTGTGCCCACCCACAACTGTGATCACAGGCACCAGACCGGCACCTACCAGCCAACCGAAAAGCTCCGCCGCCTCGTCCAGATCCGCGACCACGAATGCACCTTCCCGCCCTGCTCACGGCCCGCCCACGAGTCAGATTTCGAACATGCCGTCCCCTACCACGAAGGCGGACGAACGGACGCCTGCAACGCCGGCGCCCGCAGCCGCCGCTGCCACCAGGTAAAACAGCTCCCCGGCTGGAACGTCACCCAGCCCAAACCAGGCTGGCACGTATGGACGACGCCAACCGGCCGAAGCTACACCCAAGAACCCTGGCGCTACATCGGCTGAGTCGTGTCGGGGTGCGCGAGTGTTTTACCGTGGCTTTACGATTTAGCTATGACCCGAGTGCTGCTGGCCGAGGACGACACCTCCATCTCCGAGCCGCTTTCGCGCGCGCTGCGCCGTGAGGGATATCAGGTGGAGATCACCGAGGATGGGCCGACGACGCTGGGACGGGCGCTGTCGGATGGCATCGACCTGATCCTGCTGGACATCGGGCTGCCTGAACTGGACGGTCTGGAGGTGTGCCGGCGCGTCCGCGCGGAGGGCCACGCGGTGCCGGTGCTGATCCTCACCGCCCGGGCCGACGAAGTGGACACCGTTGTCGGCCTGGACGCGGGCGCTGACGACTACGTGACCAAGCCGTTCCGGCTGGCCGAACTGCTTGCCCGGGTCCGCGCGCTGCTGCGCCGGGGGACTGCCGAGGTGCCGGGGACGGTGCGCGGCGTCCGGGTGGACGCGGAGGCCCGGCGCGCCTGGCACGGCGACACCGAGCTCGACCTCACCACCAAGGAGTTCGACCTGCTCTGGATCCTGCTCAGGGACGCGGGCAAGGTGGTCACCCGCGAGCAGATCATGCGCGAGGTCTGGGACGCCAAGTGGTGGACGTCCACCAAGACCCTGGACATGCACATCTCCTGGTTGCGCCGCAAGCTCGGCGACGACGCCCACCACCCCCGCTACATCACGACCGTCCGCGGCGTCGGCTTCCGCTTCGAGCGCGGTGACTGAGTGCGGGGTCGGCTCTGGCTGTCGGCGGCGGCGGTCGCGGTTGCCGCCACGCTGATCGCGGCGGTACCGCTGCTGGTGGTGGCGGCCAAGCGTGACCACTACCTGCTGGCGCTCGGGCTGCCGCTGCTGGCCGGCGCGATCGCGGCGGCGGTGGTGTTCTCCGGGGCGGTGGCCCGCCGGGCCGCCCGCCCGGTGGAGGAGCTGGCTGAGGCGGCCGGGCGGCTCGGCACCGGTGACCCCCGACCGGTCGGCCGCCGCTACGGCGTCACCGAGCTCGATCAGGTGGCCGACGGCCTGGACAGCGCCTCCCGCCGGGTCACCAAGCTGCTGACGGCCGATCGCGAGCTCGCCATTGACGCCTCGCATCAGCTCCGCACGCCGCTGACGGCGCTGTCCATGCGGCTGGAGGAGATGATCGCCTCGGCTGATGACCCGGATGTGGTCCGCGAGGAGGGCACCGCGGCGCTGGCCCAGGCCGAGCGGCTCGTGGATGTGGTGAGCCAGCTGCTCTCGCCGGCCCGCCGGGTCGGTGCCGGCTCCGCGGGCCGGATCAGCGTCGACAAGATCGTGCTGCAGCAGATCACCGAGTGGGAGCCGGCCTTCCGCCGGGCCGGCCGGAAGATGGTGCTGATCGGCGAGTCCCGGCTGCAGGCCTATGTCACGCCGGGCGGGCTCGCCCAGGTCATCGCGACCCTGCTGGACAACGCATTGATGCACGGGAAGGGGACGGTGACGATCCGCCGGTCGCAGTCGGCCAGTTCGGTGGTGATCGAGGTCGAGGACGAGGGCGATGGGGTGCCGGCCGAGCTGGTCTCGAGGATCTTTGAGCGCTCCGTCAGCGGTCGGCCGGAGGGAACCGGGCTCGGCCTGGCGCTTGCCCGCACGATGGCCACCGCCGACGGCGGCCGGATCGTCCTCGCCCGGCGGAAGCCGCCGGTATTCGCGGTGTTCCTGCCGCGCAACCCGCCGGGCAGCCATGCGAAGGCCAGCCGCAGCGGGCCCGCCTAGCTTCTGCGGTGACGCCCCTGGCCACGTGCACCAGCGGCAGCCGGGTCGGCGCGCCCGATGAAGCTCTGCCCGGTGCCGGCTGAGGCCGGGGAGAAGGGCGAAGCCACGGGATCGTTCGGGATAATTGAGCTTTCCATCCAGGGCTGGGTGGCCTCGGGGTCCGACCCCCACGAGCGGGCGGTGCCCGACTCCCACGACGTTGCCGAAGCCGCGGCCGTGACCTCGGCCGCAAGGTACGCCGGGTCGCCCTCCCACGGGGGATAGTCGGGGATGGCCGCGAGCTCGTCGGGTGCCGCCGGCGCCCGCACCGACTGCTCGGCGGGGGCGGTGAACACCCACTGGCGGTAGGCGAAGTATCGGAAAATGGTCGCCAGGCCGGTGCCGATGACGGACGCCGCGTTGTACTCAAGCTGGCTGTGCAGGCCAAGGCCGTAGGTCACCAGGGCGATCACCACCTCGGCGATGACAAGGCCAACCACGTTGAGCACGATGAACAGGCCGGCCTCGCGCCCCAGCGCCTGGTTCTCGCGGTGCTTGAAGGTCCAGAACCGGGAGCCAAGGTAGGTAACGATCATCGCGATGATGGTCGATATCGCCTTGGACTCAAGCGGGCCGACGTGATACTTGCCGTGCAGCACCGCGGCGCCGCCCAGGTCGATCACGGCCCCGATGCCACCGACGACGCCGAACTTGAGCAGCTCGGGTATTAGATGGCGGTATCGGGTATAAAGTCCGGCAGCTGGGAGGACCATGCGCGCCTTGCCCCTTTCCTAGAGGTACGGCACCCAAGGTAGTAGACCCTCTTTGCTGCGACGTTAAGGGTTGGCTGAATCGTTGCTCTGTCTTAAGGAGATGCGGGCTGCCCCGGTGGAGGTCTTCCGGGGGAGTTTCCCCCGGAAGACCTCCCTCACGGGGTTACCTGGCGACGCGGGCCGACCGGTCCGCGATCAGCCGCCAGGTGAGGTAGATCACGGCGGTGAGCAGGGTCCCGACCTCGAAGGTGAGGTCGCCCGCGGCGCCCCAGCGCTTGGGGATCACGCCGACGTATTCGCTCTGGTTGGCGAAGAGCCAGATCGAGACCCCGGCCCCGACCGCCATCGCCACCGGGCCTGCCCAGTTGGTGTACTTCTTGTCGAAGAGCAGCCGCTCGTTCTCCTCGGTGGACCTCCGGCGCCGCAGGAACGCGTCGCAGAACACGACGGCCAGCCAGGGCCCGATCCAGTAGGCGATGATCAGCAGGAAGTTGTTGTACTTGGTGCCCGCGTCGCTCAGCCCGGACCAGGCGAGGAAGAACCCGATCGTGCCGAACCCGAGTGCCACGATCGCGCGGCGGATGTGCAGTGGCAGCTTGATGCCGATCGCGGTGAACGAGATCGCGCCCGAGTAGATGTTGAGCGCGTTGGCGGCGATCGCGCCGATGGTGATCGCGAGCAGGGTCAGGTCGGCCAGCCAGCTGGGGAACACGCTGGTGAAGGCCGCCGTTGGGTTGGCCCCCGCGGCTGCCGCCACGCTGGGGATCGTCCCGGCGGCGGCGCCGACGACCTCGAGCAGGACACAGGAGAGGAACAGGCCCAGCCCGGCCCAGAGGGCGATGGACCGCTTGTTGCTGTCGGGCTTGAGATAGCGGGTGTAGTCCGACGCGTAAGGGTTCCAACCCACCGCGTAGCCGAACGTCGCGCCCAGCTCGATAAGGAAGGCGCCCGGGATCGTCGAGTGCTTGGCGCCCGGGTGCCCCTTGGAGAGCATCCAGACGGACGCGATCAGGAAGATGACCACCAGCACCGGGAAGGCGTAGCGCTCAAACACGTGGATCAGGTTGTGGCCGAGGAACGCCACCACGATCTGGACCACGACGATGATCAGCAGGCAGAGGACCTCGGGGATGTGGGTGAGCGAGTTCAGCGCTAGCGTGCCGCTGACGCTGTTCACCGCGAACCAGCCGATCCCCGCGACAACTGAGTTGATGCCGGCGGGCAGGGCATTCCCCCAGTACCCGAAGCCGAGACGGCTCAGCACCATCTGCGGTACGCCGTAGCGCGGTCCCGGTACGGACAGCAGGCCCTGGGTGATGGAGCCGAGGCCGGTGCCGATCACGATGGCCAAGACGGTGGACCAGAAGCTCATGCCGAGCCCCCAGACGCCGAGCAGACCGACGAAGATCGTCGCGAACTCCATGTTCGGCGAGGTCCAGGTCCAGAAAAGCTGGAGCGGGCGGCCGTGCCGCTCGCTGAGCGGGATGAATTCCGCTCCGCCGGGCTCGACGGCGATGACCTTGTCGCCGTACGTGCCCTCTCTTACTTCAACGTCGTCTAGCGCCGTCATCTGTACTCCCTGCAGGCTGGCGTGGCCAGTGTGACCTGGTGTTAGCTGGCTCGGCTCATTGCTTAGCAGGAGCCGGGGGGCCGGGTGACGCGTGCCGCGACGCTGCGCCTCGTGTCGTCACGTTAGTTGTACCCAGTATTGGGTGATTCCGCGTAGGCTACACGGCGTGTATTCACCGTTGTCACCTGCGGGTTCTGATGGGGACGTGCGGCTCCGCGAGCCGGCCGGGCCGATCGCGCGGAAGTCCGTGACCGGCATGCCGGTTGTCGGCATGGTCGGCGGCGGGCAGCTCGCCCGGATGACGTCAGCGGCGGCGGTGGGCCTGGGCGCGACGTTCCGGGTACTCGCTGAGTCACCAACGGAGAGCGCGGCGCTCGTCACCCGCAACGTGGCACTTGGGTCACATCTCTCCCTGCCCGATATATCAGCATTTGCAGTCGAATGTGACGTCATCACCTTCGACCATGAGCACGTGCCGGGCGCTGTCCTGACCGACTTGGAATCGGCCGGGGTCCTGGTCCGGCCCGGTTCCGCCGCGCTCAAATACACCCAGGACAAGCTGGCGATGCGGGACCGGCTGAGCGCGCTCGGGGTGCCCTGCCCGCGGTACGCGCCGGTCTCCTCGGCGGCCGACGTCGTCGAGTTCGCAGGCGGTTCGTGGCCGGTGGTCCTCAAGGCGGTCAGCGGCGGCTACGACGGCCGTGGCGTCTGGGTCTGCGAATCCGCGGCGGAGGCCGGGGAGGTCGTCGCGCACGGGGTCGCGCTGCTGGCCGAGGAGTTCGTGCCGTTCCGCCGGGAGCTGGCCGCGCTGGTCGCCCGGTCGCCGTCCGGGCAGGGGGCAGCGTACCCGATAGTTCAGACGGTGCAGCTGGACGGCATCTGCCGGGAGGTGATCGCGCCTGCCCCTGGCCTTGACCCGGACACGGCGGTGGAGGCCGAGGCGCTGGCGCTGCGGATCGCCGCCGAGCTCGGCGTGACCGGGTTGCTGGCGGTGGAGCTCTTCGAGGCGCGCGACGGCAGGCTGCTGGTCAACGAGCTGGCGATGCGGCCGCATAACAGCGGGCACTGGACGATCGAGGGGGCGCGGACCTCGCAGTTCGAGCAGCACCTGCGCGCGGTGCTTGACCTGCCGCTCGGATCCTGCGCCGCGACGACGCCGCCGGGCCAGTTCACCGTAATGGCGAACCTGCTCGGCGGCACCGACCCGGACGTGTTCGACCGGTACATCCACGTGATGGCGGCCGACCCGGCGGTCAAAGTCCACTTCTACGGCAAGGAAGTCAGGCTCGGGCGGAAAATAGGGCATGTCACGATTGTCGGCGCACCGGGTGACGACGTCGAAGAAATTCGCGACCGCGCCCGCCGTGCCGCCAGTTACCTCCGCTGGGGCACCGAGGACGGCGACTGACGGCAGCTAGCCCCAGATTGGCGGGTTTGCCCTCGTCGGAGGCTGGCTAAAATGCGTGATCGTGCTTGCCCGCTGATCTGCGACAATTAATCTTGTCACAAGATGATTAACGCTGTGCAGGTCGGTGAGTGGAGGGTTCGTGACCGTCGGTGAATCGCTGACCGAGGCGCGCTACCAGGCGGGCCTGACGGTTGATGAGCTCAGTGCGCGCACCCGGATCCGCGACACTGTCATCCGCAGCATCGAGCGTGATGACTACGAGGCGTGCGGCGGCGACCTGTACGTGCGCGGCTACGTGCGCGCCATCGCCGGCGCGGTCGGCATCGACGCCCAGCCGCTGATCCAGGAGTTCGATCAGGAGCGTGCGCACGGGGTTAACGGCTTTGCCGGTGCCAACGGGGCCGCGAGTGCCAACGGGGCCGCGAGTGCCGGTGCGTCCGGCAGCGCCGACCCTGAGGCCACCTCGCTTGACCTGCCAACCGTGCCCGCGTCGGCGGACAGCCAGGACCCCGACGCGACGCGCTTCGACCTGCCGGTAGTGCACGATGACCCCTCGGTGACCCGGTTCGATCTGCCGCCGGTGCGCGCGGACCATACCGAGGACATGATGGCCGCGGGCTACGACCTGCAGCCCGGGTCCGGCCGGACGGCCGGGACGGCGGCGCCGCCGAGCGGCTGGGAGACCCCCGCTCCCCGTGCCGAGTCGCCGGCCGCGAGTCGCCGCACCCGCCGCGACCGTCGCCTGCTGGCCGGCGCCGCCGCGCTGGCCTTGCTGGCAGTCGCCGTCGTCGTGGGCGTCCGCCTGGCGTCCGGTAGCACGCCAGCCAAGAACGTGGCCAACTCCTCCTCGGCAAAGGCGGCCGGCCTGTCCGCCGCGGGCAAATCCGCCGCGGCGCGCAAGACCGCCGCCAAGCACGCCGCGGCGGCCAAGGCCACCGCGAAGCCGGCCAAATCCCCGGCGCCGCAGCCGCACACCAGCGTGCCGGTCACGCTGCTGCCGGTCGCGGCGGCCTATGCGTTCGGCCCCGGCGGCCTGAGCGACGGCGACAACCCGTCCGGCGCCTCCTATACGATCAGCCGCAACCCGCCGCTGCCGTGGTCAACCAACTGGTACGCCACCCCGCAGTTCGGGATGCTCAAGGACGGGACCGGGCTGCTGCTCAGCCTCGGCCGCCAGGACACGATCACCAGCGTCCTCGTCGACCTCTCCCACTACCGGGGCGTGAACCTGCAGCTGAAGGTCGGTGACGGCATGGACCCGCAGGACTTCCGGGTGGCGGCGACGGCCGACAACACCGGCGGCGCGGTCCGGCTGACGTTCCCGCACCCGGCATCGGCCCGGTACCTGCTGGTCTGGTTCACCCAGTTGCCCCCGAACGGCGTTGGCCAGTACCAGGAGAGCGTCTACCACGTACTGGTGAACGGCCGGCGCTAGCGGGTAACGCCGCCCGAGCCGTTACGCTAATGCCCGTGCAGAGTGATTCGCCGCTGGTCGGCGTGGTGATGGGCTCGGACTCGGACTGGCCGGTGATGCAGGCGGCAGCCGAGGCGCTTGACGAATTCCGGGTGCCCTACGAGGCGGATGTGGTGTCGGCGCACCGGATGCCGCGCGAGATGATCGCCTACGGCGAGCAGGCCGCGGATCGCGGTATCCGGGTCATCATCGCGGGCGCGGGCGGCGCCGCGCACCTGCCGGGCATGCTCGCGTCGGTGACCCCGCTGCCTGTGATCGGCGTTCCGGTGCCGCTCAAGCACCTGGAGGGCCTCGACTCGCTGCTGTCAATCGTGCAGATGCCGGCCGGCATCCCGGTGGCAACGGTGGCCGTCGGCGGCGCGCGCAACGCCGGGCTGCTGGCGGTCCGCATCCTCGCCGCTGCCGACGATGAGCTGCGCGCCGCGATGATCGAGTTTCAGGCCCGGCTGACCGCGCAGGCGCAGGCGAAGGGTGCCGCCCTCCGGGCCAAGCTCTGATCTCCTGCGGCTGGCCATTACAGCTGAAATGCCGCAGGTCGGGCTAGCTGTTGTCACGCTCAGTTGTCCTTCGATATCAGTTTGGGCACGGTGCTGGTCTGCGGGTGTTTCGCGCGTGCGTTGGAGGGCATTCTTAGTTCCAGCGCAGGCAGCTGGGACGGGACTGGCTGCGAGTGCCCGGTGGGGTGGGCGCGCTGCGTGACGGGGTCAAGGGGGTAGTAACAATGGCTTTTTCTGTGTCCAAGAGCCGTCCGTTTCGTTCACTAGGTCTCTACAAGTCGAGCGGCAAGCACGCTGCACCGAAGGGCACGGTGCCCGCGCCGCGCCAGTCCCCCGAGAGTGCGGGGCATCAGCCGGCCCACGCGGCGACGATGCCGCGGTTGACCGGCCCGCACGCCGAGCCCGCCGACCCCGCGGCGGCCGCCGCCGAGCAGCAGGCTGCCTGAGCGCGACGCGACCACTCGCGGGCCGGGGCGTTAGCATCGTGCCATGAGCACCTTCGAGCTGTCCGAAGAGCACCAGGCGCTGCGCGAATCGGTCCGCGCGCTCGCCGATGACAAGATCGCGCCTCGGGCGGCCGAGGTAGACAGAACCGCGGAGTTCCCCTGGGACGTGTACGAGTCACTGGTCAAGGCGGACTTCCACGCGGTCCACATCCCGGAGTCCTACGGCGGCGCGGGCGGCGACGCCCTGGCGACGGCGCTCGTCATCGAGGAGGTCGCGCGGGCGTGCGCCACTTCCTCGCTGATCCCCGCGGTGAACAAGCTGGGTACCATGCCGCTCCTGCTCGGTGCGTCGGAAGAGGTCAAGCAGCGTTACCTGCCGCCGGTGGCGCGGGGCGAGGCGATGTTCTCCTACGGTCTCTCGGAACCGGAGGCGGGCTCGGACGCGGGCGCGATGCGGACCCGGGCGGTACGCACGGACGGCGGGTACGTGCTCAACGGCGTCAAGCGGTGGATCACCAACGCGGGCGTGTCGAAGTACTACACGGTGATGGCGGTGAGCGACCCGGACAAGGGCGCGAACGGGATCTCCGCGTTCGTGGTCGAGGACGGGGACCCCGGCTTCACCTTCGGGGCGCCCGAGCACAAGCTGGGCATCAAGGGGTCGCCCACCCGCGAGCTCTACTTTGACAACACCGAGATCCCGGCGACGAGGCTGATCGGCGAGGAGGGCCAGGGGTTCAAGATCGCGCTGCGCACGTTGGATCACACCCGGATCACCATCGCCGCGCAGGCCCTCGGCATCGCGCAGGGCGCGCTCGACTACGCGGTCGGCTACGTGAAGGAGCGCAAGCAGTTCGGCCGCGCGATCGCCGACTTCCAGGGCCTTCAGTTCATGGTGGCCGACATGGCCATGAAACTGGAAGGCGCCAGGCAGCTCACCTACGCCGCCGCGACCCGCTCCGAGCGCGCCATGCAGGGGGAGAAGGTGGACGACCTGACGTTCTTCTCCTCGGCCTGCAAGTGCCTGGCCTCCGACGTCGCGATGTCGGTGACAACCGACGCGGTCCAGCTCCTCGGCGGCTACGGCTACGTGAACGACTACCCGGTCGAGCGAATGATGCGCGACGCCAAGATCACCCAGATCTACGAGGGCACCAACCAGGTCCAGCGCATGGTCATGGCGCGGCAGGTACTCAAGGGCTGGTAATCGGGCCCTGACCTGCTAGGGCGCGTTCCGGCGGCGTAGCACGAGGAGGTCGGCGCCCTCGGTTACGTCGACCTGGCCGCGGTTGGCCGCGACCTCGGCGTCGAGGCGGGCGAAGCCGGCAGCGGTCTGCACGGCGGTGAGGGGCTCGAACGTCGATATCGCGCGCTGCCGCAGCCGGTTGGCCCAGTCGATCATCGGCTCCATCCTGCACAGCGTGACCCTTTCCAGGGCGGTCTCGTCGAACCCGGCGCGCGCGAACGTCGCCGTCGTGGCGGCGAGCGGGGGGAGGAGCCGCTGCCCGGCGGCCCGCGCCTCGGGAAAGAAGCGGTGCCAGCCTAGGTCGGGGAGACGGTCGCAGAAGGCGCCGCGCAGGAGCACGGTCCCGCCAGGCCGGACGACACGCGCGAGCTCAGCGGCGCCCCGTTCGGGGTCTGCGACGTGGTGCCACGACAGGAACAGCAGGGCCAGGTCACAGCTACTGCCGGGAAGCGGGATCCGCTCGGCGGCACCAGCGAGGACGGTCACCGCTGGGTGGGCGTGCCGTGCCATCGCGGCGCCGCGCATCTTCGCGGACGGCTCCACCGCGTGCACCGGGCCGCCGAATTCCCCGGCCAGGGCCGCGCTGAAGCGGCCGGTGCCTGAGCCGAGGTCCAGCACGGTCAGAGGCCGGCTCTGCGGAGCGAACCTGGCGAAGACGCTTATCCAGTTAGCGATCGCGTACTCGGGCAGTGCCCGGCCTGCCTCATAGACGGCGTACATCCGTGCGTCATAGTCCACAAGATCATCGTCGCCGGTCTTCCCGTGGACGGCCAGCCGCCACCGCGCCGACGCCAGGCCCAACGCCGTCATTTCTTAGCTGCGGATTACGTGCTGCCGCGACAGCGAACCCCGCTAGGTCCGCGTACGTACCAAGGAATCGTAAGGAGTCGGGGTCCCGATCGCCTGGGCGCCTGCCGACCGACACTTCCGTCCTCGTCTGATCAGAAGGGAACGCTATGGCTACCCCAGCGGGTTATCCGGGCGGCCGGTATCCGGGCGGCCGGTATCCGGGCGGCCGGTATCCGGGCGGCCGGTATCCGGGCGGCTGGTATCCGGCAGGTCCCAGCCGGCCGCCGGGAGCGCGGGCGGCCGTTCAGGACACAGTGCTGCCCCGGCAGGGGACCTGGCCGGATCATCCGTCTGGTCCGCAGCCCTCGGTGCCGCCCGCATGGCCGAACCCGCCTGCGGGACCCTTCCCGGCCGGCCCGCGATCGCGCCATCCGTCCGGGCCGTTGCCGACCCCCGGCACTCGACCTCGTCCGGCTGCGTCGGCCAAGCCGCTCGCGCCGACCGGTGGCACTGCCCGGCTGGTCCTGCCCGGCCTGGTGCTGTCGGTCATTGGCCTGGGCGTGATGGCGGTTATCGCCCTGTGGTGGCATAGCACCCCGCCGATAACGGGCACCGGTGACCTGCTCACCGCCGCGGGCGACGTTCTCGGCCTGCTCGCCGGGTACGGGGTCGTCGTCCTGGTGGCGCTGATGGCCAGGCTGCCGCCACTGGAGAAGAGCATCGGCACCGACCGGCTGGCCCGCTGGCATGCCATGGGCGGCCGGTATGTCATCACCGTGGTCACCGGGCACGTTGTGTTCATCGTCTGGGGCTACTCGGTCACCGCGCACGAGAAGGTGACCAGCGAGGCTGTCTCGCTGCTGACGACCGTCACCGACGTGCTGATGGCGACGGTCGCCTGGTTCCTGCTGCTTGGCGTCGCCGCGTTCTCCGCCCGGGCCGCCCGCCGCCGGCTGTCCTACGAGACCTGGTACTACACGCATCTGTGCACCTACCTGGCGATCGCGCTGGCGTTCAGCCACCAGTTCGCCGTCGGCCCCGCGTTCTGCTCGAGCCTGGCAGCCCGGGTGGCCTGGTCGTCCTTGTATGTGGCGGTCGGCGTGCTGCTGTTGTGGTACCGGGTCATCATCCCGCTGCGGAGCGCGGCCCGGCACCGCTTCACCGTGCAGGCGGTCCGGCCGGAGGCGCGCGGGATCGTGTCGGTGCTGATCTCGGGCCGGGACTTCGACCTGCTGCGGGCCGAGCCTGGTCAGTTCTTCCGCTGGCGGTTCCTCACCAAGGAGCTGTGGTGGCAGTCCCACCCCTACTCGCTGTCGGCGATGCCACGGCCTGATCTGATGCGGGTCACCGTCAAGGCCCGCGGCGACCACAGCGGCTCCCTGGCCAGCCTGAAGCCGGGCACCCGGATCATCGCCGAGGGCCCGTACGGCGCGTTCACCCCGTTGCTGACCGGCCGGCGGGTGCTGTTCATCGCCGGCGGGGTCGGCATCACCCCGATCCGGGCGATGTTCGCCGCGCTGCCGAAGGGGATGTCGAGCGGCGTCACGCTCCTCTACCGGGCCAGCCACCCCCGCGACGTCGTGTTCAGCCGCGAACTTAACGCGATCGCAAGCGACCGGCAGGCCGCGCTGCACTACCTGATCGGCTCCCGCGAGGAACTCGGCTACGACCCTCTCGACGCGGACCACCTGCGGCGGACCGTCCCAGGGCTGCACCGGTACGAGGCGTACGTGTGCGGGCCGGCCGGCATGACCCAGACCGCGGTGACAGCGCTGCGCGCCGCGGGCATCCCGCACCGCCGCATCCACCACGAGTCCTTCGACTTCTGACCGCCCGAGGGCGGCCGGCGGTTCGCGATAACCTGTGGGTGATGACTAACGACGGGCGGATCACTTCGCCGGCTTCGGTGCTCGTGAACGGGCAACTGCGGCAAGTGCGTACCGAACAGGACACGGCGCTGCTGTACGTCCTGCGGAACCATCTGGGGCTGAAGGGAACTCGGTTCGGCTGCGGCATTGGCCTGTGCGGGGCGTGCATGGTGCTGATCGACGGCCGCGCGACCTACTCGTGCGACACGCCGCTGTGGGCCGTGCTTGATAAGGAAATCACCACCGTAGAGGGCCTCGGCACCGCAGACGGGCCGCATCCGGTAACCGAGGCGCTGGTCGCGGGCCAGGCCGCCCAGTGCGGCTATTGCATGTCCGGCGTGACCATCGCGGCGGTGGAGTTGCTCA
This sequence comes from Trebonia sp., assembly GCA_050013875.1. Classification (GTDB taxonomy): domain Bacteria; phylum Actinomycetota; class Actinomycetes; order Streptosporangiales; family Streptosporangiaceae; genus Trebonia. The sequence continues at coordinate 88,930 of JBEKEK010000002.1, read as the reverse complement.
AGCGCAGCGATGATCCCTCCGACGCGGAGGTCCGCGCCGCCCTAGACCGCAACCTGTGCCGGTGCGGCGCGCACAACCGCATCGTCCGCGCCGTACTCGCGGCCGCGGCCGAACTGCGGGCGGGCCGGGGGGATGCGGCGTGAACCCGGCGATGCGGACCGTCGCGCTGCCGCCTTCGGTAGCCGCGAACCCGCGACTTGGTGACTGGCTGCGGGTGCTTCCGTCGGGTGTTGTCGAGATACGGCCGGGAAAGGTGGAGCTCGGGCAGGGCGTGCTCACCGCACTGTCCCAGGTGGCCGCCGAGGAACTGGACATCAGCATCGCCCGGGTACGGACGGTATCCCCGGTCACCGGCGTAAGTCCCGACGAGGGCTACACCGCGGGCAGCTTGTCTATCCAGCACTCCGGCGCCGCTATCCGCCTCGTCTGCGCCGAGGCCAGGGGGCGTTACCTGGCCGTCGCGGCAGCCAGCCTGGGCGTGCCGGAGAGCAAGCTGACCGTGGCCGACGGCCAGATCCTGGCACCTGACGGCCGGTCCACCAGCTACTGGGAACTCGCCGACGACGCGCTGCTCGACCGGGACGCCAGCGGCGAGTACCAGCCCAAGGCCTCGTCCGCTTACCGCGTCGTCGGCACGAGCGTGCCCAGGCTTGACCTGCCTGACAAGCTGACGGGCCGACCCCGGTTCGTGCATGACCTGTCGCCTGACGGCCTGTGTTACGGCCGGGTAATCCGCCCGCCGTCCCGCGGCGCGACGCTCACGGGTCTCGACACGACGGCGGCGCTCGCACTGCCGGGCGTGCTCACGGTGGTGCGGGACGGCAGCTTCCTCGGCGTGGTCGCTGAGCGCGAAGAGGTCGTGCTGCGCGCTGCCGACCGGCTGCGCTCCGACGCCACCTGGGAGCGGCGCCCGACTCTGCCGGACTCCGATGACCTGCCGGCCTTCCTGCGTTCGGCCCCGGCCGAGACGACCGTGCTGGCCGAACGTGGCACGGGCCCGGCCGGCGAGCAGATCGCGACCTCGGCCGAGGCCACCTACCACCGGCCGTATCTGGCACACGCGTCCATGGGGCCATCGACTGCCACCGCCGTGTTCAGCGGCGGAGAAGACGGCAGGCTCATGGTGTGGTCGCATACCCAGGGCATTTATATGTTGCGGGCAGAACTCGCCCGCGCGCTTGGCCTCGCCGATGACGCCGTCACGGTCACGCACGCGGAGGGTGCCGGCTGCTACGGCCACAACGGCGCCGACGACGTCGCCTTGGACGCCGCCCTGCTCGCCATGGCCGTGCCGGGGCGGCCCGTCCAGGTGGTCTGGAGCCGGTCCGACGAACTGACCTGGGCGCCGTTCGGCGCGGCGGCTGTGGCGCGCGTCGCCGCCGACGTAGACGCGGCCGGGAAGGTGCTGTCCTGGCATCACGAGATATGGGGAAACGGGCACTCGACCAGGCCCGGCTCGACCCGGTCGGTCGCGTTGCTCGCGAACGCTCACCGCGCGGGCGGCGAGGAAGTGGAAGCGGCCGCGGAACCGCCGATGGCGCGCGGCGGCGGTGCGGGCCGCAATTCAGTCCCGGACTATGACTTTCCGGCCTATCGGGTGGTCAACCACCGGCTGCTTGACATGCCGCTGCGCACGTCCGCGCTGCGCTCGCTCGGCGCGTTCCTCAACGTGTTCGCGGCCGAATCGTTCATGGACGAGCTCGCCCTCGCGGCCGACCGGGATCCGGTCGAATACCGGCTCGGCTGCCTGAGCGATCCGCGGGCGCGGGCCGTGATCGAGTCAGCCGCCAGGCGCTCCGGCTGGGATCGCTGGTCACCAGCCGACTCCGTAGGGCACGGCATCGGCTTCGCCCGCTACAAGAACACCAGCGCGTACTGCGCCGTGGTGGCCGAGGTGGAGGCGGTCAGCGAGATCCGGGTCCGGCGGCTGACCATCGCGGTCGACGCCGGCCTGGTGATCAACCCGGACGGTGCCGCGAACCAGGTCGAGGGCGGCGCGATCCAGGCCACCAGTTGGGCGCTGAAGGAGCAAGTGCGCTTCGACCGGTACGGCGTGACCAGCGATACCTGGGAGACCTATCCCATCCTGCGATTCTCCGAGGTGCCGACGGTCGGCGTCGAACTGCTGCCGGGCAACGGAAACCCGGCTCTTGGCGTGGGGGAGACGGCGCAGGGCCCAACGGTGGCGGCCATCGGCAACGCCCTCTGTGATGCGCTCGGGGTGCGGGTGCGCGCGCTGCCGTTCACCCAGGAGAACGTCGTGGCCGCTATGCCAGCCTTACCGTGATGTCTATCGGGCCGGGGCCGGGCCGGTCGAGTCGCGCACGACCAGTTCGGTGGCCAACTCGACGTGCAGTGCGTCGAGCCGCTGGCGCTCCATGAGCCTGATAAGAAGGCTGACGGCGAGCCGGCCCATTTCCTGCAGTGGCTGACGCACGGTTGTGAGCAGGGGACGGGTGGCCTGAGCTAGGTCGATGTCGTCGAAGCCGGCGACTGAGAGGTCTTCTGGTACGCGCAATCCACGCTGGGCGGCCGCGGCCAGAGCACCGACGGCGACCTTGTCGTTGAACCCGATCAGCGCGGTTGGGCGCTGAGGCAGGTCAAGCAGTTCGCCGGCGGCGTGGTAGCCGAACTGCGCGGTCGGCTCGCCACTACGGACCAGCCCGGGGTCCGGCAGCACACCGACATTCGCCAGCGCCGACGCGTGCCCGGCCAGGCGCGCATCACTCGCGAGCCAGTTGTGCGGTCCCGCGAGGACGCCGATGCGCCGGTGCCCCAGATCGACCAGATGCCTGGTGATGCTGCGGGCTCCGGCGAAGTGCGCGGCCGACACGGCCGCGATGTCGCGCGGCATCGGGGCGCGGGGATCCACCACGACGAAGGGGAACCCGCGTGCCCGCAGGTCGACGAGCTGCTCGCTCGGCTCGGGCGGCAACACGATGATGGCGCCGCCAATGCCGGGCCGGGATGCGAGTGCCGGCAGGACGGTCGCCTGCTGCGCGGCTTCTCCCGCGTTGAGCAGCAGCGGCCTGCCGTGCAGCTCCAGCGTCTCGGCGATGGACGAAACGATGAGGCCGAAGTAGTCGGTAAGCAGATAGGGGCAGCGCAGGTAGACGGCGCCCTGTGTGACGCGAGCCGGGACTGTCTGCGGGCCGGGCGCCTGCGCGCTGAGCCGTTCGACCGCCCGCTGGACCAGCTCGCGAGTGTGCGGGGCCACATGCGCCTGGTTATTAAGGACGCGCGAAACGGTGGCAATGGATACGCCTGTCTCGGCGGCGAGGTTCCGGACAGTAACACGCTGGCTGGACGGCCGGCTCATTTTGTTACAGAGGGGTGTTCCATAATCCGCAGCATAGCTTGCCCGCCTGACGGCCGCCATGCCGAGTAGTTGGGCTATTGACAGCCCTATTTCCCGATGCTTTCATCGTCGTATCCAAAGTGTTTCAATTCGTTACATAGTGTTTCATCGTTGGGTTCTGAAGGAGGGCCATGTCTCGCACCAAGAGAATGACGGCATCGCTGGGCGTGGCGGCACTCATCACCGCGGGGCTCACCGGGATGAGTGCCGGCGCGGCGCACGCCGCATCCGGGCCGGCCGTTTCGGTCTGGGAGACCACGACCAACCAGAGCCAGCTGCTCGCCCCGCAGACTGGAGCGTCGTTCGCCTCCGGGTCCAGCTCGCAGAGCCAGGTCATCACCGTCAACCCCTTGACCACCTACCAGACCATGACCGGCTTCGGCGCCTCATTCACCGACTCCTCGGCGTCGCTGGTCTACGGCTCCCCGCTGCGCAACCAGATCATGACCAAGCTGTTCGACCCGAACCAGGGGATCGGCCTGGACTTCCTGCGGCAGCCGATCGGGGCGTCTGACTTCTCGACGTCGCTGTTCAGCTATGACGACCTGCCCGCCGGGCAGACCGACCCGACGCTGGCCGACTTCTCCATCGCCCACGATCAGGCCTACATCATCCCGATACTGCAGCAGGCGCTCAGCCTCAACCCGAGTACCACGATCATGGCCACGCCGTGGAGCCCGCCCGGCTGGATGAAGACCAGCGGCTCGATGATCGGCGGCACCCTCAACACCGCCGACTACCAGGTCTTCGCCAACTACCTGGTCAAGTTCATCCAGGCCTACGACGCGGCCGGGGTACCGGTCTCGCTGATCACGGCGCAGAACGAGCCGGAGTACTCGCCTTCGAACTACCCGGGCTCGACGTTCACCTCCACTCAGGAGGCGAACTTCATCGCGGACAACCTCGGGCCGGCGATCAAGGCGGCCGGGCTGAAAACCGGGATCCTGGGATACGACCACAACTGGAACGACCCGAGCTTCCCGGAGACCATCCTCGGCGACTCCTCGGCCGCGCAGTACGTGACCGGCACCGCCTGGCACTGTTACTCCGGGGACCCGAGCGCGCAGTCCACGGTCGAGGCGCTGTACCCGTCGTACGGGACCTACGAGACCGAGTGTTCCGGATCGCAGTCGTCCCCGGTGTCGGACACCTTCGCCGACACGCTCGACTGGGAGCTGGAGAACCTGGTCGTCGACGGGATCCGCAACTACAGCAAGTCCGTCGTCACCTGGAACATGGCGCTGAACCCCAGCGGCGGGCCGAGCATGAACTGCACCACCTGCACCGCGCTGGTCACCGTCAACAACTCCGCCGACACCGCGACGTACAACGCCGAGTACTACAGCCTCGGCCAGGTCAGCAAGTTCGTGAAACCCGGCGCGGTGCGCATCGGCTCCAACACCTTCGGCTCCGGCAACATCGAGGACGTCGCCTTCCAGAACCCCGGCGGCACCGACGCGCTGGTCGTGCTGAACTCGAACACCTCGAGCGCGAACACCTTCGGGGTGGATGAGAACGGCCAGTACTTCAACTACACCCTGCCCGCCGGGGCCGTCGCCACGTTCACCTGGACCCCCGGCTCCACCAGCACCGGCGGCTCGCTGAGCGCCCCGTCCAACCTGACCGCATCGAGCACCACCAGCACCGGCACCACGCTGAACTGGGGCGCCTCGACCGGCGGGTCGGGAACTATCACCTATGACATCGACCGCAACGGCACCCAGGTCGCCACCACCACCGGGACCAGCTATACCGACACCGGCCTGAGCCCCTCGACCACCTACAACTACACCGTCACCGCCACGGACACGGCGGGTGACACCGCCGCGGCCTCCAATACCGCGACCGTCACCACGCTGGCGTCCTCCGGCGGCGGCATCAGCTCGAGCACGTGGTACGAGGTCGTCAACACCAACAGCGGCGACTGCGTGGACGACACCAACGGCAGCACCTCCAACGGCACCGCCGTGCAGCAGTGGGCCTGCTACGCCGGCAGCGCCAACCAGGAGTGGCAGTTCCAGCCCACCAGCGGTGGCTACTACCAGGTCGTCACCCGCAACAACCCCAGTGAGGCATGGGACGTCACCGGCGGGACGTCCGCCACCGGCAACGGCACCCCCATCCAGCTGTGGAGCGCTACCGGCGGCACTAACCAGCAGTGGCTGCCCACGCCGCAATCAAACGGCAGTTACACCTTCACCGCCCGCAACAGCGGCAATGAATGCCTGGACGTCACCAACCGCTCGACCGCCAACGGCACGCAACTCCAGCAATGGGCCTGCACCGCTGGTGACCCAGCTCAGACATTCCAGCTGGTCCCGGAGTCCTGAGCCAGGTTGACATCATCGAATCGGAGGCTACATTCCATGCGGAAAACAACAAGGCCCTTCAGACCGCCGAGGCTGCGGAGGCCATGGGCGGCACGGTCGGCAAGCCTGCTCGCGATTGGTGCCACCGTCGTCGCCGCCGCGGCCGGGGCGGGCGGGCTGACCGCAACGGCCGTCGCCGCCCCGGCACCGGGGACAACCTCGGCCCACGTCTGGATCACCACCGCGGACGGGGCCGACAAGCTGAGCGATCTCGGCACGGTCGACTTCTCCACCGCTCCGAGCACCGCCCCGACGGTGGTGGTCGATCCCACCCTGACCTATCAGACGATGCAGGGATTCGGCGGTGCCATCACCGATTCCTCGGCGTCAGTCCTCTACACGCTGCCCGCCGCCCAGCGTGCTCAGGTGATGGCGTCCCTGTTCAGCCCCACCACCGGCGATGGCCTTGACTACCTGCGCCAGCCGATCGGCGGCTCGGACATGGTCGCCACGGCGCCGTACACCTACGACGACCTGCCCGCCGGGCAGACCGACGACAGCCTGCGGCACTTCAGCATCGCCCACGATCAGGCGCAGATCCTGCCGCTGCTGCGCGAGGCCAAGGCGCTCAATCCCCGGCTGCAGGTCATCGCATCGCCGTGGAGCCCGCCCGCGTGGATGAAGACCTCCGACAGCCTGATCGGCGGCCAGCTCATCGCCACCCCCCAGATCTACCACGCCTACGCCCTGTACCTGCTGAAGTTCATTGAGGCGTACCGGGCCAACGGAGTGAACGTCAACGCGATCACCGTGCAGAACGAGCCGCAGAACCGTACCCCCTCCGGCTATCCGGGGACCGACATGCCGTCGGCGCAGGAGGCCGCGGTCATCGAGGATCTCGGCCCGATGATCAAGGCCGCGCACCTGCGAACAGAGATCTTCGCCTACGACCACAACTGGCAGGAGCACCCCAACGACATCGCCTCCACCCCGCCCGACGAGGTCGGCGACATCAACGCGTACGTGCAGAACGTCCTGGCCACCCCGGCGGCGAAGTGGATCTCGGGCATCGCGTTCCATTGCTACTACGGCGACCCAAGCGCGATGACGACGTTCCACAACGAGTACCCGAAGCTGCAGATCTTCATGGACGAGTGCTCGGGCAGCCAGTCCGCTAATCCGGCGGACACCTTCTCCGACACGCTCAAGTGGCATGCCAGGAACCTGGAGATCGGCTCTACCCGCAACTGGTCGAGCATCGTGATCAACTGGAACCTGGCGCTCGACCCCACTGGCGGCCCGCACGTCGGCGGCTGCGGCACCTGCACCGGCATCGTCACCATTGGCCCGGGGGACACGGTCACCCCTAACGCCGAGTACTACGCGCTCGGGCAACTGTCCCGGTTCGTACAGCCAGGAGCGGTGCGCATCGCCAGCACCTCTTTCGGCACCACCGGATGGAACGGGGAGGTTATGGACGTCGCGTTCCGGAACCCGGATGGCTCGACCGTGCTGGTGGCGCATAACGAGAACGACAGCGCGCAGGCATTTGCCGTCCAGGAGGGCCAGCAGCAGTTCACCTACACGCTGCCCGGAGACTCGCTGGCCACCTTCGTCTGGGCTGGCAACCTCGCCGGACGCCATCCTCTCCAGCAGGTCGACCCCTCAGGCTGGACCGCTACGGCCAATCCCAGCGGTCCTGCCAACCCTTGCTGCACTGGTGACGTCGCGGCCAACGCCGTAGACGCCGACGCAAGCACCCGGTACTCAACCGGTGAGGGCCAGGCGGCCGGCCAGTACCTCCAGGTCGACTTCGGCCGGGCCGTCCCCGCCCGTCAAGTCGTCTTCGACACCGGCGTGTCCACCGGCGACTACCCGCGCGGCTATGCCGTGCAGACCAGCGCCAACGGGACGGACTGGACGACCGTCGTGTCCAATGGACAGGGAACCGGCCAGTTCACCACCATTGACTTGCCGGGAAAGCCTGTCCAGTACGTTCGCCTGAGCCTCACCACCGCGGACCCCAACGACTGGTGGAGCGTCGCTGACGTCCGCGCCTACGTTACGGGATGGGGGTCTGGCAGCTGACCCTCGACTAGCGGGATGCGCGCCGACCGGTGAGCACCGGAATTCCCTTGCTGGGGATGCCGGTGCTCATCACATGACCTATTAATTCACAATGTATGCATAAGCATAGTAGGCGCAAAATGACAGCCTTGGGCAAATCTACATCGAATTCTCCGCAATGTAATATGGTGCGCTGGCATATATAAAAAGTTTATGGCGCTAATATCTGACGGCCGGTTATGATCGCAACCATGACACCTAGCGGTAGCGTGACCGGCCACGACGGCGGTGTGGCTTCGTCGTGAGCGGCGCGGCCGCGAGCCGGGGCGGCGAAACGCTGGCCGAGCCCCGCTACCGGGTACCGGGCGCTTTGCACGAAGCGACGCGTTCCCTGATCCGGCTGCGCACCACCGGCGAGGCCCGGCGCGTCACCGAGCACCTAGTCCGCGAGCTCGGCGGCTGCCTGGTCCCGGCGGGCACAGACGATCCCGGCGTGATCCCGATCGATGTCTCATTTGGTGACGGCGAACCGCTGCTGGTGGCCGCGCCGCCCGGCAGCGCGGCGCATACCCTTCTCGAACGGCACCTGGCACCCTTCGTGCTTGACGCCCGGCAGGTGCTGCAGCTCAGTGACCGGAACGAACGCCTGGCCGAGTCCGCGTCGACCGACTTGCTGACCGGCCTCCCCAACCGCCGCATGCTCGATCGTGCTCTCGGCAGGCTCTCGTCCGACGACACCGTCATCGTGCTTGATCTCGACCACTTCAAGCAGATCAACGACAATTTCGGGCATGCGGCCGGTGATGAGGTGCTGCGCGTGTTCGGCCGGGTGCTCCGTGCCGTCTCCAGAGCCCGCGACACCGTTGGCCGATTCGGCGGTGAGGAGTTCCTTGCTGTCCTCGCCCCGCCCGGGGGCGCGGACGCCTTTCTCCGGCGGCTGCGCGCCGAATGGCTGACCGAACGGCCGTTTCCTGTCACGTTTTCTGCGGGTATCGCCGCGTCGGCAGGCGGTCCGGACGAGACGGTGAGCCTAGCCGACCAGGCCCTTTACCGGGCCAAGGAAGCCGGCCGCGACCAGTGGATCTGGGCCACAGCCCGCCGGCCCGCCAGTTACCAGCCGCCGCGCGACTACGTGCAGACGTACCTCGACGACGCCGTCGCCGGAAACCGGCGGGCGGCGGTCCGGCTCACGCTTGACTTGCTCGACCGGCGTGTCCCCCGTGAGCAGATCGTTGCGGATCTCCTTGTCCCGGCTCAGCGGGATGTCGGTGAGCGCTGGTACCGCAACGAGATCACTGCGGCTGACGAGCATCTGGCCTCCGGGGTAACCGCGGCCGCGCTTGACACGCTGATGGGCGAGACGAATCAGCCGGCGGGCGACACCCATACCGTGATCACCTGCGCCGAGGGCGACTTCCATTCGCTGGCCGCGCAGATGTTCGGCGAGTCGCTGCGCGAGCATGGCGTGGGGGTCACGATCCTCGGCGCCTCGACCCCCGCCGACGTGGTGGCGGAGTTTCTCGCCCGCTCGGGCGCCGACTCACTGGCGATCTCCTGCAGCATTCCCACCTTCTTCCCTGGCACCGTGCGCATGATCGACGCCGCGCACCGGCAAGGGATCCCCGTTATCGTCGGTGGCAGGGCGTTCGGCAGCAACCCGAGCCGAGCCGAGCGGCTCGGCGCCGACGCATGGGCGGTCAACGCGACCGATGCCACGTCGACCCTGCTGGCGTGGAAATCCCAGCCACCTGTGGTCGTCCGCACCCCAACACCGATCGACCAGGTAGCACTTCGTCTTGCCGCACAGGCAGATGTGCTGGGCAGCGCGGCGTTGGACGGCTTCGCCACCCGTTTCCAGCCTTCGGCCGGCTGGGACGAGCACCAGCTGTCCCGCATCCAGGAAGATCTCGTTTTCATCGTCCGATACCTGGCCGCAGCGCTGCTCGCCGCTGACCACGCGATCTTCAGGGACTTCCTCTACTGGCGGCAGAACCTGCTCGTCCAACGCGGTGTACCGCGGCGGGCGCTGAACGCCGAGCTCGAAGCCCTCCGGCCCCCGGTCGCGGCCGTTGATACCGGAGCGGCGCTGCTACTCGATCTGGGACGCCAGGAACTGCTCGACAGGGGAGCGGGCGGCCTATGACCACCACCGGCGGCAGCGTGCTGGTGGTCGGCGGAGGCCCGGCCGGAGTCACCGCTGCCCTGCAGGCCGGCGAACTCGGCGCGCGGGTGACCTTGCTCGAAGCCGCCCAGGTCGGCGGGACCAGCCTCAACTCGGGCCCGGCACCGGTGCGGACGCTGGCACGTGCGGCCCGGCTGGCGCGTGACTGGTCCTCTTGGGCCGCCTTCGGCCTGACCGGCCCGGCGCCCGTTCCCGACCTGCCTGCCGTCCTGGCCAACAGCGAGCGGGTGGCCCGTTACGCCCACGACAAGAAGGACCTGGCCGGCCATATCCGCCGGCGCGGCATCGACCTGATCGAGGACCTCGGCCCGGTCAGCTTCACCGGGCCTCGCGCGTTGGCCGCGGACGACGGACGGACCTGGACCGCGGACACCATCATCCTGGCCGTCGGCGGGCACGCGGCCCGTCTCCCGATCCCCGGCGCGGGCCTGGCGCTCACCTACGAGGACATCCCGTCCCTGGCCAGCCTGCCGGGCAGGGTGGCGGTGATCGGCGGGGCGGATACCGGCTGCCAGATCGCGTCCATCTTCGCCGATCTCGGCGCTGCCGTCACGCTGTTCGAGGGCGGCCCCATCCTGGTCCCGGCCGCTGACGAAGACGTATCGGCCGAGCTTGGCCGCGCCTTCCGCGGCCGGGGCATCACCGTCGCCACGGGCACCCTCGTCACGGGTCTGCAGCGGTCGGAAGAGTCCATCCGCATCGATCACCGTTGCGGCCAAGCCGAGGGCCGGACGCTCGCGGACGCTGTGTTCTTCGCGGTCGGCTGGCCCGCGAGCACCAGCAAGCTGAACCTGGAGGCGGCCGGCGTAAGCGCGGAACCGAACGCGATCACCGTCGATGAGTACCTGCGGACGAACGTCGGCCACATCTACGCCGTCGGCGACGTCAACGGCCATTCGATGCTGGTCCAGACGGCAAGGCAGGAAGGGCGCGTCGCCGCGAGGAACGCGGTACTCGGGCCGGCCGTGCAGGCCGCCTACGACGTCGTACCCAGCGGCAGCTTCACCGATCCGGAGTACGGCAGGGTCGGGCTGACGCAGACCCAGGCGGCGGAGGATCACGACACCGTCATCGGGGTCGCCCGCTACGACGATCTGGTGCGGCCGGTGGCTGACGGCCGGCCCGACGGCTTCTGCAAGCTCATCGCCGACCGCCAGACCCACGCCATTCTCGGCGCTCATGTCCTCGGCGAGTACTCAGCAGAAACCGTGCAGACCGTCGCGGTGTGCATGGCCGCGGGCATGCGCGTCGAGCAAGTCGCCGAGCTCCAGCTCGCCTACCCAACCTTTACCGAAGCGGTCAGCATGGCCGCACAGAAGATCTGCCGGACGATCGGCGTTGGCAGCTTCCCGCAAGCCTGGAGCTACCTCGGGCCGGAAGAGTGAGGCTCACCGCGTCCGCCGCGGTCGAGGAGGCGGCCCGCCGCCGCCGGGAACAGGGCCGCCGACAGCAACCCGGCGGCCACCAGGGCGGCGGACGTGGCCGACGTGAGCTTCCCCGTTTCCTGCCCGATTACCGTCGCCACGATGACGAACGTCAGCGTGGTGGCCTGCAGCAGGCCGCCCGCCGCCGCCCGGCGACGGCCGACCGCGCGCACGTAAAGCAGCGCGGGGACTCCCCGCACGACCAGCAGGGCGAGCAGGAACAGTGGCACCTCCGCCAGCGCCCCCGGATCTGCCTCCAGCCCCTTCAGCTGGAAGGACACGCCCGTGCTGACGAAGAAGATGGGGACCAGGAAGCCGAACCCGATGCCTTCAAGCTTGGTCAGGAACTCCTTGTTCGGCTCGCGGCCCGAGACCTCGATGATCCGCACCAGCAGGCCCGCCGCGAACGCACCGAGAATCGACGCGAATCCGAACTGGTAGGCGAGCACCCCGCAGGCCAGCGCGAGGGTAAGCGCGGCGCGAACGCGCAACTGGCCGCTCCGCTGCTCCAGGCGGTCGAGCATCCGGTCAAGCCGGCGCAGGCGGCGGACCCGGGAAACGCCGAGCCCGATCAGGGCAAGCAGCGTGAGGAAGACCGCCAGCGACACCAGCTGGTCGGCCGGTGTCTTCGCCGCCGCTGAGAAAAGCAGCGACAGGAGCAGGATCGGGACGATCTCCGCGAGCGCGGCGGCCGTCATGATCAGCTGGCCGAACTCGGTAGCCGCCTCGCCCGCGTCCTTCAGCAGTGGCAGCAGCAGCCCGGTCGATGTCGACATCAAGATAATGGCCAGCAGGATCGGCCGGGTTCCGGCCCCGGCCAGCCAGAACAGGAAGCCGCAGAGCAGCCCGAGGCCGGCCGAGAGCCCGAAAGCGATGCCTGCCAGCCGCGTCAGCGGGCTGCGCAGCCGCTGCACGTCGATCTCAAGCCCGGCCAGGAACAGCAACATGCCAAGGCCAAGGATGCTCAGGACCTCCACCGGCGCGTCAATGCGCGCCCAGCCGAGAACCGACGGCCCCACCACGATGCCGGCGACGACCATGAGCACCGCGCCGGGCACCGGCAGCCAGGGCAGCAGCCCGAGCACGACAGGGACCAGAACCGAGAGCCCGGCGATGATCAGCAGGCTGTTGAACGAGATAGGAGCCATCCGGTCCGCCCGCACCCCCTCCAGTCGACGGGAATCAAGATTCATCCCGAACGGTCGCGGGTTTCTGCACCAGGCCGGCGTCTCCTTCGACGGTGGCCGGCGCGGTAACCGACAGCGCCACGACGCCGGCGCACATGACGGCGAATCCGGTCGCCGCCGCGGCGAGCACGGCGGGGTTGATCACGAAATACTCGCCGAACAGCCAGACGCTCAGGGCGATGCTGACGATCGGGTCGATGATCACCAGCAGCGGCTGCGAAACGCTGAGCGGGCCGTTCTGCAGGGCGGCCTGCTCGATGATGACGCCCGCCGCGCCTCCCACCGCCACCGCGTAGACCGGCCACTGGGTGAACAGGCCGCCAAGGCCGGCCTGGGCGAGATCGTTGGTCGCGGACTTGATGAACGTCGCCTCAAGCGCCCAGGTGATTCCCCCGGCCGAACCGTAGAGGGCGGCCCGGCGGGCGGGAGAGCCGTACCTAGCCAGCGTGATCAGCGCGGCGACGACGGCGACACAGGTCACCACCGCCGCCGTCCAGTGGCCGCTGGCCGGGCCTGAATGGCCGCCGCGTGGCTCCGCCGCCACGATGAAGACGGCGAGTCCCGCGCAGGCCGCCGCCGCCGCGGCCCACGCGGTGCCGGTGACCGCCTGGTGAATCCATACCCGCCGCAGCACGAGCGCCATGACCAGTTCGGTGACCAGCAGCGGCTGGACGACCGAGACCTGGCCGAGCTGCAGCGCGACCGCCTGGAACGCGAACGCTCCCACCTGCGCCGCCGACCCAGCCAGCCACCGGGGGTTGCGCAGCAGGTAGCCGATGAGCCGGAGCCCGGATGGGCGGTCCGGGTCGGCCGTGCTCGCGACGTGCCGCGTGAGCACGCTGACCGCGTTGCACAGCGCCGCCAGCAACGCGAAGACGATCGCCCCCACGCGCGGTCAGTCCCTAGCGGGTGATCCGCATCGGGCGCACGGTTCCCCCGGCCTGGCCGGCTTTGGTCCGCCGTTCATCCGCGACCCCCTCCCCGCGCCAATGAACACAGGAGACAACCGTATCAGCACGTTACGTAGTCAGATAGTGACCCGGATCATATTTAGTTGACCCGTCAACATCAATCCATTGCGGTGTTTCGCCCGTACTTGTATCGACAGGCATTCACACGGATCTGGCGCGGATGATCGCGCCGGACGGGAGATGAGCAAGATGGGCAAGTCCATGGTCGGCGCAGTGTCGGGACGTACCAAGCTGGCCGCGGGTGTCGGCGGTGCGCTGGGCGCGACGCTGCTGGTGGCGGCGTGCGCCAGCGGGGGCTCAAGCAGCAGCACCGGGGCGGCGGCGCCCGCTTCGCCGGCCGGGGCGTCCTCCTCCAGCAGCAGCGCGAGCGCGTCGGGCGGCACGGTCATCGAGACCGCCTCGTCCTCGGCGGGCACTTTCCTGGTCTCCGGCTCGGGTCGCGCGGTGTATCTGTGGACGAAGGACACCGGCGACACGTCCAACTGCAGCGGGGCGTGCGCCGGGGCCTGGCCCCCGGTCACCACCACCGGCTCGGCGACCGCGTCGGGCGGCGCGAAGGCGAGCGACCTGGGGACGATCACCCGGTCGGACGGCAGTAAGCAGGTGACCTACGACGGGCACCCGCTGTACTACTTCTCCGGCGACTCCGGCCCGGGCACGGCCAGCGGGCAGGGCAGCGACGGATTCGGCTCGAAGTGGTGGCTGGTCGCACCGACCGGCAGCGACGTCACCGCCGCGGTGAGCTCGTTCACCGCGGGCACGTCGGCGGGGACTCCCGCCGCCCCGGCCTCGTCCGCCCCGGCCTCCTCGCCCTCGTCGTCCAGCGCCGGCGGCAGCTGGTCCTGACGTTCGATGACAACGTTCCTCGCCCGGATGGCGGGCAGCGGAGCCGGCCGGGCGCGGCCCGCTGGCGGGGCAACCCCCGCCGGGCCGGCCAGGCCGCTCGGCCAGTGGGGCTTCGCCGGGGTCGCGGTCGCGTCGCTTGGCGGGCCGCTGGCGCTCGCGGCGCTGTACGCGCCGTCGATCGCCGGCGGCGCCGCTTCGTCGGCGGGGCTCGCGATGGTCGCGGCGGCCGCGGCGTTCGGCTTCCCGCTGGCGATCTGGTTCGGTTACGCGCGGCACGTCAGCAGCTCCGGCGGCCTGTACTCATTCACCGAGGCGGCGGCGGGCCGCCGGGTCGCATTGGCACAGGCCGCCCTCTGGGCGTTCAGCTACCTGCTGTACATCGTGTACACCACGGCGCAGATCGTCTACGACACGCTGCCGGTCGTGCTGCCGGGCGAGCGCCGGTACCAGACGCTGCTCGAGGTCGTCATCCCGGTCGTGCTGGCCGGGGTGATGATCGCCGGGCGCCGGACCGCGATACTGGTCATCGGGCTGCTCGCGGCCGGGCAGCTCGCGCTGGCGGCGGCGCTGTCCGGCGTGACCCTGGCCAACGTCGCCACGCCGGCCGGCAGCTTCGGCGCGTCCGCGCCGGCCGGGTCGCTGGCCATCGCCAGCGGGCAGACCGCGCTGCTGTACATCTGCGGCAGCCTGCCGTTCTTCCTCGGCGGCGAACTGGGCGGGAACCTGCGGCAGGCGTTCCGCACCACGCGGCGCGGCCTGCTCGGCGCCTACCTGGCGACGGTCGCCGTCATCATCGCCGCCGTCGCGCCGCTGGCGGCCGATCCCGCGCTGGCCCGCGACGAGATCCCCGGCATGGCGGTGGCGGAGCGGTTCGTCGGGCACGGCTTCGCTGTGACCGTTGGGATCGGCGTGGCGGTCAGCGTGGCCGGCGTCATCTTGGTGGAGTACCTGGCGCTGAGCAGGCTGACCGTGGCAGTGACCGCCTGGCCGCTGCGCCGGGTCATCGTCGGCATCGGCGTCATCATGGTCGCCGCCGCGCCGGTCCTGCTCATCAACCCCGACGAAATCTACGACGACCTGCTTACGCCGTCGCTGTTCGCGCTATGGCTCAGCCAGCTCGTCACCTTCGCCGTGTACCCGCTCTTCATCGCCCGGCGGGGCGGCCGGCTGCGGCCGGCCCTGGTACTGGCGGCGGGGGCGAGCGCCCTGGCCATCTACGGTCTGTGGACGACCATCCAGACCTCTTCTTTCTGAATTACCGCGCATGCCCTTGGAGGCGTCATGTTCAACCGCGAGCGCACAACCCGGTTCCTGCTCCGCAGGCCGGCCGGCCTGGAGTCGAGGACCACCCGCGCGGCGGTCCTCGCGCTGGCCGGGATCGGCGCGGCCTTCCTGATCTGGTCCGCCGTGATCCACCTGGAGCTGTGGGGAGACGGCTACCGCGACATCAGCGTCATCGGCCCGCTCTTCCTCGTGCAGGGCATCGCCAGCATCATCCTCGGGGTGGCCATCGTGGCCTTCCGCTGGCTGGCGCTGCTCGCGGCCGGGGCGGTGGCGGGCGTCGCGACCGCCGTCGGCCTGCTCCTGTCCGTCTACGTCGGGCTGTTCGGGTACACCGAGAGCCTGACCGTCCCCTACGCGACGCTGTCGCTCGCCGTCGAGTTCACCGCGGCCTGCGTTCTGCTGGCCGCCGTCGGCCTACTGGCGCTTGGGCGCACCCGCCCGCGCACGGGCCGGGCCGAGGCCGGAGTCCCCGAAGCCGAGTGGCTTCGGGCGCTCGGGCGCTAGATGAGCGGTGATGCAGATCGCGAACCGCGGGGCGGGCCGACAGCGGGGATCAGGTCATTCAGCGAGTTCGAATCGCCCGGCGATCCGCTCAATGAGCGGCACGTCTTCCTCCCATACCGCGCTGCCCATGCCGAGGGCGAAGACGGCGTTCCCGCGCACGGCAAAGTACTCCCGCGTGCGGCGGGTCACGGTTCCCTCGCTGTCGCGTGCAACGAACTCCAGCACCGCTCCCGGCAGTCCGGCGAACCGGGCCTCGGTACGCGTGAAGTCGGCGAAGCCGTGCGCCGCGAGCCTCTCCCGTGCCACGTCCGCGACCTGCGCCGCGCTGCGTCCCCTGGCGGGCATCTTGAAGACGATCAGCATCTGGCCGGGACCGCCGGTGGCCCGCAGGATCTCCGGGCCGTTGGCCGGAACGGGCGGCAGCGCCTCCCAGCCCGCGGGCACGTACAGGACCGCCCCGTACGGGACGATCTTGAGCTGGTACCAGGTGGCATTGCTGATATCAGGCATGCATCGACCTTCCAGAGCCGGGCTTCGCTTGGTCGCCAGGGGTGATACCGGCAATCTGCCACGATGCGAACCTCGCATTCCGTGCTCTGCCCGGTATCGGCAGGACAGGCATCAAGACGGGCACCGAATCCCAGGAGATCATCGCGGTGAGCAGCCACCAGGCCGGACCGGGCGCCTCCGAGCGTGAACTCCTGGTCGCCGGACACGGCTATCTCGTCGACCAGGAGGCCGCCCGCTACCGCACCTGGCACCTCGACCGGGCAGATCTGCGGCAGGCCGGCGTCCTCGGGCTGCTGATCGCGGCGTCCCGCTTCGACCCCGTTCGCGCCGTGCCGTTCGCGGCCTACGCACGCACCTGGGTACGCAAGGAAATCCAGCGAGCCATCTCCCAGCAGGAGTTCCCCGCCGTAGTTCCCCCCGACCTCATCGGCCGAACCGTCGCCCTGCGCCGCGCCCTCGCCGGGAATGCCGACAGCCTGAACCTGGCCGCCGCCGCGCTGGGCATCTCACCAGCGACTGTCGCGGCACTCCACCGGCAACTCCGCACCACGGCCACCGAGGACGACGAGGAACTGCCCGCACCCGGCTACACCCTCACCAGCCCTGAGCACGCCATCATCGCACGGGACTTCACCGCCGCAGCCCGCGCCGCCCTGGCCCGCATGGACCCGCGCCAGGCCGACGCGCTCATCCTCCGCTACGGCCTCGACAACCAGCCGGAACGGTCATTCCGCCAGATCGGCCGTCACCTCGGCGTCTCCGACCACACCGCCCGGAACCTCGTCGAACGCGCCCAGACCGAACTACGGCGCCTCGTCACCTGACACAACCCGCCACCCAACGGCCTGCGCTCCCAAAGCCGACCCCTTGGAATCAATCATCTAGGGCACCGGGCAGCGGCCGCTGAACTGCTCGTCGATGACGATCGGCAGCGCGCCGGCGCGCAGGCCCGCCGGGAGGCCGGCCAAGTTCGGCCACTTTGCCAGACCGGGCGGGCAGACCGCCGACGGCGGCCGGATCACCGGTACCGGAAGCGCCGCGGACCGCACGGCGGGCGGCGCGGTGATCGCGTGATGCGCGCCCGCCGCCGTCAGGGCGAGCGCGATGCCTGCCGCGGCGGCACCCGCCACAGAAACGGCGGCGGCGATCGCCCGCAGGCGGCGCGACGGCCGGCGGTCTTCGCGGGCTGGACCGAAACCGACCTCGTCCATCGAGAAGCACCCGCCCCATCTATTGCAATTCGCACCATAGTGCCGCATATGCCCCAGAGGGGCAAGGGTGCGAGTGATCGAGGACGGGCGTCCGATCCGGGCCGGGCTGGCCGCGCCTGAGTTACGGGAAGAGCAACTTGTCCAGGTTGGTCAAGCGCAACTGGCGGCCGAATACCTGCCAGGTGCCTGCGGGCCCGAGATTGTCGAGCGCGTCGAGGTCTGAGCGCCATAGCCGTGCTGGGTCGGCCTTAACCTCATCATTGGTGCGCCCGCTGAGCACCGATCGCGGGTAGTCCCCCGGCTCCCAGCCGCTGATGGCGTACTCGTCGCGCTTGTGCAACAGGAGCCACTGCTCCTTGCCTGACCGGTCGGATCCCCGTCGCACCAGGATCAGGCGACCGCGGAGTTTATGACCGTGCACGTCAGTGAGTCCGCCTGTCACGGTGCAGCTGCACCACGAACCGGGGGGCGCTTTGGTCCGCGGCGCCGTCCGGCGAGCCAGACGGCTCGGGTGTCCGGGCGAAGTCCCGCTTGCCCCGGTAGGCCGCCAGCTTGGCTGAGCTCTCCGCCATGGCCGTGCTTCATCCCCTCCGGAAAGAAAGTCGCTTGATGACTGGTGAGATCACGGGGAAAGCAACCGGTAAACATGAGCGAAGCGAGGCATCCTGGAGACCCTCCCTGTAGCGCCGCCACGGAGCTCATCCCCAGATCCAGGCAATTCCCGGCGCAAGCGCCGAAATAATTTGACTTGGCTGCTTTCCGTCAATTCCATCACGTGCATTCGCCAATTATTTTCGCGGTTTATCGTTTGCTTGGACGCGCGTACTTTAAGCTCAAGATTCCAGCCACACAAAACGAAGGGAAGGAAATAGTGTAATGATATTTTCCCGCGCCATGCAAGTGGTTTTCATAAATAAACGGATTATCCGGGCAAGGCGATTCATGCCGCGAATCGCGGGTGCCGTTAGCCTGGTCGCGGGGGTTTCGGCAGCGGTTGCTTTCGCGGCTGTGCCGTCCGTGGCCCACGCTGCCACCTGCGCCATCGACGCGTCCACGCCGACGTTCGTCGTCAGCAGCCTGGACAACGCCGGGCCGGGTTCCCTCCGTTCGGCCATCCTCTCCGCCAATGCCACTGCGGCGGGAGATTCAAGCCTCATCACATTCTGCACGAATGGGACCATCACCCTGGCCGCCCCGCTGCCCACGATCGCACGGAAAGTGACGATCGATGGGACATCGGCCCCCACGCACGTCAGTGACGGCCCTCCGGTAGTGGCGCTCGACTTCGACGGGCACCCAGGCCTGATATTTGGCATCGGCTCGCGGGGCTCACAGCTGCTGGGAGTGGCCGTGGACGACGCCAGCGGAAACGGCGTGACCCTGGACGACGGTGCGCTCACGCTCAACGACGACTACATCGGCCTGAACCTGGCCGGGGCCAAGGCCGGCAACGGCGGCAACGGCGTGTTCGTCTGGGGCGAGTCGGACGGGAACTTCATCGGGCTGAACGACTCACTGGCCGCGGGCGCCGTCGCGAACGTGATATCGGGCAACCGGGAGAACGGCATCGAGCTGGCCGATTCATCGGGGAATACGGTGGTGGATAACCGGATCGGGACGAACGCGGCCGGTACCGCGGCCATCGCCAACGGCGGCGACGGCATTTACATCACCAACGGATCACGAGGCAACGAGATCGGCGGCACTGCCTACGTCGACAGCGTTACCGGCAAGGCCAACAATCCCACCGGAAGCAAGGGGACGGTGACGCCGGTCTTCGTGGTGCCGCCACTGGGCAACCTCATATCGGGCAACGGCCGCAACGGCGTGCTGATCGACAGCGGCTCCCGTGGCAACATGCTGAACGGGAACTTCATCGGGACGACGGCCGCCGGGGACGGCGCCCTCGGCAATGCCGGTAACGGCGTGTGGATCGCCGGGGCGCCCGGCAATTCGCTCGTCGGCTGCAAGTTCGTCAATAACCCGTTCGTCTATTACAACGTCATAAGCGGTAACCACCGGAACGGGTTGCGTATCACCAATTCGGACAATGTGACCGTCCAGGGGAACTTCTTCGGCGTGGGTGCCAACAACACGACGATCGTGAAAAACCAGCTGGACGGCATTCTGGTCGACGGGACCTCGGTGAACACTCAGGTCGGCGGGGTCATCCCGCTAGGCAATGTGTCCGCCGGGAACGGACTGAACGGCATAGCAGTGCTCGGGAAGTCCCGTGGGTTCGTCACTTTCAACACATTCGGCGGGCTGCTGGCATTCAAGGGCGCAGCTCCCAACGGCCTGAACGGGCTGCTTATCACCTCCACCGGGGGCGACAACCTGGTCCGGACGAACGTGTTCTCCGGCAATAAAGGGAACGGCATCGAGCTGGCCGGGAACGCCTCGGGGGTGACGGTCGATCCCGACATCGTCGGCTTGAACACCAAGGGCAACGCGGTGCTGCCCAACGGCGGCGACGGCCTGCTGATCGACGGTAACGCGCACGGCAACACGATCGGCGGCACCCGCCGCTCGGTGATCCCGCAGAACACGTTCTCCGGAAACAAGGGGTACGGGGTGGTGATCACGGGACTGGCGCATGACAACCACGTCTTCCGCAGCTTCATCGGAACGCAGCTCCTTGGCATCAAGGCACTGGGCAATAAGAAGGGCGGCGTCCTGATCGCGGGCCACGCCTACGGGAACCGCATCGGCCTGACCTACCTCACACCGGCCAACCTGATCAGCGGGAACACCGGCATTGGGGTGACCCTGACGATCGGCACCGTCCGAAACTCCGTTATCAACAACTACGTCGGCCTCGATCGGCTCGGCCGCTACCTGCGCAACAGCGGCATCCCGATCGTGAACGTCGGCCACCACAACACGATCCTGGGCAACAGGGCCCGCCCCGTCCGGCCCTGAGGCGCCGGAGCCGCCGTCCCTGGCACCGGCGTCATCCGGCGGAATGCCGTGATGACGCCGGTCGGTGCCTAATACTGCAACGGCATTAGGTCCCGCCACACCGGCCGGCGGCCATGTTGGGAATGGCCTTCTTGCGTTCTGCCTCGTCACCGGTGCGCAGCCAGTGGATCCAGGGAGACGCCGTCCATACTTTGCCCCGCGGCACGTCTGCTGCGCCGACCGCCACGCGTGCCGGCGCAGCCCTCCGACCTAATCCGACGCTGTTCAGCCGCGCGGCAGGAGTTGCTGGACGGCCCATTTGTTGCCGTCTGGGTCGGCGAAGAACACGAACCTGCCCCACGCCAGTTCCTGGATTTCGCTGACCTCCGCGCCGCGCTTGACTAGCTCGTCGTGGGCGGCCTCGATGTCAGGGACGACCATCTGCAAGCCCACCACGCTGCCAGGCGCGGCGTCGGTGATGCCCTTGCCGATCGCGATCGAGCAGGCCGACCCCGGCGGGGTGAGCTGCACGAACCGGATCTCGTCGCTGACCGTGTGATCGTGGTCGGCGTTGAAGCCGGCCTTGTCGGTGTAGAACGCCTTCGCCCGGTCGATGTCCGAGACCGGGACGATCACCAGTTCGAGCTTCCAGTCCATGAGGTGCCCCTATCCGCGTGTTCGGTTTGCGATAACACCCACGCTAGGCATCTATTAGGAAGAATCACTTCCTAATAGGCTGGCAAGCTGGGGCCCATGCTGGAAACATCGGCCCGGCTGCTGCGGCTGCTCTCGCTGCTGCAGACCCCGCGGGACTGGACGGGGACAGAGCTGGCAGAGCGGCTCGGGGTGTCGGCCAGGACCGTTCGGAATGACGTGGACAAGCTGCGCGAGCTGGGCTATCCCGTGCTCGCCACGCGAGGGCCGACAGGCGGGTACCGGCTCGGCGCCGGGGCCGCCATGCCACCGCTGCTGCTTGACGACGAGGAGGCGGTCGCGGTCGCGGTGGGGCTGAGGACCGCGGCGGGCGGCGCCATCGCGGGCATCGAGGACGCGGCGCTGCGGGCGCTCGCGAAGCTCGAGCAGGTGCTGCCGTCGCGATTGCGTTCGCGCGTCGGAACGCTGCAGTCGGTGATCACCCCTGTTCCTGTTCCCGGAGCGCCGCTTGTCGACCCGGACGTGCTCACAGCGATCGCCGCGGCATGCCGGTCACGGGAGCGGCTGCGGTTCTGGTACCTGTCGCATGACGGGACGCGAAGCGACCGCGAGGCGGAGCCGTACCAGCTGGTGAACTGGGGACGGCGGTGGTACCTGGTGGCGTTCGACGTCCGTCGCTCCGACTGGCGGACGTTCCGCGTGGACCGGATCACGGTACGGACCCCGGGCGGCGGGCGGTTCACGCCGCGCCCGTTGCCGTCGGACGATCTCGCCGGATGGGTGTCGCAGCGAGTTGCGATCGCCGGGTGGCGGTACCGGGCGCGGGTGAGGGTGTTCGCACCCGCCGCCATGGTGCTCGAGCGGATCGGGCCGTATGTCGGTACCGTTACCGCAGTCGACGACGAGAGCAGCGTGCTGGACACCGGTTCGGACAGCCTGGAGACGCTCGCGGTGTACCTCGGACTGCTTGGTTACGAGTTCCGCGTCGAGTCGCCAGCCGAACTGGCCGGCCATGTCCGAGAGCTTGCCGACAGGTACCAGCGCGCGACGCGTTAGCCGACCGTGTAGGTGATGTTGACCAGTTCGTCACCGGCGACCGTGTAACTGTTGAACGTGTCCACGCCGATGAAGCCGCGGACTACCGTTCCCTTCGTCGCGCTGGGGATGAAGGTGAGCGTCCCGGAGTGCTGCCGCCGCACCCCGGCCGACCGGGCCCCCTTCTTGACGAAACCGGTCTCATCAGCGATCGGGACGCCGCCGGCATCGCCCAGGCGCTCGATCACATAGTCGCGCACATCGTCTCGGACCCGAGCTCGCGGCTCCGCGCGAGCAAACCGACTGGTCCCGGCAAGGCCGCGCGTCAGGGGATTAGCACCACCGGTGCCAGCCGTGCCGCCGGCGGCAGCGCCGGGGCCTGCGGGGAGGCCTGGAATGACTGAATCGCGAGCGCGGCGAAGCGCAGCGAGGCGGCGACCCGGGCGGCCGGCGAAGTGGCGCGGATGCCGCTGTTGGCCATGAGCATGAGGATCAGGTCGTCCAGAACGAAGTCCGGGCGCAGGTGCCCGCCGTCCTTGGCACGGCGGGCCAGCTCGGCGGTCGCACGCAGCGCGTATTCGCGGTCGGCGGCGAAATCCACCGCGTTGGGGAAGGCTGACATGAAGGCCGCGGTAAAGGCTCTGTTGCGTGCGTGCAGCTCGCAGATTTTCTCGATCACCCGGCAGAAGCCGCGCCACGGATCCGGGTCGGCCAGTCCCTCGTCGACGATGCCGTGGCACGCGCCCATCTGCCCCTTGAATGCCTCGGTGACCAGCGCCTTCTTGGTCGGGAAGCGGCGGTACACGGTGGCCTGGGCAACCCCGGCGCGGCGGGCGATCTCCCGCATCGGCACGTTCAGGCCATCGGCGGCGATCGCCGCGCGGGCTGCTTCGAGGATGAGGTCGCGGTTGTCCCTGGCGTCGGAGCGCAGTGTGTGAGGCAAACGATCGGTCACCTCTCTCACTTTAGCCAGACCGGCGGGAGCGCTTGTTAGCGTCGCGGCCACGGGAGCTTCGTCTGACGCAGGGAGAAGGCATTGAAGGCAGTTGCGATCGAGACGTTCGGCAGCCCCGAGGGGCTCGCGGTCATCGACCTCCCTGACCCGGCTCCCGCTGCCGGGCAGGTGCTGATCGGCACCAAGGCGATCGGCGTCGGCGGCGTCGACGCCATGATCCTGAGCGGCGCCGTCGCCTCCTACGGCTTCAAGACCGGGCATGTCCTCGGCGGCGAGATCGCGGGCACCGTGACCGCGGTCGGCGACGGGGTCGACCCGTCCTTGACCGGTCAGCGCGTCTGGGCGTTCATCGGCCTGGGCGGCGGCTACGCGGAGCGGGCGATCGCACCGGCCGAGTCGCTCATTCCCGTCCCGGCGGGCCTATCGGCCGCCGACGCGGTGACGCTGGGGACCTCAGGAGCGGTGGCCCACTTCGGCCTCCGCCACGCCCGCTTCGCGCCCGGCGAGTCAGTGCTTGTGCGCGGGGCGGCCGGCGGCCTAGGGATCATGACGGTCCAGCTCGCGGCGCGCGCCGGTGCCAGTGCGGTGGCGGTCACGACGTCCTCGGCCGAGCGCGGCGATCGCCTGCGCAAGCTCGGCGCGACCCACGTGCTCGACCGCGCGGGCCGCGCAGGCGAGGATGCCCCGGCCGGCTACGACGTCATCATCGACGTCGTGGCGGGCGCGGGCCTGCCGTCGTTCTTCGCCAAGCTCAACCCGAACGGCCGCATGGTGGCCGTCGGCGCCATGGCAGGCGACCCGCCCGCGGACTTCGGCCTGCGGCTGTTCGCGGCGTTCCAGAAGTCGATGTCCTTCGCCACCTTCAGCGGGAACACCGTGACCGAGGCCGACCGCAGGGCCGTGACCGCCGAGCTTTTCGCGGCCGCGGTCCGCGGCGAGCTGCACTCGGTGGTGCACGAGGTGCTGCCCCTGCACCAAGCCGTGACGGCTCACCAGCGGATGCAAGCCGGCGAGGTGTTCGGCCGGATCGTGCTCGCGCCCTAGGCAGCCGCGCCTGCCCGAGGGCCGGGCGCGCTACCGTCCGCGCTTGGCCGCGAGCGCGTGCAATGCCCCCGCCAGCAGGTCGATCTCGGCGCGGGTGTTGTACATCGCCAGGGCTGCCCGCACCGTCGCGGTCAGCCCGAAGCGGCGCAGCGCCGGCTGCGCGCAGTGATGACCCGCCCGGACCGCGATTCCCTGCTGGTTCAGGGCCGCTCCGACATCCTCCGGCCGGTACCCGTCAAGCACGAAGGAGAGTATGGCCGCCTTGTCCGGCGCGGTGCCGATCAGCCGCAGGCCGGGGACGGACGTCAACGCCAGGGTCGCGTAGCCGAGTAGCTCGTCCTCGTAGGCGGAGATGCGCGCACGGCCGATCCGCTCAACGTAGGCGAGCGCCGCGCCGAGTCCGGCCGCGTCCCCGATGGAGGCGGTCCCGGCTTCGAACCGCGCGGGCGGCCGCTGGTAGCTGGTGCGCTCAAAGGTCACGTCCCGGATCATGTTGCCGCCGCCCTGCCAGGGGGGCATCGAGTCGAGCACCTCGGCCTTCCCGTACAGGGCGCCGATGCCGGTCGGCCCGTACACCTTGTGCCCGGAGAAGACGTAGAAGTCCGCGTCGAGTTCCCGCAGGTCGACCGGCAGGTGCGCGACCGCCTGCGCCCCGTCGAGCAGGACGCGGGCACCCGCGTCATGCGCGGCCTTGATGACCTCGCGGACCGGGACGATTGTCCCCAGGGCGTTGGACACGTGCCCGACCGCGACCAGCCGGGTCCGTTCCGACAGCAGTGCGCGGTACTCGTCGAGGAGGATCTGGCCGCTGTCGTCGACCGGTATCACCCGCAGCGCGGCGCCGCGCTCCTCGGCGAGAAGCTGCCACGGCACGATGTTGGCGTGATGTTCCAGGCAGGAGATCACGATCTCGTCCCCAGCGCCCACGTAGCGGCGGCCCCAGCTCTGGGCGACGAGGTTGATCGCCTCCGTCGCGCCGCGCACGAAGACGATGTCCTCGCTCGACGGAGCGCCGAGGAAGGACGCGACGACGGCGCGCGCGTCCTCATAGGCGTCCGTCGCGCGTGCCGCGAGTTCATGAGCGCCGCGGTGGACGTTGGAATTCTCATGCGCGTAGAAGCGGGTGAGGCGGTCGATCACCTCCCGGGGTTTCTGCGTGGTCGCGGCGTTGTCCAGCCACACCAGCCGGTGCCCGTTCACGCGCTCGGTCAGAATGGGGAAGTCGCGCCGGACCGCGTCAACGTCGAACGGATGACCGCCCGGCGCGCCGGGTGCGGACGTGTCCCGCAGCTCCGATTCTGGGCTGATGAAGTAGAACTCCGGCCCACGCGGTGACGGCGGTGCGGGCGCGAGTCCGCTCGGTGCGCCCGCAAGCCCGGCCGGGACGACCGCGGGCAGGGCGGAGGGGTCCCATCCGGGTGCGGTCTGCGGGGGCCTGGCCGGGGCGGCGGGCCGGCCGTTATGGCTATCTGATCCGCCGGGAAATGCGGCGAAAAGCTCGTTGACGAGCCGGGACAGCATCTCTTCATCCGGTGTCCCGGCGGAGCCCGCCTGGCCATTGGAGTCCGGCCGCTCATCGGAATTCGGGTTCACGATGTCACCGGTACGTGTGCGCGTAGTCGTGGTACTTGCCCACCTCGACGTCGTCGAGGACCGCGAGGGCGTCATCGGTCAGCACGGCGAGCGAACAGTAGAGCGAGATGAGGTAGGACGAGACCGCGTTGCGGGAGATGCCCATGAAGCGGACGGAAAGCCCCGGGCTCTGCTCGCCAGTGAGACCTGGCTGATACAGGCCGACGACCCCCCGGCGCTCTTCGCCGACCCGCAGCAGGAGGATCTTGGTCTTCCCGTCTTCCAGCGGAACCTTGTCCGAGGGGATAATCGGCGCGCCGCGCCAGGTGATGAACTGCGAACCGAACAGGCTCACGCTCGCCGGCGGGACGCCGCGCCTGGTGCACTCACGGCCGAATGCCGCGATGGCCAACGGGTGGGCCAGGAAGAACGCCGGTTCCTTCCACACCTTGGTGAGCAGCTCGTCCAGGTCATCGGGGGTCGGCGGCCCGGCCAGGGTGGTGATGCGCTGCGGGCCCGCGACGTTCGCGAGCATGCCGTAGTCCGGGTTGTTGATCAGCTCGGACTCCTGGCGCTCCTTGATCGTCTCGATCGTCAGCCGCAACTGCTCCTTGATCTGGTCGTACGGGCTGCTGTAGAGGTCTGAAATCCGGGTGTGCACGTCAACGACCGTCGACACCGCGTTGAGGAAGAACTCGCGGGGAGTGTCCTCGTAGTCGACGTAGGTCAGCGGTAGTTCGAACTCGTCCCGCCCGGGGCAGGCCACATCGACGGACTCGGGATGCCTGACCTTGTTCAGCCGGTAGATGCCCGCCTCGACCGGCGTCCACGGAAGGAGGTGAACCAGCCACCGCGGGGTGATCGTCGCCATTTGCGCAGTGGTCTTGGTGGCGTTCGCGAGCTGACGGGCCGCACTGTCGGTCAAGAAAAGCGGGGCTTCCTGAGCGGTGGTCATGGTTGTTTCTCCTCGGAGCGATAAAGGATCTCTCGTGCATCCCTCAGCTCACGCCTGACCCACCCGGTTTTCCAGAGTGGAACGTCCCGCGATGACGGGACGTACGGCAGCTGTTTCGGTGCCCGGATTGTCGCACTATGTCAGTCGGGAAAGACGATTAACCTGGCCGGCCGGGTCGGCCGCTGACCGAGGAGGAGCCGATGAGGATAGCCGAGGACATCACCGAGCTGATCGGGAACACGCCACTGGTCCGGTTGCGACGGGTCACCGAGGGGGCCGTGGCCGAGGTCGCGGCCAAGCTGGAATCGTTCAACCCGGCCGGCAGCGTGAAGGACCGCATCGGCGTGTCGATGATCGACGCGGCCGAGCAGGCGGGACTGATCGGCCGGGACACCATCATCCTCGAGCCGACCAGCGGGAACACGGGCATCGCGCTGGCCATGGTCTGCGCCGCGCGCGGCTACCACTGTGTGCTGACGATGCCGGAAACGATGAGCATCGAGCGGCGGATGCTGCTGCGGGCCTACGGCGCGGAGCTCATCCTCACGCCGGGTGCGGACGGCATGCCCGGGGCCATCGCCAAGGCCGAGGAACTAGCCAAGACCGACGACCGGTACTTCGTCCCGCAGCAGTTCGAGAATCCCGCCAACCCGGCCATCCACCGCGCCACGACCGCGGAGGAAATATGGCGCGACACCGACGGGAAGATCGACATCTTCGTCTCCGGGATCGGCACCGGCGGGACCATCACCGGCGTCGCCGAGGTGATCAAGGAGCGCAAGCCGTCGGCGCGGTTCATCGCGGTCGAACCGTCGGCGTCGCCGGTGCTGTCCGGCGGTGTGAAGGGACCACACCCCATCCAGGGCATCGGCGCCGGGTTTGTCCCGCCGGTGCTTGACAGCGGCCTGGTCGACGAGATCATCACGGTCGGCAACGATGACGCGCTCGGCACGGCCCGGCGGCTGGCTCTCGAAGAGGGGCTGCTTGTCGGCATCTCCTCGGGCGCCGCCGCGTGGGCCGCGCTCCAGGTGGCCCGCCGACCGGAGAACGCGGGCAAGCTGGTCGTCGTCATCCTGCCTGACTTCGGCGAGCGGTATCTCAGCACAGTGCTGTTCTCCGGCCTGGCTGACTAGCCATGCTGGCAGCCTGGCGACAGGACGTGCGGGCGGCCCTGGACAGAGATCCGGCCGCCCGCTCGGCGCTGGAAGTCATCATCTGCTACCCGGGCGTGCACGCGATCTGGGGCCACCGGCTCAGCCACTGGCTCTGGCGCCATCGAGCCCGGTTGGCTGGCCGGGCGGTCGCGGCACTCACCCGCACGCTCACCGGGGTCGAGATCCACCCGGCCGCCACGCTCGCTCCGGGGGTATTCATCGATCACGCGACCGGGGTGGTGATCGGGGAAACCGCGGCGGTCGGCGCCGACGTCACGATCTACCAGGGTGTCACGCTCGGTGGTACCAGCCTCGACAAGGGAAAGCGCCATCCCACGGTCGGGGACCGCGTGATCATCGGCGCCGGCGCTAAGATCCTCGGGCCGATCACGATCGGGGACGACAGCCGCATCGGCGCCAACGCCGTCGTGGTCAAGCCGGTGCCTCCGGGATCAGTGGTCGTCGGGGTACCTGGGCAAGTCATCGCCCGCAGCCATCCCCGGCCGGCCACGGCGCTGCCAGCCACCGACGACTCGCTGTTGCCCGACCTGGTCGGAGCCAGCCTGGGTGAGGACTTCTCCATCTGATCATTGATCCCCGCCTCAGATGCCGCCGGTTGCCTCTGGTGCACTGGGCGCGGCGCGCCGTGGTTAGCCCTCGCGCTCCTTCGCCAGGTCCGCGATGATCTGCTCGGCGGCGGCGACGTCGATGTCGAGCGGGTGATCCTCCTCGTCGGCCGGCAGCCGCTGCAGGCACTGGTGGTATAGCGCCCGCAGCCGCGGGCCCGAGGGCGTCACCGTGCGCTGGCGCAGCCCGCGGACGGCGGCCACCAGCTCGCAGCCGAGCATCGTCCGCAGCCAGGGGACCATGGCGGCCGCCGCGCGGGCGGCCTGAGGGGAGAACGCCGCGTGCTCCTCGGCGCCGCGCGACAGCACCGCCGTACCCAGCGATACCGGCGCCGCCAGCAGGCGCAGCTCGGCCAGCGCGGCGCTGGCCGTGTACTCAAGGATCATGATCCCGGAGCTGCCTTCCGGGCCCCCCGCGAGGAACGGCCGCAGCCCGGTCCGCTCCGGATCGGTCAGCGCGGCCAGCCGGGCGGGCGAGAGCGCGGCATCCGCGCACACCGCCAGCCGGGCGGCGTCAAGCGCCAGCGCCAGGTACGCGCCATGGAAGTTGCCGTTGTGCAGCACCTGGCCGCTGACCGCGTCAACCAGGGGGTTCTCGGCCGCGGCGTTGATCTCGGTCCGCAGCACCCGCTCGACCTGGCCGAGAGCGTCGACCGCCGGGCCATGCACCTGCGGCAGCGCCCGCAGGCCGTACGGGTCTTGCACTCGCGCCCCGGGAGCGTCCGCGTCCGCCCCGAGGAGTTCGCGCAGCGACCGCGCGGTGGCGGCCTGACCGGGGTGCGGGCGCGCCGTCTGCACGAGTTCGGCGTACGGCTGCGCGGAGCCGGAGACGGCGAGATGGCTGAGCGCGGCGACCTGCAATTCCGCGTCGAGCAGCGCGGCCAGGTCCTGATGCGCGAGCACGGCCCCTGCCAGCGTCACGGCATTGGACGAAAGGAAGGCGAGCGCGTCGGCGTCGGCCACCGCCGCTGGCAGCAGGGTGCGCGTCAGCCGGCCTTCCGCACCGAGCCACGGCCGCTCGCCGATGAGCGCCAGCGCCGTCGTCGCCAGTCCGGTCAGGTCGCCGGTCCCGATGCCGCCGAGCACCAGGAACTCCGGTGTCAGGCCGGCGTTGACGGCGTTGGCGACGGCCTCCAGCCAGACCGGGTTGGCGCCGGAACCGCCCGCCGCGAGCTGGTTGAGCCGGATGACGAGCGCGCCGCGCGCGATGTCCGCGCTGACCGGCTCCCCGGCCCCGCCGGCGTGACTGCGCAGCAGCCGCAGGCCATGGCCGTTGCCCGGCGCGACCGTCATCCTGCTGTTGGCGCCGACCCCGGTGGTCCGGCCGTAGAACGCATGCCTGGCCATCGCCGCGAGCGCGGCCTCATGGGACGCGACGGCCTGCGCGAGCCCGGTCGGCGCGACCGCCACCGGGACGCCCCGTCGCGCCGCCGCCGCCACAACGGCGCAGCTCAGCGTCGCGCCGTCCACCATCAAGGAGGTCTCCGGTTGCATCTGCGGGCCGCCGCCGTCCGTTCGGAAAATCAGAAGATCATTATGCAGAACGGATCCGGCTGGACGAGCATTTCCCATAAATATGGTCTGAATTATTGACATATTGTACGAGGCGGAGGGAGGGTTGAGGCATGGCCGTTGATCCGGAAGAGTTCACCGAACTTGGCGATGAGTTCGCGCTCATCCCGCAGACAGGGGCGGAGGCGGGCATCGCCGGCGGCGAGGCGGCCCGCGTCCGCCGGGGCTGGGTCAACGTCCCGGCCGGCGGCCACGTCAGCGGGGTGTTCTGGGGCGACGGGCCGCCGGAGCTGGTGCTGCTGCACGATAGCGGCGAAAGCGCCAGGGTATGGGACGCGGTGGCACTGGCGCTGGGCCGTCCACTGGTCGCCATCGACCTGCCCGGCCACGGGCGTTCCGACTGGCGTCGTGACGGGCGTTACCAGCCCGCATTGCTGGCGTCCGCGGTCGCCGAGGCCATCCGGTCATTCGCGCCGCGCGCCCGGCTGGTCGCGGGCACCGGCCTCGGCGGCCTCGCCGCGCTCGCGCTGCGCCGTCGCCATGCCCGCCTGCTGCCGGGGCTCGCCCTG
The DNA here is from genome assembly GCA_050013875.1 of Trebonia sp. Lineage (GTDB taxonomy): Bacteria > Actinomycetota > Actinomycetes > Streptosporangiales > Streptosporangiaceae > Trebonia. The sequence goes on along the minus strand of JBEKEK010000002.1, from coordinate 58,100 downwards.
GTCAACACGCTTCCAGGCACGGTATCCGGGCGGGCGTGGACGCGATCAGAGCCGGAACGCTACGCCAGCCGCGCCGCCGCCCTTGCCGCCCTGGCCAGCCGGCGGCCGGAGGCCAGCGGGCAAGCGCTACGCCGCGAGGTGCTGTACGAGCTCCTGCGGGACCCGGACGGATCCTGGGTGTGGCGGCACCATCCAGGGAACCTCCCGGCCGCGCCCGATCAGCAGCTGGAGCCCGCTGAAGACCCGCTGTGGAGTGAGTTCGCGCAGCTCCAGGTCCCGGCCACGCTGATCAGGGGTGACTGGGCGGGCCCGCTGGTGGCAGCCGACCTTGCCAGCTTGCGCCAGCGGCTACCGCACATTCGCGTGATCACCGTTCCCGGGGCCGGCGTGGACATCGCCGCGACCCAGCCCGCGGCGCTGGCCGCTGCCCTCGACCACCTCCTGATAACCGACCAAGTGAGGCAGTGATGACGCAATCGGCAGAGCTGACGCGGCTCCGGGTCCGGACCGAGCCGAACCAGCGCCGGGTCCGGGTGTTCTTCGGCGGCGAGGCGGTCGCCGACAGCAGCAAGACGCTCTATCTGTTCGAGACCGGGCACCTGCCGGTGTACTACTTCCCGCGCGCGGACGTCAGGTTCGACCTGCTCGAGCCGACCAGCGAGCGCACCCACTGCCCGTACAAGGGCGACGCCTCCTACTACACCGTGGTCGCTGGCGGCCGCCGATACGAGAACGCGGTCTGGGCCTACCCCGAGCCCATCGAGTCGGTCCCGCAGCTGGCGGATTACGTGGCCTTCTACTGGAACAAGGCGGACGCCTGGTTCGAGGAAGACGACGAGGTGTTCAAGCACCCGCGTGACCCCTATCACCGGGTCGACGTGCTCAACTCCTCCCGCCATGTGCAAGTGCGGGTGGGTGGCGTGCTCGTGGCCGAGAGCAGGCGGCCACGACTGCTGTTCGAGACGGGCCTGCCGGTCCGCTACTACCTGCCGAAGCTCGACGTCAGGCCGGAATCGCTGGTGCCGAGCGCGACCCGGACCCGCTGCCCGTACAAGGGCGAGGCCGTCTACTGGTCAGTGCGGGCCGGCGGGGAGCTCTTCGAGGACATCGTGTGGAGCTACCCCGCGCCGATCCCGGAGGCGCCCAAGATCGAGAACCTGCTCGCCTTCTACAACGAGAAAACCGACATCACCGTGGACGGGGTCCTGCAGGAACGCCCAGCCACCAAGTGGTCGTAAGCCCCGACCGGTTAGGAGAACCCCCGATGACGTACTCGATCCCGGTCGTCGACCTTGCGGCGGCCACCCGCGACGATGCCCCACGGAAACTGCTCGACCAGGTCCGGGCCGCGGCCGAAGAGGTCGGCATCATCCAGGTGGTCAACCACGGCGTTCCCCAGGACCTGATCGACGACTTCAGCAGCCGTGTCGGCCGGCTGCTCTCCCTGCCGCGGGAGCGAAAAGCCGAGCTGGCCAGCCCGACCGGGCATCCGTACCGGGGATGGCGGCAGTGGCCGGACGACTTCGGCCGCCTCGAGCTTGAGCGGTTCAACGTGGGCCAGTTCGACAACGCCGCCGACGCGCGGTCGGCCGGCCTGGCCGAGGAGTACCTCGGCCTGTACGCGCACGCCAACGTCTGGCCCGCCGACGACCCGGGGCTGCGCGATCTGACCCACCGGTACATCGCCGCGTCACGCGGTGTGGCCGAGCGGGTGCTCGGCCTGTACGCGCGGGCCCAGGATCTCCCGGCCGGCACCTTCCCCACCGATCCGCTGTCGTACCTGACGCTCACCGTGAACGACTACCCGACCTGGACTTACCCCGACACCGGGCGCGACGAGGACAAGCTGCTGCTGCTCGAGCACGCCGACGGCTCGGCCGTGACCGTCCTCGCCCAGCAGGGCGACTACGAGGGCCTGCAAATCCAGCTGCCCGACGGCGACTGGCTGCCGGTGCCGATCGTGCCCGGTGCCCTCCAGGTCTTCTCCGGGACTCTGCTCACCCGGTGGAGCAACGGGCTGCTCCGCCCGGCCAGGCACCGCGTGGTGGCCGGCGGCGGCGTGACCAGGCGGTCGACCGCGGTCTTCTACTACCCCAGCCTTGAGCGGGTGCTCGAGCCGCTGCCCGCGTTCACCGAACCAGGGGAGGAGACCGACTTCGAGCCGGTCACCCTGTGGGACCTGGTGAAGGACAACGTGCAGAACTACCTGAAGGTATTCGGCCGGCCCGAGCAGGTCGCCGCCTGGCGTGAGGGCAGGCCTTACGTCGCCGAACTGGCCGCGGACTCGGCCGGCCGCTAGCGGAAAACGGGAAATGAGGGGAACGTCATGAGCGGCACGTCAACAACCGTCACGCCCACCACGTCATGGCTGGCCCACCTGCGACGGGAGACCGAGCGGTTCGCCGACGTGGTCAGGGAGTCGCCGCTGCGGGCACACGTGCCCGCCTACCCGGACTTCACCGTGTCCAGCCTGGCCGCCCACATCGGCCGGGGACTGCGGCTGTTCCACGCCATCGCGGCCGGCGGCGGTGAGCAGCCGTCCCTCGAGGTACCCGAGGGGGCGGACGTCGCCGACTGGGTCCTGGCCGGGCTGGGCCCGCTGGTCACCGTGCTTGGCGAGATTCCGCCGGACCAGCTGGTGCCGTTCCCGCACGACGCGGGCGACCGGCCCGCCGGGCTTATCGCCCCGCTGCTGGCGGTGGAGGTCGGGGTGCACCGCTGGGACGTGGAATCCGTCCTCGGCGATCACGCGCCCATCCCGGCCGACCTGGCGGTCCAGGAAGTGGAGAGCGTGTTCACGAACTTCGTGCCCCGGCTGGCCGGCAGCGGCGTGGCGGATATCGGCGGCACCGTCTCGCTGCGGGCCACCGACACCCCGGTGGCCTGGAGTGCCCAGGTGAGCGATGGCCGACTGGCGACCGAACGGGTACCGGACGGCCCGTCAGGCGCCGCCGTCACGGTGACCGGCGCGGCGCAGGATATCGCGCTGCTGGTCTGGAAGCGGGCACTGCCGCCCCGGCCGGAACTTGACGTGGCCGGGAGCACCCAGGTACTTAAGCGCTTCCTGGTCACCGACTACATCCCCGACCCGCGCACCACGCCGGCGCACTAGTCCGATGACCATTTCCACCGAGTCCGCCCCGGACGTCGCCGCCGGTTCCGAGCCGGCCGTCAGGTCGCTGTCGCTGCTCGTGCCCGGCAGCTTCAGCGACGACGATCCCTATCAGGGCCTGGAGAGCACCCTGCGGCTGTTCGAGTACGCGGAGCGGCTCGGCTTCGACGGGGCCTGGATCCGCCAGCAGCACCTGGTGCCGAACGTGTCCTCGGCGCCGGTGTTCCTCGCCGCCGCGTCCCAGCGCACCAGGAACATCGAACTCGGCTCGGCGGTCATACCGATCGGCTACGAGAGCCCGTTCCGGCTGGCCGAAGATCTGTCGATGGCCGACGTGCTGTCCCGGGGACGGCTGCAGGTGGGGTTCAGCGCCGGTGTCCCGACCAACTCCGAGTTGCTGGCCGGGCTGGTCTACGACGGTGACTGGCGCGGCTACGACTTCTCGCATGCCCGGATAGCCAGGCTGGCGGCGAACCTGCGGGGCGAGTTCCTGGGCGACGCGGACACCCTGGTGCCGCATCCGGCCGGGCCGCAGCGGCCGCGGCTCAGGCCGCACGCCCCCGGCCTGGCCCAGCGCCTGTGGTACGGGGCCGGCAGCCTGGGATCGGTGACCTGGGCGGCTGAACACGGACTGAACCTGGTGGTCGGCAACATCTGCGCCGGCCAGGGACTTGGCACCGATGACTTCGGCACCGCGCAGCTGGCCCAGATCCGCGCCTACCGGCAGAAGTTCGCTGACTCCCCTTCCCGAATGGGGGGCTCCCGCCCCCCATTCCCCCCGGGGCCCGGCCGGCCACGGGTGGTGGCGGGCCGGGTGATCGTGCCGTTGGACGGCGCCGACACCGCCACCCGGGGCAAGTACCGCGACTACCAGGCGTCACGTCACCAGCGGACCCTCGCCCCGATAGGCGAGCGCCGCATCCTGATTGCCCCCGACCTAGTCGGCAGCGCGGCCGAGATCGTTGAGTCGCTGCACGCCGACCCGGTGCTCACGGAGGTCACCGAGCTCCAGCTGGAACTGCCGTACGCCTTCGCCCATGAGGAGTACGAGCAGATCCTCTCCGATGTCGCCGCGTCGATCGCGCCGCGGCTTGGCTGGTCGCCGTCGGATGCCGGCTAGGCGTTTCCCGCGGAGTCAGTCGGCGGGGCCGTCTTCGGCGTTGCCACGGGCAAGCTCGACCAGGTCGGCTGATCCCGGGGCCGGCGCCCAGCCAGCCCCGCCCCTGGCCAGCTGGAGCTTCCCGAGCGCGGCGGAGACGAGGAAGCAGGCCGTGAAGACCGGCACGACCACCCGGGCCTCGCGATATTGATGGGCAGTGATGCCTACCCCAGGCAGGACCAGGCCGCTGATCAGCACAGTTCGCCCCACCAGCCAGGTGTCCAGGCGTGAGGTCGGCAGCAGTGCCAGGAGCGGGAAGAACATCGCGTCGTACCACGGGTACTGCACGATGCCCCCGAGGACCACCGCTAGCGCGCAGATCAGCATCGGGCGTGTCTCGGGGAGGTCGGCGTGTCCCGGCGGCATTCGCCAGGCGAGAACGCCCCCGACGATCAGGAACGCGGCCAGCATGACGGTGGCGTAGAGCGCCTGGTGGTGATAGACGGACTCCGGGAGCGGCAGGAACGAGTCGTTGGCCGAGGATAGCCGCCGCAATAGCGACCGCGCTGCCGCCTTGCCGGCGACCGCGTAGCCTGCCGTCAGCACGAGCGCTGCCCCGGCGATCCCTGACGCGAGCACCGCGGTGCGCCGGGGTCCGGTGATGGCGTGCCACAGTCCCACTGCCAGCCCTGCGACCGGGCCCGCGAAGGTGACCTTCACCGCGATCGCGATACCCGCCAGGGCGCCCGCGACCACGGCGCCGAGTGCCGTGCCACCGCCCGCTCCCCGTTTCCGCAGCGTCCGTGCCGCCAGCAGCGCGAGCGTCAGGGGCAGTGCGGCCAGCAGGTCCGTGTGCGCCCCGCCCACCATCCAGAACAACATCAGCGGGTTGACCGCCCACAGCAGTCCGGCCCGTACGCGCCGCGCCGGGTCCGGCCCGGCGAGACGATCGAGTACCGCCGCTACGGCGACGTAGCAGGCACCGTTCATCACCTTGATCCAGAAAGTGATCCACGCCATGGAGGTTCCCCCCAGCCACGCCGCGGCCGCCTCCAGCAGGGTCGCGGCGGGTCCGTAGACCGTCGGCTGGGTCCGCCACTCCGGTGGCCGGAGCAGCCCGACCGGGTCATGTCGCTGGTAGAGCTGCTGTGGGGTCATCACCCAGGGGTTGTGGCCGAGGACGACGATCCGTCCGTATTCCGCGTAATTCTGGACGTCGACCGAGGCGGCCGGCGGGACGAACACGAACACGACGGTCGCCGCCGCGCACGCGGCCAGCACGAGGCCAAGGCGCGGACGCCAGCCATGCCGCACGGCCGCCAGCCCCGCAAGCACCCCGGCCCCGCCGCAGACCGCGGCGAGCCAGCAGGCGGCCTTGATCAGGACCGGAGCCAGCCGGTAGTGCAGGTCGGCGAACGGTCCGGCCGGACCGATCGGCGCCACGATAGCCGGGTCCCCGGACGCGCTCAGCGCCGCGAACACAGCGATGCTGAGGGCCGTCATGGTCACTGCTGCCGAGGCGGCACGCTGCCCGTGGGGCCGGGGGACCGCGGGCTCCCGGGGACGCAGCAAAACGGGCAATGTCATCCAACAATTATCACTAAAACGATCGGAATTATTTCTAGCTTTTCCATATCCGGTAGCCGGATCGCGGGGCGCGCTGCCCCGTCGCGATCCCGCGGTGGGGGGGTCTACCCGATGGGCAGCGCTTGCGGTGCGTGTGCCCAGCCCAGGGCGGGGGCGACCGCACGGACGAACAGCTCGAGTGCCTCGGCGCGGTGGGCGTAGCTCGAATAGAACAGCTCGGTCTGCACCATGAGCTGGGTCGCGTAAGGAAACCAGGGCTGCGCGAGAATGGACTCGGTGATCTGCTCCGGCGTGCCGTAGTGCAGGCAGATGGCGGCCGCCTTCTCGGCCAGCGTTGTCGCGGGGGGCAGGAACTTGCGGCCCCATTCATACTTCTCCTCGATCCCTGCCCGGGCCTCGCGCAGCGCGGTCTCCCGGTCCTTGGCCGGGTAGATCAGGGTGGCGAGGCCGACGCGCGGCGGCCGCGGACCGTACTCCGCCGCGTACCGGTCGAGCCCGCGGTAGTACGCGCGGGCGGTGACCTCGGCGGGTACCGTCTGCGTGGTCCCGATCAGCACGCCGTTCCCGCGGGCGCCGGTGTCGTAGCCGCTCTGCTCGCTGAGCGTTGCCTCCCAGATCCGGCCGGCCAGTCCGGGGCTTGGCGGGTTGAGCCGGTCGCCGGACGTGCTGAGGCTGGCGCCGTCGAGCGCGCCCGCCAGCCTCGCCAGGTTGGCCCGGTAAACCGCCCGTCGGCTGGCTGCGTCGATTCCTCCTCCTGGCGCCCGGTCCATGGCGGAGGCGTCCCGGAACAGCTCGGCCAGGCCCGGGGCACTGCCGCCGTTGGCGACGCCGAGCTCCACCCGCCCGCCGCTGAGCGCGTCGAGCACGGCGGCGTCCTCCGCGACCCGCAGCGGGCTCTCAAGCGGCAGCGTGACGGCAGCGGTGCCGAGCCGCAGCCGGCTGGTCCGCGCGGCCAGCCAGGCGAGGAAGACGAACGGGGACGGCAGCCCGCCGGCCGGCGCCTGCCCCGGGCGGCGCAGGTGGAACTGCCGTACCCACAGCCCCTCGACTCCGAGCCGCTCGGCCTGCGTGAACAGCTCAAGCGCGTCGTGGTAGTTACGGGCCTGGTCGCCCGGCTCGTTCAGTATCGCGTACGCGGCGAGGCTCAGCGGCTCGTCGTTCTCGCAGATGGTCATGCTCGCAGTTCCCTTTCTAGCGCCGCCACCGTGACGTGCGCTGTGCCCCCAACGGCTGTGTTGGCTGGCTGATGACCGCCGCCTTCTCCGCCAGCGTCCGCGCCGGGGGAAGCCAGTCCCGCCCCCACGCGTAGACCGTCTCCACGTCCACCTCCAGCGCGGCCAGGCCGGCCCGGCGGTCGCTTGCCGGGTGCACGTGGACGACCAGCCCTACTCTCGGCCGCACCCCGTCGGTGCCGTTCACCGGGTTGCCGTCGAGGATGGAGACGAGCGTTCGAGCGAGCGCAGGTAGCTGGCCTTCCCGTAGTGGATGGCGATGCGGAGCCGGGTCACCGGGCGTCCCGCAGGTGGCCGCGCAGGGTGGTGCCGGTGTACTCGGTCCGGTGCAGGCCGCGGGCCTGCAGGATCGGCACCACGTGGTCGGTGAACTGGCGCAGCGAGCCGGGCAGCGTCGTCGGCTGCAGCGTGAAGCCGTCGCTGGCGCCGTCGGTGAGCCACGCCTCGATGAGGTCGGCGAACTGCTCGGGGGTACCGGTGAACTCCAGCCCGCCGGGCAGGCCGGTGAGTTCCTCGGCCAGCTGACGGAAGGTCTTGCCCGTCTCTCGCGCGCGCCGCGCGATCTCGTCGGTGCGGCTGGTGCGGCTGGCCGCCGCGATGACCGCATCGGGCAGCGGTCGGTCCGGGTCGACCAGCGTAACGTCGAGCCCCGCGTTGTGGGCTAGGTTGCGCCAGCGGAACTCCGGGTCAACGCGGTCCTCGAGCTCGGCCCGCAGCGCCCGCGCTTCCGCCTCGGTCGAGCCGAGCACGAACGCCACGCCGGGCAGCACAAGCACGTCGTCCGGGTCACGTCCGTGACGGCGGGCGGACGCACGGACTGACTCCCGGAACCGCCGCCCGGCCGGGATGTCCGGCTGGGCGGTGAAGACCAGGTCGGCGCTCTTCCCGGCCAGCTCGATGCCCGGGCCCGAGGAGCCCGCCTGGGCGAACGCCGGCCGGCCCTGCGGCGAGCGGGGCAGCGTCAGCGCGCCGCTGACGTCGAGGAACCGGCCATGGAAGTCGACCGGTCTGATCAGGTCGGTGTCGGCCCAGATGCCCTTGTCCTGTTCAGCGATGACCGCGCCGGCATCCCAGCTGTCCCACAGCCGGGTCACGACGTCGACGAACTCTTCCGCCCGGGCGTAACGGTCGGCCGGGTCGGGGTGCGCGGCGAGCCCGAAGTTACCCGCCGCCCCCGCGTACCGGGTGGTCACAATGTTCCAGCCGGCCCGCCCGCCGGACAGGTGATCGATCGTGGCCAGCCTGCGGGCGAGGTCGTAGGGGGCGGTGTAGGTGGTGGACGCGGTCGCGATCAGGCCGATCCGCGTCGTGGTACGGGACAGCGCCGCCAGGATCTCCAGCGGGTCGAAGCCGACCTGGGGGAAGTACCTGGCCCGGAAGATCGCGAGCCCGGGTGAGTCGGCGAAGAACACGGCGTCGAGCAGGCCGCCCTCGGCGTCGAGCGCGGCCCGCTCGAGCACGCCGAACCGCCCGGGCCCGGCCAGGTCAGCCGGGTCCGCCAGCTTCCACGCGGACTCGTGATAGCCGACCCCGGTCAGGAACGCGGTGAGGTGAGCCTGTCGGCGCAGGTTGCCAGAAGTCATGAGCGCCCCAGTTTCCCTTTCCCGTTGCCCTCTCGGGGTCGGCGCAGCGAGAGCGCGGAATCGACTAGGGACCGCGTGTACGGGTGCTCGGGCCGCTCGAAGATCTCGTCGGCGGCCTTGAGCTCGACCAGCTCGCCGTCGTAGAGGACGCCGATGCGATCGGAGACCTGGCGGACCACGGCCAGGTCGTGCGAGATGAACAGGTAAGACACCCCGCTGCGCTCCTGCAGCTCGGTGAGCAGGTCAAGCAGCCGCGCCTGGCTGGACACGTCGAGCGCGGAGGTCGGCTCGTCGCAGATCACCAGCGGTACCTGCCCGGCGAAGGCCCGGGCGATGGCCACCCGCTGCTTCTGCCCGCCGGACAGCTGGTAAGGAAGCTTGTCGAGCAGGTCGTCCGCCAGTCCCGCGCGCCCGGCGAGCTCCTCGACGGTCTGGGCGCCGCCAAGCAGCTCGATGGACCGCGCGAGCACCTTGCGGACGCTGCGGCGCGGGTTCAGTGATTCGTCCGCGCCCTGGAAGACCACTTGGACGCGCGGCAGCACTGTCCCCCCGCGTCCCCGCCCCCGGCCCCGGTGCCGGTCGGAGACATGAAAGTTGATTGTGCCCTGGTAGCCGGTCAGCCCGGCCAGGGACAGGCCAAGTGTCGTCTTGCCGCTGCCCGACTCGCCGACCAGGCCGAGCACCTCGCCGCGGCCGATCGTGAACGAGACGTCCCGCAGCGCGGTCTTGCGCTGGTACTGCTTGGTCAGGTTCGTCACCGTGACCAGCGGCCCGCCAACTGCCGCGGACTGCGGGCCTGAGACGGCCGAAGGCGGCCGCCTCCGTTCGGCGTCATCTGGTTTTCCCTCCGCCTCCGGTGCGGTACGGTCCGTGACCGCCGCTCCGGCCCGCGGGCGGTCGCGGCGACTGGCGTTGATGTCGGGCAGCGCGGCGATCAGGGCCCGGGTGTAGGGGTGCCGGGGCGCGAGCAGCACCTCCGCGGCCGGCCCTTCCTCGACCAGCACACCGCCCTGCAGCACGCCGATGCGCTGGCAGTGCGCGGCCACCAGCGGCAGGTTGTGGCTGATCAAGAGGCTGGCGAAGCCGAGCTGCGCGCGCAGCTGGTCGATCAGCGCCATGATCTCGGCCTCCACCCGGCTGTCGAGACCGGTGGTCGGCTCATCAAGGAGGAGCAGCTGCGGCTCGCTGGCCAGCGCCATCGCGATGACGATGCGCTGCTGCTGGCCGCCGGACAGCTGGTGCGGATAGCGCCAGGCGATCTGTTCCGGCGGCGAGAGGTTCACCCGTGCGATCGCGGCGAGCGTGGCCTCGCGCGCTGCCGCCCGGTGCGACCCGTGCAGTCGGTAGACCTCGGCGATCTGCTCGCCGACCGGCATGGTCGGGTTGAGCGCGAGCCCCGGTTCCTGGTAGACGACCGCGAGCACGGAGGCGCGGAAGGCCCGCAGTTCGGTCGCGTCGAGCTCGAGGACCCTGGTCCCCGCGACGGACAGCTCCGTCGCGCTGACCACCGCCGCGGCGGGCAGGTAGCGGCTCAGCGCCATCGCGGCGGTGCTCTTGCCGGAACCGGACTCGCCGACCAGGCCGTAGGACTCCCCGGCGCCGATGGCCAGGCTGAGCCCGCGCACCGCCGGCACCGCCCGCTGCCGGACCCGGTAGGAGACGGTGAGCCCGGCCACGCGAACCACCGAAGCGCCGCCCACGGGAGCACTGCCGGTGGGCGCACTGGCCGCCGCCGCGCCGCTCATGACCACGTCTCCTTGAGGTTGTCGGCGATCAGCTGGACGGCCACGACCAGGGAAGCGACCGCGAGGGCGGGGAAGATCACGGTCCACCACGCGGTCTCGATGAAGTCGAGGTTCTGGTTGATCGCCAGCCCCCAGTCGGGGGAGGGCGGCTGCTGGCCGAGGCCGAGGAAGGACAACGTGGCCGTCATCAGGATCGCCGACGCCAGGCTCAGCGTGGCCTGGACGATGATCGTGGGGAGCACGTTCGGCACCAGCTCGGTAGCCATGATCCGGAGAGCCGACTCACCCTGCAGCCGGGCCGTCGTCACGTACTTCTTGCCCATCTCGGCCAGGACCGCGGCGCGGATGATGCGAGCGATGCCGGGGGCGAAGACCACGCCGATGATGACGATCAGCGCCGGCACCGAGGCACCGAACGCCCCGACTACCACGATGAGGAAGATCAGCGGCGGCAGCACGACCAGCACGTCGAACACGCGCATGAGCGCGGTGTCGACCCAGCCGCGGAAGTAGCCGGCGATGACGCCGAGCGCGCCGCCGAGAACAGTCGCCAGGATGGCGCCGAGCGGGCCGACGGCGAGCGCGGTGTCCGCCCCCGCCAGGGTCCTGGCAAACATGCTCCGGCCGAGGTTGTCGGTGCCGAACGGCTGCGACCAGCTCGGCGCGGCCAGCGCCTGACCGCTGTTGCCGTACGGGTCGAGGCCGAACAGGTGCCAGCCGAGCGCGGCCACGACCCAGAAGACGACGATCAGCGCGCTGACCACGAACGTCGGGCGGCGCAGCAGCGCGCGGACGCGCCGCCGCCCCGCCCGGCCCCCGGCCCAGCCCGCCCCGCCCGGGTCAAGTGACCCGCCCGCCGCCAGGCCGCCCGCCGCCAGGCCGGCTCCCGCCTCGGGCACGGAGAGGGCGGTGACGGCTTCCGCCTGTCCCTGGGACAAGGGGTCCATCAGCTCTCCGTGCTCTCGAAGCGGATGCGCGGGTCCATCAGGATCAGGCACACGTCGGTGAGCAGCAGCGCGAGCAGCGCGATCACGCCGGTCATCATGACGCCGTCGGTGAGCAGTACCGCGTCCTTGCGTTCGGCGGCGACCACCATCAGCGCCCCGAGGCCGGGGTAGTTGAAGAGCGTCTCCACCACGGCGCTGCCGCCGAGCAGGCCGCCGAAGTAGAGGCCGAGCAACTGCACGGTGGGGATCAGCGCGTTGCGAGCCACGTGCTTGCGGACGATCTGCCCGGACGACAGCCCCTTGAGCACCGCGGTCCGGTGGAACGGCGCGGTGATCGCCCCGGCGGTGCCGGTGCGCACCATCCGGGCGAGCACCGCCAGATAGGTGACGGCGAGCACGACCGCCGGCAGGGTCATGGCATGCACCCGCTGCCCGAAGTTGCCGGTAGCGTCAGCGGCCGACTGGACGGGAAACGCCTTGAGCCCGACGGCGAACACGACGAGCAGCAGCACCCCGATCACGAACTCGGGCACCGACGACAGGGCCATCGCCGCGATCGTGATGGCCCGGTCGCTGCGCTTTCCTTCCCGGTAGGCCTGGATCGAGCCGAGGATCACCGAGACCGGCACGAGCAGCACGAACGCGTAGAGCGCGAGGAAGGCGCTGTTCTCCAGGTGGCCGAGGATGAGCGGGCGGGATGGCACCGCATAGGTGAAGCTCGTCCCCCAGTCGCCGGCGAAGAAGCCGCCAAGCCAGTGCGGGTAGCGGACGACGATCGACCCGCTGAGGCCGTTGCTGACGTCCCAGGCGTGCACCTGGGCGTTGGTCGCGTACTGCCCGAGCGCGTTCCGCCCCGGGTCGCCCGGGACGAGCTGGATCAGCCAGAACGTCAGGATGGAGACGGCCAGCAGCACGAACGGGATCTGGATCAGCCGCCTGCCGAGCAGCGTCAGGATCCGGCTGTGCCGCTGCGAGAACGCGCCGAACCCGCGCGGGGCGCCAGGGGGGATGGGGGGCGGGAGCCCCCCATCCGGAGAGTCCGCTCCGCCAGCCGCGCCCGGGCGCGGGTTCAGCACTGTCATCTAGACTCCGTACCGGGTCAGCTCGAGACCGAGATCCCGCGGAAGTCGAAGCCTCCGGGGAAATCCTGGCCGTTGGGGAAGCTGCCCTGCACCGCGTTGCCTAGGTAGACGTCGCTCTCTTCGAACGCCGCGATGACGACCGGCACGTCAGTCCACTCGGTCGTGGCGATCTGGTTGGCGAGGGTCTGCCGCTGCGCGGCGGAGCTGGTCGCCTCGAACTGGTTGACCAGGCTGCCGAGGTGCGAGTTGGAGTAGTGCGACGCGCTCCACCCGCTGCTGGCCACGTAGATGAGCGAGTACAGCTGCGATGGCAGCCGCTCGGCCCAGTCGGTGAGCGTCACCGGCGCGGCCAGCCACGGCGAGGTCGCGCCGTTCGCGTAGTAGGCCGCCTCGGTCTGCACGTCCAGGCTGACCTTGAAGTTACCGGTCGCGTCGAGCTGCTGCTGGATGAGCTGGGCGTAGGTTTGCTCATCGGTGTAGGTGGTGATGGTGAAGCTGATCACCCTGCTGCCGAGCAGCTTCTTGACCTCAGCGAGGTTCTGCGAGCGGGCGGTCAGCCCCTTCGGCTGCACGGCGTAGTCGGGGAAGGTGGCGAAGTCATTACCGATGGTCGCCTCGCCGCTGTAGACCGTCGCCGCGATCGCGGAGCGGTTCAGCGCCCAGGCCACCGCCTGCCGGACGGCCACGTCGTTGAACGGGGCCTTGTCAACGTTAAAGGTGAGGGCGTCGAACTTCACGAACCCCGAGCGCTGCTGGCGGTAGCTGGTGCCGAGGGCGGCAGCCGCGGCCGGAAACGACTGGAGCTGGTCGATCTGGCCGCTCTGGAACGCGAGCAGCTCAGACTGCTCGGAGGAGTAGAACGTGACGTTCACGCCGGCCAGCTTCACCGCCGGGGCGTCCCAGTAGTACGGGTTCTTCTTGTAGGTGATGCCCTGCCCCGCGGTGTACTTCTCCAGAATGAACTGGCCCGCCCCGACCGGGTCGTTGATCCAGTTCGTGGGATTGGAGCCGGCCGGCAGGATCCAGGTGTTCGCCCCGGTCAGCAGGTGAGGGAAGTCCGCGTAGGCCGCATCGAGGTGGAACACCACCGTCGTGCCCGACCCGGTGACCGACTTGAGGATCCCGGCGAAGCTCGACGCGGCGGGCGACTCGCTCGTCGGGCTGAGGATGCTGTCGAAGGTCGACACCACGTCCTTGGCGGTGAGCGGCGCGCCGTTGCTGAACTTCAGGCCGGACCGCAGCGTGAACGTCCAGGACAGCTTGTCGGCCGACTGGGTCCAGGACTGCGCGAGCTGCGGCTCGATCGTCCCTGACGGGTTCTCGATGACGAGCTGGGCCGAGGCGAGCCCGACCGTGAACTGCGTGGCGCTCTGCGCGGTGGTCAGCGGGTCGATGCCGCCAGTCGGGGTGATGAGCCCGATGTTGTAGGTGCCGCCGTCGGCTGCGGCCGGGCCGGCCGACCCCTGCGCGGCAGCCGACGACGACGAGGATGGCGAGGAGGAGGACGTGGCGGACGAGCAGGCCGCGAGAGTCAGCGCGATCGCCGCTGCCGCGGCGAGCCCGCCTGCTCTTCGGGAGGTGAGTAGCGCTGGCAAGGTCGGTGCTCCAGACGTCGGCGTAGCTTCGAGTTGCTAAATCCTACTATATCGGTCTGAAAAGTATCAAATATTAGGGTGGGGTAACAACGGTGTAACCGGCGTAAGTGCGTCAGCGGGCGTCGGGCCGTGGTCGGCGCGAGATAGCCTACTAATTCCATAGGGATTATCTGAAAGGCGGTCCGGTCATGAGTTTCGGGATCTCGCTGCAGACTTCGCCGTCGGCTGCGGCGCTTGGCGACGCCGACGCGCTGAGCTACGTGCTCGACCGCGCCCGTGAGGCCGAAGCGGCCGGAGTGGACGACATCTGGCTCAACCAGGGGCTCGACATCGACGCGATCACCGTCGCCGCTGTGGTGGCGCACCAGGTGCCGCGCATCCTCGTCGGGACCGCCGTCGTCCCGATGTACCCGCGGCACCCGGTCGTCCTCGCCAGCCAGGCCAAGGCGGCACAGCTCGCGGCCGGCGGGCGGTTCGCCCTCGGCATCGGTCTCGGGCACCGGGGCCAGGTGGAGGGCGTGTTCGGCGTGCCGTTCGACCGGCCTATCGGGCATCTGCGGGACTACCTCCGGGTGCTGCGCTCGCTGCTCGATACCGGGACCGCTGATATCCGGGGCGCGACGCTCACCGCCGACTTGTCGAGCGTGCCGTCGGCGTTGCTCCGCGGCGGCGTCACGCCGCGGGTTCCGCTGCTGGTCGCGGCGATGGGACCACAGGCGCTGCGGGCGGCGGGCGAACTCGCCGACGGTACGCTGCCCTACCTTGCCGGGCCGCGCAGCCTCGCCTCGCTCATCGTCCCCGCCATCACCGCCGCGGCGGCGGCCGCGGGCCGCCCGGCACCGCGGATCGCCGCCGGGGTGCCCGCGTCGGTGACCGCCGACCCGCAGCGGGCGAGGGCGCACGCCTTCGAGGCCCTCGGCGGGTACGGCCGCAATGTTTCCTACGCCGCCGTCCTCGAACGCGAGGGCATCGGTCACGCCGCCGACCTGGCACTCGTCGGGGACGAGGAGACCGTGGCGGCCGGGATCGAGCGGTATCTCGACGCGGGGGCGACCGACGTGCGGATCAGCCCGGTCGCCTTCGCCACCGACGAGGAACGGCTAAGGACCTGGCAGCTGGTCGGGGACCTGGCCCGCGGCGGCGCCGGCCCCGCGCGCGTGCGGCAAGCCTGAGCGGGGCTACCGCGGTGCCATCGGGGGGCAGTCGGCGGGGTCGGTGACCACGCGGATGGGTGATCCCGCGAGGTAGGCCGCGACGTCCTCCGCCATGCGCTGCCAGGCGGTGCGGAAGCCCTGCTCGGTGACGTAGCCGATGTGCGGGGTGACGACGACATTGCCGAGCGACCTGAACGGGTGGCCGGCGGGAAGCGGCTCGCGGTCGAAGACGTCGAGGCCGGCTCCGGCCAGCTGACCGGAGCGGAGTGCCTCGATGAGGGCTTCCTCGTCGACGATCGGGCCGCGGGAGATGTTCACCAAGATGGCGCCCGCCTTCATCTTCGCCAGGTCGCCGGCGCGGAGTGTATTGCGGGAGCGCTCGGACAGGACGAGGAAGACCCCGAGGACGTCCGCGGCCGCCAGGAGCTCGTCCTTCGTCACCCACGCGACGCCGAGCTCGGCGCAGCGCTGCTGGGTGAGATTGGGGCTCCAGGCGATGACGTCCATGCCGAGCGCGTTCGCGACCGGCACCATCGCGCCGCCGAGGCGTCCCGCGCCGAGGAGGCCGAGCGTCTGGCCGGCCAGGGTGACCGGGAAGCCGGTCTGCCAGCCGCCGTCGCGGATAACCCGGTCCTCGATGCCGATCCGTTTGGCGACGGCGAAGATCAGCGCCCACGCCATCTCCGCGGGCGCCGGCAACCCGCGCGGAACCTGGTAGCCGGACGGGCTGGCGGTGGCGCCGCGATCGGTCTCGGCGGTGCCGCAGAGCAGGATTCCCCGCTCAATCCGGGCCTCGTGGTCGACGACGTTGCTCGTCCGGCCGTTGCAGACGATCAGCCGCAGCTTGGGGAGCCCCGCGAGCACCTCGCGCGGGAAGCGCGCCCGCTGCTGGGTGATGACGATGATCTCGTAGTCAATGAGCTCGCCGACCAGCCGCTCGGGCGGGATCGCCGCGCGGTAGACGGTGATCTCGGCGTCGCCGGGCAGCGCCGACCAGTCGCCGTACTCGAGGGCGACACCGATGTAATCGTCAAGGATCGCGATCTTCGTCACGTCAGCCAGCCTACTTCCGCGCCCACCTCCGCTTCTTGCCGATCATGCCTAGCGAAATAATCGACAAAGTCATTCCGTTGGGCAAAGCGGACGAGTAACGCCCGTCGCCGCTCGGAACGGAGTTCACCGTGGCCCAAGCAACCCATGCCCCGGCAGGCGCCCTGCACCTGGCCGTCGCGCTCGATGGCGCCGGCTGGCACCCAGCGGCGTGGCGTGAGCCGGAGGCCCAGCCCGGTCAGCTCTTCACCGCGGCCTACTGGGTGAACCTGGCCCAGCGGGCCGAGCTTGGCCTGCTTGACTTCGTCACCATCGAGGACGGCCTCGACCTGCAGTCTGATGACCACTTCGGCCGGGACGAGCGAACGGACCGGGTCCGCGGCCGCCTGGACGCCGTGCTGATCGCGGCCAGGGCCGCCCCGAGGACACGCCACCTCGGTTTCGTCCCGACGGCGGTCACCACCCACACCGAGCCGTTCCACACGTCCAAGGCGATCGCCACCCTCGACTACGTCAGCACCGGCCGCGCGGGCGTCCGGGTGCAGATCGGCGGGCGCGGCGACACGGCGGGGCACTTCGGCCGCCGCGAGATCCCGCCGCTGAGCGTCGAGCGGCGCGACGACCCCGACGTGCGGGCGCTGATCGAGGAGCACTTCGACGAGGCGGCTGACTACGTCGAGGTACTGCGGCGGCTCTGGGACAGCTGGGAGGACGGCGCGGAAATCCGCGACGTGGCCACCGGGCGCTTCATCGACCGCGACAAGCTGCACTACATCGACTTCGAAGGACGCTGGTTCTCGGTGCGGGGGCCGTCGATCACGCCCCGGCCGCCGCAGGGCCAGCCGGTCGTCGCCGCTCTCGGCCACGCCACGGTGCCGTACCGGCTGATCGCCCGGTCGGCCGACATCGGGTTCGTCACCCCGCGCGACCGGGCCAGCGCGGCCGCGATCGTCGACGAGATCCGCGCCGAGCAGGAACTGGCCGGGCGCGCGGATGAGGCAGTGCGCGTATTCGGTGACCTCGTCGTCTTCATCGACGACAGCGCCGCTGCCGCCCAGGGCCGCCGGGAGCGTCTAGACGAGCTGGCAGGGGGCACGTACTCCAGCGATGCGCAGATCTTCGCCGGCCCGGCGGCTCAGCTGGCTGACCTGCTCCTGGACTGGCGGGAGGCGGGTCTGTCGGGGTTCCGGCTGCGGCCGGCCGCGCTGCCGCATGACCTGGACCAGATCACCGGCGCCCTCGTTCCCGAACTGCAGCGCCGCGGTGCGTTCCGGACGGCCTACCCGGCCGGCGACGGTTCCGGCACGCTGCGGGGACTGCTCGGCCTGCCCCGGCCTGCCAACCGGTACGCCGCCCGCACGACCAATGAACCAGTCTGACCAATGAAGCTGCCTGATCAACGAAGCTGAGGACACCAGCATGACAAAGCAGATCCACCTGGCCGCGCACTTCCCCGGCGTGAACAACACGACCGTGTGGAGCGACCCGGCGGCCGGCAGCCACATCGAGTTCGACTCGTTCGCCCGCTTCGCCCAGACCGCCGAGCGGGGCAAGTTCGACTTCATGTTCCTCGCCGAGGGCCTGCGCCTTCGCGAGCAGAACGGGCTGATCTACGACCTGGACGTGGTCGGCCGCCCGGACACCTTCACCATCCTCGCCGCGCTGGCCGCGGTCACCGACTACCTCGGCCTGACCGGCACCATCAACTCGACGTTCAACGAGCCCTACGAGGTGGCCCGCCAGTTCGCCAGCCTCGACCACCTATCCGGCGGCCGGGCGGCGTGGAACGTCGTGACCAGCTGGGACGCCTTCACCGGCGAGAACTTCCGGCGCGCCGGCTACCTGGCGCAGGGTGACCGGTACGAGCGGGCGCGCACCTTCCTGCGGACCGCGACGGAACTGTGGGATTCCTGGCAAGGCGACGAGATCATCGCGGACAAGCGCGACGGCGAGTTCCTGGCGACCCCGGTTCCGGGCGCGTTCCAGCACAAGGACGCGTTCTTCGACATCGAGGGGCAGTTCAACGTTCCCCGCAGCCCGCAGGGGCGGCCGGTCATCTTCCAGGCCGGCGACTCCGACGAGGGCCGTGACTTCGCCGCGTCGTCAGCCGACGCGATCTTCACCGGGCATGCCACCCTCGAGGCCGGGCAGGCGTTCTACGCCGACGTGAAGGGCCGCCTGCGGAAGTACGGCCGCTCCCCGGGCCAGCTGCTGATACTGCCCGCGGCGACGTTCGTGCTCGGCGACACCGACACGGAGGCGGCTGATCTTGCCCGCGAGGTCCGCCGGGCGCAGGTCTCGCCGCAGACCGCGCTGCGCTTCATCGAGCAGCTGTGGAACACCGAGCTGCCTGACTTCGATGTTGACGGTCCGCTGCCGGACTTCGACCCAGTGGTCAGCGACAATCTCATCGCCAAGGGCCGCGCGAGCGTGCGCCAGTTCGCCAAGAACCCGGTTGAGCGGGCCAACGAGTGGCGCGCCCGGGCCGCCGACGGCAAGCTCTCCGCCCGCGAGGCGGTGATCGAGGTCACCGGCCGCCAGTCCTTCGTCGGCTCGCCGGAGACCGTCGCCAGCGCGATCAACGAGCGCGTGCAGGGCGACGCCGCCGACGGCTACATCCTGGTCCCGCACATCACCCCCGACGGCCTGGCGCCCTTCGTCGACAAGGTCGTGCCGCTGCTGCAGGAGCGCGGTGTCTTCCGGGCCGACTACACCGGCACCACGCTGCGGGATCACCTCGGCCTCGCCCCGCTTGGGCGGCCGGACGAGGCGGGACGCACCGGCGAGCACGCCGCGAGGGCCGCCTCATGAGGTTCATCACCATCACGCTGATCGTCCACGCACCGGACCCCTTCACCGGCGCCCAGAAGTCCACCCGCGCCCGGTTCCGGGAGGCGCTCGACAGCGCCCTGCTGGCCGAGGAGCTCGGCTTCGACGGGTTCGGGGTGGGCGAGCGGCACGAGCGGCCCTTCATCTCCTCGTCGCCGACGGTCGTGCTCAGCCATATCGCCGCCCTGACCAAGCGGATCCGGCTGTTCACGGCGGTGACCACGCTGTCGCTGCTTGACCCGGTGCGCGCGTTCGAGGACTACGCCACCCTCGACCAGCTCTCCGCCGGGCGGCTTGAGCTCATCATCGGCAAGGGCAACGGCGCCGCCCAGCGGGACCTGTTCAACGTCACCCCCGACGACCAGTGGGACCGCAACGCCGAGTCCTACGAGGTCTTCAGGCGGCTGTGGCAGGACAACAAGATCACCTATGACACGAAGTTCCGGCCGCCGCTGCACGAGGCCGAGGTGTGGCCGCGGCCTTTGCAGCGCCCGGTCCGTATCTGGCACGGGAGCGCTACCAGCCAGGCGTCGGTCGACCTGGCCGCCCGCTACGGCGACCCGCTGTTCTCCGCTAACGTGACCAACCCGATCGGCCCGTACGCCGAATTGATCCGCTACTACCGCGAGCGCTGGGCCCACTACGGTCACGACCAGGCGGCCATCGCCGTCGGCGCCGGGACCGCCGGGTACTACTCCACCCGCAACTCGCAGGACGCCATCGAGGCCTACCGTCCGGTCTTCGCCGGGCAGCTGGCGTTCCAGCAGCGCCTCGGCCTGCAGCCGGTCTTCCCCACCCTGGAAGACTTCATCGAGCGGTCTTCCGCCCTGATCGGCAGCCCGGCCCAGGTCATCGAGAAGGTCCACCGCTACTACGGGCAGTTCGGCCACAGCGTGCTGCACCTGCACGCCGACGCCGGCGGTCTCACCGGCGCGCAGCACCGGGCCAGCCTGGAGCTGTTCCAGTCCGACATCGCCCCGGTGCTGCGCCGCGAGATCCCCGACCCGCCCTGGGGCTGGGGCGGCGGGCCGCTCGGCGACGACACCGTGCCCGCCTCGGCAGTGCCCGCGTCGGCGCCCGTGGCGGCGGCCAGCGGGCTGCCGGGCGTCTCCCCGGTCGCCACCACCGGTTGACAAGAATCTCGGAGGGTTTTCGCATGTCCAACACCCCATTGGCCGTCCTGGATCTTGTCCCGGTCTCCTCGGGATCGACCGCCGGCCAGGCGCTGCTCAATAGCATCGACCTCGCCCAGCAGGCCGAGCGTCTCGGCTACGCCCGCTACTGGTTCGCCGAGCACCACCTCAACCCGGGCGTGGCCGGCACCTCGCCCGCCGTCGTGCTCGCGCTTACCGCGGGCGCCACATCCGCGATCCGCCTGGGCTCGGGCGCGGTGCAGATGGGGCACCGCACCGCCCTGTCCACCGTGGAGGAGTTCGGCCTGCTCGACGCGGCTCACCCGGGCCGTTTCGACCTCGGCCTCGGCCGGTCCGGTGGACGCCCCCGCGAGCCCAGGGAGCCGGCCCTGGCCGGCGGGGGCTCGGCGGCCACTGTGGTCAACGGCCGCACCCCAAGCGGGCTGCTGATCCCGCCGCGGTTCTCCTTCAAGCGGCTGCTTGACTCGCCCCGGTTCGCGCTGCAGAAGACCCTGTTGCAGCTGCCGCACGCGGAATCGCAGAACTACACCGAGCAGGTCACCGATGTGCTGGCGCTGATCGCCGGCACCTACCGCTCGCCCGAGGGTGAGGAAGCGCACGTGGTACCCGGGGAAGGTGCCGCGCTGCAGATCTGGATTCTCGGCAGCAGCGGCGGCGAGAGCGCCGAGCTGGCGGGCGACCGCGGCCTGCGCTTCGCCGCCAACTACCACGTGAGCCCGGCGACGGTGCTTGAGGCAGTCGATGGGTACCGGGCCGCGTTCAAGCCGTCCGCCGAGCTCGAGCGCCCCTACGTCAGCGTGTCGGCCGACGTGGTCGTCGCCGACACCGAGGCCGCGGCCCGCGAGCTGGCCACCGGCTACGGGCTCTGGGTGCGCAGCATCCGCACGGCCGAGGGCGCTATCCAGTTCCCGACCCCCGAGCAGGCCCGCCGTCACCAGTGGACCGATGCCGACCGTGACCTGGTCGCCGACCGGACCGCCACCCAGTTCGTCGGTACTCCCGGCCAGGTCGCCGATCAGCTGGAGCAGTTGCGTGACGCCACCGAGGCCGACGAGCTGATCGTCACCACGATTACCCACGACCACGCCGACCGTGTCCGCTCCTACCGGCTGCTGGCGGAGGAATGGGCGAGGCGCTGACCGGCACCGGCGGCTTTCTGGCGGTTCGGCTAAGCGTCGGTGGCGAGTACGGCCGCCAGCTTGCTGAGGACGAAGTCCCAGCCGGCGCTGACCTGCCCGGCGACGTGGGGTAGCGCGGCCGCGAGGTCGTCCAGTCGTTCGTGCACGAGGGTGAGCACGGTGCCGCCGCCAGGCGCCTCGCACAGCGTCACAGTCAGCAGGGAGTCGTAGACCGGCCCGTTCTCCCGCTCCGGGCCGGCGAAACCCCAGCGCCACGCGATGCGCTCAGGTGGCGCCAGTTCGAGGATCTCCGCCTCGAAGCCGCCGGCCGGGACGCCCGCGTCGGCATGAAAGACCCGGTAACGGCCGCCCACGCGCTCGTCGACCTCCACCCGCGTGACCTCGTAACCCGGTGCCATCCAGCGGCGGATCAGCTCAGGTGACAGCCACGCTCGGTAGACCTGGGATCGCGGCGCCGACAAGGTGCGCTCGATGCGCACGATGGGCTGGTCAGTGACATGGTTCATCGGTCTTCCTCCGCACGATCGGAATCGAGAACTGCTTGCAGTGCGTCGAGCCGCTCGTCCCAGAAGTGCTCGTAGAAACGCAGCCAGCCGGACGCGGCGGCCAGCGGGGCCGGGTTGAGGCGGCACACATGCTGCCGCCCGGTCACCCGCCGGCGCACCAAACCCGCGCGCTCGAGCACTTGCACGTGCTTTGAGGCGGCGGCCAGCGACATCGTCAGCGGGGCGGCCAGTTGCCCCACCGTCAGCTCGCCGCCGGCCAGCCGTCCGAGCATGTCCCGGCGCGCCTGGCTGGCCAGCGCGTGGAACACGGCGTCCATCCCCGCCTGTCCCGTCTCCGCCTGAAGCTCAACCATGTGGTTGAGGATAGGCGAGTCATGGACGATAGTCAACCGATTGGTTGTGCTTACTGCGCCGAGCCGGTTATTAGCCTCGGGCTTTCGCCTGGCGTTAGGCGATGGTGTCTATATAAATGAAGAAAGCGCCTTTGACCTGGGAGGATTGGGCTTGTCGAGAGTCCTGTCCACCAGCGAGCCGAAGGCACTTTCCAGGTGAATTGCGACATGAGGTCGCTCGTGTTGAGTGGGTCCGTTGAAGGAGGTCGCTGATGGCGACGACGTGATCCCGGGCCAGTGCCTGAGGCTCGTCCCCGCCCTGGCATGCGTGGCCGGGTCCTGCTCAGCTGGGTATGGAGCCCAGGGAAAAGCCCAAGGGCGCCCGTTCCGTCCGGGGGCCACAGGCGAGGGGAATGGCCGGGAGGGGTGAATGACAGTGAACCCTTGCTGATGCCTCGTGAGGAAAACATTCCGGGATGGGCTGCGATACCGGGATGACAGGGACCGGCCGTTGCAAGGCGGCAGGCGGCGGTCACGGGATTCACGCGTGACCGTGCGGGCACCGCCGTCCCCGGGGTACAGAGGGCACCCGGTCCCGGCCGCGTCTCACGCGTGCGGAACATGGAAACCCCGCTCGGGTCCGCGCCGCCGGAGGCGGCGCGGTAGGCCGATCGCAAGAGGGGCGCAAGCCCCGGGCGGGAAAGGATGCCCAGGAAGCGAATGCCGGCGGCCGAAAGGCAGCGGGAAACCAGCGTCGTCGTGCCCGGCTCTCCCGCCGGGGGCGCTGCATAACTGGCCGGATACCGGGCCTGGTGCCCGGGCGCGAAAGCGCGCTGACTTGAGGCAGGTGAGCCTTTGAAGTGATGCGGCCACGATCGCCGGAACCGAAGGGCAAGTTAGACGCGATGACGGGTTACAGCTTCACCACCCCGGTATGGGAGGGCGGCAAGTGGGTCGTCCCGGCCATCACCGAGGTGACGGCGGCCCCCAGAGCGAACGGACCGGAGGACCGGCCCCGCGATGCTCCCGCCCAGTGGGAGAAAGTCGACTGGCGGGGGCAGGAGGAGCAGGTACGGCGTCTGCGGCAGCGGATCTTCAAGGCGGCGCAGGAGCAGGACTGGCCCAAGGTCAGGAACCTGCAGAAGCTGATGCTGCGGTCACGGGCGAACACGCTGGTCAGCGTGCGGCAGGTGACGCAGCGCAATGCCGGGCGCAGGACCGCAGGGATCGACGGGGAGGTCGCGCTGACTCCCGGGGCCAGGGCGCGGGTGGCGGTGCGAGTGCACCAGTCCGTCACGTCATGGCGTCCCCGCGCGGTCAGGCGCGTGCACATACCGAAGGCATCAAACCGTGCGAAGCTGAGGCCGCTCGGGATTCCCGTGCTCATGGACCGGTGCCATCAGGCGCGGGTCCGCAACGCGCTGGAGCCCGAGTGGGAGGCCCGGTTCGAGCCCGCATCCTACGGGTTCCGGCCGGGCCGGGGCTGCCACGACGCGATCGGCGCGATCTACAACGTGTGCGCGGGGCCAGCGGCCAAGCGCACGTGGGCGCTGGACGCGGACCTGGCCGCGGCGTTCGACCGCATCGACCACTCCCGCCTTCTAGGGCAGCTGGGATCGTTCCCCGCCAGGGACATGATCGCCGGGTGGCTGAAGGCCGGGGTGTTCGAGGCGGGAAAGGGCTTCGCGCCGACCGAGGAGGGAACTCCACAAGGCGGGGTGATCAGCCCGTTGCTACTGAACGTCGCGCTGCACGGGCTGGAGGAAGCCGCCGGGGTCCGCCGCAAGACCTCCGGCGTCCACGCCGGGGAAACCGCAGCGGGCTCCCCGGTCGCGATCAGGTATGCCGACGACGTGACCGTGCTCTGCCACAGCCAGCGGCAGGCCGAGCAGGTCAAGGCACGGCTCGCGGAATGGCTGGCGCCCCGGGGACTGGCTTTCAACGAGGACAAGACGAAGATCGTCCACCTCGATGAGGGCTTCGACTTCCTCGGGTTCAACGTCCGCCGCTACAACCGCAAGCTGCTGATCAAGCCATCCCAGGCGGCTATCAAGAGGCTCCGGGAACGGCTCGCCGCCGAGGCGCGCAGGCTGCGCGGCCTCAACGCGGTGGCGGTCATCACCGCGCTCAGCCCCGTCATCCGGGGCTGGGCCGCCTATTACCGGACGGTGGTGTCATCGGAGGTGTTCCGCTCGCTGGACACCCACGTGTGGAGGCTCCTCTACAAATGGGCACGATGGGGCCACCGGAACAAGCCGAGGCACTGGGTCGTCGCCCGGTACTTCGGCAAGTTCAACAAGTTCAGGAACGACCACTGGGTATTCGGCGACCGCGACAGCGGCGGCTACCTGGTCAAGTTCTCCTGGACCGGCATCGAACGGCACGTGCCGGTCAGGGGCGCGGCATCCCCCGATGACCCCGCCCTGGCCAGCTACTGGGCCGAGCGGCGCAAGAAGGCGAAACCCCCGCTTGACAGGTACACCCAGCGCCTGCTGACCAGGCAGGCCGGGCAGTGCCCGCTCTGCGGGGACCACCTGCTGTCCGCTGAGCAGCCACCCCAGTCTCCCCGCGAATGGGAACAGTGGTGGCTGCACGTCACCCGCAGGGCGATAGCCGCCAGCTATCTCGTCCACCACGGGCGGCCCGGCCCGCCGCACGATGGCCAGACCCGCCTCGTCCACTCTTCCTGCCAGCGCGGGCTCCAGGCCCGCCAGGAAAGGAAACCGGCACTTCAACCCGCGACGCCCTCGCGGCTTGCTTGAGCCGTGTGCCGGGGTAACTGGCACGCACGGTTCTGAGGGGGCCCCGGGCGGGAAACCGCCCGGGGCTACCCGGCGAATAGCGCACGTACTGCCCGTGTACTGGTGTCCGCGGACGGCCGGGGGCTGGTCTCGCAGGCCGGGGCGGTCCTGCTGTGGGAGACGATGCGGGTCACCGGCCTGGGCCGCGGGCTGTCACAGGGTCTTTCCCGGTGGCGGGCGCCCCGGGCGGTCCACGACCCTGGCAAGGTCATCGCAGACCTGGCCGCCGCGGTCGCGCTCGGCGGCGACTGCCTCGCCGACATCGCCGTGCTGCGCGAGCAGCCGCAGCTCGCCGGGCCGGTCGCGTCCGACCCGGTGGTGTCCCGGCTGGTCAGCCAGCTGGCCGCGGACCTGCCGCGAGCGCTGAAGGCGGTCCGGTCAGCCCGGGCCGCCGCCCGGGAGCGGGCGTGGGCACTGGCCGGGGAGGACGCGCCCGGCGCTGACGGCGGGCTGGTCACGGTCGACCTGGACGCCACGGTCGTGGTCGCGCACTCGGAGAAAGAGCGCGCTTCCGGAACGTGGAAGGGCACGTTCGGCTTTCACCCCCTGGCCGCGTTCGCCGACCACGAGGCCGCCGGGAACGGCGAGCCCCTGGCTATCCTGCTGCGGCACGGCGGCGCCGGGTCGAACACCGCCGCCGACCACGTCGAGGTCACCCGGCTCGCCCTAGCCCAGCTGCCCCGCCACCTGCGCCGCAGGGTCCTGGTCCGCACCGACTCGGGCGGCGGCACCCATGCCTTCCTCGAGTGGCTGACCGCTCAATCCCGACGGCTGCACTACTCGGCTGGCATGACGATCACCGAGGACATGCGGGCCGCGATCGGGAAAGTCCCAGCCAGCGCCTGGCAGCCCGCCTACGACGGGAACGGCCAGGCGCGGGAAGGGGCCTGGGCCGCGGACATCACAGGGCTGCTCGACCTTTCCTCCTGGCCGCCCGGGATGCGCGTCATCGTCCGCAAGGAGCGCCCGCACCCCGGCGCCCAGCTGCGGTTCACCGACCTCGACGGCCACCGGTTCACCGCCTTCGCCACCGACGCGAAGAAGGGGCAGCTCGCAGACCTCGAGCTGCGGCACCGCCGCCGGGCCCGCTGCGAGGACCGCATCCGCTGCGCCAAGGACACCGGGCTGCGCAACCTGCCCCTCAAGGGCTTCGCCCAGAACCAGCTCTGGTGCGAGATCGTCGCCCTGGCCGGCGAGCTGCTGGCCTGGACCCAGCTGATCGCACTGGCCGGAGACGCCCGCCGCTGGGAACCGAAACGCCTCCGGCTTCGCCTCTTCGCCGTCGCCGGGCGGCTCGCCCGCAGCGGCCGCCGCCTGCGGCTCCGGCTCGCAGAGCGATGGCCCTGGACCGCCCACATCACCGCCGCGGTCAACCGCCTGCAAGCCCTACCGTCCGGCTGACCAGCCGCAACCGCCGCTACGACCAGGAAAGGACAATACCCGGGGCCGTGGAACCCCGCCCACCCGGCGCGACAGCCGGGCCCAAGGCCACGCCCGACGGCCGAAAATCAACCCCAGCCGAATACCTCAGGCCGACACGTCGGACAGGAGAAAGATCGAGGTTAGTCGCCGTTTCGTGATACCGCCGTTAGCCTGCTGGCTGACTTAACGTTAGCTTGAAGGCGGGAAGATGCCTTGCACGCAGATCGAGTAGGTCAAACCGTCGGGTGCGGACTTCCGCAGGTCCGGGAGCTTGAAAGCGGTCTTGCCATTTCCGCCGTACTCCGTCCCCAGCAAGGAGAAAAGCGCCAGGTAGTCGTTGATGGCGAGGGTCTGGCCGCTGGCTAGGAGCGTTCCAGGCGGAGTGACGGATCCCGCGCTGAGCAGGATCTGCCCGATGTAGCAGGAGCCATTAGACGCTCCTTCGTCGCCATGGGCGGCGTTGGTCCTTGCGCCGAGAATTCCCGTCGTTCCCGCAGGTCCCCGCGGGCCCGTGGTGTTCCAGGACAGGGCCTTGGTCCCCGCCGGGCAAGACGATTTCAGCTGGACGCTCAGCGCACCGGTCTTGGCGTTCTCGCATCCGTGGATCGTGGTGGCCGCGGCGGCCGGCAGCACCGCCGCGGCCGCGGTCGCGCCACCGCCGAGCAGCACCGCCGCGCCGGCAATCTCCGCTATCGTCCTGAAATGGCGGTACTTCCTGATTTGTCGCATAAAGCGCATTGTGTTTCCTTCGGGAATGGATGCTCGAACGGTGGCGGATGCCGCCGGGAAAAGAACTTATCGCATCATTCACCGGCGCAGTGCGGAAATCGTACCGATTAGCGAAAGTCCCGCCAGTGCGGTCTCGATGGCCCGGATCTGCGCGAACACCAATCAGGGGCAGCGGATGGTTATCGCGACCGTGCGGCTGCCGTTGATTGGACCGCTCTAGACCTTGAGTGTTGCGTCCGTCACATTTGGCAGTGAGCGGGAGGTCGTTAAGATCAATGTTGCGGGCGGATCCTACGCAATAAAAAGATCTTTGTCCAATCTTCAGCGAATGGGCGGATATCCGTTTACGATTCCGTGATGTCAGGCGCTCCGAAGGCTGCCTGCACTCGTGCATCACCAGTGCACCGTGCAGGCAGCCTTCCTGGTGAGCGCGACCTTCGCGGGAAGGAGCCCTTTGGGCGCCCACGCAAGTTCAGCAAGTACCCCTGTTCGGCGCCGGCTGCCCAAGGCCGCCGCGCCCGCCGCGATGGCCGGTCTGGCCGCGGCATTCGCCCTTGGTAGCGCACCCGCGGCAGGAGCCGCGACGATAGACGCGTCGGGGCACCACTCGGCGGCCACCACCGCCGCCCCCCAGGCAGGCGTCTCCGCCGAGCTGCTGGTGTCGGTCACCGGACAGCCCGCCACCGGGCCCGTCATCAGGCTGGACGCGGACCAGATCGCCGCGATGCAGCCGAAGGGGAAGCACCACCGCACGCCGCAGGCGAAGTACGTCGTCAAGTCCGGCGACACGCTCGCGTCGATCGCGCAGCACCTCTACCACAGTTCCAACTACTGGACGGTGCTGTACTGGGCAAACCATCGCGAGATCAAGTACGCGAATGAGATCCAGGCGGGACAGGTGCTGACCGTCCCGGCCAAGCCCGCCAAGATCCCCGGTGCCCCGGCGACGCTCGCACCCGCCCCGGCGCCGGCGCCGGCAACCAGCACGGCCAGCTCCGGCGAGAGTTACCAAGCCGCCAGCACGGCCGCCCCAGCAGCCGCGCCCGTGCAGCAGGAAAGCTCTTACAGCGGCAGCGGCGGATCGTTCCAGGCGTGCGTCATCGCCGCCGAGTCGGGCGGGAACTCCCAGGTCATGAACGGCAGCGGCCACTACGGGCTCTACCAGTTCAGCGCCTCGACCTGGGCCGAGTACGGCGGCAACCCGGCCGAGTTCGGCGACGCCAGCGTGGCGGAGCAGAACCAGGTGTTCGACAACGCCATCGCGGCCGGCGGCGCGTCCAACTGGTCGCTGTACGACGGCTGCTGACCCGAGAATTCTCGGGTCCACAGCGCGTTAGACGGGCCGATGGGCCGTCCGGCAATGGAGCCGGGCGGCCCGTTCTGGTGTCGGGTTTACCCAAGGCCGAGGGATCTCCCAGCCGGATCCGGTCATTACCAGGCGACGGGCCCGGAGCGGTCGATGAAGCGGCCGGTGCCCGCGGACGGGTCCTCGGTGGCGAGAGTGACGATCGCGTCGGTGCCCTCGGTGACGGTCTGGGGGCCGCTGTGCCCGTTAAGGTCGGTGGCGGTGTATCCGGGGTCGGCGGCGTTGAACCGGACGCCGGGGATCGCCTTCGCGTACTGGGTGGTCAGCATCGTGACAGCGGCCTTGGACGCGGTGTAAAGCGGAGCGGTGATTTTCGACTCGACCCGCGCGGGGTCGTGGGTGGCGGCGAAGGAGCCCATGCCGCTGCTGACGTTGATCACAGCCGGGGCGTCCGACCGCTCGAGCAGGGGCAGGAACGCGTTGGTGACGCGCAGCACGCTTATCGCGTTGGTCCCGAAGACGAGCTCCGCGTCCTCGGCGGTCAGCTCGGCCGCCGGCGCGTGGGAGCCGATTATCCCGGCGTTGTTGACGAGCCGGTCGATGCGGCCCTCGTGCGCCTGGACGTCGGCGACCGCGCGCTGGACGGAGCCGTCGTCGGTCACGTCGATGGGTACGAAGCGGGCGCCGAGCGTGTCCGCGGCGGCTTGGCCGCGAGCGGCGTCGCGAGCCCCGACGACCACCGTGTGGCCGAGTTCGGTCAGCCGACGGGCGGTCTCGTAGCCGAGGCCCTTGTTCGCCCCGGTGATGAAGATGATGGTGTTCATGAATCCAGCCTGCGGCACCGTGCAGCGGACAGCCAGGGATGCGCTGACCGTAGGAAAGCCCGTACCACCCACGCCAGTCCGTCAAGGCGGATAATCGGAGGATGAGCGCGGACGAGACAAGCCTGGGTGCCACCATTCACGCGTGGCGCGACCGGCTGACGCCCGCCGAGGTCGGCCTGCCCGCAGGCCGGGGGCGGCGCACGGCCGGCCTGCGGCGCGAGGAACTCTCGGAGCTCGCGGGCATATCGGTTGATTACATCGTCCGGCTTGAGCAGGGCCGCGCCGCCACCCCGTCCGCGCAGATCGTCAGCGCGCTCGCCCGTGCGCTCCGGCTCACCAGGGGCGAGCGCGACCACCTGTACGGCCTGGCCGGCCTGCGGCCGCCCAGGGACACCGCGATCACCGATCACATCCCGCCCGGCATGCAGCGTGTGCTCACCCGGCTGGGCGAGACGCCGGTCGCGGTGTTCGCGGCTGACTGGCGGCTCATCTGGTGGAACCGCAGCTGGGCGAGGGCACCGACCGCGCGATCGTCGCCGACCTGCGCCGGGCCTCCGCCCGCTACCCCGATGACCCCCGGCTGGCCGGGCTGATCCGCCGCCTGCTCGACGACAGCCCGCGTTTCGCGCGGCTATGGCAGGAGGGCGCGGTCGGCGGGCACGCCGAGGACCGCAAGACCATCCTCCGGCCCGACATCGGCGAGATCACCGTGGACTGCGACGTCCTCAACGACAGCGATACCGACCTGAAGATCGTCATCTACACGGTGACGCCCGGCAGCGAAGACGAGAGCAAGCTCGACCTCGCGCGCGTCGCGGGGGCCGCCCCCGGGCTGTAGTCCGAACTAGCGGCGCCGGAACGCTTAGTTTGCCGCATACTTGTAGCCGTGGCAGACGACTGGGGGGAGGACGCGACGCGCCGGGCGAAGGCCGCCCTCATCAGCACCTCGGTGCCGAGCGCGGCGCGCGTCGTTGACTACCTGAACGGCGGCCAGAACAACTTCGAGGCCGACCGCAAGGCCGCGCGGACGCTGGCCGCGTCGGCGCCGGTGACGGTCGCCATCGCGCCCGCCGTTCGCGCGTTCCAGCAGCGTGTGCTCCGCTTCCTGGTCACTGAGGCGGGAATCAGGCAGTTCCTCGACATCGGCGCCGGCCTTCCGCTGGTGGGCAGCACCCACGAGGTCACACAATCTCTGGTCCCCGAGTGCCGCATCACTTACGTGGACAATGACCCGATGGTGCTGTCGCATGCCCGCGCGCTGATGAAGTCCGCGCCCGGTGGCGCTGTCGGCTATGTCGATGCCGAAGTCAGCGAGACAGACGCGATCATGACGGGCGCGCGGTCAATCCTGGACTTCAGCCAGCCGGTCGCGATCATGCTGCTGTTCACGCTCTCCTACGTGCAGGACGCGGCGGAGGCGGCCGCGGTGGTGTCCTCGCTGGCGGCGGCCGTGCCATCCGGCAGCTATTTCGCCATCTACCATCTGGCGAGCGACCTGGACGTCACGATGGAAGAAGCGGCCAGGCAGTGGAACAAGATGATGCCCTCGCAGGCCATCACGCTCCGCTCCGGTGCGGAGGTCGCCGGCCTCGTGGCTGGCCTGGAGCCGGTCCCGCCCGGCCTGGCCCCGATCAACGAATGGCGTCCGGCCCCTGACGATCCCCGCTTCGAATTCAGCCTCCCGGTGCACGGCATAGTAGCCAGAAAGCCTTAGCCCGCGCATCCCTGGCGGCCTGGACCCCGCGAGCGCTGGCGGCCAACTGAGCCGGAGCCGTTACGGCTGCGTAGCGAGTGTCACGGTCGCGCTGTGCGAGGCGCCGTTCCTGATGTACTCCAGGGCCACCGTGTCGCCCGGGCTCTTGGTGAGCGTCAGCTCCTGCAGCTGCACATTGGTGGTGGCCGTCTGGCCGTTGATCTTGGTGATCACGTCGCCCTCGTGCAGGCCCGCCTTCGCCGTCGGACCGCCGGCCACGACGCCGCCCACGAACAGGCCGCCCTTCAGCCCCGCCTGCGCAGCCGCATCGGCCGGAATCGGCACGGTCTGCACCCCGAAGTACGCATGCGTCACCTTGCCGGTCGAGATGATCTCGTTGGAGATGGTCTTGGCGATGTTCACCGGAATGGCGAAGCCAAGCCCGACGCTTCCGGCCGACGACCCGCCGTCCGGGCTTGGCACGGTCGCGCCCGCCGTCGGAACCCCTACCAGGTCCCCAGAGCAGTTCACGAGGGCGCCGCCGCTGTTCCCTGGGTTGATCGCGGCGTCAGTCTGCAGCGCGGACACCAGCAGGGCAGAGCTGTCGGCCTCCGCGGGCACCTCCACGGTCCGGTCCATCGCGCTCACGATGCCGGACGTCACCGTGCCGGCCAGGCCGAGCGGCGCGCCTATCGCGATCACCGGCTCGCCGACCTGCACCGAATCCGATGAGCCAAGCCCGATCACCTTCAGGTTGTCCGACTGCCCGACCTTGAGTACCGCCAGATCGGTCAGCACGTCCCGGCCGACGATCGTAGCGGGGACGGAAGTCCCGTCGGCGAACGTCACCGTGACAGAACCGCCGTTAACGGCGGCGGCTATGACGTGATTGTTGGTCAGGATGTAGCCGTCGGACCGGATGACCTCACCCGACCCGGTCCCCGAGCCGCCCGGCCCGGTGACGGCGATCGTCACCACCGAGGGGAGGACGTGATCGGCCACCGAGGTAACCGGGCAGCTGACGGCCGAACTGGCCGAGGAGTTGCCCTGCGCTGAGGAGGCCGCGTTGCTGCTGCAGCCGGCCACGAGCGCGAACGCGGGCACTAGCAGCCACGGCCACCGCGGGCGGTGCCCACTTGTCACCGGGGAACCTTCCGCTCCGTCGCGCCCGAGTCGGCGGCAGTGCTGTCGCTCGCGCGCTGGCCAGGCACGCTGACCGGTCCGCCTTCTCCCTTGCGGCGGGCGCGCCAGGAGAGGAAGGCCCCGAGCATTTCGAAGACCCCGATGACCGCGAACCAGATGCCCAACAGGGCGGCCAGTGTCGTAACGGAGGCGACCGGCGCCGAGATCACGACGATCCCCGCGATCAGGCTGATGACGCCGAAGACCACCAGCCACCCGGTCCCCAGGCCCACGCTGCTGCCGGAAATGCCGCCCACCAGCGCCGACAGGCCCTGCACGACCCACGTCAGGCCGACGATGAGGCCGATCAAGGCGATGCTGAGGTGCAGATGCCGGATCAGGACTATTCCCGCGACGATCAACAGAACGCCCGCTATTCCCCGCCACACGCGGGAGTGCTCGGCGGCGTCGAACGCCTCGACGATCTGGAAGACCCCCGAGAAGATCAGCAGGATGCCGAGCAGCACCGCGATCACGGTTAGCGACACCGATGGATGAATGGCCACGATGATGCCGAGAATGAGCGTGGCCAGGCCCATCAGGAACGACGTCGGTCCTTGGAACACGCCAATCATCAGCGGACCGGACCGCTGCGGACCGTCGGGACGTTCAGCTGCCATCGCTATCAGCCTCCTCGCGCGTAGGCGCTCCAGGGGTTAGCGTGCACCCGGCCTGGCCGGCCTGCCTCGCCCGAAGAGGGTGAATTTCACCGCGGGGCCGTTAAGTACGGGGAAGGACGAACCTCTCCATCGCGTTGGCGAAGCCCTCGTCGTCGTTGCCGGTAGTGACCCGGCGGGCGGCGCGCTGAACCTCGAGGCTCGCGTTTCCCATCGCGATGGACATCCCCGAGCGGGCGAACATCAGCACGTCGTTAGGCATGTCGCCGATGGTGGCGATGGCCTCTTCCGGGATCGAGTACCGCTGCGACAGGTACCGCGCGACGCCGCCCTTGTTGGCGTCGGGGTGGGTGACGTCCAGGTAGTACGGCTGGGAGCGGGCGGCGGCCACGTGGTCGCCGAACTTGTCGTGGGCGGCGGTCGAGGCCCGGGCCACCGCGTCGTTGTCGTCGCTGACGCCGACCAGCTTCGCGACGTTGCTGGTGAGCCCGTCGATGCTGGTCATGACCTTCGGGTCGAACTTCACGGTGGCCGATTCCTTGGCGACGTGGGCGCCCTTCGGGTCGGGCACGTACCAGTCCGCGCCCTGGTAGACCCAGGTGTCCAGGCTGAACGAGCCGAAGAGCCCGGACACCGGCTTCACCAGGTCCTCGGGCAGCACGCGCTGCTCGATCACCGACATGTCGCGGTTCACGATCAGGCCGCCGTTGAAGGCCGCGATGGGCGTGGTGAGGTTGAGCGGCTCGATCAGCATGGACATTCCGCGCGGCGGCCGCCCGCTGGTGATCGCGAACAGGATCCCGGCCTCGCCCAGCTTGCGCACTGCCTCCACCGCCCGGTCGGTGAGGACCTTGTCCGGTGTCACCAGCGTGCCATCGACGTCGGCCAGGACCAGTCGGATGGTGCTGTCACTGCTCTTCAAGAGGTCTCCCCGAGTCCCGCGGCTGGTTGTGCCCCCCCGTACCGGTTCAGCGTAGCGGTCCGGGTTCCCCGCTGCCCGCGCGGCCGGGCCGATCCCCCGAGCAAATCAAAATATTTGACTCTAATTAACCATTAGGAATGACAAACGCAACGTTGGCAAATGTCGTGGTCGCGAGTCACCGGGCATGTCTCAGGATCGATAAATTTGTGCGAACGTAACCCAATGCCGGCGACGGCCGAGCACAATGTGGCTTGTCCGAGGAATCAAGATTCGTGTGGTCTAGCGAATCTGCAGTACGTCCGTAATGGCGGTTACGGCCGGTTTGACTGGGGGGACATTTAATGCTTCGTGCCGTCATTCGGTCAGGGCTGCGTCGGATTCGGACGAGGTTGCGGACGGACCCCAGGCTGGTGGTGGCGGCGGGGGCGGCGGTCGTGCTTGGCGTGGTGGTGGGGCTCTGCTGCCTGATCGCGCCCCCCGCGGTGCCCACCTTCCTGCTCGCATCCACCGCGTTCAACCTGTTGATCGGCGCGACGGAGGCCCGCTGGCGGCTCTACGGCTGGCGCGAGCCCGGTGCCGACGAGCAAATCGCCTGGCCGGACCCGGTGAAACCAGGTGACGAGCAGCTCTCGTTCGACCTGATCGTGCCGCTGCGCGATGAGGCGGACGTGATCGGCGAGACGCTGCGCGGCCTGCTCCGCCAGACGCACCCGAGGCTGCACATCGTGGTCTCGCTCTGCGATGACGACAAGCCGACGATCGACGCGGTGCGCGCGGTCGTCAGCGAGGACCTGCTCACCAGCCGGATCACGATCGTCACCGGCCACTACGCCAACCCCACCAAGGCGCAGCAGCTCAACCGGGCGCTTGAGGTGTGCGCGGGGGACGTGGTCGGGGTGATCGACGCCGAGGACGACGTGGCGGAGGACCTGCTGGTGCACGCCGAGGCCCTGCTGACCAGGGACGGCGCCGACGTGGTGCAGGGCGGGGTACAGCTGATGAACCTGGGCATCGGCCTCGACAAGTGGTTCCAGGTGCACAACGTGCTCGAGTACTTCTTCTGGTTCACCAGCCGGATGGCGTTCCACGCCTCCACCGGGTTCGTACCGCTCGGCGGGAACACGGTCTTCGTCCGCCGCGAACTGCTCGAGCGGGCGGGCGGCTGGCCGCTGTCCATCACCGAGGACTGCGCGCTCGGCGTCCGGCTGACGGCCGAGTTCGGCGCGAAGGTGGCGACCGCGTACAGCGCCAGCCTGACCACCCGCGAGGAGGCACCGCCGTCCATCTTCAACAAGGAGGTCGGCTCGCTGTTCTGGCAGCGGGACCGGTGGATCCGGGGCTTCATCGAGCAGTTCATCGCGGGCCGCTGGCTGCACATGCCCACGCTGAAGCAGCGGCTGCTGGCCGGCTACATCCTGGCCACCCCGATCCTGCAGGCGCTCTCGTTCTTCCTGCTGCCGACCGCGATCATCGTCGGCCTGGTGGTGAACACGCCGATCGCGCTCGCGCTGCTGCTGTTCACCCCGTACATCCCGATGGGCCTCACCACCGCCACGCAGCTGATCGGGCTGCACGACTTCTGCCGCCGGTACGACAAGCGGGCCAGCGGCTGGCACTACGCGTCGCTGATCTTCCTCGCGCCGCTCTACCAGGTCGTACTCTGCGGCGCGGCCACGGTCGCGGTCTACAAATACGCGAGCGGCGACAACACCTGGTACAAGACCGGCCGGGCGG
Source organism: Trebonia sp. (assembly GCA_050013875.1). Lineage (GTDB taxonomy): Bacteria > Actinomycetota > Actinomycetes > Streptosporangiales > Streptosporangiaceae > Trebonia. The sequence goes on along the minus strand of JBEKEK010000002.1, from coordinate 22,724 downwards.
GCGAGCACCGCGGAACCCCGACGCCCACACCGCCAACAGTCACACCGCCAACAGTCACACCGCCAACACCCACACCGCCAACACCCACACCGCCCGCTCCGATCCCGCCCACCCCTGCGCCCACGGCACCGCACGGCGACTTCGAGGATGTCGAGGGCGTCGCCGCATGAGCGAGCACAGGACTCACTCGGATGCCCCGGAGCGAGCCGGGGACACCGCATGAGTGCTCCGACCCGGACGCGGCCCGCCCTGTACCAGACAACAGGGCCGCCGGACGGCCGCCTCGGCGGCCTGCTGTCCCGGATAAGGACGCGCGGGCAGGGCCTCCGGCCGTACCTGGCGGTGCGGCCGGAATCCTGGGCCCGCCAGCACCGGACGACCCTGCTGGCGCTGGGCATCCCGCTCGCCTTGGTGATTGTGGCCACCGCGTGGAACCTCCAGGGCTGGCCCGGCCGGGTGGACGAGGACGAGGGCACCTACGTGGCCGAGGCCTGGGCGATCATTTACGAGCACCACCTGGCTCCTTATACCTACTGGTATGACCACCCGCCGCTGGGCTGGGCGCAACTGGCCGCCTACATTTGGCTGACTGACGGGTTCGCCCGCTACACGAGCTCCATCGAGGTCGGGCGCGAGTTCATGCTGCTGGTCACGGTGGCGAGCAGTGTCCTGATCTATGTGCTCGGCCGCCGGCTCGCGTTCCGCCCGGCGGCCGCCGGGCTCACGGTGGCGCTGTTCGGGCTCTCACCGCTGGGGGTCTATTACCACCGCGTGGTCTCGCTGGACAACATCGGGACGCTCTGGCTGCTCGCCGCGATGGTCGCCGCGACCTCGCGAAGGCGGAGCCTGGACGCCGCGTTCTGGGCCGGGATGTTCTCGGCGGTGGCGGTGCTCAGCAAGGAGACCATCGCGATCTTGCTGCCGGTGGTGTTCTGGCTCATCTGGCAGCAGGCGCAGTCGCACACGCGCAAGTGGCACCTGGCGGTCTACACCGTCACGGTCGTGCTCTTCACCGCCTTCTACCCGCTCTTCGCGGGGCTGCGGGGCGAGTTGTTCCCCGGCGCCGGGCATGTCTCCCTGCTGTGGGCGGTGTGGTGGCAGCTTCTCGGCCGCACCGGCAGCGGGTTCCTGCTCACCAGCGGGTCCGCGGCCAACGGCCTGCTCACGCTGTGGCTTGGCACCGATCGCTGGCTGCTGCTTTCCGGCCTGGCGCTGGCGCCCTCCGCGTTCTTCGTGCGGCGGCTGCGCCCGCTCGGCTTCGGCCTGCTGCTGCCGGGGGTCATGGCGCTGACCGGTGGGTACTTGCCGTACTTCTACGTAACGGCGATGCTGCCGTTCGCTGCGCTAGTGATCGGCGGGATCGCCGACACGCTGTGGAACCCGGTCAGCCGGCACCAGCTTGAGTGGGCCCGGCGCTTCCTGGTGAGCACCGCCGGGGTCGCCGCGGTGCTCGTGGTCGTGCCGCAATGGGCGAGCGCGCTGGTCCGGCAGGCGGGGCAGAACGGCGCGGCCGGCTCGCTGGCGGCGACCGCCTGGGTCGAACGGCACATACCCAAGCCGGACGTGGTGGTCGTCGACGACTACCTGTGGCTCGACCTGAAGCGGGCGGGCATGAACCCGCTCTGGGAGCAGAAGACGGGCTCCGATTCCGAGAGCGGGGGCGAGCTTCCCGACGGCTGGCGGTCCGTCAACTACGTGGTGGTGACCGGCCAGATCATCGGCACGCTGGCCGCCCTGCCGATCCTCCGGCAGGCGATCAACCACTCGGTGCCCGTCGCCAGCTTCGCCGACGGCATCGTCGTCCGGCGCGTCGTCCCCGGGCCGGACGCGGTGCCCCGGGCCGCGTCCGCGGCGTCGGGTAGACGAGACTATGACGATGCTGCGCACAGTGGAGATCGACAGCCCCGACGACCCGCGGCTGGCGGACTACAGCAGGCTGACGGACGCCGGGCTGCGAACGCATCTGGAGGCCGAGCGCGGTCTTTTCATCGCGGAGGGCACTAAGGTCATCACCCGCGCCGTCGCCGCGGGGTACCCGCTCCGGTCGATGCTGCTCGCCCGCAGCCGGCTGGTGGACCTGCCCGCACTCGGCGGGAGCGGCGAGAGCGCCCGCTCCGCCGGTAACAGCGCACCGGTTTACGTGGTCCCCGACGACGTGGCCGAGCGGCTGACCGGCTACCACGTGCACCGCGGGGCGCTCGCCGCGCTCGCCCGCAGACCGCTGCCCGCGGTCGCCCGGCTGGTCGCCGGCCGCCGCCGGATCGTGGTGCTCGAGGACCTGGTGGACCACGCCAACGTCGGCGCGATCTTCCGCTGTGCCGCCGCGCTCGGGGTGGACGCGGTGGTCCTGTCGCCCCGCTGCGCGGATCCGCTTTACCGGCGGTCGGTCAAGGTCTCCATGGGCGCGGTGTTCGCGATCCCCTACGCCCGGATGGCCGGCTGGTACGACGGCCTGGCCGACCTCAAGGCGGCCGGCTTCCGCGTCCTCGCCCTCACCCCGGACGAGAGCGCCAGGCCGATCAGCGCCGTCCTCGACGGCGCGGGAGATCGGGTCGCGCTGGTATTCGGTACCGAGGGGGACGGGCTGACCGGGCGGTGGCTGCGGGAGGCCGACGAGGCGGTGCGCATCCCGATGAACCGGGCCGCCCGGGCCGCGGGGGTGGACTCGCTGAACGTGGTGGCCGCCGCCGCCATTGCCTGCCACCTGCTGACATCCGACTAGTCAGACAACTGGAACCAACGGCCCGTTACTCCACCTGGTTTTGACCTGCCGCTTCTGAATTAAAACGCCCGACATCGGGGAGGATCCCCCGCGAGCCAAAGGGCTAAGAGCGCCCGGTAGGCCGGGGGCCCCGCGGGGGGAGCGGGGAAGGCACAGTGGGGGAGCAGGAGCTTTTCACGCTGGGTGTGGCCATCGCCGTCGTGGTGATCGTGGGGCGGGTGCTGGCCACCCGGCTAGAGGTGCCCGAGGCGGTCGTCTTCGTCGTACTCGGCGTCCTCGCCAGCCTGATCCCGCAGGTGCCGAACATCGACCTGTCGCCCGACCTGGTGCTGGTGCTGTTCCTGCCGCCGCTGGTCTACAACGCGGCCTTCGCCATCGCGCCCACCGACGCGGTGGCGGCCACGGCGGTGATGGCCAGGCTCGGGGCACCGACCCGGGTGGTCACCATCCTTGAAGGCGAGAGCCTGATCAACGACGGGGTGGCGCTGACCGCGTTCGGGCTGGCGGTCGAGGCGATGGGCCAATCCGTTCACGGTCGGGCACGCGCTGCTGCGGCTGGTCCAGGTGGTCCTCGGCGGGATCGCGTACGGCGTGGCCGTCGCGTTCGTGGTCGGGCGCGTCCGTAAGTATGTCCGTGATCCCGCCATCCAGATCCTGATCACGCTGATCACGCCGTTCCTTGCCTATATCCCGGCCGAGCAGCTCAACGTGTCCGGCGTGCTCGCGACCGTGGTGACCGGCATCTACCTGGGGACGAGGGCCGACGGCATGCTCCAGCCTGCCTCGCGGGTCAGCGGCATGATGTTCTGGCGGACGCTGATCTTCCTGCTCGAATCGGCGCTGTTCGTGCTGCTCGGGCTGGAGCTGCGGGCGGTCGTCAGCGACCTGTCCAACGTGGTCTCGGTGTCCCGGCTGGCGTGGGCGGCCGCGGCGGTGGTGGGGGCGATCATCGGGATCCGGCTGGTCTGGGAGCTGGCAGTGTCGCCGCTGATCAGGTTCCTGCCCGGCAAGCACTCGCTGTTCGTGGTCAACCCGTGGCGGTACCGGCTCGTCATCGGCTGGGGCGGCATGCGCGGCGCCATCTCGCTGGCCATCGCGCTCACCCTGCCGGCCATGGAGAACGGGCAGCCGTTCAGGCAGCGATCGGTGCTGATTCTGCTGGCCGCGGTGGTTGTGGTGGTCACCCTGCTCGGCGACGGCGATGACCCAGCCGACACCTCCGGCTTCCGCCATGAGCTGGTAGTCGCGCAGCGGGACAAGCTCGCTGAGCTGTACGCCAAGGGCAAGATCAGCGACGACATCCGCCGCACCCTCTCGCGCGCACTCGACCTCCAGGAGCCGCGCACGCTAGGGGGCGAGGCGGGCTTCGGCAGTGGCACTTAGCGCGGTGCGAGGCCGGTCAGGATCGGTCATCATCTGGAGATGAGCGAGTTCGAGATGGTGGCGGCGGCGAGCCTTGACGCCTACCCCGCCGCTGCCGCGACGATGACCGAGTCCGGCAGCGGCTGGTTCGGAACGGTCATGGCGGGCAAGGCGGCGCGGCTGGCGGTCGCCGCCTGGGTGACGGCGGTCAATGGCGACGAGTCGGCGCTGGCGGCGATGGCGGACGCTGACGCCGCGCACTGGCTGCTGAACCCGGTCAGGAAGAAGTGGGTGATCGCCGCCGGGCCGCTGGTGACGGAGATAGTCATCTGGCAGCTCGACACCGCCGCCGACCCGCCAGAGCTCGGGGTGCAATGGAGGTTCACCGGGCGGCAGCGGATCCAGCCCGCGCCGGAGCTAGGGGCTGTCATGCCGGGGGCCGTCCTGCCGTGGGACTGGGCCGACGGTGAGCAGAGCTTCGTCGGCATGCTGACGCTGAAGTTCACCGGGCCGGGAGGATGGCCGTGGCGGCTCACCCGCGGTCACGTATCGACGCTCGACGCGCACCTCGGCTATACCTTCGTGAGCAGGTTCGAGACTGCCGAGGAGTACCGCCGGCGGACCGGAACTTCCCCCGGCGACGGGGTGCTGGTGCCGACCGGCACGTACCTGCTCGACGCGGGCATCGCCGAGCACGACGTGAAGTGGGGCTCCTCGGCGCGGCTGGAAGTGTCCAGCGACCCCGCGCCGACCAGAGCGGAAGCGGAGAAGCTGATCTGGCCGGCCATCTGGGAGCAGACCCGGCGGGCCCTCGGCGAGGGCGACTGGCGGCCATCGCTAGGTTCGCTGCACATGACCCGCCTGCTCGGGCCGCCGCCAGCAGGCGATGCCGGCTAATCCGGGGCGCTCAGCGAGGTGCCTGGATCGGAGTCAACGGGCCGGTCACCGGGGCCGAACAGCTCGATGAGCTGCGCCGCCTCCGCCAGTCGGCCTTCTTCTCGCAGGTCACGCAGGTCACGGGCGGCTTCCTCGGGGGTGCCGTTACCGAACCGCCAGCCGGCCGCCGTGCAGCCGCGCCGCACGGCGTTCATGGAGAAGCCGTAGATGGTGATGGCCTGGCCGCTGCCCACGAGGGCGAGCCGGGGTCCCGCCGTGACCCCGTGGTCGCGCAGCGACGGAATTAGCCGCAGGTCCGTGCCCTGTTCCCGAGTCAGGATGATGGACGGGCCGCCGCCGCGGCCGTGCCGGAACCTGATGGCCTCCGGCGTGATCTCGAGCCGGTCCCGCCACCGGTTCGCCCGCCCCCAGAGCCAGACGATGACCGCGATGAAAAGGCCGAAGAACACCGCCGCGGTGATCTTGCCGGAGATGGTCGGCTGCGCGGCGAGGCTGGCGGCCAGTCCGAGCACCATGATCACGACGCCGACCCCGGCCCAGATCGGCCGTCGAGGCCGCTGCCTGACGGTAACGGCCGGCAGCTCGGGCAATTGCTCCATGGCAGCAATGTAACCGGGCGCTGTTAACTAGTTCTTAGTTCTTTGGACATTTTCGATTGAGGTGCTTTCCGGGACATTTTCTCAGGCGTCACGCGGCCGCGACCATGTCGGCGTCCCGGTTGACGAGGGCCGAGTAGTAGCCGGCCTGGGCGAGCAGGTCGTCGTGGGTGCCGCGTTCGACGATCTGCCCGTGGTCGAGTACCAGGATCTCGTCGGCGTCGCGGATGGTCGACAGCCGGTGCGCGATCGTGATCGTGGTCCGGCCGGCGCTCAGGGTGTCGATGGCCTCCTGGACCGCCTGCTCGGTCTGCGTGTCGAGGGCGCTGGTGGCCTCGTCGAGCACCAAGATTGGCGGGTTGCGCAGCACCGCCCGGGCGATGGCCAGGCGCTGCTTCTCGCCACCGGAGAACCGGTAGCCGCGCTCGCCGACCACGGTGTCGTAGCCGTCGGGCAGGGCCGCCAGGTGGTCGTGGATCTGGGCGGCCCTCGCCGCCGCGACCAGCTCCTCGTCGGTGGCGTCGGGCTTGGCGAACCGCAGGTTGTCGGCGACCGAGGAGTGGAAGAGGTAGGTCTCCTGGGAAACGACGCCGATCGTGTCGGCCAGGTCGTCGAAGGACATGTCCCTTACGTCAACCCCGTCAATCCGCACGCTGCCGGCGCTCACGTCGTAGAGCCGGGGTATGAGGTAGCTGAGGGTGGTCTTGCCCGAGCCGGTCTCGCCGACGATGGCGAGGCTGTGGCCGGCCGGGACGGTCACGTCGATGTCCTGCAGGGTCGGCTGCGGTGAGCCGTCGTAGCGGAAGCCGACGTGGTCAAGGCGCAGCTCGCCGCGCACGTTGCTCATCGGCGTCGGGTGCTCAGGCTCCTCGATGTCGATGGGGAGGTCCAGGTACTCGAAGATGCGGCTGAACAGCTCGAGCGAGCTTTGGATATCGACGCCGGTGCTCATCAGCTGCACGGCCGGGCGGAAGAGGCTCTGCTGCAAGGTGGTGAAGGCGACCAGGGTGCCGATCGAGATGGCCATCTGGCCGCCGTGGCCGGTCAGCCCGGTCACCCAGTAGATGACCGCGGGCATCGCCGACATGACGATCTGGATCGTCGACTGACGCCAGCGGCCGGCCATGTTCGAGGCGATCTCAAGGTCGGAGAGCTGCTGGGACTCGGTCGAGAAGGAGTCGGTGAGCGAGCGGGAGCGGCCCATCGTATGGCCGAGCATGATGCCGCTGACCGAGAGCGACTCCTGCACGATCGTGGTGATTGCGGAAAGCTTGCGCTGCCGGTCGCGGGTAATGCGGCGGCGCTCGGTCCCCACGCGGCGGCTGACCCAGACGAAGAACGGCAGCATGACCAGCGACGCGATGGTGAGCCGCCAGTCGAGGACGGCCATCGCGACGACCGCGGCGATGACGGTGGTCGCGTTGGAGACCAGCGCGGTGGCGGTCGTGGTGACGGTGGCCTGCATGCCGCCGATGTCGTTGGCGATGCGCGACTGCACCTCGCCGGTCCGCGTCTTGGTGAAGAAGGCGAGCGACATGCGCTGCAAGTGCGAGTAGACGGCGGTGCGCAGGTCGTGCATGACCCGCTGGCCGACCTTGGTTGACACATAGGTCTGCGAGACGCTGAATGAGCTGTTCGCGATCGCCACCACGATCATGCCGAGGGCGAGCAGGCCGAGCAGGCCGGTCCGTCCCTGGGGCAGCGCCACGTCGATGATCGCGCGGATCAGGAACGGGTTGACCAGCGAGACGAGCGAGGAAGCGCAGACGAGGAAGCCGACGAAAAGCAGGCTCCAGCGGTAAGGGCGGAAGAGGCGCAGGATGCGGCGCATCGATACGCGCGGGTTCTTCTCGGTGTTCTTGGGGTGGTTCGTGTGGTTCTTGGGGTTCTGTGCGGTACTCAATAAGGTCTCCAGGTTGTCGAGTTCATTTGTCATGATAGCTCAAACAGAGTCTAGCTCACAATAATTCCTTACTCAGTATGAGCCTGACTCCTGGTACCGTGAGGCCATGGAGTACGAAGACCCGGTCCAACTTGCGGACCTGCTCCAGCGGCAGATCAGGCGGCTCCGCCGCGCCCAGGCTCAGCGGCTCGCCCCCCTCGGCCTCACCCCAGGCCAGGAGCGCGCCCTGCGCATCATCACCCGTAGCGAGGAACCACTGCGGATGACCGAACTGGCCGAGCACCTCGGCATCGTGCCGCGCTCGGTCACCACCGTGATCGACGCGCTGGAGGAGGCGGGGCTGGTCCGCCGCGAGGTCGATCCGCGCAACCGCCGCGCCATCCGGTTGCATCTCACCGACCAGGGCCGTGCCGTCCGCGACGACATGCGCGAGGCCAGGCGGGGCGCGGCCGAGGATCTTTTCGCGCCGTTGTCGGCGGAAGACCGCAAGTCTTTGGGGCAGCTGCTTAGCCTGCTTGACCCGGAATCCCGGGAATAGCCTCGGCCGCGGCCGCCCGCATTAATGCTCACTAGACAGCAGCCGGCCACGGATCCACTCGAAAGCGGAGCCGTGGCCGACTGTTCACCCAAGCGCTAAGACGGTCGGGTGGTGGTTATGAGGTGACGCGCGTCTCCTCGACTTCGTCGGCGTCGGCGGCGTTCTCCACCGTGGTCGGCTGGCGACGGAACCAGCTCGTCCGCGTCGGCTGCGCGTCGACCACGGTCGGCGTCGGCTGCGCGGGGATCACCGGCGGCTCGGTCACCAGGCGGGGAACGGCGGTGATGCGGCCGGCCACCGCGGCCGACAGCAGCACCAAGACGATGCCGAGCCCGGTGAAGAAGCCGATCTGCTCCATGATCCGCATGAACGTGGTCGCGCTGGCCGGAACGCCGGCCGGGGAGGGGTTGCTCGTCCACAGCGGGACGAACACGTTCCCGAGCGCGAACCAGGCGCCGGCCAGGATGCCAAGCAGGGCGCCGAACAGCGCCAGGTGCCTGCTCATCGCGTAGATCAGCAGGACGCCGCCGAGGAACGCGGCGGCCCCCGGTAGGACCTCAAGCAAGAGCCGCCCGTGGTCGTACGTCCACGCCTTGTCCGGCGTGTACGCGTAATGGAAATACGGGCCCACGAAGGGGACCAGCGCGCCCCAGATTCCGAGCAGGGCAATCAGTGTCCCGCCGAGGATCCCGTGACTGCGCCGGATCCGCATGATTCCCGCCATAGCTATCACTTCCCGATCGAGGTAGTGCGTTCGGGTGTTTCTGACAGTGGCAACGGCTACCCGGGGGCGGGCGAGGTATTCCTCCGCGATCACGTCAGTTATAGCGCCGGTCGCCGGCCGCGGTTGTGCCGCGGCCGGCGGCCTCAGCGCGGGGCGACAAGCAGCGGCTGGGTGACGGTGCCGCAGCGGCCGGCCGCGTCCGCCAGCGTGCCCTCGGTCAGACCGATGCCGTCAATACCGGGGTCCGATTTCGCGGTGAGGCGGACCCATTCACCGACCGGGTAACGGTGCAGGTGCATGCTCACCCCGGGCGGGATGAACAGCCACTCGCTGAAGCTCAGCGGGGCGCTGAGTCCGTTGGCGGAGTCGGCCACCACCGCGAAGCGGCCGAGGCCGTTCAGCGGCTGCCCGGCGATCAGCGGGATCCGCACCCGCGTCCACACGTCGCCGGCCCCGGCCGAGCTGGTGAAGCCGCCGGAGACCATCCGCCACTCAATGGCCCGTCCGTAGCCCCAGTCGCTGTCGCCGCCGAAGTACCGCTGCGGCTGGGGTTCGGGCAGGTCGCCGGGAACCGGCGGGCTCGCCGCGTCCGCGTCCGCGGCGGCAGGCGGCGCGGCGGCTGTGGCCAGATGCCAGACTCGTGCCACCGCCACCGGGCGATCGCCCGCCCACAGCGTCGCCTCGCTCAGCTGGGTGCGCTTCCCTGGCCGGAGCAGGCTGGTCTGGACGCGCACCTCGGCGCGCGGGACCGGGCCGAGGAAGTCCATGCTGATGCGGGCCACTCGCATCGTTGGGCGTCCGAACGCGTCGTCAAGGCAGGCCGCGAGCAGTGCGGTGGGCGGGCCGCCATGCTGGGCAGCCTGGTCCCACGGGCTCATCGTCGCTTCGGTCGCCGCGAAGCGGCCGTCGCCGAGGGGCAGGTAGTAGGCGGGCGGGAGTTCCGGACCGGTAGGCGGCATAAGGCAACCGTAGCGGTCGCCGGTTTGGCCGGCTGACGGGGTTTAGCGCGCAGGGGGGAGGTTGAGCGCCTTCCGCAGCGTGATCTCCGTCCGCTGGGCAGCGTGGGAGTCGCTAGTGATCGTCGCCGTCCAGGTGCTGGCGGCCGGACCGCTCAGTGCGGACAGCGCGAGGATGTCATCCGCGAGCTTCTCGTGGGCGGCGACGAACGAGGCTATGGCGTCCCCGACAGCTCCGGGGGCATTGGCGGCCAGCAGCCGGTAGTCGAGGTCGGTCAGCGCGGCGGCGAATGGTTCGTCGATCCCCGCGACCGCGGCTGCGCTCGGGCTCGCGGACATGACTGCGCCGATCCCGGACGAGGCAGATTGCGGCGACAGCCCCTTGAGCCGGCCCGCCCAGGTGTTGCCTGCCGCCGTGACCTGCGACTCTCCGGCCAGGAACTCCGCCCGGATCGCGCCGGTGCTGGGCCGGCGGGCCGGCCCAGAGAGGAATGACTGGACCGTGACGGCGAAGGGCGTGCCCTCCTGGAACAGGAACCCGTGCCCGGCGTCGGGGTAGAGCACGAGCTTCGCCCCCGGGATGAGCCGGGCGAGGGCACGCGAATTGGACTCCGCGTCGAGCTGGTCCTCGGTGCCGTCAGCGACGAGCGTCGGTACTGAGATGGCCGGCGTCCGCTGCCCGGCCGCGTCGTCTCCGTGCCACCACGAGAGCACGGCATCGCCCTGGGCCGAGATCACGGCGGCCGACGCCTGCTCGGCATCCGGATAGCTCTCGGTCCCGGCCGCGAACGCATCGGCCGCCATTGCCTGGTTGGCCGGGAACAGCACGCTGAGCCCGTTGCCGTTAGTGAGGTCGTTGATCGCCGACTGCGGCGGCACCACCGTGCCAACGCCGGGGAAGGTGGCGCACAGCACCAGTCGCCGCACCTGTTCCGGGTGCAGGACCGCCAGGGCCTGGGCGATGATGCCGCCCATCGACCAGCCGAGCACGTCCGGGCGGCCGAGGCCGAGGGCCCGGATGAGCGCGCTGGTCTGGTTGGCCATGGCGTCGATGGTGAGCGGCGCCGGCAGCGCCTTGGTGCTGCCGATCCCCGCGTTGTCAAAGATCACGACGCGGTAATGCCGGGCGAGGGTGTCCACCAACCGCGGGTCCCAGGTCTCCATCGTCCCGGCGTAGCCCATGATCAGGACCAGCGGCTGCCCGCGGCCGACCTCCCGGTACCCGACCGCGCCGAGCGTGGTCTGCGCGACCTGGCCCGGCGCCGAGACAACCGAGACAGCCGTACCGCTCGCCGTCCGTGGCGAGCCGCAGGCGGCCAGGCCCGCCGCCGTCATGCCCGCGACCGCGAGCCCCGCGACGATCCGTAGCTTCCGGCCTGCTGTTGTCGGGTGCCGCTTCATCGCGATCCCTGCCTTCCTGATGCGTCGCTTACTACCTCCATGCTTGCTGCGCGGGAGCTCGGGATCGATCGTGCGGCCACCCGAATCGGGCGTACGGCTACTACGAGTAAAAGCAGTTCAGAAAAGCGAATTCGAGGTTTTGAACGATCGCGTGGTGCCAGTCGTCCGGTCAGGCTTCCAGGTACCTGAGCACGGCCAGGACGCGGCGGTGATCGGCATCGGACGGCGCCAGGCCGAGCTTGCTGAAGATGTTCGAGACGTGCTTCTCCACCGCCCGCTCGGAGACCACCAGAAGGCCGGCGATGGCGCTGTTGGAGCGGCCTTCTGCCATCAGCGCGAGCACCTCCCGCTCGCGGTGGGTGAGATCGCCCAGCGCATCGCCGCGCCGGCTCGCGGCCAGCAGCTGGGAAACCACCTCGGGGTCAAGCGCGGTGCCGCCTGCCGCCACCCGGCTGAGCGCCTCCACGAACTCGCCGACGTCGGCCACCCGGTCCTTGAGCAGGTAACCGACGCCGGCCGTGCGCCGGTGCGGCCCGCCCGCGCTGGCGCCGGACGTCGCCCCGAGCAGGTCGGCGGCGTAGCGGGTCTCGATGTACTGCGAGAACACCAGCACCCCGGTCGCCGGGTGGTGGCGGCGGATCTCGATCGCGGCGCGCAGCCCCTCGTCGGTGTAGCCGGGTGGCATCCGCACGTCCACCACGGTGACGTCCGGGTGGTGCTCGGCGACGGCGGCAAGCAGCGCCTCGCCGTTCCCGACCGCGGCGACCACGTCGTGCCCCCGGTCGGCCAGGATCTCCGCCAGGCCCGCCCGGACCACGGCGGAGTCTTCGGCGATGACGACTCGCATCGGCGTGCTCCCTTACCCGCTCTTACCTGCTTGGTCAGGCATACCTGCCTGCTTGCTCAGGCGTGCGACGGCAACTCGACGGTGACCACCGACGGACCGCCGCGCGGGCTGCTGATCTCCATCGCGGCGTCCACCGTGCGCAGCCGTTCGGCGAGCCCGGCCAGCCCGCCGCCGGGCTCGACCCGGGCGCCGCCGCTGCCGTCGTCGATGACGCGCAGCCGCAGCAGCCCGGGCACGTGCACGGCCTCCAGCGTGGCATGCCGGGCGCCGCTGTGCTTGGCAACGTTGGCGAGCAGTTCGGCCGCGCAGAAGTAGGCGATGGTCTCGATCGCGGCCGACGGGCGCTCCGGCAGGTCGGTGATCACCTCGACCGGAAGGCCGCTGCGCGCGGCCAGGGTCGCGAGCGCGGTGCCGAGGCCGTGGTCGAGGACCGGCGGATGGATGCCCCGGGCTAGGTCGCGCAGCTCGCTGATGGCCTCTTTGGCGCCGCGGTGGGCGGCCTCGACCAGCTCAAGCACCCGCGCGAGGTCGATGTCGGCCGTCCGGCCCACGACTGTTCCAGCCCCTTGAACCCCCTGAACCCCTTGAACCCCTTGAACTCCCTGAACCCCCTGAACCCCCTGAACCCCCTGAACCCCCTGAACCCCCTGAACCCCCTGAACCCCCTGAACCCCTTCGGCGCCTTCCGGCGCTCCTTCCCACGCCGCTTCCGACGTTCGGCTGATCGCGCTGTCGAGCTTCTCCCGCGCCAGCCCCAGCTTCATCGCCACCGCGACCATCTGCGCCTGCGCGCCGTCGTGCAGATCCCGCTCGATCCGGCGCAGCCGCGCGGCCGAGTCATCCACGGCGCTCGCCCGCGTTTCTTCCAGGTCACGCACCCGCTGGGTCAGCGGCGGGCCGAGCAGCCTGGCGGCCAGTTTCCGGTCCAGGTCGTTGGACCCGCGGACTATGGATGGGGACCAGGCCAAGGCCGCGATCCCGGCCGGTATCAGCGCGAAGGACCAGGCGAAGGGGTGTATCGCCTGGGCGGCGAGCACCGGGTCGGGCTTCCACCACGTCAGCCAGCCGGGTACCTGGACCGCGTCGCCATGGGCGGCGAGCTGGTGAATCAGCTCCCACCAGAGCGGGAACGCCGTGTACCCCACCCCCCACGCCACGATGTAGATCACGCCGATCTGGCCGAGCAGCGCGATCGGGAGCTTGAGCAGCAGGTAAGCGCACGCCCGCCAGCTAACCGGGTCGGTCAGGCTCGACCGGAGCCAGCCCAGGACGCCCGGTTGCGGGCGCGGCGGCGGTGGCGGCGGCTGCTCGATCCGCGGCCACGGCGGCCGTCCGGCCAGGCGGCGGCAGAACGCGCCAAGCCGCCGGAACGCGCGCAGGGCGGTGGCCAGCAACGGCAGCCCGGCGAAACTGACCGAGACCGCCAGGCCGACGGTGACGGCGATGGCGGTGAACACGAACAGCGGGATCGCGACGAGCAGGCTAACGCCCGCGTAAAGGCACTCCCGCCAGTTGCGCCGGGTGAACGGCTCGCGCAGCGACTGCCGCACGGCGAGCCGAAACGATCCCCGGGGCCGGGGCGTCCTGGGCGCCCTGGGAGCCCCGGGCGCCATCACGCCGGGCCGGAAGTCCTGACCTGGCCGCTGGGTTGAGACCATGCTTCGATACTCGCGGCGCGGCCGCGGCACGTCCACCGTGCCGCCACCCGGAGCAGAGGTACGGCTAGCACGGTCCCGCTCGCCCGGCCTCGAGGTGTGGTTGTGCTGTGGCTGTCGTGAAAAATGTTGAAATCGATCTCGCAAGATCACTTGACGCCCAACTCTACTGGCGAGTAACTTTCCGGCTTGCGAAGCAGTGTGGGTTACCTCACACTGGGACATTTTCCGTCACTGGTGCCGGCTGGCCGATCCCGCCACGGACGCCTGCACAGAGGGAACCCGAGGGAGGGCCATGTCGGCCGAGAACAGAACGAGCAGGTTTCACACACCGGGCAAGGTCAGGTGGCGGCGGTTCGCCATCGTCGCCGTGCCGGCCGTCGCGGTCGCGGGCGTCCTTGTCGGGCTGACCGCCGAGGGGGCCATCGCCTCCAGCATCTCCGTCTCCGGCGAGGAGTACACGGTCACTGCCAGCCAGCTCACCGGCACCGGGTTCGAGCAGTTCGGCGGCGAGGTCAGCAACGCCAAGGGGCCGCAGCCGGTCATCGTTTCCGCCATCAACTCCGCCAAGCTGACCGACCTATGCCAGAGCGTGACGATCGGCCCGGTCACGCTGCGGCTCACGGCGGGCACCGGCGGCACTCCGGCTAGCGCGAGCAACATGATCGTCGACGCGAGCGGCCAGACCGGCAGCGTGGCGACGTTTAACAACATCAGCATCGGCGTGGACGCGGGAACGCTCACTGAAGACCCGGGTACGACCGGGACCCCGGGCACCTTTGGCGAGCAGGCCGATTCGGTCACCATCGACAACCTGAACCAGGACACCTGGCTGACCACGGCCGGCACGTTTACCCTGCCGGACCTCTCCCTCGGCTTCGGCGGGAGCTGCTGAGAGCATGACGACTGACGACGCGGGTTCCGCCCGAGAGGCGGACGCGGACTCCTCCTCAGCGCCAACGGAGCCCGCGCCGCCGGAACGGGAATCGCCTGTGAGCCCCGGTCGGCGCCGATCGCTGACCGCCCGCCAGGGGCGATCGCCGCGGCCCGCCTTCCGCGCCTGGCGGCGCAGCCGTCCGTTCTGGGGCGGCCTGCTGCTGGTCCTGGGCGGCCTGGAGCTGCTGGCACTGCCGCTCACCGGCGTGTTCGTGCACGGCGCGATCAAGCTGGTCATTTATATCGGCATCGGCGGCGTGTTCGGTGTGCTGATCGGCGTACTGCTGATCGCGGCAGGCATCACCGCGTGGGTCAACCCGGCGCACCGCGTGTTCTACGGCATCGCCGGGATCGTGCTCGGCATCATCTCGTTCCCGGCGTCCAATCTCGGCGGGTTCCTCCTCGGCATGCTGCTCGCCATCATCGGCGGGGCCCTTGCCTTCGCCTGGGTTCCGGCGGACCCGGAGTCCGTCGTCGCCTCGGGCCTTTACCTGGTCTCCGGCACCGGCGCGGAATCGCAAGGCCCGGGTGCGGATTCGGCAGGCCCGGGTGCGGAATCGGCAGGCCCCGCCGCGGAATGGGAAGGCCCGGAGCAGGAAGAAGCCGTTCCGGTAGGGGAGGGCAACGGACTTCGTGCCGGCGACGCGTCCGGGCACCGGATGCTGGCGGTCGCGGCGATGCCCGCGGTGCTAGTGGCCGGGCTGCTTGGCACCGGCGGAGCGGCCAAGGCGGTCGCGGCTCCGCAGAACGGCGGGAACTGCATTCTTGGCATCCTTTGCCTGCCCTCGCCATCTTCGTCGCCGTCGGCGAGCCCGGCTCCCACGACTCCGAGCCCGACTCCGACTCCCACGACCCCGAGCCTCGCTCCGTCCGCGACGCCCTCGTCCCCGCCGTCGGCGTCGGCGAGCCCCTCCGTGACCCCGTCGGCCAGTCCGTCAGGGACTGCCAGCTCCGGGCTGGCGCCGACTCCGTCGGCGTCAGCGAGCGCTTCCCCTTCCGCCAGCGGCAAGCCGGCCGGCTCGAAGGTGAGCAAGGCGGCACGGAAGGACGCCGCGGCGCCGTCGGGCCTGACCGCTTCCGCCGCCGCGTCGGTGCTCTCCGCCGGGTCCGCCACGATGACGGATTTTAAGTACCAGGGGATCGTTACCATGCCCGTCTCCGGCGGCGGGTCCGAGCAGATGCTCGAGTTCACGGCGAGCTCGGCCGCCCTGTCGGGCGGCGTCACCGTAGCGGTGACCCAGGGCGGGCTGACGACGGACACCGACAGCCCGACGCTCGGCTTCAGCAACGGCCTGACGCTCTATGCCACGCAGCTCTGCGGCAACATATTCGGCGTTCTCCCGAAGTGCTTCACCCCGACGACGTCGAGCGAGATCCTGCTGGACCTGGCGAACCTGCTGAGCGGGATCACCCCCATCACGATGACCGACGTGACGACGGACCAACCGCTCGCGACCGCGGGAGCGCTGCAGACCGGTTCGCTCTCGATTGGCTTCTGAAGCCTAGCCGCGCCTGGCGAGGTCGAGGTTGAGCCAGGCGGCGAGGCTGGCGATCTCGGCGTCGATCGCGTCGGCCATGTCCGCCGTGAAGGGGACGTCCTGGTGAACGGCGTTGACCGTGAACAGGCCGGCCTTGCGGTCGGCGGTGGCGTCGAGCTTGCCGGCCAGCTGGTCGCCGTAGAGGATCGGCAGCGCGTAGTACCCCCACCGCCGGCTGGCGGCCGGCTTGTACATCTCAAGCAGGTACTCGAACCCGAAGAGCTCCGTCGCGCGGGCTCGGTTGTGCGCGAGCCGGTCGAACGGGGACAGCAGCGCCGCCCGCGGCACGAATGGCTCCGACAGCCCTTCTATCTGGGCGGGGTCGACCCGCCACTCGCCGCGGACGCCCTCGACCACGGCGGGCTCGCCAGCGTCGCCGACCACGGCGGGCTCAATCAGCACTTCCGGTCCGGTTCGCCGGGCGATGCCAAGGGCTTGCAGCCGCCTGCGGTCCCGCTCCCGCTGGGCCTCGGCGGCCGGGATGACCGGGTGGTCGGGGTACACCCGCTCGGCCAGGTCCCAGAGCCGCTCGCGGCCCTTCCGCCCGGCGACCGCGACCTCGCCGCGGGCCACCATGAAGTCGAGCAGCCGCACGACGTTCTTGTTGCCGGTCCAGCCGGTTGACTCCCAGGGCTTTTCGCAGGTGTCGGGGAACGCCCGGGACGGGAGCGGCCCTTCCGTGCGGAGCCGGTCGAGGATGTCGCGGCGGCACCGGTCGTTGGCCGTGACCCAGTTCCGGAACTGGACCTGCCAGTCCCTAAGCTCGCCGGCCCCCGGCCAGGCGGCCATCTCAGCGCGGTAGAGCGCGAGGTCTGCGGCAGGCCGCAGATAAGCCCGCAGCTCTATCAGGTGCCGGTCCGCCAGGGCGGACTGCAAGAGCTTGGGCTCGTACGAGGAGCCGAGCCGCGTCCAGGCGACCAGATCGGCGCTTGGCGCGATGGCGCTGACCGGGTCGAGCTGGAGAAACGTGAGCCTGCTGACGACCGTCAGCAGATCGGTCGGCCGTTCCCCGGTCAGCAGCTGTGCCCGGACCGCGATCCGCCGCGCGTCCTGCCGACTGAGGCGATGCACCTGCGCCATAGCAGGAGCCTACGATAAGCCGCGCTTGGCGAGGTCGAGGTTGAGCCAGGCGGCGAGGCTGGCGATCTCGGCGTCGATCGCGTCGGCCATGTCCGCGGTAAACGGGATGTCCTGGTGGATGGCGTTAACGGTGAACAGGCCGGCCTTGCGGTCGGCGGTGGCGTCGAGCTTGCCGGCCAGCTGGTCGCCGCAGAGGATCGGCAGCGCGTAGTACCCCCAGCGCCGTTTGGCGGCCGGCTTGTACATCTCAAGCAGGTACTCGAACCCGAAGAGGTCCACCGCGCGGACCCGGTCATACACCAGCCAGTCGAACGGGGACAGCAGCGCTGCCCGGGTGGCGAACGACTGGGGCACCCCGGAAGCCCCGTCGAGGTAGGCCGGGTCGACCCGCCATTCACCGCGGATGCCCTCGACTACGGCGGGCTCACCGACCGGGTGGCCGACACCGAACTGGGTCGGACCGGTCAGCCGGGCGATGCCGAGGGCAGCTAGCCGTCGGCGCTCCAATTCCCACTCTGCCTCGGCGGCCGGGATGACCGGGTCGTCCGGATACACCCGTCCGGCCAGGTCCCAGAGCCGATCGCGGCCCTTCCGCCCGGCCACCGCGACCTCGCCGCGCGCCACCATGAAGTCGAGCAGCTTGATGACGTTCTTGTTGTTGGTCCAGCCGGTCGACTCCCACGGCAGGTCGCAGGTGTCGGGGAACGCCCGGGACGGGAGCGGTCCTTCCGCCCGGAGCCGGTCGAGGATGTCGCGGCGGCACCGGTCGTTGGCCGCGACCCAGTCGCGCTGGAGGATGCCCGCGCTGACGAGCCTGCGGTTCCCCGCCCAGGCGGCCATGGCCGCGCGGTAGAGGGCGATGTCCTCGGCGGGTCGCAAGAACGCGCGCAGCTCGATCAGGCGCCGGTCGGCGAGCGCGTCCAGCAGGTGCTCGGGCCGGTAAGACGACCCGAGCTTGGACCAGGCGACCAGGTCGGCGCTCGGTGCGATGGCGCTGACCGGGTCGAGCTGGAGCGTCGTGAGCCGTCTGACCAGCGTGAGCAGGTCGGCGGGCCGATCCCCGGCCAGGAACTGTGCCCGGACCGCGATCCGGCGTGCGTCTGGCCGGCTGAGGCGATGCGTCTGCGCCATGCCTGAAGCCTACGAAACGCCGCCGTCGTGAGCATCCTGATGATGCTCGTTCTGTCCCTGTCCCTGTCCCTGTCCCTGTCCCTGTCCCTGCCCCTGGCCCTACCCATGCCCATGTCCCTGCCCCTGGCCCTACCCATGCCCATGTCCCTGCCCCTGGCCCTACCCATGCCCATGCCCCTGCCCCTGGCCCTACCCATGCCCATGCCCCTGCCCCTGGCCGAGGCCCCCTGGCGCTAAGCCGACCCGATGAAGGCCTGCACGGCGGCCGCCACTTGCCGCGGCGAGGAGATCATGGTCAGGTGCCGACCCGGTACATAGACCGGCGGCGGGGCGCCGATCAGCTTCGCGGTCGTGTCCGCGTCGGCGTGGGACATTTGCGGGTCGTCGATGCCGAAGATCACCCGTTTGGGTACCGAGACGGCCCGCAGTTCGCTGAACTGAGCCGCCGTCATGGCGGGGATCCCATGCCGCAGCGTATAGGTGAGCTGGGACTCGAACCCGGGCTGTTGCAGTGGCAGCCGCCACGTCTCCACGCCCGCCGCGCTCAGCGGGGGACAGGCCGGCCCGCACTGCGAGCTGTAAAGCCGCCTGATCAGCGAGTCCTGGCTCAGCGCGAGCCGCAGGATCGTCGTCCGGTAGGGATCGACGAGCAGCCAGCCGAGGAAGCCAGGCGCGCCAAGCGGCGTCGCGTCGCCGTCGAGGAAGACGACGCCGCGCACGAAGCTGGATCCCCGCAGCGCGGCCAGCCCGACGACCGCCGCGCCGCTTGAATGCCCGATCAGCACGGGCGCGCTGGCTCCGGTCAGGCCCTTCACCCGAAGGAACGCGAGCACCTGGGCAGCCAGGTGCGACGCGTTGTACGGCGGGCTCGGCGTACTGTAGCCGGTGCCGGTCAGGTCAATCGCGAAGACTCGATGATGAGCGGCAAGTACGGGGCCGAGCGCGGAGAACGTGTCGGCGGTCTCGAACGCGCCGGGCACCAAGACGACGGGCGTTCCCGACGAGCCCCACTCCAGGTAGCGGGTGCCGAAGCCCTCGCCGCTGGCCATGAGCAGGCCAGCCGGACGGGGCACCGGCCCATCGGTGGCCAGGTTGTAGCCAAAGCTCGCCGCCGTTCCCGCGGCGCCAACCACGAACACCGCCAGCAGCAGCCACCGTCCGAACCGCCACGCGCGGCCCCGCCGACGCCGACGCGGCCGCCCATGCAGGCGGTCGGCGTCGGCTCGCTGGTCCGCCTCGTGCCAGTTCCTGAAGACGGACAGCAAGTGGCCGGCCTGCTCGTGCGGCTCGCTCATAGTCGCTTCTACATTAGGCGCGCAATGGCCGGTCCCGCCGTTTTCCCCGCTGGAACTATTCCCTAAATGTTTCTTTGGCCGAACTGCTACCCGAATTAAGGAAATATCAGGCTATGCCCCACGGGGCGGCCCGTGCCCCGAGGACCGGCTGGCCGCCGCGCCCGCCACGGAACCCGCGGTCCCACGGCCAGTGCCCGCGGTCGTCGGCGTAGACGAGCTGGATCGCCGTGAGCTCCGGACCGGCGAGCTCGGCGGCCACGCCGAGGTGCACCGATGGCTCGGCGACGCGGACGATCTCGATCGCAGGCCCGCCTGTCAGCGGGATCCGCTCTCCCGGCGCTGGCGCGTCCGCGTGCATCACGTGGGCGGCGACATCGTTGAGGAGGTCGGAGGCGCGCCGCTGCGGCAGCCCGGTCACGACGAGCTCGGGTTTGCCGTGATTGGTCAGGCCGACCGTATAAGAGTAAGGCGCCCGGTGCCGGTCCCCCCGCACGCCGATCGCGATCCAGCAATGCTGTTCGAGCAGGCCGCGCAGGTACTCAAGGTAGTCCTGCCCGGTGGACCCGGGGTGATCGCATACCCAGCACATACCACTACCTCCCACATATGAGCGACTTCTAGGGTCACTCTAACCGGATGTACCGACATTCTGTTCGAGGAAGATCGTCTGGTCTGCTCACCCTTGTGGCGCCAGACGACAAGCGGGAGTGGTGTGAGACGGGAGATGACCGCGCTTAAGAATTCACTCGCGATCTCCCGATCAGCGCGCGCAGCCACCAGCGCTGTGGAGCGCGATGGCGGCGGTGCCAGCCGGCGGAGATGAGTAGCGGCCGCACCGCCCGCTGCCTGACCTGACCTGGCCTGGCCTGGCCTGGCCTGGCCTGGCCTGGCCTGGTATGGCATGGCTAACGCCGATAGATGTCGCGCTGGCCGTCTTCGTCCCGATACGAGTCGACCAGACGCATTCCGATCTTTTCGAGCACGCGCACCGACGCCGGGTTCGGGGGCCTGACGCTCGAGTAGAAGTCAACATCGTGACGATCGGCCCAATCAAGGACTGCCGTGGCGGCTTCCGTCGCCAGTCCGCGGCCCCGGTACTCGCGCACGACGGCGTATCCCATCGTGGTCCCCTTCGTCGGCCGCACGAGGAACCCGCAGAACCCGGCGATCGCACCGTCGCTCCGCAGGACAATCGCCCAGGGAGTCAGCGTACGGTCCCCCGCCTGCGCGGCCATGGCCCCGACCCAGCCAGGCGGCGACGTGACCTCGCGTAGCGGAACAGCATCCTCCGCTCGCAGCAGTCGCAGGTACAGCCGGTCGGTCCACGCCATCCACTCGTCCGAGATGCCCGTCACGGCAGCGAGCATAGGGACGCGGTGACACCGCGGCGCTTACGTGTGTCACGCCGGGGAAGCGTGTCCTCGCCCGCACCGGGTGAATTCCTGACGGCATACTTATTCAGATGGTTCAGGTCATTGTGCTCAACGGGGGATCGAGTTCCGGGAAAACCGGGCTCGCAAGGTGCCTGCAGGCCATTTTGCCGGAGCCTTGGATCAGGCTCAGCGTGGACGACCTTGTCGATGCGCTGCCACCGTCGCTGCTCGATTCGAATTCTGGCATTTCCTTCGGACAGCACGGTGAGATCGCCGTCAGCGGAGGCTTCCGGGAGGTCGAGGCCGCCTGGATGGCAGGCGTGGCCGCCATGGCCAGGGCCGGCGCCCGGGTCATCTTCGACGACGTGTTCCTGAGCGGTGCGGCATCCCAGGAACGCACCCGCATTGGTCTGGCCGGGCTCAAAGTCATGTGGGTCGGCGTCCACTGCGATCCGGTGATCGCCGCCGGCCGGGAGATAGCGCGGGGTGACCGGGCGACCGGGATGGCCGCGTCTCAGGCCGATGCGGTCCACAAAGACGTGGTCTACGACATAGAGGTCGATACCAGCCACACCCAGTCCCTGGACTGCGCCCGCCTCATCGCGGCCCAACTGTCCTTAGCAGCTGCGACAACGACGCTAGCAGCCTGCGACAGCGTCGCTGCGCGGCCATGGAACGGGATAAGCGATCGGCCATCGCCATCGGCCATCGCCATCGGCTCTGCCGTCAAGCCGCGGCGTGGATACGCTGATGTCGTGACTGGGACGCACAAAACGCCGCCACGCCTGGATATCACGACGCCGAATGTGGCGCGGATGTATGACTATTACCTAGGCGGTAAGGACAATTTCGCGGCGGACAGGGAGGCGGCGGAGAAGGTTCTCGCGCTGGTGCCCGGCCTGCGCCGGGCGGTGCAGGAGAACAGACGATTCCTGCGCCGGGTGGTCCGGTTTCTGGCGGCCGAGGCCGGCGTTACCCAGTTCCTGGACATTGGCGTCGGGCTGCCCACACAAGGTGCCGTGCACGAGGTTGCCCGCGAGGTCGGTCCTGGCGTCCGGGTCGCCTACGTGGACTACGACCCTGTTGTCGTTGCCCATGGCCAGGCACTGCTGGCAGTGAGCGACCTGAGCGTCATGGTGCGGGCAGACGTGCGACGCCCCGCAGAACTGCTCGCGCACCCAGACGTTCGCGCGCACCTGGACTTGACCAAGCCGGTGGCGATTACGCTCTTCGCGACCTTGCACTTCCTGCCGGACGCCGACGACCCGGCGGGGATCGTGGGATGCCTGCGCGACGCGGTGGCATCCGGCAGTTATCTGGCAGTCTCTCACATTGGCACCGAGTTCTTCCCAGATAAGAAAGCGCTGGCGAGAGCGGTGCAGGTGTACGAGAAGGCCAGCGAGCGGATGTGGCCGCGGAGCCGTGAGCAGATCCTCGGTTTCTTCGACGGATTCGAATTGCTTGAGCCAGGCATGGTTCCTAAGCATCAGTGGCGGCCGGTGACCGGTGAAGCCGCAGCAGACACCCCGAACATCCAGTGGGGGGCCGTCGGCCGCAAACCCTGATCGGCCGTGGTGGGACACCGGGGATCGGCCGTAGTGGGACACCGGGGTGCCTGGGCGGAACAGCGCGTGGGCACCACCGCGGCTCAGCGGTAATCCGCGCGCTCAGACCGGATACCGCATGGGTCCTTGGGTGTAGGTCCGTCCGTGTGGTGTGGTCCACTGATGCCAGCCCGGTCTGGGCTGGGTGACGTTCCAGCCGGGTGAT
>JBEKEK010000001.1:0-216323 GCA_050013875.1 Trebonia sp. | reverse complement strand
AAGATTCGCGGTCAAGGCGCTTGCCAGCCCGCCGGCCTGCATCGTCGTCGTGCACAACGCGTACCACTCAGCGGTGGTCCCGTGCGGCGCCGCCGCTGGCCGACGGCGGCCGGACTGCTGAGGAACGCCGTCGTCATCAGTAAGGGCTGCGTGATGGCCATTCCAGGGTGGTGTAACCCGCGTGCGTTCGGGAGGAAAGGCTTTTTCTCCTGAACGAGGAGTGGTTCGGGCGAATCAGCCCGGGGCAACCCGGACGGTGCAGCACGCCGCGGCGCGGCTGACGCGGACGAGCTGGTCGCCGCCCTCCGCGAGGGATCCGTCGTTGGTGATCAGCGCGTCGGCGCGGTGGCCGGGGGCCGGGTCCGGTTCGGTCACGACACCCGCTCGCCCTGCCGGTACACGCCGCGGACGACGGGCACCCGCAGGCCGCGCGGGTGGCCCTCGGTGGCGGGCAGGTCATGCGCCTGCACCCGCGCCAGGTCGGCGCGCTTGCCGACCGCGATCTCACCCCGGTCGGCCAGCCCGACCGCCCGGGCCGGGTTGCCGCTGACCAGCCGCACGCCGTCGGTGAGGTCAAGCGCGCCGTCGGCGGCGAGCTGGAACACCGCCTGCAGCGGGCTCGACGGCACGTAGTCGGAGGAGAGGATGTGCAGCAGCCCGAGCCCGAGCAGTTCGGCGGCGGCGACGTTGCCCGACTGGCTGCCGCCGCGGACGATGTTGGGCGCGCCCATGACGATGAGCTGGCCGTGCTTGTCGGCCTCGGCGGCGGCGAGCACGGTGGTCGGGAACTCGGAGATGCGGACCCCGAGCGCGGCCGACTCGGCGACGTGCTCGGGGGTCGCGTCATCGTGCGCGGCCAGGGTGATGCCGCGCTCGGACGCGAGTTTCGCGATCGCGGTGCGGTGGGCGCCGGCGTAGCGCTCCGATTGCTCGATCAGGGGAGTGACGAAGGCGTCGAACCCTTCCTCGGTGACGTGGCCGCGGCCGATGTGGTAGCGCTTGAACACCTCCAGGTCGGCGTACTGACGCTGGCCGGGCGTGTGGTCCATGACGGAGACCAGGCGCACGTGCGGGTCGTCGGTGAACTCGGCGAACGCGTCCAGGCAGTCCTTGGCGGCGACCTCGCAGCGGACGTGGATCGCGTGATCGGCGCGCAGCAGGCCAGCGTCGGCCGCCAGCTCGATCGAGTCCGCCAGGTGGCGGGCGGCCTCAATGGTGGCGTCGCGCTTCCCGAAACCGGAGCCGATGCGCACCGCGTCGAACACGGTGGTCGCGCCGGAGGCGGTCAGCTGCGCGTCGCTGGCGAGCACGGCGGGCAGCGGGTCCCACTGCACGCTCGGCCGCGGGGCGATGTGGTACTCGAGGTGGTCGGTGTGCAGCTCGACCACGCCGGGCAGCAGGTAGTCGCCGCCGAGGTCCTGGCCGGCGGTGCTCACGCCGGAGCTGACATCGGCGATCAGGCCATCGCGGATCAGCACCGAGCCGAGCGGGATCTCCTGCTGGCCGATGATGCGGGCGTTGCTGAGGATCGTTTCGCGCTTCATCGTGCTCCTTCGCTGTCTGCCGTGCTCTCGGCACGCGGCGATCTGTCGGCACGCAGGGATGTCTCGGCACTCGGGGACGAGGAGGTCGGCCGCAGCGGGTGCACCGACCGCAGCGTGAACGGGGCACCGGGCTCGGCCTCGGTGAACAGGGTAAGCGCGTCGACCGGCACGGTCGCCCCGAGCGACGCGGCGAACCAGTCGGTCAGGATGGCCTCGACCGCGGACCGCTGCGCCTGCGGGATGCTGTCGGTGACGGTCAGGTGGAAGCGGAATTCGTCGAGCACGTACGGGTAGCCCCACGCCTTGAGCAGCTCGCGTTGCCGGGGGGTGAGGGACTCCGGTCGGCGGCGGGCGATTTCGGCCTCGGTCGGCGGCGCGCGAAAGCCGTCGAAACCGGTCACCACCTCGTCGGCCAGCGCGTAGAGCTCCGCCGCCTGTGCGCCCGGGATCAGCGCGAAGAAACCGCCCAGGCGCGCGATGCGCAGCCGCGGCACCAGCACGCGTTCGCGGCCCGCCGCGAACCGCGTCAGGGCGGCGTCGAGTTCCTCCGGCGTACGCCCCGCGGCCAGGCTGAACGGCGCCTTCAGGGTGCCGTGGAAGCCGTAGCGGCGCGCGCTCACGGTCATCGCGTCGACCGCCCCGCGCGTCCAGCCGTCGGGGACACCCGGCGTGACCGGGTCTCCGGTGACGCCGCGGCCGAGCCACCGCTCCGCGGTCTCGCGCAGCAGCGCGCCGGCGGCATCGGCCGGCCCGCTGCCAGGCGCCGCGTAGATCGCGAACCGCCCGGTCATGCGGCGGCCCCGGCAGCCGGCCTGAACAGCTCGATTTCCACCACGCGGTCGGCCACGGCGTCGCGCACCACCGCGTCGTGGAAAATTCCGAGCAGGGCGGTGCCACCGGCGCGTTTCTCGCGGATCAGCTCGACGACGACGTCGCGGTTGCGCGCGTCGAGCGCGGCGGTCGGCTCGTCAAGCAGCAGCAGTGGCAGCTCGGTGACGAATCCGCGGGCGATGTTCACCCGCTGCTGCTCACCGCCGGAGAAGGTGGCGGGCGGCAGCGCCCAGAGGCGCTCGGGGATGCCGAGCCGGGTCAGCAGCCGCGCCGCCCGCTCCCGCGCCTCCGCCGCGGGCACGCCGCGCTCGGCCAGCGGCTCGGCGACCACCTGCAGGGCGGGGACACGGGGCACGCAGCGCAGGAACTGGCTGACGTAGCCCATCGCGCCCCGGCGGGCGGCGAGCACTTGGCGCGGGTCGGCGGCGGCGATGTCGATAGCTGTGTTTTCCCGCTCGCCGCCGGGCGCTGTGCTTTCCCGCTCGCCGCCGGGCGCTTCTAGCCCCTGCCCTCTCCCTCGTCGCTCGGTCGCTTCGCTCCCTCCCTCCTCAGTCCGAGGACAGGGGAGCGCCCTTTGGCTCGCGGGGGGACGGCCGCCCGGGGTGCGCAGCACGATGCTGCCACGGTCGGCGGCGTAGTTGCCGTAGACCATCTTGAGTACCGAGCTCTTGCCCGCGCCCGAGACGCCGCCGAGCGCGACGCACTCGCCGGCCCGCACCTCGAAGGTGAGCCCGTGCAGTACGGCCAGGCGCTGGCCGCCCTGCAGGTGCATGGTGAAGGTCTTATCGACGCCGGAGACGGCGGGTCGGCGTGGTCGGCGTGTTCGATGTCATCGGTGTCGTCGGGCTCGGCGGGGTCGGCAGGGTCACGGCCGGATCATCCTTGCAGGATCGAGGAGACGAGGAGCTGGGTGTAAGGGGCTTGCGGGTCGTCGAGCACCCGGTCGGTGAGGCCCGACTCGATGACGCGGCCCTCCTTCATCACCAGCGTGCGGTGCGAGATGAGGCGCGCCACCGCCAGGTCATGGGTGACGATGATCACGGCCAGGCCGAGCTCGGCGACCAGCGAGCGGATCAGGTCGAGCAGCCGCGCCTGCACCGACACATCGAGCCCGCTGGTGGGCTCGTCCATGAACACCAGCCGGGGCGACACCACCAGGTTGCGGGCGATCTGCAGGCGCTGCCGCATGCCGCCGGAGAAGGTGGCGGGGGTGTCGTCGATGCGGTCGGCCGGGATCTCCACCCGCCGCAGCCACTCTCCGGCGGCGGCGCGGATGCGGCCGTAGTGGCGCCAGCCGGTCGCCATCAGCGGCTCGCCCACGTTGCCGCCCGCGCTCACGTGCATGCGCAGTCCGTCGGCCGGATCCTGGTGGACGAAGCCCCACTCGGTGCGCCACAGCCGGCGCACCGCGCTCTCGCTGAGCGCGGCCAGGTCCACCGCCGCGCCATCGGCGTCCGCGCGGCGGTAGCGGACGGTTCCCTCGGTCAGGGCCAGACGCTGCGAGACCGCGCCGAGCAAGGTCGTCTTGCCCGAACCGGACTCGCCGACCACCGCCAGCACCTCGCCGGGCCACAAGTCGAAGTCCACGTCACGGCAGCCATACCGGTGACCGTAGCGGTGCCCAGCACCACGCACCTCCAGGAGGGGCTGCTCGCCGATCACGCGCGTACCTTCTTGTCCTTGACGGCGTCCGCGGCCGCCTGCGCGCGTCCGCAATGGTCGGTGTCGGAGCAGACGAACATCGCACCTCCCTTGTCGTCAACGATGACCTCATCCAGATAGACGCCCGCGGAGCCGCAGATCGCGCAGGGCCGGTCGAAGCGCTGGGGTTCGAAGGGATGGTCCTCGAAGCCGAGGCTCTCGACGTCGGTGTAGGGCGGCACGGCGTAGATGCGCTTCTCCCGCCCGGCGCCGAACAGCTGCAGGGCGGGATTTTGGTGCATCTTCGGGTTGTCGAAGCTGGGGATGGGGGAGGGGGACATCAGGTAGCGGCCCGCGACCATGACCGGGTAGTCATAGGTGGTCGCGACGTGGCCGTATTTGGCGATGTCCTCGTACAGCTTGACGTACATGAGCCCGTAGTCGCCGAGCGCGTGCAGCCGCCGGGTCTCGGTCTCCCGTGGCTCGAGGAACCGCAGCGGATCGGGGACCGGCACCTGGTAGACGATCGTCTGGCCGTCCGCCAGCGGCGTCTCCGGGATGCGATGGCGGGTCTGGATGATGGTCGCCTCGTCGGTGCGCGTCGTGGTCCGCACCCCGGTGACGGCGGCGAAGAACGACCGGATCGACACTGCGTTGGTGGTGTCGTCGGCCCCCTGGTCGATGACCTTGAGCACGTCGTCCTGCCCGATGATGGCGGCGGTCACCTGCACGCCGCCGGTGCCCCAGCCACGCGGCATGGGCACCTCGCGCGAGGCGAACGGGACCTGGAAGCCGGGGATGGCGACGGCCTTGAGCAACGCCCGGCGGATCATCCGCTTGGTCTGCTCGTCCAGGTAGCCGACGTTGTAGTCGGTCAGCCCGCCGTTCATGCGCGCGCCTCCGCGTTCAGGCGTCGCACGAGTCCAAGCTCGGCCTGGAAGTCGACGTAGTGCGGCAGCTTCAGATGCTCCACGAAGCCGGCCGCCTGGACGCTGTCGCTGTGGCTGATGACAAACTCCTCGTCCTGGGCGGGGGCGACGATGCGCTCCCCGAGCTCGTCCGCCCGCAGCGCCCGGTCGACCAGCGACATCGACATCGCCTTGCGCTCACCGCGGCCGAAGACCAGGCCGTAGCCGCGGGTGAACTGGGCCGGGGTGCCGGCGTTGCCGGTGAACTGGTTGATCATCTGGCACTCGGTGAGCTCGATGCGGCCGAGGCAGACGGGGAAGCCGAGCTCGGGCGCCTCGAACTCGACCTCCACCTCGCCGACGCGGATCTCCCCGGCGAACGGGTGGGTGCTCCCGAAGCCGCGCTGGGTGGAATAGCCAAGACCAAGCAAGAACCCCTCGTCGGCGCGGGCGAGCGCCTGCAGCCGCCCGGCCCGGCTCATCGGGAACACGTTGGGCTCCCGGGTGAGGTCAGCGGGCTCCGGGTCGTCGGTGTCGCCCGCGTCGTCCGGTTCGACCAGCGCCCCGGCGCCAAGCAAGCTGATCACGCGCGGCATCTCCGCCTGCTGCCCGGCCTGCTGTCCGGCCTGCTCATCGGTTTGCGGACCCCCGGCGTCGCGGTCGGCGAACAGCCGGTGCGTGTAGTCGAAGGTGGCGCCCAGCTGCTGGCCGCCTGGCAGGTCCCTGAACGTCGCGGAGATGCGGCGCTGCGGTGGCAGCCCGGCCGTGTCCACCGGCAGCGTGTAGCCGAACCGCGGCAGCGTGGTGCGGTAGGAGCGGACCAGCGTGATGGCCTCGAGCACGTCGCCTTGCGCCTGCAGGATAGCCCGCGCGGCCAGCTCCGGGTCGTACAGCGACCCCTCGGTCATCACCCGCGCGACCAGGACGCCGAGCTGGGCGGCGACGGCGTCCTGCTCGATGCGCGGCAGGCGCGTGTCGCCGCGCCCCTGCTTGGCCAGCAGGGCGTGCGCGTTGGCGATGGCACGCTCGCCGCCCTTGACCGCCACGTACATTCGCTCACCCCTCCTGTTCGTCGCCGGCGGCCTCTTGGTCCACGGTTTCACGACCCGCGGCCCGCACGTCAGCGGCGTTCAGCCGGGTGGTTCGCGGCAGGGCGGTGACCGAGTCGGCGTCCACCAGCAGCAGGTCGACACCGCGCGGGAACAGGCCGGTGTTGCGGCGCCACGCGTCGATGAAGCCTTCCGGTGCCCACGGCGCGGCGAGCGAGGCGGCTCCGGCGATACCAGGTCCCCGTGCGCCGAAGCGGGCCGTCCCAGCACAGCCGCGGACGTCGAGCACGACGGTGGCGGACCGGTGGGGCGCCTCATCGGTGCCAACGGCCAGGGAGTCCAGCGGCGGCAGCGTGCCCGGGTCGGCGATGACGAAGCCGGCGGCCGCGCTGCCGGTTCGGCCCACGCCGGTGTGGAAGGCAAGCCAGGAGGCGGCCTCCGCGTCGCGTTCGAGCCCACCCCCCAGCCAGACGGTGCAGTCCTCATCGAGCAGGGCCAGCGCGATGGCGGCGAGACCGCGGCCGAGCGCGGCGGGCGGCTCGGCGGGCCCGGCCAGCGGGTAGCGGCGCGTCGGGTGGGAGAGCGCGTCGAGTACGGCGCGGAAGGCGCGCTGCGCATCGCGGGCGGGGTCGGCGAAGCCGGGGGAGGGGAACGCGCGCGTGGTGTCTGTCACTTCGGCGGTGTCTGTCACTTCGGCGGTGTCTGTCACTTCCGCGGTGTCCGCCACTCCCGGCGCTTCCGCCGGGGTGGTCATTCGTGCTCCCGGGCGACGGAGAAGAAGTCCACCACGGTGCTGCGCGCCTCGGTGCCGCGGATCCGGTCACGCTCGGCCGCTGTCTCCTCGAGCGGCGCGATGACCTCGGCCAGCACCCGCTCGCGGAGCCCCCCATCGGCCAGCAGGCCGTCAAAGATGGCCGCGAGCCGGGCATGCTCGAGGTCGGTGCCGAGCACGTAGCAGGTGCCCACGGCGTCGGCCGCCAGCGGCTGGCCGTGCAGCCGCACGGTGGCGCGGGTGACCGTGGCCTCGCCGAGGTTGAAGCGCTCCCCGCCGCCGCCGATGCGTGCCCGCACCATGACGAGGCCCGCCTCGGGGCCGCGGATCGCCTGCACGGCCGGTTTGGGCTGCCAGCCGAGCCAGGCCGCGGCCAGGGTATCCGGGTCGGCCGCCGCCAGCGTGCGCATCCACCGCTGCCGGGCGGCGACGCCCTCGCTGGCGGCGACGGCGTCGCCGGCTGCCTCGGCCGGGAGCGTCTGTGACGTCACCGCATCCTCCGTTAAGTTGTCCAATGATCTAGACAACTTAACGCTACATTGGCATTGGCCGATGACGCCAGACCTCGTGGGCGGCGATCCGGGCAGCACTAGATGAACGTCCGGAGAACGCGGCGGAGGAGGGCGGTAGAGTGCCGGGATGATGACGCGGAGCAGGCCGCCAAGCGGATACTCCGCCTGGCGGCTGATCGCCGACGAGCTGCGCCGCGAGATCGTTGGCGGCGAGCGGCTGCCTGGTGCCAAGCTGCCCCCCGAGGGTGAGCTGGCCGAGCGTTTCGGTGTGCACCGCAACACCGTGCGCCAGGCCGTCGCCGCGCTAGCCGCCGAGCACCTCGTCGTCTCCCGCCGCGGCAGCGGGACGTTCGTCGCCGAGCACACGGTGCTGGTGCACCGCATCGGCGCGCGCACCCGCCTCAGCGACAGCCTGGGCCGTCGCGGTCGCGCCACGGGCCGGCTGCTCGAGTCCGCGATCGAGCCCGCGCCCGCCGAAATCGCCGAGCGGCTCCTCCTGAGCGACGGTCCGGGCCTGCGGCTCGAGACCGTTTCTGCCGTCGACGAGCGCCCGCTCTCGCGCGCGACCCACTGGTTCGCTGCCGACCGGGTGCCCGGGCTGGCCGAGCGCTTCGGTGCGACCGGGTCGATAACGGCCGCACTGCGGGCCATCGGGATTGACGATTACGTACGCGCCGCGACCACGGTCGGTGCCCGGCACGCCACTGCGGCCGAGGCCGCCGACCTCGGCTTGTCGGCTGGCTCGGTCGTGCTGGTGACCCGTTCCCTGGACACCCTCACCGACGGCACCCCGCTGCAGATCGGCACCACCCGCTTCGCCGCCGACCGCGTCGAGCTAGACATCGGGCACGCCGACCTCGAATTGGACGAACAGGCCTAGTACGGGTGGCCGAGCATCAGACGCCGACGCCTGGGACCGAGTTCGGCGCTTACCCGCCCAAGCGCCGCCTACCCGCCCAAGTCAGATGCCGGAAGCCTGAGCGCGCCGAAGTTGTCATCGATCCAGTGGACGGTGCGCAGCCAGCTCTCCTCGACCAGATCGTGCTCCGTGAGGAAGTAACTGATCAGCCCGAGCGCGGCGGCCAACGCCAGCGCCGGAAGGTCGTCGTTCTCCTGCTGGGTGAGCGGGGAGACAGCGTCATACCCAGTGAGCAGCTGACGCACCTCGTCGATTGGCCGCGAAGGCTGGTCGCCATCCAGCCACCATCGCCCGGCGAACGCCATGTAGTAGCCCAGGTCATACCCGCGTGGCGCCAGCGGCAGGTGGTCGATATCGATGATGCCGGTGACCCGCTGGCCGTCGGTGAGGATGTTCCCGCCGTGCACGTCTCCGTG
The DNA here is from genome assembly GCA_050013875.1 of Trebonia sp. Taxonomy (GTDB): domain Bacteria; phylum Actinomycetota; class Actinomycetes; order Streptosporangiales; family Streptosporangiaceae; genus Trebonia. Next base: position 207,731 of record JBEKEK010000001.1, on the reverse strand, counting down.
GATGCGCTGTGGTGGCGCCGACAGGGCCGCGATGATCGAGTCCCATCGCGGCCGTATGCGCGCCGACAGCTCGGTGAGCGCCGCCGCCGGGAGACGTTCCTCCGCCGTCCGCCACAACTCCGGGAGCAAGGCCGGTCGGACCACCCAGGATTCGATGCCGAACGGGCAGTCGGCCAGGGCGGCATGCAGCCGGGCGATCGCCGCGCCAACATTCTGATAGCGGACCGTATCCAGCTCCGGGCCGTCGTTGGCCGCGCCTTGGGGAAGCATCGGGAACACCGCGTAAAGAGCGCCATCCTCGTCTGTCGCGTAGGCCCTTCCGTCGTTGGACAGCACCGGGACGGCGACCGGAACAGCACGCTGGAGAAGGTAAGTCACGATGCGCGCCTCGTCGGTGAACCGCCGGGCCGGATCGGGCGCGTTAAACGTGGAGACCTTCTTCAGCACATAGTGGTCTCCGCGCTCGGTTGTCACTTCCCAGACCCGCCCGGGGGTCAGCTCGCTGACGACCTGCGACCTGACGGCTTGCGACCAGGGCCCGAGCAACTGAGCGGCAGCTATCGTCACAGCACCGAACATATCGGAGCAAGCACGCCACCGGACTCGCGCAGTCCCGGCAGCGCCGCCCCGGGCCTGGCACCAGAGGCGCGTACTATCGAGCGGTGGCCGATGTCCGGGAGTGCGCGCAATGCGGTACGCCGTTCACCCCGCAGCGTGAGCACGCCCGGTTCTGCTCCCCGAGGTGCCGGATGGCGTGGAACCGTGAGCACGCCGGCGTGGCCGCGGCACCCGCCGTCGCAATCGACTGGTCCGTCATCGCGATGACCGAGGCGGCCGGGCGGCTGGCCCTGGCGGGGGCGTGGGACCTGCACCGGGTGGCGGCGGCCGTTGGGGAGACCGTGTGGTGGGTCACCCTGGTCGACGCGACCCTGGTCCGCTATCACCCGCGCGACTACGAGAGCGCGCTGGCCAGCAAGGACGTACGGCGGCGGAAAACCGAGGAGACCCTGGCGGGCCTCCGGTACGTCCGGAATCAGCTGGGCAAGTCCGTCGAACCGGACGAGTTCGTCTGCCACGCTGTCGGCGATGATGGCGCCGGCGGCTGGGCTTGGCGCCGGCTGCCCGAGCCGCCGCTTGACAGGCTCACGCCGCGGGCGCTGCAGTGGGAGCTGAGCAGGTACCACGCTTACCAGGGGCGACTGGCCGGACGTGACATCGCCGGGACCTTCGCCCGCTGCACGGAGTTCCTCGCGCAGGCTGCGGGCCTCGTCGGCGGCGGCGCCCCGGTCAAGCCGTAAGCTCGTTGGCGTGGCCGTGGTCGAAGTCCCCGGATCCAAGTCCATCACCGCCCGCGCGCTGTTTCTCGCGGCCGCGGCCCGTGGCACCTCGGTGCTGCGCAAACCGCTGGACTCCGATGACACCGCCGGATTCGCCGAAGGCCTCAGCGCACTCGGCTACCAGCTGGACCGGTCACCGGGACGATGGCAGGTCGAGGGGCGCCCGCAGGGGCCCGCCCTCGCGCGGGCCAGCGTGTTCTGCCGTGACGGCGCCACCACCTCCAGATTCCTGCCCGCGCTGGCCGCGGCAGGCCACGGCGAGTTCCACTTCGACGCATCCAGCCAGATGCGACGCCGGCCACTCGGCCCGCTCACCACGGCGCTACGCAGCCTCGGCGTCGACCTCGTTCACGAGATCGAGGAAGGCCACCACCCGCTCACCATCCGTGCCGACGGGATCAAGGGCGGGCACATCACGCTCGACGCTGGCCTGTCCTCCCAGTTCCTCACCGCACTGCTGCTCCTCGGCCCGCTCACCGCCGAAGGGCTCGCCATCACCGTCACCGACCTCGTCTCCGCACCGTACGTAGAGATCACCACGGCGATGATGGAGCGCTTCGGGGTCGGCGTCGAGCGCGATGGCGACACCGTCAACATGCGCGATATCTCCGACACCATGCCGACACTTGCCGCGATCGCCCCGTTCGCCGACGGGCCGGTCCGTATTGAAGACGTCTACAACGCAAGGTGCCGGCAATAGCCCGGCGCCGCCACGGTCTCGTTGAGTCGTACAGGTCCTGGTCCGTATCCACGATGGATATCTGGACACCGGGTGCGTTACGTTCCAGCCGGCCCGTCGTGATCCCATCCGAACGCACGAAGAACGCAGGCCACAGGCTCTCCGGGGCTGAACTGTTCGGGCAGGAGATCCACATGCTGTTGCACGCGGCCGAGGCGGTCATCACGGCCGGCATGGTGATGCCCGGGTAGGTGAGCGTCGCGGCCGGGTTGAGCGGCGCGTACTCGGGGCCGATGGCGGCGCCGATGGCCGCGATCCGCTCTGGCGAGTCGTTAGCGGCGTGGAACGAGTGGAACATCAGCTGGACGTCGAGCGTCACGTACTGCCGGTACGGCTCCGGGAACCGGTAGTCGCAGCAGATCAGCGCCCCGCACCGGATGCCGTCGATGACCCAGGTGCTGAAGTGGCTGCCCGGGCTGTAATGATCCAGGTCGGTGCCGCCGAGGAACCGCTTGTCATACCGTTCGACGACCTCGCCGCCGTCGCTGATCACGTACAGGCTGTTGTGCGGTGCGCTGACGTTGCTGAACCGGTGCGCTGACCCGGCTGCCAGCCAGATTCCCAGCTCGCCTGCGCGTTCCCGTACGCCATCGGCGGCGCGGTCAAGGCCAGGGAGCTCGCGTCACCCGAAGTGCCCGCCTCGCTCGTCCGGCTCGGACGCACCGCCAGATTCCGCCAGGCAGCCACGGCCATCGCCACAGCGCTCGACCTAGACGCAGATGACTACTCCGCCCAGTGCGTGACCGCCCTGGCGACACTCGCGTACGCGATGGGCGAAGACCTCGCCGAACCGGACTGGTGGCGCATCCTTGACGCTCTCCTGCTGATCGCCGCTCACCCCACTGGCTTATTGGGGGCGAAGAAGTCGCCCAGCGATGCGGCCAGCGCCTCGGGCGCCTCCTCGGCCATGTGGTGCCCGGAGTCGATGCTGTGGCCCCTGAGGTCCTCAGCCCAGGTGCGCCAGATCTTGAGCGGGTCGCCGTAGAGTTCCTCGATATCGTCCCGCTTCGACCAAAGCACCAGCAGCGGTGATCTGACGCGGCGGCCGGCGGCGCGGTCCATCTCCTCGTGTTGCCGGTCGACGGTGAGGCCTGCCCGGTAGTCCTCAAGCATTGCCAGGACGACCGCGGGGTTGCGGACGGCTGACCGCCACTCGTCGTAGTTCTCCTGGCCCATTGCCGCCGGGTCGCCGTGGTACCACCGGTCAGGGTCGGCGTTGATGACGCGCTCGGGGATCTCTGGCTGGGCGAAGAAGAACCAGTGCCACCATCTCGTGGCGAACTCGGCGGTGATCCGGGACAGGTGCTCGCTGATGGGCAGGCAGTCGAGCAGCGCGAGCCGTGAGACTGCCTCGGGGTGGTCGAGTGCGAGCCGCAATGCGACGTAGCTGCCGCGGTCATGCCCCGCTAGCGAGAACCGGCGATGGCCGAGCGCCCGGGCGACCTCCACGATGTCGCGCGCCGCGGCGCGCTTGGAATGCGCCGAGTGGTCCGGCGTAGGCGCCGGGGCACGCGACCGGCCGTATCCGCGGAGATCCGGGCAGATGACGGTGAAGCCCCGCCTGACCAGCCGGGGCGCGACTTGATGCCAGGCGGCCGAGGTGCGCGGGTGTCCGTGGAGCAGCACCACCGGCGGGCCGTTCCCACCGTGGCGCACAAAGATCGACGCGTCGCCGAGGTCTATCCGGTCTTCCTCGAATCCTTCAAACATGCCTGTACCTCTACCGCCTGCCTGGGGAATCAACCGCCGGCCGTCCGCGGTACCGGCAGCGGAAACGGGTGACTGGCCTGCTTGGCGGTCTGCTCCGCACCGTTAGGCGTGCGGCTGCCGTCCGGGTCTCGGATCAGCAGCTGATTGCCCGGGTGGAGCCCAGTCGGTGTCGGCCGTCATCCGCCATGTCAGCGGGGTGACCGAGGCGACCTGGTCGCGGACGACCGCGTGGATGTCTGTCCCCGGTTCCAGGGTGTCCCAGTCGACGACTTTGTCGACGGGGAACCGGTAGGGCTGGCCGAGCGGCCGGGCTGGGTCGGGAGGGCGGCGGACGTAATAAGGCTGGCGGCTCTGCACCGTCTTGCGCAGTTCAGTGCCTGCCGTGGCGCCCTGCGGCACGTTCAGGTTGAGCACGGACACGCCGTCCGGCAGGCCGTCCGCCAGTACCTGCGTGGCCAGCAGCCGGGTGAAGTGCATGGCGGCGGTCCAGTCGACCGCGCCGAAGGTCCGCCACTCGCCGACCTGGACGGTGACCGATACGGCGATGCCGGGGATACCGTGGTTGGCGGCCTCGAGGGCGGCGCCAACGGTGCCGCTGACCCCGATCGAGGCGCCGATGTTCTCGCCGTAATTGACGCCGCTGACGCACAGCCCGACCGGCCGCCCGGCCAGTTCGAGAAGCGCGTGCGTCACCGTCAGCGCCGGGGAGCCGCTGACCGCGTACGCGGTCACGGCGCGCCCGCCGACCGGTACTTCGACCCGCTCAATCAGGCCGGCTTCGGCGTCGTGGGAGAAGGCCCGGCTCATCGAGGTCTGCTGTGTGGACGGCGCGACCAGCAGCAGCTCCCCGAGGTCGGCCACGGCCTCGGCGGCTGCCCGCAGCCCCGGTGACAGGATTCCGTCGTCATTGGTGACCAGGATTAGCGGTGACTGCGGCACGAGCGCAGCCTAGCCACCCGGACGACGCCGCACTACACCCTGGCCGGCCTGGCGGCCAGCCGGAGCAGTCGGCGTCCGCCTCGGTATCCCGGCAGCCCGCGACGGTGTGGTGTCCTCCGCTACGCCTGCCGCGGCACCGTCTCCCGGACCGCGGCGATGATCTCGCTGGCGACCTCGCCGGGGTGGTCGAGCGGCAGGAATGTCCGGCCGCCGGGCACGGTGGTCAGGCTGGCGTGCGGGAACGTCTCGCTCAGCCGGCGCCCGAGGTTGGCCGGGAAGTACGCGTCGTTATCTCCCCAGAGGATCCGGACGGGGCCGGTGAACTGGGCGAACCGGCTGGCCGCATCGAGCAGTACGCGTGGATGGACGCCGCGGGCGAACTGGGCGAGGTCGTGGCGGATCGCCTTGCTGGCCAGCGGCCGTACCCAGTCCCGGGTCAGGCCGGCGTCGAGGGGAGCACTGGCGAGCGGGCCGAAGGCGAGCGGGCCCCGCCGCACCCTTGCCGACCGGAGCCCGGGCTCCAGGCAGGCGACCACCGCGGGATGACGCAGTGCCTGGAAGAGCCGCGCGAGGGCCCGCGGCGGGAACACGTCGAACGCGTCGCAGTCGGTCAGCACCGCGGCGCCTATCCGGCTGGTGTCGCCGCCGAGCATGACCTGGCAGATCGCCCCGCCGGTGTCGTTGCCGACGAGAGTCACGTTGCTGAGGCCAAGCGAGGCGATGAAGTCCCGGATGAGCGCGGCGATCCCCTCGGGCGACAGGTCCGCGCCAGCGTTCATCGGGGTCTGGTGGGCACCGAGGGGGAGTGTCGGCGCGTAGCTGCGGATGCCTTCGGCCGCGAGGCGGTCGGCGACCGGTTCCCAGAGCCGGCCGTCGACGAGCACTCCGTGCACGAACACGACCGGCGGGCGGGAGCCGGAGGTGGGGCCGGCCGCGCGGTAGCGGAGCCGTCCTTGCGGCAGGTCGGCCACGGTGAGATCGGTTTGCGCTTGCTCAGTGTTCATGCGACAAACATACATACTGCATGTATGTTTGTCGAGGCCTTATTGGCCGGGACCTTAATGATGGGAGAATGAGCCATGCCTTCACCGACTTCGGCCGGCCCGCGACCGCGCCGCACGCAGGCCGACCGGTCCGCCGCGACCCGTGATGCACTGCTGACGGCGGCGCGCGGGCTGTTCGCCGCGCAGGGGTTCGCGGAGGTGTCGACCGACGCGATTGTCGCGGCGGCCGGGGTGACCAGGGGGGCGTTGTATCACCAGTTCGCGGATAAAACGGCGCTGTTTGACGCGGTCCTGGACGCGGTGGAGGCTGACATCGCCCGGCGGCTGGCCGATGATGTCGCCGCCGCCGGGATCACCGATCCGGTCGAGGCCATCAGGCACGTCATCCGGACCTGGCTGGACATCTGCGCCGAGCCGGAGATCCACCGCATCGCCCTGGTTGACGGGCCGTCGGTGGTGGGCTGGGCGCACTGGCGGGAGGTGTGCCAGCGGCACGTCTTCGGGCTGGCGCAGGCCATCCTCGAGCAGGGGATGGAACTGGGCCGCATCCGCCCGCAGCCGGTGCGGCCGCTGGCGCACATCCTCATGGGCGCAAGCGACGAGGCCGCCCTGTACGTCGCGGAATCAGCCGACCGCGCGCGGGCGCGCGCCGAGATCATCGGCGTCCTGGACGGGCTCGTCGACGGGGTGACCGCCTGACCCGCGGCAAGCTCACCCGCCGGTGAACTCCGCGATCGCCGACTCGTAGGCGTCGAACGCGCGCTCAACCGGCCCGCGCCCGGCCGACGGCAGCCAGTGCAGCACCCGGTCGAATCCCGCCGCCGCGTACGCCTCCAGCTCCCTGGGGTCGGCCGGGATCCCCATGACCTGCAAGGAGATGGGCCGGTCGGCGCGTGCTCGCAGCTGTCCGGCGCGCTCGATGATGTCGGACGGCCCGTAGTTCGGCATCCACGCGTCGCCGAACGCCAGCACCCGGTCAAAAACCGTCGGCCCTTCGCCGCCGACGATGACCGGCGGGTGCGGCCGCTGGGCCGGCTTCGGCCAGGACCAGATGCGGTCGAAGCGAACGAACTCCCCGGCGTAGGAGGCCTCCGCGTTGGTCCAGATCGCCTTGATCGCCTCGACCCGCTCGCGCAGCACCGCCATCCGCCTGCGCGGATCGGTGCCGTGGTTGGCCATCTCCTCGCGGTTCCACCCCGCGCCGACGCCGAATTCGAACCGGCCCCCCGACAGGTAGTCGGCGCTGGCCGTCTCCTTGGCGGTGATGCGCGGGAAAGATCGCTACGCCGAATTCCATAGGCATCATTCTGGCCAACGCGCCCCTGGGCTGGCATCGGCGGGTGCCAGCCGGGTGGCAAGATCTCCGGCCGACATGCCGTAAGCTCCGGAGATCCCGCCCCGGACGCGACGACAGACGCGCGACCAGAGACCACCAGAGAGGCAGCCGCATGCTCGTGACCAGCGAACAGGTCGCCGCCCTGCCCAAGGCCGAGCTGCACCTGCACATCGAGGGGACGCTGGAGCCCGAGCTCGCGCTTGAGCTTTCCGCCCGCAATGGTGTGCCGCTGGCGTACCGGGACGTGGCGGCGCTGCGGGGTGCGTACTCCTTCGGCGATCTCGGCTCGTTCCTCACCCTGTACTACGAGTGCATGGCGGTGCTGCGCACCGCCGCGGACTTCGCCGATCTGGCCGCGGCGTACCTCGGCCGGGCGCGGGCGGACGGGGTGACGCGGGTGGAGATGTTCTTCGACCCGCAGGTGCACCTGTCCCGCGGTGTCCCGCTGACCGAGGTAATCGGCGGGCTGCGGCAGGCGGCCGACCAGAGCGCGGAGACCGGCGGCCCCCAGGTCGGGCTGATCGCCTGCTTCCTGCGCGACCGGGGCCCGGACGACGCCGCGCGGACCCTGGACGCGCTGGCCGGCCACGCCGGCCAGCTGCTCGGGGTCGGGCTCGACTCGGCCGAGGTGGGGTACCCGCCGGGCGACTTCGCCGGGGTCTTCAACGCCGCGCGCGGGCTGGGACTGCACACCGTCGCGCACGCCGGGGAGGAGGGACCGCCGGAGTACGTCTGGCAGGCGATCGACCTGCTGGGGGTGGAGCGCGTGGACCATGGCATCCGCAGCGTGGAGGACCCCGCGCTGCTGCGGCGGCTGGCGGCCGACGGCACCGCGCTGACCGTGTGCCCGCTGTCCAACGTCAGGCTGCGCTGCGTCCCCGCGATCGCTGAGCACCCGCTGCCCGCCTTGCTGGACGCCGGCGTGAAGGTCACCGTCAACTCCGACGACCCCGCCTATTTCGGCGGCTACATCGGCGACAACTACCTGGCGCTGGCCGCGGGGCTCGGGCTCGGCCTGAGCGATCTCGCCGTGCTCGCGGCCGACTCCCTGGACGCCTGTTTGGAGTAGTTGGAATGATCGCGATGCCGGACCGTGAGCACCGCGCCCTCGGCGATGGCGAGGACGTCGGCCTTCGCCCCGGCCCGACCAGTAGCCGGTTGGCCTCGCCCACTGCCTCGTGGTCGCCGGTGACCGTCATCGGCGCCGCTCCTCCCGGTAGATCGTCTGCTCACGGCAGGTGTGATCATCCGCGATGTGCTGCTTGAGCACGGCACCCCGGCGGCCCTGGTGGACCCCGCCTACATCCCGACCGCCCTGGCCGGGTCCGGCATCGCCGTTCAAGGACGGCCGTCCGTACGCCACCGTCGCCATCTTCGTCGCCGCCATCCAGGTCATATTGGCCAAGGTGCTCGGCCTGCACGACACCACCGGCACCTTCGTGGCGATCGCCGTCGGGATCGCGCTCCGGCTGATCGCCTACTGGCGCGGCTGGCGGCTGCCGACCGGCCTGGACTGGCAGCCGAGCAAGGTGCTGCAGCGCGTCGTCAGGACGCGGGAGCCCGATAATCCGCCGGAGTCTTAGCGGCCCGAATCATCCTCGTGTGTGGTTGAGGGCTCCCCGCGACAGGGCACCCCGCGACCCGAAGTCCCCACGATCACCGTGATGGGCAGGGTAATCCTAGTAAGCCGATTGATAAAGTCTGCTTATCGCTACCGATCAAGGATCATCGTTGGACGGCGCGTCGTGGCCGGTCCTAGGTTGAAGTCATGGCCCCGATCATCACTGCTCAGCCCAGCATCACCAGCCAGTTCCGGGACAAGCCGCTCCGCATTGACGAGCAGCGCATCCAGCCCGACCCGACTTTCACGGATCCGGCCGACGAGCGCCTGCACCGCAAGCAGCAGCTGGCGGCCGCGTTCCGGGTCTTCGCCAAGTTCGGCTACAACCTCGGCGCCTCCGGGCACATCAGCGCCCGCGACCCGGAGCTGACCGATCACTTCTGGATCAACCCGCTCGCGGTGCCGTTCGGCCGGATCCGAGTCTCCGACCTGCAGCTGATCAGCCCGGAGGGAGAGATCGTGATCGGGGACCAGCCGATCAACACGGCCGGATGGTTCATTCACTCGCAGCTCCACGCCGCCCGGCCCGATGTGATCTCGGCCGCGCACGCGCACGCGGTGCACGGGAAGGCGTGGTCGTCGCTCGGCCGGCTCCTCGACCCGCTCACCCAGGACTCTTGCACGTTCTACGGCAGCCATTCGCTGTACGCCGACTTCAACGGCGTGGTGCTCGACGAGGCCGAGGGCAAGCGGATCGCGACCGCCCTCGGACCGAACAAGGCCGTGATCCTGCAGAACCACGGGTTCCTCACCGTCGGCAAGTCGGTCGCTGAGGCCGCCTTTCTCTTCATCACCGCCGACGCGACCGCGCGCGCTCAGCTGCTGGCTGAGGCGGCGGGCACCCCCAAGCTGATCCGCCACGAGGTGGCCGAGCCGCTCGGGCGCACCCGGGCCTTCGGCGGCTTCAGCTTCCGGCCGTACTACGACGAGATCGTCGCCGAGCAGCCCGACCTGCTCGACTAACGCCGACCAGCCGACGCCGCTCGCCCGGGGCACGGAAGCGCCCGGTAGAGGGCATCGTCGCAGCTCGGAACCCGCACAGAAGCAACCGGCTGTGGCGGTGTTACCCCTAGAACGACGGGCTAATCTGTGTCGAAATGACGTTTCTCGTGCGCCTCTTCGGGCACGATTTGCCTACGTGAAGTGATTTCATGGTGTCTCTTCGTGTCCGCAATGGCCTTCGAGGGAGGCGTCATGGCAGTGGCGAGCATGCCGACGGGGGGAGCTCACCCGACGGCGGGCCGGAGCCCGTTCCCTCCGATCGCAGATTACGGATTCCTGTCCGACTGCGAGGTGTGCGCGCTGGTCGCGCCGAGCGGCAACGTGGAGTGGATGTGCCTCCCCCGGATGGATGGCCCGAGCGTGTTCGCCGCGATGCTCGACCGGGGCGCCGGGACGTTCCGGGTGGGGCCCGCCGACGTTGTCGTGCCGGCCGGGCGCCGCTACCTGCCCGGCACCATGGCGCTGGAGACGACGTGGGCCACCCCGGGCGGCTGGGCGGTGGTCCGTGACGTCCTGCTGGTCGGTCCGTGGCGTCATCAGGACCGCAGATCCGACACGTACCAGCGGGTGCCGGAGGATCACGCGGCCGAGCGGGTGCTGCTGCGGACGGTTCAGTGCCTGAACGGCGCTATCGATTTCGTGCTGGAATGCGAGCCCGCATTCGACTACGGCCGGCAGCGCGGGACCTGGCACCACACCGGGAGCGGCTACGGGCACGCGGAGGCCCGGCTTGGCGATAAGCCCCAATTCCGCCTGACCACGGACATGAACCTGGGTTTCGAGGGCCCGAGGGCGATCGCCCGGCGTCGCCTGCACGCGGGGGAGAACCTGTTCTGCACGATGTCCTGGGCCGACGGCAGTCCGCCCGAGACCTTCGGCGAGGCTCACGATCGGCTATTCCGGACCACGGATTTCTGGCACGAGTGGATCAGCCGCGGTGATTTCCCCGACCACCGGTGGCGCGGTTACCTGGAGCGCTCCGCGCTGACGCTGAAGGGGCTGATCTACGCGCCGACCGGGGCGCTGCTGGCCGCGGCGACGTCGTCGCTGCCGGAGACACCGGGCGGTGAGCGCAATTACGACTACCGCTACACCTGGCTGCGTGATTCGACCTTCATGCTCTGGGGCCTGTACACGCTCGGCTTCGACCGGGAGGCCAACGACTTCTTCTACTTCATCACCGACCTGGCCGAGCACCAAGCCGACCTGCAGATCATGTACGGGATCGGCGGCGAACGGGAACTGACCGAGCGGACCCTGGATCACCTGTCCGGCTATGACGGAGCGCGGCCGGTCCGCATCGGCAACGGCGCCTGGGACCAGCGCCAGCATGATGTCTGGGGGGTGCTGCTCGACTCGGTCTACCTGCACACCCAGTCCCGCGACGGGCTGGACGAGCGCCGCTGGCCGATGCTGGTGCGCCAGGTCGAGGCCGCGATCGAGCACTGGCGGGACCCGGACCAAGGGCTGTGGGAGGTCCGGGGGCCAGCCCAGCACTTCACCGCCTCTAAGGTCCTGTGCTGGGTGGCGGCCGACCGCGGCGCGAAGCTGGCGGAGATGCGGGGCGACCCCGACCATGCCCGCAATTGGCGCAAGGCAGCCGATGAAATCCATGCCGACGTCTGTGCCAACGGCCTCGACGAACGAGGTGTCTTCTGCCAGCACTACGACACCACCGCCCTCGACGCCTCGCTGCTGCTGATCCCGCTGCTTGGGTTCCTGCCGCCGGAAGATCCCCGGGTGCGCGCGACGGTGCTGGCCATCGCCGACGAGCTCACCGAGGACGAACTGGTCTTGCGCTACCAGGTCGAGGAGACCGACGACGGCTTCGAGGGCGAGGAAGGAACGTTCACGATCTGCTCGTTCTGGCTGGTCTCGGCGCTGACCGAGATCGGCGAGGTGGAGCGTGCCCGGGCGCTGTGCGACAAGCTGCTGTCCTACGCCAGCCCGCTGGCGCTGTACGCCGAGGAGATCGACCCGCACTCCGGGCGCCACCTCGGCAACTTCCCGCAGGCCTTCTCGCACCTGGCGCTCATCAATGCCGTCATGCACCTGATCCGCGAGGACGAGGGCGGCACCGCTGCCCCGCCCGCCGGGCTCAACCTGCGCCCGGAATCCGCCGGTCAGGACAGCCCGGCCTAGCTGGCTGAGGCCAAGGGATCAGTGGTCGTACGCGGTCAGTGAGCGCATGATGGGCTCTCGGCAGCGGCGTCGGTGATGCCCGAGCGCGGCAGGTCGGGTGGTTGGCCCGGCGGGCTGATAGCCGGCGTCAGCCGGCCTGTCGGTAGCGGTCGCGGATCTCGGCACCCAAACGGGGTCCCGAGGCGCCGATGACCGACAAGATGCGGTGCGGCACGCCGTCATCCATCGCAAGGAGTGCGAGGGCGATGTGCTCTGCACCGAGATGGCCGCCGGAACCTGCCGGGCGTCGCCGGTGAACTGTTCGGGCATTATCGACTCCCTATCCGGTGCGACGCCGAGGATGGCGGCGACGTCATCGACGGTTCTGCGCGGGCTCGGTCAGGCGTCGCCGACCACTGGGTTCCCGTAGGTCTCGCTGAGCGGCGCGAGGTCCGGTTCGCCGAACGTGCCGCGCAGCGTCTGGAAGGCCTTGACCTTCTCCTCGCCGAACCGCCGGAGACGGGCGGCGCAGGCCGGCGCGGTCAGGAACACCGGGGGAGCCGACTTGGAGTGGAACTTGTCCGCGTACATGACGAGCCGCTCTTCCCCGGTCTCGGCCAGGTAATCGGCGGGCGGAATCGGGAGCTGCTGAGTGAGCACGTCCTCGCGGCTGATCCCGACCCCGGTGTGGTGGGACGCGAACCGGCAGATGGCCTCGGGGAAGCCCTCCTCGTGCAGGAGCTCGTATCCGAGCAGCCCGTGGCGGATGTAGTTCGCCTGGTCGAGGTTGCCCGCGCCGTCGTAGAGCCGGTACACCCCGATGTCATGCAGCAGGCTGCCCGCCCTCGCCAGGTCACCATCGGTGTCTTGGCCGGGGCCGGGCCGGGAGCAGAGTTGCCCGGCGATGTCGCACACGATCCGGCAGTGAGTGTAGACAAGGTCAAACGCGCGCCGCGTCGGCGCGTGCTTCTCATGCAGGACCAGGATTTCCTTGTCGGTCGGAGTCCGCATGGCACCGCAGCGTAGCGGTGACGACCCCGTCCGTCGGGCGGAATCGATGGGTGAAATAGAGTCCCGTTGCAGGACTGAACGAGCAGGCCGATGGCGGCGGGTGCTGCCGACTTCCCAGTTGGAGGAGAAGTGCTAGAGGTCGAACAGCGGTCCAGCGTCACGGTGGTCCGGCTCTGGCACGGGAAGGTCAACGCGCTCGACCTGGAGCTGCTGCAGGAGATCACTACGGTCATGCGTGACCTGGACCCGGACCGGGCGGTGGTGATCACCGGGTCAGGCAGCGTGTTCTCCGCGGGTGTCGACCTGCGCCGGATCGTTGAGGGCGGGCGGCCTTACGTCAGGGAGTTCATTCCCGCCCTGTCCGATGCCTTCCTGGCGATCTTCGACCATTCGGGTCCGGTCGTGGCCGCCATCGACGGGCACGCGATCGCCGGCGGTTGTGTCGTCGCCGCGGCGTGCGACGTGCGGGTCATGTCGGAAGGGAAGATAGGGCTGGCCGAGCTGAGCGTCGGCGTCCCCTTTCCGCCGGTGGCGATGGAGATCCTCCGCCACGCGATCGGCCCGGCCGCCGGTCATCTGGTGCTCACCGCCGCGTTGCTCGACGCGTCGCAGGCCAAGTCCATCGGCCTGGTTCAAGAGGTCATCGCACCGGAGCTCCTGCTGGACTCGGCCATTGACCGGGCACGGCAGATGGGGCAGATCCCGGCCCAAGTGTTCGAGTTCAGCAAGCGGCAGTTGCAACAGCCAGTGCGGGCCCGCCTGGCGGGACGGGAAGGCGACGATGGGGCGGTGCTGGCGATGTGGTCGTCGGACCGCACCCTTGCCGCGATCGCCCAGTACCTCGACTCGCTGAAGCGGCCCAGGTAGCGGGGTGGTACTCGCGCCGGTTTCTTCGTTAGCGTTTGGTCATGATCACGGCTGCGGATGTGCGCGGGTTGGCCCTGTCGTTGCCTCGCACCGAGGAGCACCTGATTCACGACCACATCAAGTTCCGCGTTGGCAAGATCGTTTACGCCTCGATCTCGCCCGACGAGCTCACGATGGGGTTCGGTTTCCCGAAGGAGCAGCGAGCCGCCCTGATCGCCGCCGAGCCGGATAAGTTCGCCCTGCCGCGCCTGTCCGACCAGCGATTCCACTGGGTGCACGCGCGGATGGCGGTCCTCGGTCCCGACGAAATGCGGGAGCTGATCATCGACGCCTGGCGCATGGTCGTGCCGAAGAGAGTCGCGGCGGCGCACCTGGGTGCCGACGGCGCCTGATGCCGCTACGCTAGCCGCGGCTGCTCGGCCTCGGCCTCGGTGACGGGGACGTCCGCCCAGCGGGCGGCCTCGGCCAGCGCGCCGTCTAGCAGCTGCAGGTCGCGCAGCGCCAGCTGGGGGCGGCTGAGCGGCGCCTGGTCCGGCAGCATGTCGGCCACCTGCGCGAACAGTGCGGCTGAGCGGACGTACTCGGTGCCCGCCTGGGCGCCGTCCGTGGTCCGGTCCGCCGCCAGGGCGGTGGTGATCGCGGCCATCGAGCGGTCGAGCTGACGGCGGGCCGCGGCGAGTTCGGCGGTGGCCGCGTCGTCGAGTTCGACGTACCGGGTGGACGCGTCGAGCAGCAGGTTGCGCGCGTAGTGCCGGGCGGCGATGGTGGTCGCCAGGAAGCCGCCAGTGTGCGACGCCAGGTGGCCGAGCAGCGGTGTCCGCATCGGCCGGACCGTCGCCGACAGCGCCTGGTACGCCATGTCCAGGCGGCGGGCCGAGGCCCGCAGCTCCAGGTCGGACCCGGCGGCGCTGGCCGGGTCGGCCAGCCGGTCAAGGCACCGGTCGATCAGGTCGGCCAGCGCCTCAACCTGCTGACGTGCGGCGACGCGGGCCACCCGGCCGATGTGCAGCGGAAACACCAGCAGCACGGTGGCGATGGCGACGCCGGCCCCGATCGCGGTCTCCTCGAGCCTGAGCACCAGCAGGCTGTTGGAGAACTCGCCCAGCTCCACGTACAGCTGCGACACCATGACCGTGATCCCGATGGTCATGAACGCGTAGTTGATCCGGAACAGGTAGAGGCCGAGGAAGAGCGCGACGAGCACCACCGCGACCTGCAGCGGGACCCGGTCGCCAACCAGGTGCGCGAGCACCGCCCCGACGATCACGCCGAGGAACGTGCCGCCCACCCGGAAGGCGCTCTTGCGGACCTGCTCGCCGGCGGTGTTGGCACCCATGAAGGTGATGAAGGCCGCGATCACCGCCCAGTAGAACCGCCGCCCGGACAGGGCGTCGCCCGCGATGATCGCGAGGCCGACCGCGATGCCCATCTGGATCGCGGTCCGCGAGTACGGTGCGAGCCTGACCCGCTCCCGCAGCCCCTTGCCGCCGCGCTCCTGGGACGCGGCGCCCGCGATGAAGGCCGAGCCGGGCAGCCAGCCGCCGAACGTCGCCACCTGGGTGGTGAACTCGCCGTCGGGGCTGTCGTCGGGTGCCTGGCCGCGCGGGTACAGCCGGAACGCCCGCAGCGCGACGGCGAAGTCAGCGACCGACGTGGCGAAACGGTGCAGGAGCACGCGGCCGTCCGCGGTAAGCCCGGTCCGTTCCTCAGCCCGGTCTTCGAGAAGCCCCCTGATACCCGCGACGGCGTCGAGGACAGCGGCGAGGTCCGCGTCGCGGATGCCCCCAGGGCATCGGAGACCAGCGCATTGACCTGCGCGGGGTAGTCCCGCCTGGCGATCTCGAGCGCGAACCTGGCGACATTGCCCAGGCCTACCTCGGCGTCGAACAGCCGCTGGTGCAAGGTGGCCGCGCTCCAGCCGGCCGGTACCGCCGCCGGTGCGTTCAGCTGCGCGTCGATGAGCAGCGCGGCCTCGTTCAGCCGGAGCAGCTGGCGCTGCAGCTGCCGGTCTGCCTTCGGGTTGCTGTTTCCATTTTTTCCCGAACGGACCGTGGCTTCGAATAGGTCCGCGATGTCATTCGCCACCTCGCGGGCACGCGCGGCGTAGGAGCGCTGCATCCGGCGTACCGCGCTCGCCGACCGGGGAAGGAAGAACGCGAAGTGGATCACGATCGTCACCGCCGCGCCGAGCGCTATCTCGGCCGCCAGCCAGCCGAACTCGCCAAGCGGGACGTACTGCTGGATGAAGAAGCCGAGGAAGGCGCCCATGAACGCGAGCATGCCGCCCATGAAGCCGCGCGGGCCGAAGCGGCGGCAGTAGGTGCCGATCGCCAGCGTGACCGCCAGCAGGGCCAGGGACAGCACCCGGACGTGCAGGGACAGGCCGATCGCGAGCATGCCGAGCAGCGGCAGCGGCAGGAAGAGCAAGGTGATGAGCTGGGCGCGCGCGTTGGCGTACATGCCGACGCCGAACCCGCTGATCATCGCCAGGATGGCGCCGAGCATGATGCCGATCACCAGCAGCGCGTGGTTCAGCGTCCACAGTTCGGCGGCCGCGGCCGCGGGCGCGCCGTGCGGGATCGGCACCTGCAGCGCGCCGGTGCCGCGGATGAAGATCCACTCGGCCAGGACAACGGCGCCGATCGCGACCACGACCTCGGTCGCCATCCGCAGCCGCATCAGCCCCGGGTCGGTCGAATCGAGCCAGTCCAGCCAGGCGGCCCTGCGTTTCACCGACGGCGGCAAGCGCCTGCTGTCAGGAGAGGGCGCGTCGTCATGGGACCGCTCACCGACGCTGTGCCGTACCGAGTCCGCCGTCACTGATGTGCCTTCAGAACGATACTCACGGTTCCTTAGTTTAGCTTACGAAACATAATGGCCGCTGGTCAGGCCCCTGACTTCGGTGTTGCCGGCAGGGGCCGCTTGTCGGTGCCACCTAGTTGCAACCAGCGCTCTCCCGCTGTTCTTCCTCGAGCGTGCAGGCCGTGAAGCTCTGTGAAGATGAGCAAACTTTTGGGTATTGACGTGAACCGTTGTTAAGCAGATTCTCAACATCAGGCACCTAAACCGACTATTGCGCACGGGAGCGCAGGACGGATGTGTTCGCCGATGAGAGCTCTGAGACGCTTTCGCTTCACCTGGAGACTGCTCACCGTGGTCGCGGCGGTGGCGCTGGCCTGCGCGGGCATACTCGCGCTGCCGGGCACCTCGCAGGCCGCGGCGCAAGGGCCGTGCGACATCTATGCCGCGGGCGGCACACCGTGCGTGGCGGCGTACAGCACGGTGCGCGCGCTGTACGCCGGTTACGGCGGGCCGCTGTATCAGGTCAAGCGCGCCTCGGATGGCAGCACGACCAACGTGGGCCTGCTGTCGGCCGGCGGCTACGGCAACGCCACCGAGCAGGACGTCTTCTGTGCGCACACTAACTGCGTGATCACCGAGCTCTACGACCAGTCCGGGCGCGGCAACAACCTGACCATCGAGGGGCCGGGCGGTGCCGCCGGGCAGGACGTCGGCGCCAATGCCGCCGCGCTGCCGGTCGTGGTCGGCGGTTACAAGGAGTACGGCCTGTACATCCCGGGGACGACCGGCTACCGGGACAACAGCACCTCGGGGATCGCGGTCAATGGCGAGCCCGAGGGCATGTACATGGTGGCCAGCGGCACGCACGTTAACTCCGGCTGCTGCTTCGACTTCGGCAACGCCGAGACCAACACCCACGACAACGGCGCCGCGCACATGGACGCGGTCAACCTCACCACGTACTGCGAGTTCTCGCCGTGCAGCGGAAGCGGCCCCTGGGTCGAGGCCGACATGGAGAACGGGCAGTACATGGGCGGAAACGGCAGCAACCCGAACGACACGACGAGCAACAGCGACTTCGTCACCGCGGTGCTGAAGAACAACGGGCAGACGAGCTTCGAGCTCAGGGGCGGAAACGCGCAGTCCGGCGGCCTGTCGACCTTCTGGAACGGCGCCCTTCCCAGCGGGTACGCGCCGATGCACACCGAAGGCGCGATTGTGCTCGGCACCGGCGGTGACAACAGCAACGCGTCGGTCGGCTCGTTCTTCGAGGGCGTGATGACGTCGGGCTTCCCGAGCGACGCGACCGACAACTCGGTGCAGGCCAACATCGTCGCGGCCGGCTACAGCGGCAATTCCGATGGCCCGCCCGCGACCGCGGGCACGATCGGGGCCGATGGCGGCCAGTGCGTCGACGTCATCGGAGACGACTCGGGGACCGACGGCGCGGTGGTGGACCTGTGGAACTGCCAGTCCTACGCCATCGACCAGCACTGGACGCACAACTCAGACGACTCGCTCAGCACCCTCGGCCGCTGCCTCGACATCGACGGCGACGGCACCGCGGTCGGCACCAAGGTGGAGCTATGGGACTGCAACGGCGTCGGCGGCCAGAAGTGGGTACAGCAAGCCAACGGCTCGCTGCTCAATCCCCAGTCCGGGCTGTGCCTCGACGATCCAGGCGGCAACACCGCCAACGGCACCGTGCTGCAGATCTACACCTGCAACGGGACGGCGGCCCAGGTTTTCCCGGTCAACGGCGGCGGCATGATCGACGGGCCGGGCGCCCAGTGCGTCGACGTCGCGGGCGATGACAACGGCGGGGAC
Organism: Trebonia sp.; assembly: GCA_050013875.1. GTDB lineage: Bacteria > Actinomycetota > Actinomycetes > Streptosporangiales > Streptosporangiaceae > Trebonia. Next base: position 189,415 of record JBEKEK010000001.1, on the reverse strand, counting down.
GGCACGTTCGTGCAGCTCTGGGGCTGCCAGTCCTACGCCGTCGACCAGCACTGGTACCACAACTCCAACGGCTCGCTGGAAACCCTCGGCCGCTGCCTCGACATCGACGGCGACGGCACCGCGGTCGGCACCAAGGTGGAGCTATGGGACTGCAACGGCGTCGGCGGCCAGGTCTGGCAGCAGCAGTCCAACGGCTCGCTGCTCAACCCGCAATCGGGGCTGTGCCTCGATGATCCAAGCGACAACACCGCGGACGGCACGCAGCTGCAGATCTACACCTGCAACGGCACCGCCGCCCAGCAGTTCGCGCTGAGTTAGCCGTCACACCCGCTGGCCCGGCCGTTGGGGCCGGGCCAGCGGGCGCCGGGGCCGATGTTCGGAGTTGTGGATCCGGCGACCGGTCAGCGGCCGCCATCGTGGCTCCCGTGTGCTGAACCGTGAACTAATGGCAACTTGCGCAAGCAGGCAGCCGGATCCGTCATACCGCGTCGGCGAGCCGGCCTGGCGCCATTCTGTGCTCGGGATCGAACTCGTCCTTGACCGCCCGCAGCAGCGCGAGCGACGGCACCGGCCCGTGCGTATCCGCCAGGTCCCTGACCTCATCCGGCGCATACACGACGACCGCGCGCACAGACCCGGGTGCCGTCCCCGGTTGGCTCAGCCGGCCAAGGTCCGCCCTTAGCGCGTCAACGAACCGCGCCACGGCGGCCGGCGGTGACCCGACGGGAACCTTGACGTCGAGGACGCCCGCGCCGGCCGATCCCCCGATCGCGGCATCGACCCCGCTGCCCGCCGCCGCCGACCGGATCAGGGTCAGCGTCCCGGCGAGCCGCGCTGGCGGAAACGAAACGCGCACCAGGGTCCCCGTATCGGCGGGAGGGTCCAGAATCTCGGCGCGGATCCGGTCCCGCTCGGCTAGCAACTCCTGCGCAAGGGCAGGCGGGATGCCGCCGTGATCAGGGTCATCAAGCCGTCGCGCGCGCGCACGGTCGATGGGCGGCGGGGCGGGGCGGCCCGCCAGCGCGTGCAGCCGCTCTGAGCGTGCCCGGAAGTCCTCCCGGTCACCTTGGATCTTCACGAACAGCCGCAGCGGCTGATCCGCCGACGGCCAGCGCAGGTCGATCCCGATCGCCGCGATCCACGGGTCGCGGACCTCCTCGACCAGCCGCTCCGCGTGCTCAGGATCGGTGCAGTTCAGCGCTACGTCGCCCAAGACCTGCGGCAGCGGCTCCAGGCGGAAGGTGGCCTCGGTGATCAATCCGAGGCTGCCGTAAGAGCCGGCCAGCAGCGTGACCAGGTCCTGTCCGGCGACGTTGGCGGCGCCGGTGCTCGCGACGATCGTGCCGTCCGCGCGGACCGCGGTGATGCCGGTGAGCCGGTCCCGCGGCGTGCCGTGGCGGTAACGGCGCGAGCCCGCCGCGTTGGTGGCGATCAGGCCGCCGACGGTGCCGGCGTAGGCCGGGCCTGGCACAAGCAGGGCCAGGGTCTGGCCGCCGGCCTCGACCGCCTGCTCGAGGTCGCGCAGCCGCACACCCGCCTGAACGGTCACCGTGAAGTCGGCGGTTACGTGTTCGACGATCCGGTCCAGACGGCGGGTGTCGACGATGAGATCGCAGCTGTCGGGCGGGTTTCCCCAATGCTGCAAACGGCCGGCCCCGCGCGGCACCACCGTCAGGCCGAGCGCGGCCGCCGCCCGCAGCAGCGCCGAGGCTTCCCCGGTCGAGGCGGGCGCGGCGACGTAGCGGGCCTGGCGGCCCGCAATCGCATCGGCCTCCCCGGCTAGCGTGACGTCAGCGCACGCACTGGCGAGCTCAGTCGGAATCGGCATTCTCGGGCTCCTCCCGGCAAACGCCGCTGCTACGTTTTCCTAAGCTACCGAACGGAGGATCGTCGTGCCAGTGCTCGAGGGTGTTATCGCCGCCTTGCTCACCCCGGTCGACCAGGCGGGCCGGGTCGACCACGGGGCGCTCAGGCAACTGGTCGAACGGCTGCTCGGCCGGGGCGTGACCGGCATTAGCCCGCTTGGCTCGACCGGCGAGGGATACAGCCTCGACCTGGACCAGCGGCTCGCGGTGGTGGGCACCGTCGCCGCGTCGGTGCCGCCGGGCACGCCGGTCATCCCCGGGTTGTTCGCGCACAACCACGAGCAGGCCGTCGCGGAGATCGCCGCCTACGCCGATCACGGTGGCACCGCCGTGCTGGCGGCGCCGCCCGCGTACTACCCGCTGACGCCGGCCGAGCAGCGGGGTTACTTCGGGCGGCTGGCCGACGCCACCGCACTGCCCCTGGTCATCTACAACATCCCCGTCTTCACCAAGATCGTCATCGATCAAGGGGCGGCCGCGGCACTGGCGAGCCATCCCCGGGTCGCCGGGATCAAGGACTCCGGGCGGGACCTGGACTACGCGGCGCGACTGCTCGACGCGGTGGCCGCCGCCGGACCCGCCGCGGCTGACTTCTCGCTGCTGACCGGCACCGACTCGATGATCGTGAGCTACCTGCTGCACGGGGCGCGCGGCACCATCTGCGCGAACGCGAACATCGTGCCCGAGCTGGTGCGCGCCGCCTACGACGCGGTGCTGGCAGGCAAGCTTGACGACGCGCTGCGGCACGAGGCCGCACTCCGCGCGGTGCAAGCCTGCCTCCCGGCCGGGTCGACCGCGGCCTACAAGGCGGCGCTCGCGGCCGGCGGGATAGGCGAGCGCTGGCTCGTCCCGCCGCGGCTGGCGCTGACCGACGCGGAAAACGAACGGCTGGCTGACCGGCTGACCGCGCTTGCGGTGCTCTGACTCCGCGCCGCGCCCGACGAGAAACCCAGGATCAAAGTCAGCTTAAGAGGAACGCACGCGGCTTACCCTCCAGCAGTAAGCCGCGTGCGTTCGGGCTAGTGGTTGTCGTTCTTAGCGGCGGCCGCGGCCTTCGCCTCGCGCCGACGGCGGTGCAGGATGGGCTCGGTGTAGCCGTTGGGCTGAGCGGCGCCGTTGAAGATGAGGTCGGACGCGGCCTGGAACGCGATGCTGGCGTCGAAGTCAGGCGCCATCGGGCGGTAGTTGGGGTCGCCGGCGTTCTGCGCGTCCACCACCACCGCCAGCCGGCGGAGGCTGTCGGTGACCTGGCCGGCCGTGATGACGCCGTGGCGGAGCCAGTTGGCGAGCAGCTGGCTGGAGATCCGCAGTGTGGCCCGGTCCTCCATGAGGGCGACGTCATTGATGTCGGGCACCTTGGAGCAGCCGATGCCCTGGTCGACCCAGCGGACCACGTAGCCGAGGATGGACTGGACGTTGAGGTCGATCTCGTTCTGCCGGTCAGCGTCGGACCAGGCCGACGGGTCGGCCAGCGGGAGGCGGAGCATCTCCTCCAGCGCCGCCGGCTTCCGGCTGGCGAGCTCTTCCTGGCGCTGATGGACGTCGACCTGGTGATAGTGCAGGGCGTGCAGGGTCGCGGCGGTGGGGGAGGGGACCCACGCGGTGGAGGCGCCTGCCCGCGGGTGGGCGATCTTCTGGGCCAGCATGTCCGCCATCAGGTCGGGCATGGTCCACATGCCCTTGCCGATCTGCGCGTGACCGGCCAGGCCGTGCGCGAGGCCGGCGTCCACGTTGCTGTCCTCGTAGGCGAGAATCCACGGCTGCTTCCTCATGTCGGCCTTGCGTGTCACCGGCCCGGCTTCCATCGAGGTGTGGATCTCATCGCCGGTGCGGTCGAGGAAGCCGGTGTTGATGAACACGATGCGGTCGCTGGCGGCGTGGATGGCGGCGGCGAGGTTCAGCGAGGTGCGCCGTTCCTCGTCCATCAAGCCGATCTTGAGCGTGTTCGGCGGCAGCCCGAGCAACGCCTCCACCCGGGCGAAGAGCGCGGCGGTGAAGGCCACCTCGTCCGGGCCGTGCTGCTTGGGCTTGACGATGTAGACCGATCCGGTCCGGCTGTTGCGCCGCTCCGCGTCGGCCCGCAGGCCCGGCAGTGCCGCCAGCGTGGTGACGATGGCATCCAGGATGCCCTCGAAGACCTCGGCCCCGTCGGCGTCGAGGATGGCGTCGGTCGTCATCAGGTGGCCGACGTTCCTGACCAGCAGCATCGATCGGCCAGGGAGGGTAACCGGGCCGCCATCGGGGGCGGTGTAGACGCGGTCGGGGTCGAGGCGGCGGGTGAAGGACCGGCCGTTCTTCTCGACCGGCGCGCTCAGGTCGCCGGTGTTGAGGCCGAGCCAGTTGCGGTAGGCGATGACCTTGTCCTCGGCGTCGACCGCGGCGATGGAGTCCTCGAAGTCGATGATGGTGGTGACCGCGGCCTCGGCCAGCACGTCCTGGATCCCGGCTGGGTCCGCGCCGCCGATCGCGCCTGCCCGGTCGATGACAAGCTCGATGTGCAGGCCGTGCTGGCGCAGCAGCACCCGGGACGGCGCGGCGGGGTCGCCCACGTAACCAGCGAACGCGGCCGGGTCAGCCAGGCTGACGGTTCCGCCCGGGGTCTGCGCGGCGAGGCCGTCCGCGGTGACGGAGTACCCGGTCACCTCGCGGTGCGAGGCGCCGTCGAGCGGGACCGCCTGGTCGAGGAAGGCCCGCACCGCGACGATGACCCGCTGGCCCCGGACCGGGTTGTAGGCACCCGCCCTGACGGCCCCGTCGGTCTCCGGGATGGCATCGGTGCCGTAGAACGCGTCGTACAGCGATCCCCAGCGCGCGTTGGCCGCGTTGATCGCGAAGCGGGCGTTGGTCACCGGGACGACGAGTTGCGGGCCGGCCACCGACGCGATCTCCGGGTCAACCCCCTCGGTGCCGATCTGGAATGGTCCAGGGTCGGGGACCAGATACCCGATCTCCTCGAGGAACGCCCGGTACTTGGCGGCGTCATGCGGCTGCCCGGCGTTCGCCCGGTGCCAGGAGTCGATCGCGGCCTGCAGCTCATCGCGGCGGCGGAGCAGGTCACGGTTGACCGGGGTGAGGTCGGCGATGATCCCCGCCACGCCGTCCCAGAACGTGGCCTCGGCCAGGCCGAGTCCGGCCGCGGGCAGTGCCTCGTCCGCGACAAAGCGGTACAGGGGCGTCGCGATCTGCAGTCCAGCTGCCTGAGTGCGGTCAGCCACGATGCTGCCCTCCGTCCTTCGGACGCCGTCGGCGTCGCACAGATTCCGTGTCGCACAGATTCCGTATCGCACAAATTCCGTATCGTGGAATATGTGAATCGTATTGTGGAATACTCTGACCATAGGCCCCTCTCCGCGCCGGCGTCAATCCGGGTGGCGGGGCCAGGCGAATACCCAGAGAGCGGAGAGGTGCGCGTTGACCCAGGCCAGGGCCGCTGAAGGCGGCGTGCAGTCGGTTCACCGGGCGCTCGATGTGCTTGAGGCGCTCGCGGCGGCGGGCGGCACCGCCAGCCTCGGTGATCTCGCCGCCGCCTGCGGCCTGCCCGCGCCGACGCTGCACCGGCTGGCGGGCACGCTGGCGGACCGCGGCTACCTTCGGCAGCTGCCCGACCGGCGCTACAGCCTCGGCTCCCGCCTCGTCCCGCTTGGCGCCGACGCGCACGCGCTGCTGGGCGCGCGGGCGCTGCCGGTCCTGCACGCGCTGGCCGAGGTGACCGGTGAGTCGGCCAATCTCGCGGTGCTCACCCAGGGCCGCGCCGAGTACGTCGCCCAGGTCCCTGGCAGGCACACGATGCGGACCTTCACCGAGGTGGGCAACCGGGTGGCGCTGCATTGCACCGGCGTCGGCAAGGCGCTGCTTGCCGCCGTTCCCGCCGCCCAGGCAGGCCAGCTGATCGCCGCCGCCCCGCTGGCCGCGCAGACGGCCGGCACCATCACCGACCCGGCCGCCCTGCACGCCGAGATCGCGCTCATCCGCGCCCGCGGCTACGCCCTCGATGAGGGCGAGATGGAGGTCGGTGTCCGCTGTGTCGCCGTCGGCCTGCCCGGCGCGGCCCCCATGGCCGTCTCGGTATCAGGCCCGGCCGCGCGCATGACCGACGACCTCATCACGGCCGCCGTGTCCGCGCTGCGCACCGCCGCCGAGCAGCTGCGGACTCAGCTCGCCTGAGCCTTTCTGAAGGCGCTGCTTACGACAGCGGCTCGTGGTTCGCCCAGCCGACCTTGTACGGATGCCGCGACTGCCAGTGCTCGATGACCTCGTGCAGGCCAGGTGCGGTGAACGCCTTCGCCAGCGCGTCGGTGTCGGCCAGTGCGAGCTGCACGATCGCGGTCGCGATCAAGGCCGGAATCGCCTCCTCACCGGGGATGGGGATGTGCCGCCGAGTCGCGACCGACTGCACGTAACCGGTGTCAAGCACGGCCCGTTCGATGTCTGCGAGATATTGGTCGAGCTCGGCGTCCGGCAGCGGGTGATCGAAGGAAACGATCATCGTGTGGTTGATCATGCTCCAAGTTTCCCTGGCAATCGCCGCCGGTGTCCAAGACAGGTTCGGTATCAAGCGATAACCTGGAGGCATGATCGAACTGGAGACCCGCGAGCTTGAGTACTTCATCGCGGTCGCCGACGAGCTGCACTTCGGCCGGGCCGCCGACCGGTTGTCGATCGCCCAGCCGGCACTGTCGAAGGCGATCCAGCGGACCGAGACCCGGCTCGGCGTCACGCTGTTCATCCGCTCCAGCCGGCACGTCGAGCTCACCCCGGCCGGGGAGGCGCTGCGGGAACACGGGCGGCATGCGCTCAACGCGGTCAGCGCCGCCGCCCGCAGCGCCAGGCGCGCCGCCGCTACCCAGGCCGACCTGCGGCTCGTGCTCAAGCCCGGGGGCGACGCGGGCCTGCTGTCACCGATCTTGGGTGAGTACTCTCACCAGCCCGACGCCCGCCGGGTCGACATTCTGTTCAGCGGTCCCGCCGACCGGGCCGACTTCCTGCGCGACGGCCGGGCCGACGTCGGTCTGCTCTACGCGCCGTTCGACGACCTCGACGGACTGGACCACGAGACGCTGCTCGTCGAGGACCGGGTGGCCATCCTCCCGTCCGGGCACCGGCTGGCCGGGTGCGCCTCGGTGCGGATGTCCGATCTGGAGGGTGAGACGCTGCCGCGCTGGAAGCTGCCGCGCGGGAAAGGAATTCCCGGCGGCGACGGCACCGGTCCCGAGGTCGCCGACGTGGTCCAGCTCCTCCAGATGATCACGGTGAGCCGGATGATCGCGGTGCTGCCGCGCTCACTGGTGGAACCGGTCGGGGCCGGCCTGGTCTGCGTCCCGGTGGCCGACGCGCCGCCCAGCCGCCTCGTGCTCGCCTGGAACGAGCAGGACCGGCGGCCGCTGGTCGCGTCGTTCGTGGCCGCCGCGCTCAGGCAGCACGAAACGTCCGCACCGCCGCTTCTCAGTGCTGGAACAGTTCTCAGTGCTGGAACAGCCTGAGGCCGGTGCGGGCGAGGGTGATGCCGTACTCCTCGCAGGCGCTGGCGACTTGGTCGCCGCGGATGGACCCACCGGGCTCGGCGATGCAGCTGACGCCGTGGCGGTGGGCGTGGTCGACGTTGTCGCGGAAGGGGAGATGGCCGTCTGACGCGAACGCCACCCCGGTTAGGCGCTGTCCCCATTGCGTGCGCTGGGCCGGGCCCAGCTCGGTGGCGGGCTCGGTCAGCACCTGTGCCAAGTGGCCGCGCTCTTGCCCGGTCAAGTCAGCCTCGATCAGGCGGAGCTGCCAGTTGATCTTGTCCTGCCGGGTGAGGCCGGACGCGAAGGACAGGTCGCGGATGGACGGGTGGCGGCGCAGCCACCAGGTGCCGGTCTTCGCGCCGGCCAACCGGGTGCAGTCCACGCGGGACTGCTGGCCGGCTCCGATGCCCAACGTCATACCGTCTCGCACATAGCAGACCGAGTTGGACTGCGTCTGACGCAAGACAGCCATGCCAAGCAGCAGGTCGCTCACCGCCGCTTCCCCGGGGGGAGGCCCGGTGACGATTTGGAGCAGCTCGGCCGACAGCGGCGTCTCGTCGCGTTCCTGCGTGAGGCGCAGGCCGAAGACCTCACGCGATTCCGTTGGCGGCGGCGTGAACGCCGGGTCCGCCTCCATGACGAGGAACCGGCCGTTCTTCTTCCGGCTGAGCACGGCGACCGTTCCCTGGTCGTAGCCGGGGGCGATGATGCCGTCGCAGACCACGCCCGTCAGCAGGTTGGCCAGGTCCATGTCGACCGGGCGGGAGACGGCGGCGAAGTCGCCGTAGGAGGACTTCGGGTCGGCGTCCCTGGCACGGAGGTAGGCGCTGGCCACGCCGCTGATGCCATCGCCCGCGGTCCTCCCGTAAGGGGCGGCCGCGACCTCATCGACGGAACCGGCCAGGGCCACGCCGGCCGGCGACGTGTGCTTGAACGACGCGGCGGCGGGCCGGCCGAGCAGCTGGCCCGCCTCGCGGACGAGCTGCCAGCCGCCGAGCGCGTCGAGCATGTTGATGAGCGACGGCTGCCCGTGCACCACCCGGACCGGCCAGCTGTCGGGCAGGACCGGTGCCGCATAGGCCACCGCCTGCTGGGGGTTCATTCCGTACCTGAGCCGCATCCTAGGTCTCCTCAGCGTGCAGAAGCTGACGGAGACGCCCAGGCGGACGGCGTTCACATCCCGGTCACGGCCGTTCCCCGGTGGTGACCCACCCGCGCCAGTCACGGCCAGGCACCAGCCTAGGGGGCGAACGGAGGCGGACGCCGAGGGAGTCGCGGATCGACTCCCCGATGAGGTTGAAGGCGATTTTCGAGAGTCACCGTACCATCAGGTCATCAAACGTCACACGTACGTCACATGCAGCACAGTAATTTCGAACAAACGATCTTGGTAGCACCATTGAAATACATTGCCTGCACAGGTAGTCTGAAAAAGTGCAGGCGGCCCGCAGCAGGGCCCCGCAGCAGGGCCCCGCAGCAGAGCCCCCGGCGCCGTCACCGGCGCTGCGAAGTCACCAAGCCAACGCGCTGACCCCGGGAGGGAGGTAGTTCGCCATGGGCACCGACGACAGCCCCGGCCCCGGCCCCGGCCTTGGCCTTGGCCTTGGCGCCGGAGCCGGCCCCGCCGGCCCCGTCAGTACGGGTTTCGCCAGCGTGGCCGACGCGCTGCGGGCCGGGTGCGCCATGGCGGACTACCTCAACTCACCGGCCGGCCGCGACCTGGACGGCGCCGCCTGCGGCGAGGCCCTGATGCAGATCGGCGCGATCCAGTCCGCGCTGACCGCCGCGCAGAACGCGCTGCTGCGCCGGTTCGACGCCGACAGCGCCCACGACGCCGACGGCTACGCCACCACCGCCGCCTGGCTCGCCGCCCGCACCGGCCTGGGCCGCAAAGACGCCAAGGCCGCCGTCCGCCACATGCGCCTCCTCGGCCGCCACCCGTTGCTGGACGACGCCGCCGCCGGCGGGGCGGTGACGATCTCGTGGGCGCGGGAGATGGCCGGCTGGACCGGCAAGATCGGCGATCCGGAGATGCAGCGAGACGCCGACCAGATCCTGCTGGAAGCCGCGCAGGCCGGGGCGGACCTGGACGGGCTGCGGGTCATCGCCCAGGCCGCCTACGAGGCCTGGCGATCCCAGCACCCCGACGATGACCCGCCCGGCAAAGGATTCGAGGACCGCTTCGTCCAGCTCGACACCACCATGGACGGCGCCGGGCGGCTGGCCGGGAACCTGACGCCGGAGTGCGCGGCGGCGGTCAACGCGGTCCTGGAGGCTTTGGGGAAGAGGCGAGGCCCGGAGGACGACCGGACGGCGGCGCAGCGGTTCCACGACGCGCTGCAGGAGGGCTGCGAGCTCCTCATCCGCGCGAAGATGGTGCCCGACCGGGCCGGCTCCGACACCCGCGTCGAGGTCCAGATCCCGCTGTCGGCCCTGCGCGGGATGCCCGGCGCCCCGGCGGTGGAGGAGGCGTGGCTGCGGGCCCGGGCCGGGGAGCACGGCTACCTCACCGGCAAGGACGCCGAGGCGGCCGCCTGCGACGCCCTGATCGTCCCCGTCGTCACCGGCGCCCCCGACTGGGGCGTCATCGCCCAGATGATCGCCCTGCTCACCGACCGCGGCAACCGTGCCCGCCACTGCCGCTGCGGGCCGCACCCGGGCGGCGTCCCCGGCCCGCCCGCCGGGCCCTGCCAGACCGTCCACGGCCTCTGCCCGCAGTCGCTGCCACCCCAGGAACAGGAAGAGCTGCTCTACGGCCTGGCCAAGCTCGCGATCGACTTCGTCTCCGGACCCGGCGCCCTCGCCTCCGCCCTGCGCCGCACCCTCCTGGGCAACCAGCTCAACCGCAGGAGCGTTCTCCTCGACATCGGCTACAGCAACCACATCCCCGACTCCATCCGCCGCGCGGTCATCGCCCGCGACAAGCACTGCGCGTGGCCGGGCGGCTGCGACCGACCCGCCGCAGTCTCCGACGTGCACCACATCACGCACAAGAAAGACGGCGGGCCTACCAGCGTCAAAGACTGCATCCTGCTCTGCCAGTTTCATCACGACATCTGTATTCACCGTTGGGGATGGAAAATCGAACTCCTGCCGGACGGAACCGTCCGCGCCGCCGGCCCCCAGGGACAGGTCATCCAAAACCACCCGCCCCCCACCACCCCCAGCGGATAGCGGGCCCCTAACCGACACCTTCGCCGCCGCTACTGCAGTTCCCGGACCGCCGATTGAGTGGCCCGGGAACCATGACAGTTACTTGGCCTTCTCTTACAGATCGGAATCGGGCCAGGCGAAGTACTGGTAGCTGGGGTAGGTGTCGCATGTGACGAAGACCGCGGCAGCGCCGTCACCGGAGTAGTTGGTCAGGCAGTCGCCGTTTTCAGCGTTTTCGAATTCCCACAGGGTATTGCTGTGATAGGTCTTGCCCGTGTTTATCGCGTACCACTGGTCCCACTCATAGTCGTGCTGGTTGCATGCGCTGACGGAGTCGTCGACGACCTCTCCGTTCGCTGTATCCACCGCCAGGCACGGCATCTCGCCGCTGGAGTTCTCTTTGCTTAGGTCCCCTATCTCGAACGCGCCACTAACGTTGGTGACCGAGATGTTGCAGAAATACGGGGAATCGCCCGCACCCGCGTACGGTCCGAAGGTCAGCGGGTTATCGCCCGCGTAGTCAACATAACCGTACTCACCCCCGTGCCCCTCATTCCATATTTCACCGCAGCTCTGTAGGGAGAGTCCCTCCGCTGTCACGGCGGTGGCCTTGGCGGGCGCGGATCCGGATGGGGTGACCGCCGCCTGCGCTCCGGCGGGCACGCCGAGTGCGACGGCGAGGACGAGCCCGCCCGCCGCGATGGCTAGCTTGCTTCGCATGATCTGCTCCTTCTGCTGCCTGTGATCGCGGAATCTGTCCGCAGGTGGAGGCTCGCACGGGAGCGTGATATTTCGGTGATAACCGCGTGACAACGTGCCTTCCGGGGCTTATGCGGGCTGGTGTCGGACCTGGGAGCTCGTGCTGGCCGACGGCGGCGTGCGGGTGGCCGATGCGGTCGAGGATGTCGGCGGATTCGTAGGTGTTGCCGAGGCCGCAGAGCAAGTCAAGGGCCTGCTGGTAGTAATCGATGGCCTGCTGGTGCTGTCCAGTGTGGTGCTCGATGTAGCCGAGGCTGTTGAGCACGGCCGCCTCGCCGTAGGGGTCATCGTGGCGCTGGAACGTGGTCAGGGTGGCCTGGCAGTAGGCGCGAGCGAGTTCGTACTCGCCCAGCCGGGCGGCGGACCAGCCCACCATGCTGAGCGCCCGGGCTTCCCACACTGGCTGGCCGAGATCCCGGAACAGATTCAGGGCGCGGGTGGCGTGGTGCAAGGCTAGCTGGTCATCGCCGCGCCGCTCCCAGGCCCGAGCGAGCTGCCGGTGGGTATGGGCTTGTTCAGTGCAGTCGTGGTGGTGCTCGGACTCGGCCAGGGCCTGGTTCAGGTGCTCGATCGCCTCGTGGTGGCGGCCCAAATCTGCGTAGGCGCGGCCGAGCCACCGGTAGGCGAGGGTGCGGGTGGTGGGGTCGGGCAGGTGGTCGGCCGCGTCCGCCGCGGCCTGCCACACGACTAGATCGTCGTGGCGGAGTCCCCGCCAGGTATGGAAGACAGACAGGACCCAGGCCAGCCGCCAGACCGTGAGGTGCCAGCGGTAGGCGGAGGCAGTCTGCAAGGCGGCCAGCGCGTTGGGGTGTTCTGCGTCGAACCAGTCCAGTACGGCTGGGTCGCCGTGCAGCTCACGAGGCACGCCTAGCGTGGTCAGGAACCGGCGCACGGCGTCGGCCGAGGGCAGCGGCGCGCCGGTCGGGTCGAAGCCGCGCAGGTTGACGTACAGCTGCCCGTCGGGGAAACGGTCGCAGTGTTGATGTGCCCAGTGCACGGCCAGGGCTTCGGCTTGGCGCCCGCACCGGTGGAGGGCGAGCATGAGCTGGCCGTGGAATTGTTCCCGGACCGGGTGGCAGGCGGTCAGCTCTTGTAGCTGGGGGACCAACTGCTCATGGCGGCCGTGGTGCAGGTCCGCCTCGACGCGCCATCCCAGCTCGGCACCGGAGATCTCGATGGCGTAGCCGGGAGAACGGGTCACGATCCTGGCCGCCGCTCGGGTGCCCAGCCGCCGCCGCGGCCGCATGATCAGAGCGCGGATCGCGTCCGGCGCGCCGTTGGGCGGCGCGCCGTCCCACACCAACTCGGCGATTTCGTCGGTCGACATCGGCTGGTTCGCCCGCCACAACAGAACCGCCAACAGCGCCCGCAGCCGGGCCGCTGAGATTGCACAAGGCTCATCAGATTCCCCGGCTATCACCTGCAACAGCCCAGCACCCCGAACCGCATTTCGTCTCCGCATTTCGAAACCAGTGCTGATAAATCGGATGGGACGTTATCACGACATTATCAGGCAGCTGTCATGCCCTCTTGCGGTCGATCTTTGCGCGGACGGAATGCGCGCCTAGCCAGTGGGCGAGCCGTATGCGGACAACGCGGAGCTACGGGTCCGTTCGGATCAATGCTTTTGATTTCACCGAACGGACCGCAGCCGACTCTCGTCCCGGCAACAGGGGGCTAACGGAGGCGGACGTCGAGGGAGTCGCGGATCGACTCCCCGATGAGGTTGAAGGCGATGACCGTGACGACCAGGATGATCGCGGCCGGGTAGATCATCCACCAGTAGCCGTCGAACAGGTAGTCAAGCCCGTTGGTGAGCATCGAGCCCCAGTCCGAGGCGGGTGGCGGCAGGCCGAGGCCGAGGAAGCTGAGCGCGGACATGGTCAGGATCGCGTCCGCGACCGTGAAGGTGGCGCTGACCACGATCACGCCGAAGGCGTTCGGCACCAGGTGACGGCGGATGATCCACCACTGGCCGCCACCGACCGTCTTCGCCGCCTGCACGTAGTCGCGCACCCGCAGCGCCAGCACCTCGCCCCTGACCAGGCGGGCGGTGCCGAGCCAGGACAGCGCCGACAGCAGCAGGATGATCATCAGCAGGTTCGGGGTGAAGATGTTAACCAGGATGAGCAGCAGCATCAGCGTGGGGACGGCCAGCAGCGTGTCAACGACGCGCATCAAGACGATGTCCACGATCCCGCCCAGCCAGCCGGCGATCGCCCCGTACAGGGTGCCGACCACGGTGGTGGTGATCGCGACCGCGAAGCCGAGCTCGAGCGACGACCGCCCGCCGCGCATCAGCCGGCCGAGAATGTCAAAGCCGTCGCCGTCGGTGCCGAGCGGGTGGCCCGCCTCCGGTGGCAGGGTCGCGTTGTTGAGGTTCACCGTCACCTGGTTGGTGTGGTAGAACAGCGGCCCGAGAAACGAGAACGCCACCAGCGCCAACACGAGGCCGACGCCGATCTGGGCCTGCCGCAGGCTCGCCCAGTCCCGGAAGGCGGAGCGCGCGGATTGCCGCTGGCCGCCGTTAGAGCCTGCGCTCGGGCCGGCCAAGCTGGCGTCGACCGGCACTTCACGCGTGGTCATTGCGGATCCTCGGGTCGAAGAAGCCGTAGGCGACGTCAGCGGCCAGGTTGCCAAGCACGGTGGCGACGCCCGCGATCAGCGCGCCGCCGAGCAGGATCGGGAAGTCATGGCTGACCGCCGCCTGGAAGAAGAGCAGCCCGACCCCCTGGTAATTGAATATCTCCTCGATGATGATCGCGCCGCCGAAGATGCCGGGCAGCGACAGGCCGACCAGGGTCACGACCGGCAGGATCGAGTTCCGCATGACATGCCGCGCCAGCACCCGGCGCTCCGCCATGCCCTTGGCCCGCGCGGTGCGCAGGAAATCCTGCGCGAGCACGTCGATCGCGGAAGCGCGCATATAGCGGCTGAATCCGGCGACGCTGGACAGCGTCAGCGTCAGCACCGGCAGCACCAGGCCCGCCGGGTCCGCCAGCACGCCGCCGACGGTCGTCGCCTGGGGCGCCAGCGGCGGCAGCCAGTGGAACTGCACGCAGCACAGCGCGATCAGCATCAGCGCGAGGAAGAAGTCCGGCATCGTGTAGAGCGTGAACGAGACACCGTCGAGCAGGTAGTCGCTCGGGCGGTTCCGTTTCACCGCCTGGTAGATGCCCATCGGGATGGCGATCACCAGGGCCAGGACGGTGGAGCTGCCAAGCAGCAGGGCGTCTTCAGGCATCCGCTCGATGATCAGCGTCGACACCGGTTGCTGCAGCTCGTAGGAGGTCCCGAGGTTGCCGTGGCACACCTGCACGACGTAGTCGATGAACTGCACGTACAGCGGCTTATTGAGGCCGTAGGCCTGGTTGAAGATGGCGATCTTCTGGGGGGTGGCCTTGAGTCCCAGGATCGCCCGGGCCGCGCTGCCCGGGACCATGTGGATCATGATGAACGTCAAGATCATGACGCCGATCACGACCACGATGGCCTGGGCAGCGCGCCTGGCGAGGTAGGACGTCACTTCGTGAAGTACCAGTCCTCGGGGTTCAGGCCGCCACTGAACGGGTTCAGCGGTGCGTAGCCGGCCAGGTCGGTCTTGTACACCTGGATGTTGGACGGCAGCGGCAGCCACAGCTGCGGAAGCTGCTCCGCGGTGTAGTCCTCGTAGGCGAAGAACGTCTGCGTGCTGCTGCCGAACTCGGTCTCGTTGATGAGCTTGTCTTCCTCGGCACTGGAATAGCCGCCCTGGTTACCCGTGCTGTCGGTGTTGAAGATCCCGTCACCCGCGGGGTCAAGGCCGTACGGGTCGTAGCCGAAGTAGACCAGCTGCCAGCCGCAGGACGAAGCGGGGTGGCTGCTGGCGTTGCAGACTCCGACCGTGGAGACCAGCGTGTTGAACGGCTCGGCCTTGAGGCTGATCTTGATGCCGGCCTGCTCCTCCGAGCTCTGGATCGCGGCGAACTGCTCGTCGTTGCTGGTGCTCCCGGAGGAGTACAGCAGCTGGAAGGAGAGCGCCGCACCCTTGGCGATGCCCGCGCCGCATTCGGTCGCGCTCGTGCCGGGGGCCGCGCAGGTCGTGGTGCCGTTCGGCGTGACCGTCCAGCCGTGTGCCTTCAGCAGCGCGATCGCCTTGGCCGGGTCGTACGGGTACGGGCCACCGCTCTTTTCCAGCGGGGACAGCAGGCTGGTGAAGCCACCGACGGGAATCGGCCCGTTTCCCGGGTCGGCGTAGCCGTCGTAGACCTTGCTCACGATCTGGGGGCGGTTGATCAGCTCTTCCAGTGCCTGCCTGATATACAGCTGGCTGGCGATCGCCCCGACCTGGGAGTTGTAGAAGTTCGGGTAGATGCCGGACACGCCGGGAATCGGCTGGGTGGCGACGGAGTAGCCCTCGGCCTTCAGCTCAGGGATCTGGCGGAGGTCGTTCTGCGGCAGGCCGCCCACGGTCAGGCTGCTGCCGGATCGCAGCGCGTCGAACTCCGCGGTGTCCGAGGTGAACGGCTCGTTGATGACCTCGTCGAGTGCTGGCTTGTCCGGACCGGAGTAGTTCTTGTTGGGGACGTAGATGTATTCGCCGTCGGTGCTGAAGCTCTTGAGCTTCCACGGCCCGTCCACCACTTGCCACAGCGGGTTGGTGGCGAAGGTGGCGATGTCGCCGCCTTCCTTCTGCAGGAAGGTGTAGACGGCCTTGGCGCCGCTCTTGGTCTCGTCGTAGTTGCCGGCCGTGCCGGTCGCCGACTCCCTGTCCCACGCGTGCTGGGGCAGCAGCGGGATGCTGGCGATCACGTCCTCGGTGAAGAAGGTGGGGTTGTAGGACTGGGTCAGGTTGAGGACGATCGTAGAGCTGTTCGGCGTCTGCACGCTCTTGACATCGTCGGGGAACAGGCCTTGCACGTAGCTCTGCCAGTTCGGCACGTTGGCCTTCAGCAGGTTGTACGTGAACGTGAAGTCCCTGCTTGTGATCGGCTTGCCATCAGACCACTGCCACGGCTTGAGGACGATCGTGACCGTCCTGTCGCCGTTGCTGTAGGTCAGAGAGCTATACAGGCTCTCCTGCGGGTTGATCGTCGACTGCGCGCCGTCACCCTCGTAGACCAGGTTCGGCCACAGCGGTGACGACAGATTCTCGTTGTAGCCGTCCGAGTTGGTCGCGGGGACCAGCGGGAAGATGAAGTTCGGTGTCGCAGCCACCCATGGGATGGTGACGGTGCCGCCCTCGACCTTCTGGCCGGTAGTGCTGGTGGTGCTGCCGCTGCCGATGGCGGAGCTGCCACCTGCGCCGGAGCATGCTGCCAGACCCGCGGCCGTCAGCAGGGTGGTAGCCGCCGTGAGGGCCAACCGACGGCGGGTTCGGATGAGGGGTTTGCTCTCGGTACGTGACACGTCGCACAATCTCCATAAAACCTAGTGATTTACTAGGACAAAAACTTTACATCGAGAGTATGCCGAATCCGTCGTATTTTGACAACTTCTGGCGGTCTTGTGTCGAATTTGTATCAGTGAGGTGTCGGTTTCGGCCAGGCGACCTCGGCCACCAGATCCGACGGGCCGAGGCCGCGGGCGACCCGAGTGTTGCCCGACGTGGCCTCGACGATGGTGCCGCCGGAGGGAAGAGACCCGTCCCCGCTCGGCCGCGTCGACCATCGCCAGCGCGGTGCGTCGACGGATTAAAAGACCTTGGTCATGCGATCAGACTAGGCAATTTCCTTATTGCCGATAGGCCGAATAGGAAGCTCTCGTCCTCAGCCGATCATTGACCGGATCAGGGTGCCTTGCTCGACCTCGGCGCTGTATTGGTTGCCGAGTACGCCGAACTCGAGCATGACCTCGGCGACCCGCTGGATATTCCGCGCGTCCACCGGACCGGTCGGGAATCCGGGCAGCGCCATGACGGCGGTTACCTCGGACGACAGGTTGTCGGACTTCGCTATGGCCGCCTGAACGACCAGCGGCTCGGTATCGGCGATCGTCTGGCCCTCCTGGATCGCGCGCACGAAGGCGGCGGCCGTCTTCGGGTGTGCCTCGGCCCACGCCTGGGTGGCCACGTACCCGTCCATCGGGAAGTTCTCGGTGGCGCCCTGATCCATGTCGGCCAGTTCCTGGTCGCCATAGTGCTGTTCGGCGATGGTGACGTAGGGCTCGGCCAGCAGCGCCGCCCCCCAACTTCCGGTCTGGAGCTGGCCGGGCATCGCGGGGTATCCCTTCGGGTCCGTGATGAATTCGACCTTCGCAGGGGATATCCCGTGTTCCTGAAGAAGCGCGCTGGTCAGCAGGGTGCCAATGCTGTTGGTCCCGTTGACCCCGATCTTCTGCCTCGCGAGGCCCGCGATCGACGTCATGTGCGAGGCACCCGTGACGACCAGGGCGCGCGTGCCCGGCTTGAGGGTCGATGCCTCGGCCAGGATGCGGAACCTGGCGCCGGCCGCCTGCGCCTCGATGTAAGGCAGATAGCTCTGGGCGCTGATGTCGACCTGGCCCTTGAGCTGAACGCTGACCACCTGGCTGCTGGGGATCTCCTCGATCGTCACATGAAGCCCTTGCCTGGCGAAAAGCCCGTCGTCCTGAGCGATGTACAGGCCGGCCAGGTCAACCGCCGGCGAGGCGGCGACCGTGATGTTCGGTTCCTCGGGCCGCGTGAAGGCGGAAACAACCGCCGCCGTGCCGGTGTTCGAGGAGCATCCCCCTGCTAGGGCGGCGGACGCGGCGACTGCTAGCGCGATCCACGGTGACGCGGCGAATTTACGGATACGCAACTTCTGGTCCCCCCCGGGCTTGAGGGCGTGTCCTCGCGGTACACGACACCTCAGGTCTGTCCTTTTGACCGCCGGTGATTACGAGCGGTTTGCCGCAATATTAGCGATGGGTAACCAAAAAAACCGGTTTGTGACAAAAAGTTATTTTGCGGCTTAAGTGAGATCCGGGCCGGGTGCGCTAGATGGCAATGTCGCTGAAATTAAAATTGATATTGAAGTTCCTAAAGTGACTACCCAGAGCGACAGCGATGCATCTTTGTGTAGGGAATCGGGCGCTGCTAAGAGAATTCCGTGGTCGTGCCCCGTGCCCACTCGCTCGCCGTTTTCGACGCCCTAGCCTGCTAGCCCGCCTCGACTGGCCGCTGAGTTTCCGGGATACGGGCGGCCGCGAACACGATGCACCGGCGGTGCCGGAAACCCAGCTTCTCGTACAGCGCGATAGCGGGGTTCGTCGCAAGCGCATGCAGGAAGGGGACCTCGCCACGTGCCCGGATGCCCACGCCAACGGCCCGGATCAGCCGGCCCGCTAGCCCATGCCCGCGCCACGCGCCGTCGGTGCAGACCGCGCTGATCTCCGTCCAGCCCTCCGGGTGCAGCCGCTCCCCGGCCATCGCGACCAGCTTGCCGTGGCGACGGATGCCCAGGTACGTGCCGAGCTCGTACGTGCGCGGCAGGAACGGGCCGGGCTTGGTGCGCGCGGTGAGGTCGAGCATGTCCGGGACGTCGGCGCGGCCAAGCGGCACCGCCTCCGGATCGGCGGCGACCTCAAGATGATCGCCGGTCATCTGGACGCCCTCGCCGATCATCATGACCTCCCAGCCGGCTGGCGGCGGGACCCGGATGCCGGCCAGCGCCAGCAGGTTCCCCGGTCCGAGCAGACCAGCGGCGTCCGCCCAGTCGGCCTCGCCAGCCTCGTCGGGCATCGCGACAAACGGGCAGACATCGACTGGGTAGCGCAGGACGTTGCCCCGGCGCTCCGCGAACCGCGTATGCGCACCGGTCAGCGATGAGAGCACCGGGTTGTCGAGCGGATGCGTCACCGATGTAGCCCTTCGATTTTGGTGTCAATTACCATCAGAATCAGATATTTTACCCAACGGTCACTGCGCGGCGGAGGCCGCGAGCAGGCCCCGCGTGCGGAGCTCGTCCGCGGCGCCCTCATGACTTGCGCGAGTACCTCCTGGGGACCGGCGACCGGGTGCTCGTCGAGGCATCGCCGCTGGACCGGATCTGGGGCATCGGGCTAGCCGCCGATGACGAGCGGGCCGCGTCGCCTGACCGATGGAGGGAGCTGAACCTCCTCGGCTTCGCCCTGATGCAGGTCCGGCGGTTTCGATTTTCCCGAACGGACCCGTGTCCTTCGTTTCAGCCGGGCTTGCCGGCGAACCGGTGACGCGCTGCCTGCCGGGAGACGCCAAGGGCGTCGGCTATCCCGTTCCAGCTATGGCCCCGGGCGCGGGCCGCCGCGACCCGTTCCGCTACCAGGGTCTCGCCGCGCCTGACCTGCTCGGCCGCTTCCGTAATGGTCCGCAGGTCCGCGGCGGTTTTCTCCCGGCCGGGAACGGTCATCTTGGCGGGATCGGCTCCGCCGGCCAGCCGCTCCATGAAGTGCAGGCGCTCAAGATGACGTTCCATCTCCAGGGCCGCGCCGTCGGCGTCCCAGGCCCTCAGCTCACGCAGCAGCCTGCGACGTGAGCTCACGATGATGCCGTCGGCGGCAGGGCCGACGTTGAGGGTGAGATCGCGCAGCCGCCCGGCGGCCGAGGTCACCAGCCCCGCCAGGTCGGAGTCGCCGGTCGAGGCGCCGAGAATGGCGAACAACTCGAGGTGAGCGGTGGCCTTGCGCCCCCAGTCGGGCCTGGCCGGCAGGCAGGACGCCTGGTCGACGCTCGCGTGCAGGGCGTCCAGGTGCTGCGGGGTCATTCGCCTGCAGGCGATGTGCGTGGCGTCCGACAGCAGTGAGATCGTCGCGTCTTCCGTCATGGGGACATCATCACCTGTTCGAGGCGGCCGTGCCGGCCATGCGAGCGGCCAATCCGGGTACCGGCTAGCCGGTATCCGCGGGATCCCATCCCAGGCGGCTGATGATCACTTATTGTGGTCGTTGATAATCGAATCGTGGCGAAACCACCAGAGGCACCCCGCACGCCGGAGGGCCGGCGCGCGCCCGGGGTCGTGCTCGCTGACGACGACGTGCTGCTGCGTGAAGGCCTGGCCAGCTTGCTCGATCGTTCCGGGTTCGATGTCGCCGGGCAGGCCGGCAACGGGGTTGAACTGCTGGCCCAGGTCCGTTCGCTCCGGCCGGAGCTGGCGATCATCGACATCCGGATGCCGCCTGGGCATGGCACCGAGGGGCTTGCGGCCGCGCGGGTAATCCGCGCCGAATTGCCCGGCACGGCGATCATCGTGCTGTCGGCGCATGTCGAAGTGGAGGATGCGATGGAGCTGCTGGCCGGCGGCGAGGGGACCGGCTACCTGCTCAAGAGCCGGATCACCGATGTGGCCGAGTTCATCGAGACGGTGGGGCGGATCGCCGCGGGCGGCTCGGTGGTGGACCCGTCGCTGGTCCAGGAGCTGATCAAGGCGCGCAGGCGACGCGATCCGCTCGATGTCCTGTCGCCCAGGGAGCGCGAGGTGCTCGCCCTGATGGCGGAGGGCGCGTCCAACGCCGGCATCGCCCGCCGGATCTTCGTCGCCGAGGGCACGGTCGAGAAGCACGTCCGCAGCATCCTGACCAAGCTCGACCTGACGGAGAGCGAAACGGAGCACCGGCGGGTGATGGCGGTCCTCAGGTTCCTTGACGCCCGCTGACGGCGGGCCCTGCGGCTGGCTGCAATTCCCGGATTCCTGCTAGCCGTAATGCGGCGGCGCCGTATACCTGGCAACATAATCGCGTGTCGATACAGTGCCTGCTCGTAGATGACAGCGACGCCTTCCTCGAGGTGGCCAGCGCTCTCCTGCGGCGTGAAGGCATGACGGTAGCGGGCGTGGCATCGAATAGCGCCGAGGCAATCCGGCAGGCCCGCGCGCTACAGCCGGACGTCATCCTCGTCGACATCGGGCTCGGGGACGAAAGCGGATTGGATCTGGCCTTGGTCCTGGCCCAGGACGCTGAGGTCGGCAACGCCGGAGTGATCTTGATCTCGGCGCGCGCGGAATCCGACTATGGCGGGCTGATCGCCGACAGCCCGGCGGCCGGATTCCTGGTCAAGTCGGAGCTGTCCGCACAGGCCATCGTCCGCGTCCTCGGCCGCATCGGGTGAACGGCGGGCCGGCCCGGATCACCAGAACTAGGTGATGACGGCTCACCAAGCCGAGCTTGAGACTTAAGCCCACCTGAGGCAGCCACTGAAGGCCGACGGGAATCACCGGTGTGTGCAAGCGCTCCTTGCGCTCATCACGAATTGGCCCCTCAATCGCGACAAGCACTCGGTTCGCGGGAAATGCGCGTCTCCCTGGGAGGGGGAATTTTCCATGACCAGCGAACAATCCAACCCGATTACCCGATAGAGCAGATGGCCCGCTTCAACCGGGAACGGATCACCGAACGGCAGCCGCACGCGCGGGGCAGCGGTGCGTTCGGCCAGTTCGAGGTGACCAACGACGCCACCGCCTACACCAGGGCCGCGATGTTCCAGCCGGGGACCACCACCAGGCTGCTGATCAGGTTCCCCACCGTGGCCGGCCAGCGCGGCAGCCCCGGTATGCGGCGGGACATCCGCGGCGTCGCGATCAAGTTCTACACCTGCGAGGGCAGCTACGACTTGGTCGGCAGCGACACGCCGCTGTTCTTCGTCAAGGACCCGGTTCACTTCCAGAATTTCATCCGCTCCCAGAGGCGGCTGGCCACCGTCAACCTGCGCTCCAACGACATGCGGTGGGACTTCTGGACCCTACTGCCGGAGACGGCTCATCAGGTCGTCTGGCTGATGGGCGACCGCGGGCTGCCGAAGACCTGGCGGCACATGAACCTGTACTCCAGCCGCACCTGCCAGTGGATCAACGCCCGTGGCCAGCGGTTCTGGGTGAAGTACCACTTCATCACCGATCAGGGCATCGAGTTCTGGACCCAGGCCGAGGCTGACCGGCTGGCCGGGACCGACCCCGACTATCACACCAAGGACCTGTACGCGGCGCTTGGCCGCGGGGAGCATCCGAGCTGGACGCTGAACATGCAGATCATGCCGTTCGAGGAGGCCGAGACTTACCGGTTCAACCCGTTCGACCTGACCAAGGTGTGGCCGCACGGCGACTATCCGCTGCGCGAGGTCGGCAAGCTGACCCTCGACCGCAACCCGGTTGACCGCGACATCGAGATCGAGCAGGCCGCCTTCCGGCCGAACAACCTGGTGCCGGGCATCGGGGCGGGCCAGGACCGGATGCTGCTGGCCCGCGCGGAGGACGACGACTGGGGCCAGGCCGGCACCTTGGTCCGCGACGTGCTCGACGACGCCGCCCGTGACCGGCTTGTCGGCAACATCGTCGGGATCCTGCTCAACCGCGTGACCGAGCCGGTGCTTGAGCGTGCCTTCTGGTACCTCGGCAACGTCGACGGGAACCTTGGCGAGCGGGTCGAGAAGGGCGTCCGCGGCGGGCAACCCTAGGCCCGGCGCGGGGAAGACGCGAGCAAGCCAAGGCCGCGAGCGCGATCCACCGCGTCTGCCCGGCGGTGCGCGCCGAGCTTCTCGTACACGTGCCGCATGTGTGTCCTGACGGTGTTTACCGACACGCACAGCTGGTCGGCCATCTCGGGTGCGGACAAGTTGGTCGGCAGGTAGCGCAGGATGCGGGCCTCGGAATCGGTGAGTGACTGGGCGAGCTGGGAGGATGCGCTACCCCTAGGGCCTGCGCGGTCCTTGGGGAGCGCCGCAACCTCAGACCCCGGTGGCCTTCCCGGGGCCAGCAGGCTGAGAATCTCCGAGATCAAGACGGTGTGGGTGGCGCGGTGCCGGGCGTGCTGCCGGAGCAGCTCGGGTGCGGGGTTGAGGACGAAGGCGAGGAGCGCGCCGTCACGCTCGGCGAGATCGAGCGCGTGCTCAAGCGCGCATCCGGTCGCGGCCGGGTCGCCGAGGGCGTCACCGGCGATCGCCTCAAGCAGGAAGGCCTGAATGGCCCAGCCGGCATTCGTCACGGGGGCGGAGCCGCCAAGGACAGGCGCCAGCGCGGCGGTCGCCGCCCGCGGCTGGTCCTTGGCGAGGTGCACCGCCGCCATCGCGACGCGTATCTCGCCGCCTTCGCGCTGCTGCTCGCCCAGCTCGGAAAGGATCTGCTCGGCGCGGCCGATTTCGCCAAGCCGCACAAGGACCTGCATTATCTGCGCTCGCAGCAGCAGTGCGGCCGGGTGGGCGGACCGCTCCGCGGCGAGCAGCCCGGTCAGTGGTTCGGCGGTCTGGAAAGCGGCCAGTGCCTGCGCATCACGGCCGTGCGCGAGCGCCAGTGTCCCGCGCGCCTGGCCGAGCAGCAGGCCGGCGGCCGGCCGGAGCTCGGGCCGAAGCGCCCGCTCGGCCTGGTCAAGCAGCCGCGCTGCCTCCTCGAGCCGCAGTTGCCAGACCCTGATGGTCCCGACGGCCAGATAGCCGACGGCGACGGCCGGGTCCTCCGTCCAGCCATGCCGCTCGGCCAGCTCGGCCGCCTCCGTGCCCCGATCCGCCGCCAGCGTGAACGACCGGAAGCTGGCCGCCCACGCACTGTGCGCCAGGGCGCTGGCCTCGAGAAACGGCCGCCCGACCCGGCGGGCCAGTGCGACAGCCAGCTCAAGATGCCGCTCCGCCCCCTCGGCGTGAAGCGACCAGAGCTCGGCGGCACCCAGGCTGACCAGCGTCAGTGCCCGCAGATCCTCGCCGACCCCGGTGAGCGGCTCGGTGGCCACCGCGGCGGCAGCGCCCTTGGCGGGGGCCAGCAGCCGCTGCGCCTGCTCGACCACGGACGGCAGATCACCGCGGTGCGAGGCAACGGTCAACCGCAAGATGGCGAGCACGACCTCGAAGCGCCCGCGGCGATCCGCGGGCACCGATGCCGATCCCTCGGCCGCCAGGGCCAACCGCTGCTCCGCCGCCTCCAGTGATCCACGGGTCAGCTCGTCGCTCGCCACCAGCGCGGCCAGCTCCGGGGCGGCCGTGCGGGCGCCGGCCGGGAATCCGGCCAGCAGCTGGCCCACGGTGGCCCCCTGCCCGCCGAGGACGAGGTCGAGCAGGTGGTCAGAGAGCGAGCGAACCGCCAGATCCCAGTCCTGCGCCGCCTGGGCGTGGCGGACGGCCCCGGCCACGTGCCCGTGCTCGGCGTACCACTGAGCGGCGGCCTGGTGCAGGGCGGGAAGCTCGCCCGGCGCGCTGCACCGCAGCTCGCGCTGCAGCAGTTCGGCGAAGAGCTGGTGGTAGCGGAACCAGGACCGGCGCGCATCAACCGCGACCACGAACGCGCCCGCCTGCTCCAGCTCCTGCAGGATTCGCTCCCCGCCGGACCGTCCGCGCAAGGCGTCGGCCAGCGGCCCGCTAACCTGCTCGAGCACCGAAGTCCGCAGCAGCAGCTGGCGAACCTCCTCCGGCTGCCGCTCCAGCACCTCGGCCAGCAGGTATTCAGCGACCGTGCGCTCGCTGCCGGAGAATTCGGCCGCGAAGCTCTCCGGATCCGGATGCCCAGCCAGCGACAGCGCCGCCAGCCGCAGCCCGGCCGCCCAGCCCTCGGTCCGCTCGTGCAGCAGCGCCAGCGCCGGTTCCGGCAACACCACTCCGGCCGTCTCGAGCAGCGCCCGCGCCTCCTCGAGGGTAAACCGGAGGTCAGTGGCGCGGATCTCGGTCAGCTCGCCCTCCAGGCGCAACCGGTGCAGCCCAAGCCCCGCTTCCCGGCGGGTGGCGAGCACCACCCGCAGTTCGGCGGGCCCGTGCCTCACCAGCAGCTCAAGCTGGCGCAGCGCCTCGTTGGAGTTCAGCTCGTGCACGTCGTCGAGCACCAGCCAGATCCGGTCCGGCAGTGAGCCAAGATCCGCCAGCAGCCGCTCGGCCGCCGCCCAGCCGTCGAGATCGGCTGCCACCGCGGCCCGCACCAGCGGCCCGCCGACCGTGGTGCCGCGCAGCCCTTCGGCCACAGAAGCCCAGAATCGCTGCTGGTCACGCCCTTGCACCGAGACCCAGGCGGCGCGGTCGGCCAGTCCCGCCGCGCCGATCCAGGAGCGCAGCAGCGAGGTCTTACCGCTGCCGGCCGGCGCCGCTATCTGGGTGACGCGCGCGGCTGCCCCAAGGCGGGCGAACAGTCCGTCGCGGACGACCATCCCGCCGCTCACGGCCGGGACCGATACGAGCCCGGCATCGCCGGTCTGGCTTGGATTGGCAGTTGTCATGACGCTCACCGGGAGACGGAGACTTCACTATGCGTATAGCCAACAATCGCTTCTGTAATCAGTCCTGTCTCCCCGGCAGGCATCAAACCCGGCTACCGGCTAGCAGGAAGAGCGTCAGTAAGCCGAGCCGCGCGTCCGTTCGGGATGCTGGCTCCCGGGTACCAGGAGTACTACGTGATCGATCGGCCCGTCGTCGTCCGAGGGACTCGCCGACCGCGCCTTGCGGGCCGACACCCTTACGGAGGTGCTGAGATGTCAGACGAAAAGCAAAAAGAGGCTGCCCGGGGCAACCTCGAGAAGGCCCGCGAGGTGCAGCGCGAGCGCGCGCACGGAGAGGACATCCCGCGCAGTTCAGAGGGCCTGAGCACCGCGGAGAAGGATCACCTGGCTGACTCCTCGTTCGCCTTCCCCGCCGAGCGCAAGGAACCGCTGGTCGACGCGGCGCACGTACGGAACGCGATCGCGCGGTTCGACCAGGTGGAAGGGGTCACCGATGAGGAACGGGACCAAGCCTGGCAGCGAATTCGGGCGGCGGCCGGCAAGTATGGCGTTGACATCTCGGAGGGCGACTGGCGCGAACTGTTCGCGCGGTCGAAGAACGAGAAGAAGCAGTGAGGTTAGCGCTCAGCCAGCACCGCGCCGGAGCAGCGCGGCTACCGGCTCGCCGGCCAGCGGGCCGGTCCGGTCCGGTAGCTGCACGATGATCGCGTCCTGGTGGAGGGCGGCCCAGACCAGGCCGTCTTCCAGTGGCACCTCGGTGCCGACCTGCTCGCCTACCAGGAACTCGGTCGGCTGACTTCCGATCCGGTAGCTCGCACCGGGGTCCCCGGCCTCGGCCACATCGGCCGCCACCAGCAGCACGGCGACCTGCTGCTCGGCCAGTTGCTGGGCGACGGCCTCGATGCCGCGGACCGCGGCCGGGGTGGGCTCCGCGGCCCGCTCGGCCACTAGATCGCCAACAGCGCTGATCGCCGCGGCGGTGATCCCGTCCAGGGCGGCGCCGATCGCGGCGCTGAGGTGATCGTCGAGGCCGTCGGGCTCGCGGCCGCCGTCGATAAATGTGATCGATCCGATCGAGTCCGGCAGATGAGCTGCGACGGCGTCGAGAATGTGCTGATCGCCCGTGCCGAGGACAATGTGCGCGCCCGCACTTTCCGCCGCCGCCGACACCCGCCCGGCGATGAACTCGGCGTTCGCCCGGCCGCCGCTCTCTGGCTCTCGGTCGGTGACGTGCCGCTCCCCGTGCAGCTGACCGGGCGGCCTGCGCGGATCCGGATCGTGCTGCTCGCCCGGACGGAGGCCGACCGGGAACCGCTGGGCCGGCTGGTCACCGCCGGGGTGCACGACGATGTCGGCGCCGTCGCGGTCGGCCAGCACGACCACGTAGGAGGGCCGCCGGGCCGCCGTCGCCGCCACCTCCAGCAGATGCGGCAGCGGCCCGGCCTGCACCGCAGCCTCGCCCGCCCCGGGCGAGACCCACCGGGCGAGCAGGACCTCCCCGTTGGCCGCCACCACGACTCGGGTGCCGCCCGTCAAGGGCTTGTCGGCACCGACGGCCAGCGCCTCAGCGGTGCCTTGATCCGCACCGAGCTGGCGAGCCTGGCGGACAGCATCGGTCCAGGCCACCTCCCACGCGTACTGCCGTTCGGTCGGCGCGTCTGGCACCGGCACGGTGGCGGTCACCACCAGGCCGGACGCGGCCGAACCGGGCTCCAGGGCGCGCAGCGCGGCACCCAGCTGCAGTCGGCCGAGCCTCAGCAGCGGACGTGTGCTCGTTATTTTTCCTGCCATGGCCCCATCTCAGCCGGCGGACCAGGGGCGAGGCAACACCCCTGTGGGGTGACCGGTCCGCGGGCGCCGATCAAATAGCCATAAGTCGGGCGCTCGACGAGCGTACAACTTTGGCCCCAAGACAGCTGTGAGTTCTGCGTAGCACGTGGCGGTTGGGCGCTTCGGCCGATGGGGTGGGTGAAGCGGGCGCGGGCGGCCGGGCGGGATCACGATTGGCCGTGCAACTGCTGGTGGGATTGTGCAAGGGGCTGGCCGGCGAGCCGGGCGGTGATGCCGGCGTTGAAGTTGGGGCATTGCCTGATGTCCTCGTGGGGGCAGCGCAGCCCGTGCCTGATGGCCTCACGGGCGGCCTCTGCCTTGGCGATCCGCTCATCGAGTTCCGCGAGCTTGCGCCGCGCGAGCTGTGCCCAGCCGGGCGTGCCGTCGCGCGGTGCGATGAGGGCCTGCTGCTCGGCGAGGGTGAACCCGGCGTCGCTGTAGAGCAGGATGACGGCGACGAGCCTGGCCGCCGATGCGGGGTAGCGGCGCTGCCCGGAGATCCTGGCCGGCGCGGGGAGCAGGCCGAGTTCTTCGTAGTAGCGCACGGCCGAGGCCGAGACGCCGGCCCGGCTGGCCAGTTCGCCGATGGTGAGCATGTCGCCCGGCGGGTTGACTTCAGGTGCACTTGAAGGCATTGACTGCCGGCCATGGGAATACTGCATAAGGGAAGCGTGCCACAAGCAGTGCGGCGGACGGTGACGGCGGCCGTTGAGTACGCGGTCGGGCAGGCCGGGATCGCCGTCGTCCGCGTACTGGACCGCGACGTCGTCGGCCAGGGCCATCATCCCCGGGGCGCGGCCGGGAGCGTGACCGGCTGGGTGTTCGCTCACCGGCCGTCCAATCGGCAGCGCAACCGCTGGGCGGTCTCGCTGCTCGGTCCGCGGCCAGCCGAACGCGTCCTCGAGATCGGCTTCGGCCCCGGCGTCGCGGTCGCCGAACTGGCCCGCGCGGGCGCGGGTCAGGTGTACGGCATCGACCATTCAGCGGTAATGCTGCGGCAGGCGTCCAGGCGCAACGCCGCTGCCATCCGGGCCGGCCGGGTCACCCTGCTCAATGCCTCTGTCGATCAGCTTCCGCCTGACCTCAATGGCCCCTTCGACGCCATCCTCGCCGTTAACTCTCTCGGGTTCTGGCCCGCGCCGGCCGAACGGCTGGCCGAACTGCGAGGGCGGCTCGCACCCGGCGGGCGCGTTGCCATCGTCTCCCAGCCCCGCTGCCACGGCGCCACGGCAGGCACGTCCCGCGGCGCGGCCGATGAGATCGGGAACCTGCTCAGGAGCGCCGGCTTCACGCAGCTGCGCACCGAGACCCTCCCGCTCAGGCCGCCGGTGGTCTGTGTCCTCGCCGCCAGTCCGGGTCCGGCCGCCTGACCGGTCCCGGACCTATCCCCGAGCGGTCTGCGTGCGCGATGCCCCGGCCTGATCGCTCTCGGTGGCCTGGGGGGCGACGCGGGCGGTGATGATGATCCCCGCGGTCATCAGCAGCAGCGAGGCGACCTGGCCGAAGATGGCCACCGGGCTGCTGCGCAACATGACGCCCAGCCACAGCACGCCGAGCGCGATCGAGATGACCGGGTCGGTGGTGGTGATGATGGCCTGGACCGGCGCCAGGAACGTGCCCGCCTGCAGGGCGTTCTGGTTGAAGATGAAGCCGAGCGGGCCGACGACCGCGAAGACATAGATGGGCCAGTTGGTGAGCACATGGGCCGGGCCGCCGCCAAATTCGGTGGTCACCAGCTTGATCGAGAAGGCCGCCACCCCGTAATTCACACCGCAGGCCAGCGCCAGCGCCAGCGGCCGCAGCTTCTGGTTCCTCGCCGCCAGCAGCAAGCACCCGCCCACCAGCACCACCAGCCCGATGACGAGCGGGATGAGCACACCGAAGCCGAGGTCCCCGTGGCCGCCGGAAGGCCGACCGGCGATCAGGAATCCGGCCACGCCGATCGCCGCGGCGCTGACTCCGGCCAGCAGCTCTACCAGGCCGCGGCTGCCGCCGGGCAGCGGTTCGCCTCGCCGGTAGCCAAGCCACCGGGAGATCAGCACGGCAAAGACCAGGTCACAGACCAGGAGCGGCTGCACCAGGGCCAGACTGCCCAGATCGAGCGCCACCACCTGCAGGGCGAACCCGACGATGTTCGCACCGATGGCGATCAGCCACAGCGGCTGCCGGACCAGGTCGAGCACAATCCGCGGCGACCCGGCCCTTCCTGGTTGCACGCGCTTGGTACTGCGCTGGTCGGCGACGGCCGATATTCCGAGGACCAGCGCGGCGGCGAGGGCGGCCACCACGGCGAGCGGAGTGTTCATCGTCTATCGAAGCGGAAGCCGATGCCGAGCCTGCGCAGCACCGACCGGAGCATCAGCACCGAGGCGCCCACTCCGGCCGCGATCGCCGCGACGGTGGTAACGGCCCAGATCAGCACGTAGGTGTCGATCGGGACGGTGGCGAGCAGCGCCCCGAGACTGACGGCAAGCGCCAGGAAAATGCCGGCCCATAGCCAGGTGACGCGCCGGAAGAAGGGGCGCAGGCTGGCTTGATAGCACTCCGGGCAGCGCAGCCCGATCACCTCCCCGGCCAGTCTCTCGGCCAGCGGGCTGTGCCCGCGCGCGGAGTACCCGAAAAGGATGCACAGGCCGAGGTTGGCCAGCGGGAAGTGCACCAGGAAGATCCACAGGTTGCCGGTCGCCACCGCCACCACCCCCTGGACGGTCAGCACGATCAGCGCGATCGTCAGCAGACTGGGAATGGACCCGGTCACCAGCTTGCGGATCCCAGCGGTGACCCAGATCGCGCCGAGCATGGCCAGCACGCCCGCGTTGCGTCCCCAGAGCCAGGCGGCGAGAGCGTAGCCGCCAAGCGGGAGCCCGAACGACTCGAACAGGTTCCAGCCGGCGGTGCGCAGCAGCCGCGCCGGCCGCGGCAGTTCCAGGCACTCGGGCACGGCAGCCACTTAGCCGGAACGCTGGTGCGCGCGGACGCTCATGCATGGGCCGGGATCACGCTCGCTGCCGCAGCGGGACATGAACGAACAGCTCCTTCCGGTCCGGCGGCACCGTTGGCCTCCCAGCCTGTCCCGGTACCAGCTCGGCCTGCGGTGGCAGCAGATACTTGGCCTCCTCCAGATGCTCGGAATACTGCCGGTCGGCGTTGTAGACGGTGTTGAACTTCCAGATCATCCTGGCGAAGTTGGTCTGGCCACGCAGCAGCTGCCTGGCCACGATGCCGCTGGTCTTGGCCAGCGCCGCCACCCCCAGATGCTTGCGGGCCAGCACCGCCTGGGTCTTGACCAGCTCCTCGTAGAACCGGTGCAGTGGCAGCCGGGTTGGTAGCACCGCGTGCTGGACGTCGAACAGCCGGTAATCAAGAGTAGTCAATCGCCGGGACTCGGTGAGCCAGGTCTCCGTTCCGGGATACGGAGTCTGGACCGTGATGTTGACGATCTCAGGGACGCTCATCGCCCACTCGCGGACGAACGCGAACCGGGCCTCGTCCCAGTCCGGGTCGGCGATGATGTTGATCGCCACCGACAATCCGATCGACCGGGCCACCTCAAGCGCCTTGTTGTTGATGGCCGGGGTGGTCCGCTTGCGGAACGCGGCCAGTCCCTCCTCATCGAGGGCCTCCAGGCCGAGGAACATGTAGTTCAGGCCAAGCCGCTTCCAGCGGCGGAACACCTCTTCGTTGCGGAGCAGCACGTCACAGCGGGTCTCCAGGTAGTACTGCTTGCGGATGTTGCGCCGTTCGAGCTGGCGGGCGATCTCATCACCGTCCTCGGCCCTGATGAAGGCGACGTCATCGACGATGAACACGCCCGGCTCGGCGATGCGGGCCATGTCCTCGACGGCGGCGTCGGGGGACAGGCGGCGGTAGCTGCGGCCGTAAAAGGTCCAGGCGCTGCAGAACGAGCAGTTCCAGGGGCAGCCACGGGTGAACTCGATGGACGCGGCCGGGTCCATCACCCCGATGAAGTACTTGCGGCGGCGGCCGACCAGCTGCCGGGCCGGAAGCGGATCGTCCAGGCTGTGCAGCATCCTCGGCGGCGGGCCCGATCCGTCCTTGGTGATCGCCCCGGGAACCTCCCGCAGCGCCCGGTCCGGGAGCGCCGCCAGCAGCGCGGGGGCCCCGGTCTCGCCCTCGCCCTTGAGCACGGCGTCGATCGCGCCGCCGGAGTGCCCGAGCACCTGCTCGGCCACGAACGAAACGCTGTGGCCGCCCGCAAAGACGAAACAGCCCGGCAGCACCACCTTGACCTGCTTGGCCAGGTCCACCACTTCCGGGACGTTGGCCAGGTAGTTCAGGCTGAAGCCGACCGCTTCCGGCCGGAACTCCGCCACCTGCCGTTCCAGCTCGGCCGTCCGGTAGACCTGCAGATCCATCAGCCGGACGTCGTGGCCGTCGGCCAGCAGCGCCGCGGCCACCCGCTCCAGGCCGAGCGGCTCAAGCCGCAGGAAGATCTCCGAGTACATCAGCGCGCTTGGATGCACGAGCAGGACACGCATGAGGCTGGCCTTCCGTCGTAGGACCGTTACCAGGCGTTGCTCACTGCGCGGCCGGGGTGCGGACGCGCCGGTTCAGGAATCGCACGAACTCCGCGCCCTCGCGCATCCGGCGGGCGGCCATCTCGGGCCGGCGGAACATCTCGGCCGACATCTCCGCCAGCTTGCCGGCCCGGAAGTAGAACCGCCGGTAGAAGGCGTCCACCGAGTCCAGGATCTCGGTGTGCTGCAGGTGCGGGTAGGACAGCGCCGCCAGCTGGGAGCCGTCCTCGCTGACCAGGGCGGCCCCGTCGTCATCCTCGGGCAGCCACCCCTGCTCAACCGCCTGCCGGTACAGCTCGGTGCCTGGATAGGGCGCGGCGACGGAAACCTGGAGGCTGTGCGGGTTGACCTCGCGGGCGAACCGGATCGTCTCCTGGATGGTTTCCTCGGTCTCTCCTGGCAGGCCAAGGATGAACGTGCCGTGCACGGTGATCCCCAGGTCACGGCAGTCGGCCGCGAACTGGCGGGCCCGGTCCACCCGCAGGCCCTTCTTGATGTTGATCAGGATCTGCTGGTTCCCGGACTCGTAGCCGACCAGGAGCAGCCGCAGCCCGTTGTCCCGCAGCACCTTGAGCGTCTCGCGGGGCACGTTCGCCTTGGCGTTGCAGGACCAGGTGATGCCGAGCCGGGCCAGCCCGCGGGCGATGGCCTCGGCCCGGCCCCGGTCGTCGGTGAACGTGTCGTCGTCGAAGAACAGCTCCTTCATCTGCGGGAACAGCTCACGCGCGAGCGCCGCCTCGGCGAGGACGTGCTCGACGCTGCGGGTCCGGTACCGGTGGCCGCCCACGGTCTGCGGCCACAGGCAGAACGTGCACCGCGACCGGCACCCCCGCCCGGTGTACAGCGACAGGTAGGGGTGCCGCAGGTAGCCGATGTAGTAGTCCTCGATGCGCAGGTCCCGCTGGTAGACCGGGGTCACGAACGGCAGCCGGTCCATGTCCGGCAGGATCTCCCGGTCGCGGTTGTGCACGACCTGCCCGGCCGCGCCGGTGTAGCTGAGACCGTCGATGGAGGCCAGCGGGCGCCCTTCGGCCACCTCGGCGACGGTGAAGTCGAACTCCTCCCTGGCCACGAAATCAATGGCCGCCGACGCCTCCAGTGAGCGCGCGGGCTGCACCGCCACCTTCGCCCCGACCATGCCGACAAGCAGCGACGGGTTCACCGCCTTCAGCGCCTCGGCTACCTTCACATCCCCGGGGAACGTGGGCGAGCTGGTGTGCAGCACCGCCAGCTCGTAATCGCGGGCGGGCGGCACCACGTCCTCGAGGCTCAGCCCGGCCGCCTGGGCGTCCACCAGTTTGCTGCCGGGCACGATCGCCGCCGGCTGCGCCAGCCAGGTCGGGTACCAGAAGGACCGGATCTCCCGCTTGGCCTGGTATCTGGCCCCGGCCCCGCCATCGAAACCCGCATACGACGGAGGGTTGAGGAAAAGCGTGCGCATCATCTGGATCCGGCTCCTCTCAGTGCTTCTTCACTAGGCCGCAGGTCAAGGCCGATCCGCTTCAGGGCCGCCACCAGGGCGGGCTCCCAGGGCGGTGCCGGAGGAGCCGGAGGTGCCTGGCTGATGTTCTCGTCCCGCAGCGCGAGCACGCTGGCGGTAACCCCCTCAGGAGTTGGAACGCACGCGTGTGCCCGCCCCAGCTCCAGCTCATGCAGCAGGTTGTCACGCCCATGCCCGGGCATGACGTCGAGCAGCAGCAGCTGGCGCCCCACCACCCGGGCCTCGCTGCAGGTCGTGGCGCCGGGCAGGGCGATGACGAGGTCGGCCGCGGCCATCAGCTCCGGAATCCGGTCGGTGTAGCCGAACGGGGTGATCAGGGGCGTGGCGGCGGCCAGTTCCCGGAACCGGCGCTCGATCCGGCGGTCCCGGCCCGCTACCGCCAGCACCCGTACACCGGCCTCGGCGAGCGCCCGCACGCTTCCCGCCAGCGGGCCGAATCCCCACCCGCTGTCCATGGCGAGCACGGTGAAGTCCCCGCACGGGAGACCGAGCGCCGCCCTGGCCCGCTCCCGCGTCGGAGCGGAGTAGAAGGCGGCGCGGACCGACGGCGGCACCACCGCCACCGCCGCCCGCGGCAGGTAGCGCCGGACCGATGCCGCCGCGGCGGGCGAGGTCACCAGGAACAGGTCGGTTCCCTCGGCGACCCACATCCGGTGCACCGCCACGTCAGTGCAGAGCACCACGGTGCGCAGGCCGGGCAGCTCCGCCTTGAGCTTGGCCGCCGCCGACGCACCGGTCGCGAACACGCTGATGACCAGGTCGGCGGGCTCGCGGTCGAGCTCGGCGCGGAGCGCCGGCACCAGCCGGGCGCTGGCCGCGCGGTCCATCAGATCAGCCAGCCGGCTGCCGGTCCGCAGGTGGGCGAAGTGCAGCCCGTCGTAGAGGCCGGGGACGGCGACCAGCCGGTGGAACAGTCCCGCGCCGGCACCGCCACGCCAGGGCCCAAGCAGGGACATGCAGTCCAGGCTGCGGGTACGCCACCCCGATCTCTGCAATACCTCGGCGCAACTGCGGGCCATCATCTCGTGGCCGAGCCCCAGGGGCCCGCCAAGCAGCACCGCGTTCTTCGTCATATCGCCTCCAGCGCCGGCCTCCCGGCCGCAGAGTCCGCCTGGGCCGGCGCCCCCTGCGGCCGGGCCGTGCTGACCTAGCTCCCCTGATGGGAGCCCGGTAGAGCTAAGTCCGAGCTCAGCTCCCCGACGATCCACTCGACCATGACGGTGAGCAGGCAGGCGGAAGCAGCAAGCAGCAGCGCGGTCCGTGCTTCTTTCCCCATGTCGTTTCCTTTCGCTGGCACGATGCCGTGGCGGGCCGCGGCGCAGCCCCGGCCCGCCACCGCCTTCATGTCCGCACAGCCTGACGGCCGAATGGATGAGCTCACATCACCAAGTCTTGGTGATTTGCCGGCCGGTGACTCAATCACCTGAAGCATGTGATGCCGTCTCACCAAAAGCCGTGTGACCGTGCAGGGAGCACTGCTGGTCGTCGGAAAGAGGTACCCATGGGCATCGTCACCGCAGACGCCGGCTCGCCCTTTCCCTCACCCCACCCGGCACCCGCGCTGGCTACCCGGCGGCCGGCCCGCGGCGGTGTCCAGCCCGGCGGCGTTGCCCTGGTGACTGGCGCGTCGTCAGGGATCGGCGCCGCCCTGGCGGGCTGCCTGGCCGCCGAGGGCTGGCGGCTGCTGCTGTCCGGGCGGGACGAGAGGCGCCTGCGGGACGTGGCGGCCTGCACCTCGTCGGCGGCATCGCCCGCGGTGGTGCTGCCGGAGGATCTGGCGGCACCGGACGCGGCCGGGCGGCTGGGGGCCCGGGCACTGGACGCGGCCGGCCGGGTCGACCTGCTGGTGGCCGGGGCCGGGGTCGGCTGGTTCGGGCCGTTCAGCGCGATGCCGCCGAGCCGGGTGGAGGAGGTCCTGATGGTCGACCTGGTCTCGGCGGTCGAGCTGGTCCGGGTCATGCTGCCGCAGATGCTGGCCCGCCGCCAGGGTCAGGTGGTACTGGTGGGGTCGATAGCCGGCAGCGTGGGGGTGGGCGGCGAGGCGGTGTACTCCGCGGCCAAGGCGGGGCTCAGCGCCTTCGCCGAGGCGCTCCGCTACGAGCTGCGCGGCACCGGGGTCCGGATCATGCACGTCGTCATCGGCGTGGCCGACACCCCGTTCTTCGCCCGTCGCGGCGCGCCCTATCTGCGTTCGAGGCCGCGCCCGGTGCCGGCCGCCCGGGTGGCCGCCACCATGTGCGAGGCCGTGCTTTCCGGCCGCGACGACGTCTATATCCCCGGCTGGACGCGGTTTCCCGGCATGATCCACGTCACCGCGCCGTCCCTGTACCGCCGCCTGGCCACTGCGTTCGGATGATCACCGCGTTCGGATGATGACCGCGTTCGGATGATCACCGCGTTCGGATGATGACCGCGGCGGCTGCCTTCCTCGCGCACTGCTTGAACGACCTCGCGGCGGGTTCAGCGGCCGATCCCGGTGCCGATCAGGGCTAGGGCTGGCGCACGCCAACGTGGGATATTGTCACCATATGAACGCGGTCGGTGACAGAGCGAACCCCCTCGACGGGGAGGTGGCCCGGCTGGCCGAGGAGCAGGCGGTGCTGCGGCGTGAACTGGCCGCCTCCCGCAGGCGGATCGTCGCCGCTTCTGACGAGGCCCGCCGCCGGATCGAGCGCGATCTGCACGACGGGACACAGCAGCGACTGGTCGCGCTTGGCCTGGTCGCGCGCACCGCGGCCGCCGACGTTGGTGCCGACCGCGGTGACCTGCGCGGCTACCTGTCCCGCATCGCGGCGGGATTGGCCGACGCGCTGGCGGAACTGCAGGAGCTCTCGCGCGGCATCCACCCGGCGATTCTCTCCGAGCATGGTCTCGGTCCGGCTCTGCGGACGCTTGCCCGCCGCTGCGAGGTCCCGGTCGACCTTGATGTCACGACGGACGCGCGGTACCCCGAGCCGGTCGAGATCGCGGCGTACTATGTCGCGTCCGAGGCGCTGGCTAACGCGATGAAGCATGCGCGGGCCTCGCGCATCGAGATTTCACTGGTCCCGGGTGACGGCAGCCTCCTGCTCTCGATCCGCGACGACGGCGTCGGCGGAGCCGATCCGGCAAGCGGATCTGGCCTGTCCGGCCTCACCGACCGCGTCGAAGCCCTGGGCGGCTCGATCCGCCTGCACAGCGCGGCCGGGGCCGGGACGTACATAACCGCGCGGCTGCCACTCGAGCCCGAGCACGGCCAGGCCGCAGGCGGGCGTTAAGCGGTCTGCTGCCGGAGTTACCACGCGTGCGTTCGATCCATCTCTTGGACGGAACGGGACGCCGCGGGTCAGCGGGGGAGCGGGCGCACCCTTGACGGGCGGAGACCCGGATCGTACGATCACCTGAAATGCGCTGAGAATCTCATTCACGGTTTCTGAGAACGATGCAGGATCCAGCGATGAACGGGAAACTCGGCCCATCCGGCAGCGCGCGGGCGCCTTAGCAGGCCAGTGTTGGCCGACAAGGAGCATGAGGTGAACGCTAGCGAGAAGCGGTACACCGACAGTTGGCCGAAGTTCGTCGGCTGGACGCTCGGCCGCGCGTTGCTGCACTGCGCGGCCGCCAGTTCCGGGCTGGGCGGCTCGGCACTGCCGTCGTGCACCGCGATCCACGCCGTGGACGAGGGCTTCCCCCCGCTCACTTGGTGGCGGGCGGGGGCCCGGGCCGGGGTCGGGGCGGCCGAGGCGTTCGCCAACAACGGCGCGCAGGCGCCCGGCAACCCCGGCCCGGCGCGGACGCGGGAGCGCCCCGCTAATGGGTACGGCAGGCGTCGGCTCGGTGGGTAACGGACGGGAGGCCGGGCGGTGGCTGCGGCCGCGGAACTCGGCGATGACTTCCGCGCCGCGCCGTACCGTCACGTCGTAAATGCCGGAGCGGCCGAACCGGGTACGCTCGACCGCCTCGGCGATCAGGGTGTCACCGACGCGGGCGGGGGCGACGAAGGTGATGTCGGCCCCGGCCGCCACCGTCACCTCGCCGTGGCTGTTGCAGGCGCAGGCGAAGGCGGTGTCGGCCACCGCGAACACCAGTCCGCCGTGGGCGATCGCATAGCCATTGGCCATGTCCGGCCGGACCAGCATGCGCGTCACCGCCCGCCCGGGCGAGCACTCGAGCAACTCGATGCCGAGGCCCGCGGAGGCGGCGTCAGCCGCCATCATCTGGGCGACGGCCGCTGGCGGGGCCTGGGACACGGTGCTCCTCTTTCCGGTGACTCTCCGTGGAGAGTCTTCCAGTCTGTCAGGCCGGCGTGGGCTGCCAGGCTGTCACCGAGATCTCGGCGTCGCGCAGGTGCTTGAGCGCACGGATCTCCCGGGTGTACCCGAGCGGGCTGAAAAAGAAGGTGTCGAGCGGGAACCAGATCCCCACCCACACCAGGACCCACCCGGTGGTGTCGAGCACAATGTTGCCGGTGTGGCCCACGAGGCTGTCCTCGAAGATCACCAGCAGGTATCCGATCACCACGATCGGCAGGCCGATCCAGAGCGAGCGGAGGCCGCCAAGCCGGGTCGCGCTCCGCTCGCGTTGGTTGTAGCTAATGCGCTGGTCGCAGTACCGGCGCAGCGCCAGGCTGAGCCGGTTGCCTAGCGCATCATCGAGTTCCGCGGGCGGCAACGAGAGCTGAAGCCGGACCGGCCACCGGATCGGTTGCGAGCGGAGCAGGCTGATGCAGTACTCGACTCCGGTCAGAAAGTTGCGGTACTCGGAGAACAGGTCGGTCTGGGCCAGGACGAACATCTCCTCCGCCCGGTTGAGCCGCAGCTCGATGACCTGACTCCGCCCGCGGTTCATCGCACTACTCTAAGTCACCACCCTGCTGTTCTCCGCACGGCGTCCCCGCGCCGCTACATATTGACCTGCCCGTCCGTAGCACGACACGGGGCGTTCACCCCGAGGCGGCTTGCGCCGAGAACAGTGGTGTTTGGTGCGACATGGTGAGACATTTCGCTACAAGTAGGCGCCGCGGCCGGCGCGCTCGCGTCACGGAAGGAAGAGCATGACCAACTCGGATGATTCACGTGCGGATGCGCCCGGCGCGACCGGGCCGGTGCGGCAGCCAGCCGCGATGAGGCTGCCGGGCGTCAGCCGGCGCCGCTTCCTGCAGTACACCGGGCTCGGCGCCGCCGCCGCGGCGACCGCCGGCGTCGGCGCGGGAGCGGCCGCCGCCGCGACGACGGCGCGCAAGGGCCTGCCCAAGGGCTGGAGCGGCAGCATCTCCGACGTGAAGCACGTGGTGATCCTCATGCAGGAGAACCGGTCCTTCGACCACTACTTCGGGACGCTGCGCGGCGTCCGGGGGTTCGGCGACAAGCAGGTCCTGCGCTACCCGGGCGGCGGGAACATCTTCCAGCAGCCCGACCCGGCCCGCACCGATCTCGGGTACCTGCTGCCCTATAACCTCACCGACCAGACCGACGGTGACCTCGACCACAGCTGGGACGGCGACCACGAGGCACGCAACGGCGGGCTATGGAACGCCTGGGTCGCGGCCAAGTCGCAGGAGACGATGGGCTACTTCACCAGGAACGAGATCCCGTTCCAGTACGCGGTGGCCGACGCCTTCACCATCTGCGACGGCTACCACCAGGCGATCATGGCGCCCACCAGCCCCAACCGGATGTACTTCTGGACCGGCACCTCGTCGGGGTGGATCAGCAACCCGGACGACTACACGGTCGACTTCGGCTCCGACGCCGGGACGGCCGAGGTCACCACCTACCCCGAGCTGCTGCAGAAGGCCGGCGTCAGCTGGCAGGTGTACACCAACCACCAGGTGGGGGACAGCGGCAGCTACCCCGACTACTTCCTCGGCGACTACGGCGACAACCCGCTCTGGTTCTACCAGCAGTACAACAGCACCAACAGCCCCGACGGCGGGACCAGCGAGCTCGCGGTCCGCGGCGCGGTCACGCCGTGGGGGACCGACGCGGGGGCGCCGCCGCTGAGCCAGACGCACGCCGCGTACGTGCTGTCGGAGTTCATCAACGACGTCAAGCGCGACCGCCTCCCGCAGGTGTCGTGGATCGTCGCGCCGGCCGGCTACTGCGAGCACCCCTCCTACACGCCCGACTACGGCGCCCACTACGTGAACACCGTGCTGCAGACGCTGCTGTCCAACCCCGAGCTGTGGAAGAACACGGCGCTGTTCATCACCTACGACGAGCACGACGGCTTCTTCGACCACCAGCTCCCGCCCTTCCCCGAGGCGAGCGTCACCGACGAGCACATCGACGGGCTGCCGATCGGCCCGGGGACCCGGGTCCCGATGCTGGTCTGCTCACCGTGGACCAGGGGCGGCTACGTGGACTCCAACGTCTACGACCACACCTCGGTGCTCCGGTTCCTTGCCACCTGGACCGGGGTCGAGCCGGCCAACGTCACCCCCTGGCGGGCGTCGGTGACCGGTGACCTGACCACCGCGTTCGACTTCAGGAACCCGGACTTCTCAATCCCTGGCAACATCCCGACGCTGGAACAGACCTGGGCGCTGACCCAGCTCACCGGCGGGTCGACGGCTCCGCCGGCCGAGGGCGACCAGGAGCTGCCTGCCCAGGAGCCCGGCACCAGGCCGCACCGCCCAAGCAACTACCAGCTGCTGGCCGATGTGACCGTCAACCGCACGACCAGCAAGGTCACCGCCACCCTGACCAACACCGGCACGGTCGGCGCCTCGTTCGCCGTCTACCCCGATGAGATCCTGACGTTCGGCGCCACACCGGTCACGGTGCTCCCGTCGTCGGCGGGCTCCTACGTCTGGGAGGCGGCGCTGACGCTCGGGAAGTACGCCTTCTCTGTGTACGGCCCGGACGGGTTCCTGACCAGCTTCGCCGGCGCGGTGGTGCCGGCCGGGGTGAACACCGGCCAGGTTCCGGTCGTCACCGCCGCCGTGGGGTCAAGGACGCTCGACCTCACGCTGGCCAACGAGGGCGGGCAGGCGGTCGTCTACACGGTGACCCCGAACGATTACGAGGGCAGCACCAGGACGGTCACCGTGAAGACCGGGCGCTCGCACGTCATCAGCTGGCCGGCCGATCGGTACGGCTACTACGACGTGGTCATCACCACCAACTCCGCTGACGGCTTCCGCCGCCGTTACGCGGGGCGCATCGCCTAACGGCTCGCGGACAACGGGGATCGTGGATCGTTGTGTACAGCGGGCTGTACACAACGATCCACTATCTTCAATGGGCTGTCGCGGTGATCAGATAGCAGCAAGAAGGATGGACGGGGAGCTCTGCCCGGCCGCCGTCAGGCATAGCAGGACAGCGGCTTGCCGCCGTTATACGCCACCATGTCGGTGAGCGCCGCGAAGGTGTCGACGTCCGTCTTGGCGCCGAGATCGGCGTAGGCGCGGTGCAGGTTCCCGACGATGCGTTCGCTGTCCAGCCAGCCGGCGTACTCGCCGAGGTCGGTCTGCCGGGCCAGGTCGAGCGGCGACAGCCCGGCCTCGATGCCCTTGGCCGCCGCGGCGAGGACGAATTCCAGGTAGCCGACGATGGTGGCGATCAGCTGGTGATCACACGGCGCGCCGTGCCCGGGCACGATCGCCCGGGCGGGAATGCGCGCGACCACGTTCGTCAGCACGTCGATCGCGCCGCGGACCGAGCCCATCAGCAGGAACGGCGTGCCCCCGTTGAACAGCAGGTCGCCGCAGAACAGCACCTCCTGCTCCGGCAGCCACACCAGGCTGTCGTTGTTGGTGTGCGCCGCCTGGCCGACATAGCTGACCTCGAGCGGGCGGTCGTCGGACCACAGCCGGACGCCGTCGGTGAAGGTGAGCGTGGGCGGTGCCAGCGTCACTTCGCCCCAGTCCACCGGGTCCCAGATCCCGGTGTCGCGGGGTGGGCCGAACGCGATGAGCTCGGCCCGGCAGTTCTCGTGGCCAATAATGGTGGCCCCGCCGAACAGCGAGTTGCCGTAGGTGTGATCGCCGTGGTGGTGGGTGTTGACCAGCATGGTGACCGGGGACGGGGTGACCGAGGCGATCCGGTCGAGGTAGGCACGGGTGCGCCGCTGCGTGGAGCAGGCGTCGATGCTGATGACCGACGAGCGCCCGACCACGAAGCCGGTGTTGTTGATGTACCACGATCCGTCGGGCTGGATGTAGGCGAAAACGCCGTCGGCGACCTCAACCAGCTCGGCCGGACCCAGCTCGGGATGCTCATGACCGCTGAAACTCATACTGGCGACGCTACCCAAAGCCCGGGCTCCGGCGGCGTCCGGTGCCAGAGCGCGAACAGATCCTCGCCGGGTCCGGCGGTTCCCCACCGGTCGGCGTAATCAGGGGTGGCCGGCCAGACGCGCGGCACCCAGGTGTCCTCATCGGGGATCTTCTCAAGCGCGGTCGTGTACTCCACCACGAACTCGTCGGGGCCAGCGAAGTAGGAGTACACGTTGTCGCCGGAGCTGTGCCGCCCAGGCCCCCAGAGCGGGCCGTGCCCGTTCCGCACCATCCGGCCGGTGCCCCGCATGTACTCGTCGATGTCGCGCATCTCGAAGGAGACGTGGTTCATCCCGGCG
Source organism: Trebonia sp. (assembly GCA_050013875.1). Lineage (GTDB taxonomy): Bacteria > Actinomycetota > Actinomycetes > Streptosporangiales > Streptosporangiaceae > Trebonia. The sequence goes on along the minus strand of JBEKEK010000001.1, from coordinate 147,618 downwards.
GTCGGGGCGTGCGCCACGGCCAGACTGTGATGATCGTCGGAGCAGCGCAGGAAGCACATGCGGTCCTCGAGCCAGTCCGACAGCCGCAGCCCGAAGTACTTCTCGTAGAACGACATCAGGGCGGGGACGTCGGGTGAGTTGACGACGATGTGGCTCAGTTTCCTCGGCACCGACTCGCCGGGCTCGACGTCGCGGTAGGGCTTGGCCGCCACGTCGGCCGACACCTCCACCAGGCGGCCGTCGGGGTCGAAGAACCGGAAGCCGTAGCCGCCGCCGGGTGCCGCCAGGCTGCCCGGTTCGGTGGCGATGGGCACCCCGTCGGAGGCGAGGGCGGACGCCAGCCCGTCGACGGCGCCGCGGTCCCTGGCGCCGAAAGCGATCAGATCCGTCCGCCGTTGGGCCGCCGCCCGCAACCGGACCACGAACGGCTCGGGGCTGCCGACCGTGCCAAGGAACACGGTTTCCTCGTCGCTGCCGACCTTGTACAGCCCCCAGATGCCCTCGTAGAAGGCGACGCTGGCGGCGAGGTTCTCGGTGGCGAGCGCGGCGTAGCGGATGTGCGTGATCGGCGAGCGGCGGGCCCGCTCGGATGGCCGCTCGCGGCCGGGGGCGATGGCGGGGGGCAGCGGCGGCCCGGGGCGCGGCGGCGGCGGGATGGCGGCGCCGAGCGCCATCGGGCCGGAGGAGGTCGTGGTCACGGGCGACTCCCGTTGGTCGGGTTGGATGATCGGTTGAGTGCTTTGTCGGTCACGCGGGAGCGTCGAGCAGGCGGTCGACCTGCTGGTTCTGCTCCGGCAGGTGATCGCGCATGGCCTGCACCGCGTCGTCGTAGTTGTCGGCGTTGATGCTCATCTCGGTCTCGAGAATGGCGCGCGAGACGTCCTGGACGAGCTTGGCGCGGGGGTAGCGCCGCTGCTCGAATGCCCGCAGGCGATCGTCAAGCGAGCCGCCGGCGTCCAGGCACTCGGCCAGCACCACAGCGTCTTCGAGTGCCATCCCGGCGCCCTGGGTCAGATGCGGCGCGCAGGCATGCGCGGCATCGCCGAGAACCCCGATGCGGCCGGAGAACCACGGCAGCGGCAGCATGACATCGGAGATCGGGCTGAAGACGATCCCCTCGGGGGAACTGAGCCCGTCGCGGACCTCGCCGGGCAGGGAGCTGAACGGTGCCATCCGGGTGCGCACGATGTCCGCGAAGTCTTCCGGCCGGTGACTGACGCCCTTCGGGTCCGGGGTGACGAGGAACATGTACATCGTCGCCTCGCTCAGCGGGATGAACCCCGCCTTGACCCCAAGCGCCTGGTAGACGCGGATGCCGATCACGTCGGACGGCCTCGGCAGGGTGACACGGAAGACGCCGAACCCGGAGTACACGGCGTCGTGTTCCGGCCCGAACACCGCGGCGCGGGTGCCGGATTTGATGCCGTCGAACGCGGCGACCAGGTCATAGGAGTCCTGGCGGCCGTCGGTGAATTGCACCTCGACCGCGTCGCCGGTATCGCGGAAGTGCTCCATCGAGGTGCCGTAGTCGACCTTAACGTCGTTGCGCTCGGCCGCGCCGATCAGGATGCGGTGCAGGTCAAGCCGGGACAGCGCGTTGTTGGCGGGGACCTCGTCGTCGCCCATGGCGGCGTCCACCCCGACGATGTGCTCCCCGTCGCTCGCGTAGAAGTCGGTCCGGCCGAACTGGTAGCCGACCGCGAGGATCTCCTCGAGCACGCCGAGCGACCGCAGCGCCCGCAGGCTGTTGGCCGGCTGGTTGATGCCGACGCCGTAGACCGAGAATTCGGGCTTTATCTCAACGAGATCGACGTCGATGCCCCGCTGCCGCAGGGCGATCGCCGCGCCGAGCCCGCCGATGCCCGCGCCCTGGACCAGAACCTTCATAGCGAGCCTCCGATGCAACGCCGCACCATATGGTTTCGTGCTTGGCATGACGGTAAAGCACGCGGTCTTCGCAGGACAGCGGCAGATGGCGATGCCTATCATCGACGGGATCGATAGCGCGCGCGCTGGGTGGCATGATGGGTGCGCATGGACATCTCCGATGCGCTGCGCCGGATGGACCTCAACCTCGTGCTGCCGCTTGACGCGCTGCTCGAGGAACGGCACGTGACCAGGGCGGCGGAGTCGATCGGGATCGGCCAGCCGGCCATGAGCGCCGCGCTGGCCCGGCTGCGGCGGCTGTTCGGTGACCCGCTGCTTGTCCGCAACGGGCGGGTGCACGAGCTGACGCCGATGGGCCAGTCGCTGGTCGAGCCGGTGCGCGCCGTGCTCACCGGCCTTGAGCAGATGCTTGCCACCACCCCGCACTTCGACCCGGGCAGCGACGAGCGCACCTTCACCGTCGTCGCCAGCGACTACGTGACCCTGATCCTGCTGCGGCCGCTGCTCGAGCGCCTCTACGACGAGGCGCCGCACGTCGCGGTCAACGTGATCCCGGTCTCCGGCGCCACCCAGGCCGAACTCGAACGATCGCAGGTCGACCTGGTCATCATGCCGCGCGAGCTCGCCTCGCCCGCGATGGCGCACTTCCCGCAGCGCACCCTGTTCACCGACCGCTATGTGGCGGCGGTGTGGAACCAGCACCGCGACGTGGGCAGCACGCTCAGCCGGGAGCAGCTCACCCGCCTTCGCTATGTGCGCTACAACGCGACGACCTCGGGCCCCGCCTTCGTCGACATCCAGCTCGCCAGCCTGGGGATCGAGCTGAACGTCGCGCTGACGACGCTGAGCTTCACGCTGGTGCCCTGGCTGCTGCCGGGGACCTCGTTGTTCGCATTCGTGCACGAGCGGCTGGTCAACAGCACCCCGGTCCGTGGTGAGCTGCGGATCATCGAGCCGCCGGTGCCGCTGCTGCCGATCGAGGAGACGATGTACTGGCATCCGGTGTTCCATAACGACCCGGCGCACCACTGGCTGCGGGAGCGGGTCACCACTCTCGCCGCTAACCTTTGACCTGGGCCTTTGCAAGTCGCAGCAACTGCGCTACCGCTCGGCTAAAGTCGACTGCGTGCGGCTCGCGACCGCAAGGCGGCGCAGCGCTTTAGTGAAGAATTGTCTCTGTCCCGGCGGAAGCGGGCTGAGGAACGCCGCGTCCACCTCCGGCGCCAGCGAGTCGACGATGGAGAGCAGGACGCGTCCGGAGTCGGTAAGTTCGAGGATGCGGCGGCGCCCATCCGCGGGATCCCGGAACTTCGCGACTAGCCCGTTTCGCTGGAGCCGATCGAGCATCTCAGTGAGGCTGGCCTTGCCCAGCACGATGCTGCTACCCAGCGTGCGCTGGTCAATCTCGTAAGGGTGGTCCAATGCCTTGAGCGCGAGGTACTGAACCGGCGTCACCAGCGAGCCGAACCGTTCGGTCCACAGGCGCGTATGCCGTTGCAGGCAGCCGCGCAGCGAGCGGCCGAGCCCCCACGGCACCTCAAGCGGCGGGCGCACGCCATCCGGGCTGGGAACGACATACACCGCGGGCGGATCATGGCGGTCGGCGTAGGCCACCTGGCGCAACAGCCGCAGGAACCGCCTTCGCTGGCTCGCAGGCAGCACGGCCAGCATGGCTTCGTCGCCTCCCAGCAAGGCTATCGACGTCACGTAGACCAGGTCGACCGCCTCCGCGGTCGCCACCAGTTCGTCTCTCCGCCCGTCGGCCCCGTTGCGTGAGCTGACGAGCAGCCCCCGTTCGACCAGCTTGGTCACGACGCTGGCCACGGTGGACTTGTCGATGAAGGTCGCCGCGGAAACGCCACGCTGGTCGATGCCCGGCGTGTGGGCTACCGCGCCGAGCACCGACACCTGGGAAGCGGTCACGCCATAGGAAGCCCCGACGTCCATCACCTTTGACCGCGCCTGCTGCACCGTTCGCAGCAGGCGGCCGAACGTTTCCTCCACCGGTTCCCCCGCTGGTCGTGGGCTCGTGGGCCGTCATAGGGCGAGGCGCCGCCGTTTCCGGAAGACGAACTACTGGCCGACACTCCAGAATCGAAAGGTAGCCAGTCGTTATCCAGCGACGCACTGTTTCGGGTGTTTATGTGAATTAAGCCTTTATGACGCGATAGGTCGGCCGCCCGAGCCCGGCCTGCCGAACTCCCTAACCAGGCTCTGCCTGGCGGATGGACAGAGCCAGCCTGACGAGCTGGCCGGCCGGTCGTGCGGTGACTTCTCCCTGCCCGTCACGGCATCCGGGCATCATCGCCTGGCCGGGTGAGCGCATCCGTGATGTCGGCCCGGCCGGGACGAGACCGTGGAGGTCGTCGCGACCGCAGCCCGCCGCCACTGGGAGAAACAGGCCGTGCGCAAAGACCGCCACGTCATGAGGAAGAAGATGACCAGCGACTCCGCCTCGGCGCATCCGCGCAACTCATGGCGGCCGGCCGCAACCTGGCCACGGTTCTTGAGTACGTGTACGAACTACGTTCCACAGAATAAGCTCCAGAACTCAATTTTCTGCCATCATGCTGACCATTCCGCTGATACCTTCCAGTGCTTAAGGCTGCGTCTGGGACGGATGGACACTATGAGTGCTGTGATGTTCGATGCCGGAGTCTAGAGCGACGGAAAACCCTGGTGAGGATAGCCGGGAAGACTGGGATGCGGGGCCTTACGAACTGGTAAGGCCCTACATCACCGGTCCTGGCTACTCTGCGAGCGCCCCGCCGGATGGTCCGGCTGGGAATGAGGTGCCCGGTGGCCCGTTCTCGCCTCCGGAGGCAGCCGGGGCCAGCCTGTCCGGGCAGTCCGAACCGGCCGCAGCGTGGCAGCATGACACCGCGCTACTGCAACCGGGGCCGGCTGTCGCGTCCACCAGGCATAGTCGGCCCGGCGGCACGGCTGGGCGGCACCGGGCGCTCATCGCCGCTTCGCGGAGGTGGTCCCCGGCGGTAGCCGATTACCGCCTGTACATTGCGATCGGTGCCGCCCTAGTGATCGCCGCCCTCGCCGGCGGCGTGGTGCGCATCCTCCTGCCGAACCACTCAACGGCCACCCTCGCGAGCAAGTGCCGGCAGAAGAGTAGCTGCCATCAGGTCGCTCCTCGGGCACCCGGAGCGGTGTTCCCGGCCACGGCCCCCTCCAGCACCAGCGCTTACCGCACGACTCCCGCGGCGATCCCGCCAGCGACTTCGGCCATCACGGCGGAAGCCACCACGGGTCAAACTGGTGTCAGCCCCACCCCGTCTCTCACGCCAACTCAGACCAGCCCGTCACCGACTCCTACCACGCCGGGGCTCACACCAGGCTCACGGATCTCGATAAGGGCCACGACCGCGTGCTGCACGTCGTTCTACATCCAGCACACCGCCGACGAACGCGTGGTGATCACGCAGATCACGCAGGACGACTCCGCCACTGCCAAGGCCGACGCCACCTGGATCGTGCAAGCAGGGCTGGCCAACAGCTCGTGCATCTCGTTCGAGTCAGCCAACGACCCTGGCGAGTACCTCAGGCACTACGACTTCGAGCTCTACTTGAACCCGGACGACGGCACCTCACAGTTCGCCCAGGACGCAACCTTCTGCCCCCAGCCGGGAAACAGCGGAGAGTACTACTCGTTCCGGTCGGTCAACTACCCGTACAAGTACATCCGCCACTACGACTACGTCGTCTACATCGCCAGCAACGGCGGCTCCAATCCATGGGACAACAGCAGGCTCTGGCCCGACGACACTACCTGGCGGGTCAGTCAGCCATGGGGTGATAACCCGCTCATCGCCGGGCGGTCAGCATCGACACCGCGATCGTCCGATTGAAAGCCATCATAAGGAACGGACCGGTTCGGCTCCGCTCGGGATCATGACACCTTACCCGCAGCGCCGCCAGGCAGGGCGGATCGACATTGGCCAGGACCGGGTCAGCGGGTACGTTACGGAATTATTATGGTCGGCCTGTAGATGTAGAGAGCTCTTGTTTTCAGGGGAACAATATTTCCCAAGACGTTCTTCCGTCCCATCAGATTCCTGCGGGGGCCGGGTGACAAACATGTACACGTCAGAGCCGGAGCAGCCACTCGGTGAATTCACAGCCAATCAGCAGACTGCTCCCATGCCCCGTATACCGAATATACGCAGTCCTGCCGACGATGGTCGCGGCCAGGCCCCACGGCGTAGGCGTCGCAAGCGATTCGTAACACTGCTTTCCTTCGAGCCTGACCTGGACGACCTGTTCCTCAGGCCCAGCGACGCCGGCGGTCCGCCGCGCGGACACGCCAGGCACCGGGCCGGGGAAAGGTTCCGTGGCATCAAGCGGAAACTGTTCCTGGTCGCCGTGTTGGCGGTGGCCGCGGTCGCCGCGTTCCTCGGCGGTGCGGCACTCGCTGGCTCCCTCGAGGGCGGCGCCCCCGCACCGAGACATGGCGCCCTGCCGTTGGCGCCGCAGCCGACCAGCGCAAGCGCCAGCGGTTCGCCGTCGGCCACGGTCAGCAGTTCCCCGCCCGCCCCGCGGCTGAACCAGATGGGGTCGGCCCCCGCCATGGCGCCCGGCCCCCGGCACGCCACCCCTCGCGTGTCACCGGTACAGACGATGGCATCCCCCACGCCGACGGCCGCCGCGTCGCCGACCGCGAGGAGCGGCCAGTCGGCGGTAACGGTCAGCTATGCCGTAGACGAGCAGGCGGGCGACTCGTTCGAGGCCGAGATCGACGTCACCAACGACGGATCCTCGTCGATTTCCGGCTGGCAGATTGTCGTGGCACTGCCGGATGATCAGGTCACGGAACTCGTAAACGCCACGGGATACGAGAGCAGCCACATCCTGCTGCTCCAGCCGGTGTCCTCGGGGTCGGCCATAGCTCCCGGCACAACGTTGCGCGTCTACTTTGTCGCCCAGGGAAGCCAGACGGTGCCCGAAGTCTGCGCGTTCGACAACGTCTCCTGCCGATAGCCGCCAGGCTCAGGTCACGGGTTCGCCGAGGACAGCGCGGAAGCCATGGCACTGATATCTGACTCACCTTCGGCCTGCCCACCATCGACCGCGTCGATGCGCCTCATCGACGAAACGCGGTTCCGCTGCGCGTTGAGCCTACCTAAGCTCGCTCTCGGAGGATCCGCCGCTGTGAGGCGGCTCCGACGGGATTCCTAAGCGGCGACGACGACGCCGCCTCGACTCGGGAGGGCGAATGCCGGCAGGCACGCCATACGCGCTTGGGCGGTTCCGCGCGGACAGCGGTGAGGAATTCTGCGCAGTCGTGATCGGGCCTGATGTGGTCCCGCTGCGGTCGCTGCTGCCCGCGGCCGGCGATATCGGGTCGCTGCTTGCGGACTGGACGGCCAACAGGAAGCTGCTCGACGCGGCGGTCGACGAGGCGGTGGCCGGCCAGGGCCTGCCGGCGGCAGCCCGCCGGGCCGACGAACTCGCACCGCTCGCGCCGCTGGCGCCCGGCCAGATCTTCCAGAGCGGCGCGAACTACAAGACCCATGTGGTGGACCTCATGGTGGCCGCCGCCGCCGAGAAGGCGGACAGCGACGCCGCCGACCGTGCGGAGGTGCGGCGGCAGGCGACCGCGCTGATGGAGGAGCGCGCCGCCCGCGGCACGCCGTACGTGTTCATCGGGCTGCCGTCGGCGGTCTGCGGCCCGCGCGATGACGTGGTGCTGCCGGACACCGGCACCCAGCACGACTGGGAGCTTGAGCTCGGCGTCGTCATCGGGACCGAGGCCTTCCGGGTAAGCCGGGAGGAGGCGCTCGGGCACGTCGCCTGCTACACGATTGTGAACGACATCACCACCCGTGACCGGGTATTCAGGCCCGACATGCCGGGGCTCGGCACCGACTGGCTGGCGGGCAAGAACTCCCCGACGTTCCTGCCGCTTGGGCCGTGGCTAGTCCCCGCGCAGTTCGTCCCCGACCCGCGCGACCTGCGGATCACCCTCCGGCTCAACGGCAAGACGATGCAGGACGAGTCGACCGCGGACATGATCTTCGGCATCCCCGAGCTCATCGAGCACGTCTCCGCGATCACCCCGCTGCGCCCGGGCGACCTGCTGCTGACCGGATCCCCGGCGGGCAACGGCGCGCACTACGGGCGTTACCTGCACGCGGGTGACGAGATGGAGTCGACGATTGCCGGCCTGGGGACCCAGCGCAACCGGTGCGTGCGGCCATGACCGCCACGACGCCCGTGCCCGGGCAGACGGTCGACATCCACGCCCATATTGACGTGCCCGCCATTGACGGGCTGGTCAGGGGCAAGCCGGGGCTCGCGGCCGAGCAGGCGGACCAACTGGCCACGTTCGGCGCCGAGTCGGTCCGCCGGAACATCGAACTGGCCTCGACCAGCTACCGCCCGCTGCTCGACGACCTCGGCAGCCGGCTCGCCCAGATGGACGCCTCCGGCATCGACGTCCACGCGATCAGCGTCGTCCCGACGCTTTACCACTACTGGGCGGACCGGGTCCTCGCCGCCGACATCGTCGCCGCGGCCAACGAGCACATCGCGGCGGCGGTCGCCGCACGGCCCGACCGGCTGGTCGGGCTGGCCGCGGTCGCGCTCCAGCATCCGCAGCTGGCCGCCGAGCAACTGCGGGCCGCCCGCGCCCGGCAGGGGCTGCGCGGGGCCGAGATCTCGACCACGGTGGCCGGGCGTGACCTGTCCGACCCGGCCCTCGATCCCTTCTGGGCGGCGGCCGAGGAACTGGGCTCCTTCATCTTCATCCACCCGTGGGGCTGCAGCCTCGGGACCCGGCTAGCGCCCGCCTACCTCGGCAACATCGTCGGCAATCCCACCGAGACCACGGTCGCGCTGCATCACCTCGTCTTCGGCGGTGTGCTCGACCGGTTCCCGCGGCTGCGGATCTGCGCGGCCCACGGCGGCGGCTACTTCCCGCACTACCTGGGCCGGGCCGACCACGCCTACCGGGTGCGCCCGGAGAGCCGCACGATGAAGCGCGCGCCCAGTGAGTACCTGGACAGCCTGTACTTCGACTCCCTCGTCTACACCGACGACGGCCTGGCCCGGCTGGTATCCGTGGCCGGCGCCGGGCACGTGCTGCTCGGCACGGACTACCCGTTCGACATGGGGGTTACCGACCCGCTTAGCCGCATCGACCGCATTGGGCTGGGGACGCGGGACCGGGCGGCGATCGCGGGAGGGAACGCCGCCCGGCTGCTGTCACCCTGAGGCGGGTTCCGGTGCCACGCCGCCCAGCTGCGCGAACAGCTCGCGCAGCAAGGCCGGCAACTGCGTGGCGTCCGCCGCCGCCCCGAAGAAGTAGAAGTCGGGGCGGACCACGATCACCTCGTAGCCAGCCGCGCTCAGCCACCGCCGGTAGAAGCCGTCCGCGTCGACCGCTACCTGGTCCGCCTGGTCCGCCGAGTCCGCCTGGTCCACTTGGCCGTGGCCGGGTGGCTCGGCGGCCGGGCCGGGCTCGGCGGCCGCACCGGGCTCGGCGAGGTGCACCACGCGGGCGCCGAGCCGCCTTAGCGACGCGCGCGTGGCCTGGTCAAGGACGGGCGAGAGGTCGGCTGTACTGGCGATGACGAAGCCGGTGCCGATGACCTGGTCGAAACGGTCCGCCCCGCCATCCGGGCCCGCGACCAGGCCCTGCGGGCTGAGCTGGCCCGCCGGTGCGATCGGCTCGCCGTCCGGGCCGGCGTGCAGGATCCCGGGGCCGAGGACCGGCGGCGGGATCGCGGGGAGCGCCAGTTCGGGCCGGCCCTCGGCCTTGAGCATGACCTCATCACGGGCCGCGGCGGCGGCCGGGTCGGTCAGGCAGATGACGTTGCCGAGCGCGTGCGACATGCCGATCGCGTTCTGCACGTGGGCGGACCGCTCGCTGGTGTAGCTGTCAAGCAGCGCGTCGCCGGCCCGGCCGGAGAGCAGCAGATCCAGTTTCCACGCGAGGTTGGCGGCGTCCCGCATCCCCGAGCACATGCCCTGCCCGGCGAACGGCGGCATCAGGTGCGCCGCGTCGCCCGCGATCAGGATGCGCCCGTTCCGCCAGCGGTCGGCCCAGCGGGCCTGGAACGTGTACACGGTGTGGCGTTCGAGGTCGGCGTTCCGCGGGGTCAGGGCCCACGGGGTAAGCAGCCGCCACGCGGTCTGCTCGGTGTTGAGTTCCTCGATCGTCTCGCCCGGCAGCCGCATGAACTCCCAGCGGCGCCGGCCGGGGCCGCCAGAGACGACCGTGGTTGGCCGCCGGGGGTCGCAGATCTGCAGGTTGAACGGCTTCCACTCCCGTTGCTCATGCGGGATCACGTCGAGGATCAGCCAGTCGTAGCAGAAACCGAGGTCGGTAATGCCGGTGCCCAGCCGCTCGCGGACGAAGCTGTTGGCGCCATCGCAGCCCACGACGTAACGGGCGCGGACGCCGCTCTCGCCGCCGGGGAAACGCGCTCGCGTCTCGACGTGATCGCCGTGATCGGTCAGCGCCACGGCTTCCCAGCCGCGCCGCACCTCGACGTTCGGGAACAGGCCCGCCTTGGCGGCCAGCACGGACTCCAGCTGCGGCTGGGAGAACATGTTCGCCTCCGGCCACCCGCTCGGCCCGGCCGATCCCCAATCGAAGTGCAGCAGGGTGGCGCCGTCAGCGTTGCGCCAGTCGTACTCGCCGGACGGCTGGCTGATCGCGGCTATCTCCTGGCCAAGCCCGGCGGCGGCGAAGACACGGGCGATCTCATCGTCGAAGTGCACCGCCCGCGGGCGTGGGTAGGGCCGCTGCTGCCGTTCCAGGACGGTCACCCGGTGGCCCTGCCGTGCCAGCAGGATCGTCAGCAGCTGGCCGACCGGGCCGTAGCCGACCACCAGGACATCGCAGTCAGGCTCCGTCATCAGCTGCCCCCGTGCACGCCGGTCATCAGCTCGGCCAGGTCATCGGGGGCCAGGAACGACGGGGGCGGCGGCGGCCCCCAGTTGTACAGCCCGCGGGCCCCTTCCCAGGTTTGCGGCGTCCAGAGCTCGTCGTCGACGATGCAGTCCAGGTCGGAGTAGTACTCGGAGAAATTGCCCGCCGGATCGCGCAGATACCAGAAGAAGTTCGACCCAACATGGTGGCGGCCGAGCCCCCAGACATGCCGGCCGGGATCCTTCTCGAGCATCCTGCTGGCACCGCGCCCGATCTCATCGACGTCGTTCACCTGCCAGGAGGTGTGGTGCAGGAACGCCAGCGGTGCCTGCTGGACGAGGACGTTGTGGTGATCGGTGGAGCAGCGCATGAACGCGGCCAGCCCTGGCACGGTGTCGCTGATCTTGAAGCCGAGTCCCTCGGTGAACAGCCGCTGCGAGCCGGCCTGGTCGGTGGACCCGAGCACGACGTGCCCGAGCTTGCGCGGCCGCACCGGCGTCTCGCGGAGCACACCGGGGGCGCGGGTGTCGGGGCGGCTGATGTGCCCGGGCGTGTTGTAGGGCGGCGGCGGGGTGTCGGCCTGCAGGATGCGGCCGGCGATCTCCACCACCACGGAGACCTCGGTGCCGGGATCGTAGGTGCGTATCCCCGTGCCGGTTCGCTCCGCGGCGACGCCGAGCCGCGCGAGGGAGGAAGCTACGCGGGCCAGGTCGTCCGGGTCGTCGGCGCCGACACGCAGTTCGACCAGACGGCGCCTGGCGGTGGTCCGCAGCCGCAGTTGCACGCCGCCGTCGCCGGTGCTGAAGCTGACTGGCTGATCGCCGTCGCGGTCGGCCTCGTGCGCGGTGCCGGCCTCGTGCGCGGTGCCGTCGGCGGGCGCGCGGCCGGTCTCGCGGGCGAGGCCGAACTCCGCGTAGTAACGCGCGGTGTCGGCGACGTTGGGTACCCCGATCGTGATCGTGGTGAGCCGGTGCAAGGACATGTCAGAGCCGGCCGGTGTAGCCGGGACCCGCGACCATCTCGTTGCGCAGCTCGCCGATGCCCTCGATGTGGCTGATGAGGACCCCGCCCGGCGGCAGGAACCGCTTGGGGTCGCGGGCGTTGCCGACGCCTGACGGCGTGCCGGTGAAGATGATGTCACCGGGCAGCAAGGGGCAGATCGCGGAGAGCCGGGCGATCAGCTCGGGGACGCTGAAGATCAGGTCGCGGGTCCGGCCGAGCTGCAGCACCTCGTCGCCGAGCCGGCAGCCGAGCTCGAGGTCGTCCGGATGCCCGAATTCGTCCACGGTGACCAGTGCGGGGCCGAGCGGCGCGAATCCCGGGTAGGACTTGCCGAGTGAGAACTGGGGGACCGGTCCGGCCAGCTGGACGACCCGCTCGGACAGGTCCTGCCCGACCGTGAGCCCGGCGACATGATCCCAGGCGGCCGCCTCGGCGACGTCGCGCCCGAGGCGGCCGATCGCGACGACGAGCTCGACCTCCCAGTCGACGTTGCCGCTTGGCAGCTCGACCGCGGAGTTCGGCCCGGTGATGGAGCTGGGGAACTTGGTGAACACGGTCGGCGAATCGGGGCGTCCCATCTTCGATTCGCTGATGTGGTCGTCGTAGTTAAGCCCGATCGCGAAGACCTGGCGCGGCGCGGGCGTCGGGGCACCGAGCTCGGCCGGGTCGACGGCGAAGTCAGAGCGGCCTGCCGCCCCGGCCGCCCAGTCCCTGAACTCGTCCCACTGGGCGAAGACCGCCTGCGGGTCGCTGGCGAACCGGCCGTCGCTTGCCTTCTCGACATCGAGGCCGGCGCCAGAATCGTCCATCAGGACCAGCCGCCCGCTGACATTGACGATGCGCACGTTAACTCCATCCGCCGGGGTGCGTCACACCTCGACGGGTGGGTCCGCGTGAGGTGGGGTGTTCCCATGGTGCTGGGTGAAAAAGTCGATTGTCAACGCATAATCGATTTTAGAGCCGGTGTTATTCTCCTGCCATGGTCCAGCTGACACCCCGCGCCATCGATCTGCACGCCCACTTCCTGCCCGAGCGTTACCGGGCCAGCGCCCTCGCCCACGGCCAGTCCCATCCCGACGGCATGCCCGCGCTGCCCGAGTGGAACGCCGCGGCGGCGGTCTCGATGATGGACGACGTCGGCATCGCCGCCGCGGCACTGTCGATCTCATCGCCCGGCGTCGCCTTCCTCGAGCCACCGGCGGAGCGGGCAGCGCTCGCCCGTGCCGTGAACGAGGACGGAGCGGCCGCCGTCGCCGCCTACCCCGACCGGTTCGGCCTGCTCGCGAGCCTGCCGCTGCCCGACGTGGACGCCGCGCTGGCCGAGATCGACTACGCATTCGGGCAGTTGCAAGCGGACGGCGTCGGCCTGCACACGCATTATCGCGGCCTGTACCTCGGCGACGCACGCCTCGATCCGGTGATGGCGGCCCTGGACGCCAGGAGCGCGCTGGTCACGATCCACCCGGTGTCGCCCTGCGGGTGGGAAGCCGTGTCCTTCGGGCGTCCCCGCCCGGTGGTGGAGTTCCTGTTCGACACCACCCGGGCGGTCATCAACCTGGCGCTCTCCGGGGTACTCGACCGCTATCGGTCCATCCGCTGGGTCGTCCCGCACACCGGCGCGGCGCTGCCGGTGCTGGCGGACCGGGTGGACCGGATCTACCCGTGGATCAGCCCGCCGGGGGCGCCTCAGGTGGATCTCATCGCCGCCCTCGGGAGGCTGCATTACGACCTGGCGGGCACCCCGCTGCCGCGCGTGCTTCCGGCGCTGCTCGGGCTGGCTGATTCCAGCCAGCTGCTCTACGGCAGCGACTACCCGTTCACTCCGGCCGCCCGGGTCAGGCAACTCGCGGAGGACATCGCCAGCACGGACGTACTCGACGACGAGGCGAAGGCGGCGGCGTTGAGCGGCAACGCGCGGCGGCTGCTGCCGCGGCTGGCCCGTCAAGTCGCGTGCTAGCTGGCCGCGCCGTCGGCGTCGGTCACCAGGCCGACCTCCGGCTGGTTCCGGTCGGCCGCGACGTAGCGCTCAAGCAGTGCGGCGGTGTTGTTGATGTGAACGGTGAGCAGCCGGGCGGCGAGGTCGGCGTCACGGTCCAAGGCGGCGTCCATCAGGCCGCGGTGCTCGGCCGATACGTCGCGCGGTGCCTGCTGGGTGGGGAACGAGCCCGACCAGCGCCGGTAGAGCTCGGCGGTCTCCCGCATGCTGTCCGCCAGATCCCGCAACCGCGGGCTGGGGCACGCGCTGATCAGTGCCCGGTGGAACTCGGCGTGCGCACGGGCCCATTCATCGGTGACCCGCTCGGTCCCGTCCTCCACCGCGGGTGCGTTCCTGACCATCCGGTGGTGGCTGGCCACGATCCCTGCCTCGTATTCCACGTCGGCATTGAGGACCGCGTCTTTCAGGGCCGCGCCCTCGATGAGAATCCTCACCCGCGAGAGGTCACGCACGTCGTCGATGTCCAGACCGACCACGGAGAACCCCAGTTGCGGCTCGGAGACCACGAGGCCCTGCTCGGTGAGCCGGGTGAGCGCCTCCCTGACGACGGACAGGCTCACCTTGGACTGGGTGGCGATCACCCGGGGGCTGAGCTTTGAGCCGGGGGTGTACCGGCCGGCCAGGATGTCCGAGCGGATCTCGGCGTAAACGGCCCCGCTCAGGGTGCGGGCGGGTGCAACGGGCTCACGCATCAGATCTCCTCGGCTAGAAAGCCCCCTCCAAGACCCTAGTCCAGCGCGGCGGTCACCGGGACGGGAGAGTTGGCGATCATGATACACACCGACGAGCATCAGGGTTGAAATCGATTTTAGACCAAATAATCCTTGACAGTCCGGATGATCCTTTACACACTCATCTGAACAGCACATGCACGTCAAAGCGATCGCCGCCCGCACGGTGATCGAGTAGCCCGGCGGCCACCAGGCCGGCCGGCAATGTTCCCCCGTCTTGGCGCGATTTTGTCGTGCCCAGATTTCTCTGGAGGGCCCAGACAATGACGTACACGCCCCATCGAAACCGACACGGCCTGAGAGCCCTCAGCGTCGCCTGCCTGGGGGCGCTGACCCTCGCGCTCGCAGCCTGCAGTAGCAGCTCCTCCACTTCCGCCAGCGCTCCGACGAGCAGCGCTTCGGCCGCCGCGACCGGGGCGTCGGCGACCACCGAGTCGACCAGCGCCGCCGCCGGGGTGGCCCAGTACTCCGGCCTGATCAGCAACTACGCGGCCCAGCAGGCGGTGCCCGGGGTGAGCGCGCTGAAGGGCAAGACCGTCTGGTACATCCCGATCGGCGAATCGGTCCCGATCCTGGCTGCCTTCGGCACCGCGATGCAGTCCGCGCTCAGCCAGGTCGGCATCACGATGCGCACCTGCGACGGGAAGTTCCTCCCGACCAACGCCGCCGCCTGCATCTCGCAGGCCATCAGCCAGGGCGCCGACGGCGTCGTGACCGGCTACATCGACTACGCCTCGATGCCGACCTCATTCAACAGCCTGGTCTCGCACCACATCCCGGTGCTGATCGCGGGCGAGGCCCCGGACGGCGGCAAGACCTCCTCGCCGCAGCTGGCGTTCTTCAACACGCAGCCCACGATCAACCTGATGCAGCAGCTGGACATGGACGCCGTTATCGCCGACAGCGGCGGCAAGGCGAACATCCTCTACCTCGGTGTCACCGACTCACCGCAGACCCTCGCGGGCGCGACCTACGGCGCCGCCTACCTGAAGTCGCACTGCCCGGGCTGCACGCTGACCCAGATCAACTACAACACCGCCAGCATCGCCAAGGTGCCCTCACAGGTCAGCGCCGGCCTGATCTCGCATCCGAGCACGACCTATGTCGTGGACGAGCTGGACGCGGCCGCGCAGCCGTCGGTGGCCGGCATCCAGGCCGCGGGTTACGCGCACAAGGTCAAGCTCGCCTCGACCGACGGTGACCTCGACTCCCTGCAGCGGATCAGCTCGAGCGACGTGCAGTTCGTCGACATCGGCACCAGCCCGGTCTACGAAGGCTGGCAGTTCGCCGACGGGATCCTCGAGATGCTCACCGGTAAGACACCGGCCTTCACCCTCGGCGTGGTCCGGGTCTTCGACTCGAGCAACGTCAAGGGCCTGGCCCTGACGCCCGCCGCGTACGCGACCAACGCCTGGTACGGCAGCGAGGCCTATCAGCAGACCTTCCTGACCGCCTGGGGAGCCAAGTAAATGCCGGTTCCCGCTCGCCTCACGGTTAACGCGCTCAGCAAGACCTTCGGGTCCGCGCGGGTGCTGACCGATGTCGAGCTGACCGCGGCGCCCGGCGAGGTCCACGGCCTCGCCGGGCAGAACGGATCGGGCAAGTCCACGCTCATCAAGATCCTCACCGGGCTCTACACTCCCGACCCGGGAGCGAGCTACGAGGTCGACGGCCGCGCGATGCGGTTGCCGGTGCGCTGGCCGGAAGTTCACGCCGCGGGGATCTCAGTGGTGCACCAGGACCTGGGCCTGCTCGACCAGCTGACCGTCGCGGAGAACATCTGCGTCGGTGGATTCCCCACGTCGCGGCTTGGGCGCATCGACGGAACCCGCCGCGACGCGCTGGCGGCGGCCACCCTGGACCGCCTCGGCGTCGCGCTCGCGACGGACGCGATCGTGGCGACGCTGACGGCCGCGGAACGAGCCGAGGTCGCCATCGCCCGTGCGATGCGCGATCAGAGCAAGGGGACCGGCCTCATCATCTTGGATGAGTCGACCCGCGCGCTCAGCGGTGCGGACCTCGACCGCGTTCACCAGTTGCTGCGCCGCATCGCCGCCGACGGCGGTGCGGCCCTCATGATCAGCCACAGCCTGCCCGAGCTGATCGCGGTTACCGACCGGATAACCATTCTGCGCGACGGCCGCCTGGCCGCCGCCGGTGAGCCCACCGCGGAGCTGACTGAGCAGGAAATAGCACGCCTCATGGTGGGCAGCTCGGTGGCCGCCGTCACCCCGCGCCCGGCCGCGCCCGCGTCGCCGGACGGGCCGGCCGTGACCGTGACCGGCCTCAGCGGCCCGCATCTGCACGAGGTGAGCTTCTCGGTGGGCAAGGGGGAGGTGCTGGGCATCACCGGGCTGCCGGGGAGCGGCTACGAGGACCTCCCGTACCTGCTCACCGGCGCTCGCAAGGCGACCGGCGGGGAGCTGCGCACCAGCGCCGGAGCCGTGCGGCTCTCGCGTGCCAGCGTGGCGGCCTGCCTGCAGGCCGGCGTGGTCCTGGTGCCCGAGCGCCGCGATCGCGACGGCCTCGCCTTCGAGCTCACCGTGGCGGACAACATCAGCCTCCCGATGCTGCGCGGCCGCGGGCGTCCGTGGTTCGTGGCCCGCCGCTGGCAGCAAGCGGACGCCGAAGCCTCGGCGCGAACGCTGGACATCCGGCCGCGGACGCCGTCGATCCTGGTCAAGGAGCTCAGCGGCGGCAACCAGCAGAAGGTACTGCTGGCTAAGTGGATAAACACCGGGCCGGCGCTGCTGGTGCTGCACGAACCCACGCAGGCCGTCGACATCGGCGCGCGCACCGACATCCTGCGCCAGCTCCAGCTCGTCGCTGACTCCGGTGTATCGGTTCTGCTCGTCAGCAGCGAACCGGAGGACCTGGTCGCGACCTGCGACCGCATCCTCGTCTACGGCCGGGAGGTCGGACTGCGCGAAGCGAGGGTGACGACGACGGACGAGCTCATCGAAATGATCTACGCGACCAACGCAGCCACCGCAGGGAGCCCGGCATGACGATGTCTGACCAGACCGGCCAGGCCGCCGAACAACGCGACAACGTGAGCGGAGCACCGCCAGCACCGGAGGGATCGCAGCCAGCAAGCGCGATCCGCGCCCGGCTGCACTGGCTCGGCTCCCGGTACGCCCTGATCGGCGTGTGGATCTTGCTCGCGGCCGTCTACGAGGGGCTCATGCCCCACCTGTTCCTGCAAGTCAGCACCGCGCAGTCCATCTTCGGCTCGCAGTCGCCGCTGCTGTTCCTGGCGATCGCCGCGCTCTGCACGTTCGTCGTCGGGGAGTTCGACCTGTCCTTCGCGGGGGTCATGGGGCTGTCGGCCACGATCATCCCGGTGCTGTCCGGCCTCCATCACGTGAACATCGCCCTGGCCTGCTTGATCGCGCTAGCGGCCTGCATCGCCTGCGGCGTGGTGAACGCGTTCTTCATCGTGGTCCTTGGCGTGTCGTCGCTAATCGTCACGCTCGGCACGGCAAGCCTCTACCTGGGCATCGCCGAACTGCTCTCCAACCAGAACACGGTCTCGGTCACCGATAACGCGTTCTCCGACGTCGCGCTGCACAACATCCTGGGACTGCCGCTGTCGTTCTGGTACGGGGTCATCTTGTGCATCGGCTTCGCCTACGTGCTGCGGTGGACGCCGATCGGACGGCACATCATCTTCGTCGGCGCTAACCGCGAGGTCGCCCGGCTGGCAGGCATCAACGTCAACCGGATCCGCTTCGGCAGCTACATCGCCGCGAGCATCGTCGCCGCGCTCTCGGGCATCATGCTCATCGCTACCGTGGGCGGCTTCGACCCGACCGCGTCGCCCAGCTACCTGCTGCCCGCGCTGGCCGCGGTCTTCCTCGGCACCGCGATCGTGATGCCCGGCCAGTTCAATCCGATCGGCACGCTGTTCGGCATCTACTTTCTGGAGACCGGCATCATTGGCCTCCAGCTCCTCGGGTACAGCGGATGGGTGCAGGACGCGTTCTACGGCGGCGGGCTGGTCGCCGCCGTCTCGGTCGCGCACCTGGTCCGCAACCGCACCAGGACCGCATAGCCGGTCACGTCTACTGATTGGGGCACCGTGCGATTCGTCAAGGCACAAACAGAGCAGGGTCCGCGCCTGGGGGTGGTCCGCCCGGACGGTCCGGTGGAACTGGCGCGCGAGGCGTCCCGGCTGGAACCCTACTTCGGCGACGACGGCGAGTCGCTCCGCCGGCTGGCCGAAGAGATCCATGCCTCGCCGGCCAGCGAGGTGGCGATGGCGGAGCTGAGCTTGCTCAGGCCGGTGGACCCGGTGTCCATGCGCGACTTCATGGTCTTCGAGGAACACCTGCTGCCAGCCTGGAATGCGTCAGGGATGAGCAGGGGACCGGACGTGTGGTACCAGCAGCCCGTCGGCTACTTCAGCAACACGGCGACGATCCGCGGGCCGCGCGATCCGATCGAGATCCCCGGCGGCTCGGAGAAACTCGACTTCGAGCTCGAGGTCGCCGCCGTCATCGGCCGGGAAGCGTGCTCGGTCGCCCCCGATCAGGCCGCCGGGCTCATAGCGGGCTTCGTCATCCTTTGCGACTGGTCAGCCCGCGACCTGCAATTCCGGGAAATGGACGGCCGGCTCGGCCCGTTCAAGGGCAAGGACTTCGGCTCGTCGCTCGGCCCGGTCTTCGTCACCCCGGACGAGATCGAGGGGCGGCGCAGCGGAACCGGCTATGACCTCCTGATGACGTCCGCGGTCAACGGGCGGCCGTACGGCAGCGACCGCTGGTCCTCCGCCTACTGGTCATTCGAGGAACTGATCTCCTACGCCTCCTGGAACTCACGGGTCGAGGCCGGGTCCATCATCGGCAGCGGCACCTGCCAGGGCGGCTGCATCCTCGAGCTGTCCACCAGGCACACCGCCGACGAATACCCGTGGCTCGCCGCCGGTGACGAGGTGACCCTGAGCATCGAACTGCTCGGGGAGATCAAGGCCACCGTATCGGCGCCAAAGCGCGGCCCCTGGGTCGGCCTCAAGCGCGGTTCCCTGAGCACTACCGAAGCCTGAGCACTACCGAAGTCTGACCGGCAGGGAACCGGGGAACACGCAGCCGTCGCGCTGGTGGACGGTAGGACTGTGGCGGCTGGCCGCAGAGTCGGTCTGCACTGTGCGGCCAGCCGCCCGGAGCCGGTACCCTAGCAGGGATTCCGTGTGCCGAATCAACCCGATCGTCGGCCCTCGGGCGCATAGCTCAGCGGTAGAGCATCCGCCTTACAAGCGGAGGGTCACAGGTTCGAACCCTGTTGCGCCCACTTTTTCGAATGTCCGTCGGTGTCCGCACTTCGCGGATTCTCATTCGACGATGGGAAGCGCGCACCACGCAGAGCTGGGTGTTGAGGCGGCAGTGATCAACCCGCTGGGAGTCGCCGCTGACGGGCGGGGCGTCGTCTACACAGTAACGGTGAGCCCGTCGTGCGCGAGCTCGAAGGCTGTTTCGTGCTGGCTGCCGAGCACGTCCGCCGACATGTGGGTAAGGATGACGCGCCGTGCGGTGAGCTGGTCCCGGTGGGCGTCGAGGTCGGTGAGGCGCAGATGGTAGGGGATGTGCTTGTCCCGGTAATAGGCCTCCGCGATGAGCAGGTCGGCGTTGGCCGCGGCGTCGGGGATCGCGCTGGTCCAGGCGGTGTCGCCGGTGTAGGCGACGGTCTTCCCGGCGAGGCCGAGGCGGAGGAGGAGGGCGGGGGCGCCGCTGGGGTGATCCGCCGCCCAGGCACGGACCGTCGTGCCGTCCACGGTAGCGGCGGCGCCCGGAGCCAGCTCGGTGACCTTCACGCCGAACCGGCGGGGAACAGTCGAGGATCCGGGGAACAGGCATTCCATCGTGTCGGCCAGGCGGCGGGCGGTGCCGGGCGGCCCCGCGACGGCAAGCGGCCTGGTGCGGCGGGCGAACTGGCCGTCGAGGATCAGGAAGGGAAGGCCGCCGAAGTGGTCGCCGTGCAGGTGGGAGACGAACACGGCGGCGACCTCGCCGGGATCGAGGTCGAGCCGCTTCAGCGCGCTGAGCGAGGTCGCGCCGCAGTCAAGCAGCACCGGGCTGGCGCCGGCGGGGCGCAGGTGGATGCACGCCTGGTAGCGGCCGCCGCTGCCGAAGGCGTCGCCGCTGCCGGCGAACGTAACGGTCAGGTCGGCGGGCGCCGTCTCGGTCATCATCCAATTGTGGCCCTCAGCCGCCTTGCTCGGTGCTGACGCGGCCGGCCTTCTCCTCGCGCTCCAGCTCCTGCTTGAGCAGCTTTCCGGTCTCGGTGTAGGGCAGCGACACCCGGAAGTCCAGCAGGGAGGGGACCTTGTAGGCGGCCAGAGTCGCGGCGCACCAGGCGCGGACCCGCTCGGCGGTCAGCTGCGAACCAGGCCGCGGGACCACGAAGGCCTTGACCTCCTGGCCGAGTTCGCGATGGTCGACGCCGATCACCGCGGCATCGTCGATGTCCGGGTGCTCGACCAGCCGGTTCTCGATCTCGATGGGATAGACGTTCTCGCCGCCCCGGAGGATGAGGTCGCGTCGCCGGCTGGCCAGGTACAGCAGTCCGTCGGTGATCCGGCCGAAGTCGCCGGTCCGGTACCAGCGACCCGCGTCGAACGCGGCGCCGGTGGCCGCGGGGTCGTCCCAGTAGCCGAGGAACACCGAGGGCGAGCGCAGGAAGATCTCCCCGGTCTCCCCTTCCGGCAGGACGTCGCCGCGGTAGTCGCGGATCTGCACTTCGACCGTGGGCTGCGCCGCTCCAACGGAATCGGGCACCGCGACGAACAACTCGCCGCCGGTCAGCGTGCCGAGGCCGACCGTCTCGCTCATCCCGTAGCCGTTGCCCAGGCGGATCTCAGGGAACCGGCCGTGCAGCTCGCGGACCAGCTCCGGCGGGAACACGGCCCCGCCGGAGCCGACCGTGCGTACGGAGCTGAGGTCGTAGGACCCGAGGTCGGGGTGCCGGAGCAGCCGCCAGAACTGGGTCGGCACCCCGGACCAGGCGGTCACCTTGTGCCTGGCCGTCAGCTCCAGCCAGGTCACCGGATCCCAGGCGCCGGGGGCGGGGAAGACCAGCGTGGTCGGGAAGACCGCCCCGTTGATGAGGACGGCGATCATGCCGGAGACGTGGAACATCGGGCTTGACACGATGGAGCAGCCCGGCGGCGGTGGACCGGCCGGGGCCTGCGCCGCGGCCGCGCCCAGGGCAGCAAGCAGGCGGTTGACCATCGCGAAGTTGATGATGTTGCGGTGCGACAGGACGGCACCCTTGGGACGTCCGGTGGTCCCGCTGGTGAACAGGATGACCGCGGGTGAATCCTCGGTGATGTCCGGCCGCGGCGGAGTCCGGCCGGCGAAGTCGTGGGCTTCGGCGTGCAGTTCGTCGAGCTGGCGCACCGGTACCCCGCGGGGCACGACGATGCCGCCTTTCAGCCGCGCGAGCCGCCGTGCGTCGCCGGCGATAAGCGTCGGCGTGGTGAGGCCGGTGCCGTATTCGAGCTCGGGTGCCGTCCACCAGCCATTCAGGCTGGTGACGACCGCCCCCAGGGTGACCACGGCCCACATCAGGATCGCGTACTCGGCGTGGTTGGCCGCCACGATCGCGACCCGATCGCCTACGCGCACGCCGTAGCGGTCGCTGAGCAGGACGGCGGTGGCGTCAATGTCCTCGGTTGCCTCGCGGTAGGTCCACTGCCGTCCGGTGGAGATGAGAAACGGCAGGTCCGGCGTGGCCGCCGCCTGGCTGTCGAGCATGTCGCGAAGCGTACGCGGGCGCCGCGCGAACACCACGTGGTCATAGCCGAGCACGGGCTCGCTGACAAGCTCGAAGGCGGCGCCGGGGCCGGTCAGCGCCTCCCTGACTGTCGGCGGCAGCAGCGCGGCGCCCTGCCAGCGCAGATGGGATACGGTGGTCTCGGTTTTCTCGGTCATGGGTTTCCTACCCGCGTCTTCGGGGGGTGGACAGGCTCCCGCGACCACACTAGAACCGCATTCTCGTTTCTTCAATGGCGCGGGCAGTGTCCCGGGTCGACGTCCCAGTCACCGATCCGGACTGCGGCCGCGGTCCGCCGGATGACCGCCATCGAGGCCAGCGCGATCGCTGCCAGTGCGATAGCGCAGCCGAGGATGGCACGGAAGTCACCGAACGCCTGCGAGCCGAATCCGACGGCGATGACGGGGATCGTCAGGCCGACGTAGGCGAACACGAAAAACGCTGAAATGACCTGGCGGCGGATCTCCGCCGGGGCGACCCGGTTGGCGGTGGCCAGGCTGCCCATGAAGACGGCGCCCACCGCCACCCCGCTTACTACCGTGCTGGCGAGGAAGATCGGCATCGAGGCGGCGGACAGCCCGGCCACGATCAGCGCCAGAGCCGCCAGGAACACCCCGAGCTCAGCCACCGACTGATCGAGGCAGTCAGCACACGGCCGGTCGACCGTGCTGCCGCTGGCAGCCCTCGTGCTCATCTCGCACTCCCTTAAGAAGCCTGGCCGAGCAAGCCTCAGGATCTCGTAGAGCCGCGCTCGGTTCAGCTCAACCGGCTCGGCCCAAGCCTTCCGCCGGGTTTGGTGAGCCGGCATCACATGATTTGGTGATGTGAGCAGGAGACCCGCTGGTGAGTGGCTCAAAATTTAGCGTATGGAACGGGCCGTGGTTTCAAGTTTCAAGACGAGGTGAAGCACGGGACCGTTCAGGACAAAAGGCTTTGTTTCTCTTGAGCCATCCCATCGAGGGCCTGCGGATACAATCAATAAAGCGCGACTCAAATGCTCCGGCAGATTGATGACGCTGCATGCCAATATGGGAAGCTATCGGCAGAAACCCTGCTCTCTCACCCTCGGGCAGGGTCAGGGGGTAACGATGTCTGTCGCATTTCTATGGATCAATGTGCCGCTCATGGTACTCGCGTTCGCGCTGTGGGTTGGCGTGCCGATGTGGATGGTCTTCAGGCATCCAGACCGGCACCCACGGGAAACCCGCGTCATCCCCGTCTACCTTAAGCGGCACCCCGACTTTAAGCACCATCCGGCGGTGGTAGCGTCCACCGTTGTACCCGCTCAGGTGCGGCGCCAGCCGATGCTGGACGACGTCGGGCAGGAACCGGAGCCAGCCCCCGAGTTTGACGGCGGCAGCGCCACCTCGACTCGACGGGCATAATCAGCCGGAAGACGGCGGTCGGGGCGAATTGCCGAACAAATCCGACAATCCGTGCGGCGCATACGCTCGCCACTGATTATCGGTTTCCAGCCGCACTTCAAGACAGCACGCCGTTGCGGCGAAGCTATCTATTGCCGCCTCGGTAGAGTCATAGGGCCGGCTGTGATCACCGCGTCTTCGGCCTCCCAATGTCAGCCCGGGCATGATTCCTGCTCAGTGCGGGTGATCGCCGAAGTGACGGGAATGGCCTGCCCGCAGCTTGTACTTCAGGACCTTGCCGCCGACGGTCTCCGGCAGTGAGTCGACGAAGACCACGTCCTTGGGTGTCTCGTAGCCGGCCAGCACCTCGCGGCAGAAGGTGATGATCTCCTCCGGTGTCGGCTCCGCACCGGGGCGGCGCACGACCACCGCGGTCACCGCCTCGCCCCACCGGGCGTGCGGCAGGCCGATGACCACCGCCTTGCCGACGCCGGGGTGCTGGTTGAGCACCGCCTCGACCCGCAGGCTGGAGACGTTCTCGCCGCCGGTCTTGATGATGTCCTTGTAGCGGTCGAGCATGATCCGCAGGCCTTGGTCGTCGTAGGCGCAGCTGTCGCCCGAGTGGAACCAGCCGTAGCGGAACGCCTCCCGGGTGGCGGTCTCGTCGCGGTAGTAGCCCGACATCATCGACGGCGAGCGGTACACCGCCTCCCCTGCCACCCCCGGCTGCGCGGCCAGGTCGTGGCCGTCGAGATCCATGACGATCGAGGCGAGCAGCGGGCTCGGCACCCCGACGTAGTTCTGCTGCGGAGCGGTCCGCGCGTACAGCGCAGACCATTTGTCCGGCCAGAACCGGTGGCAGGAGATCGACTCGGTCTGCCCGAAGATCTCGAACACCAGCAGGTCCTCGCCGCAGTGCCGCTTCATCGACGCCAGCGTCTTCGGCGGCAGCGCCGCCCAGCCGTAGACGATGACCTTCAGGCAGGAGACATCGAGGCCGGCGTCGGCGTTCAACGCCGCGTCCAGCGCCGCGACCATCGCCGGCGAGCCGATCCAGAGCGCGGTCACCCGTTCGGATGCGATCGCGCCGGCGATCGCGGCGGCGTTCGGCCGGCGGCCGATCACCAGGGTGCCGGCCGACAGGAAGGTCGAATACAGGAACGGCTGGTCACCGACGTGGTAGAGCATCGGCAGGTAGGTGCACAGGCGCAGGTCGTTCTCGATCCGCAGGCCGCGGGTCAGCGACTGGGCGAATCCGAGTGCGGCCAGGTAGGAACAGGTGTGGGAGATCATCACGCCCTTGGGCAGCGCGGTGGTGCCCGAGGTGAAGAGGATCTCCCAGATGTCGTCGCCGTGGATTTCCACGCCCGGTTCTGTGGTGGCGCGGCCGGCCACGAAATCGGTGAAGCTGACACTTCCGGGGACCGGATCGCCGCCGATGGTGACGGTGACCGCCACCTCCAGGCCCTTCTCCGCGAAGGGCTTCTCCGCGCGCGGCCACAGTTCCGCGTCGACGACGGCCAGCTTGGGCGTGACCAGGTCGATCATGGCCGAGATCATGTCCGGGGCCATCATCGGGTTGATCGGCGCGCAGACCAGGCCTGCCTTGGCCGCACCGAGCTTGAGCAGGATGCCTTCGACGGAGTTCTCGCAGAACAGCATGACAATGTCGCCGCGCCGCAGTCCGCGCGCGAGCAGCCCGTCGGCGACCTGGTTGGCCAGCTGGTCGGCCTGCCGGTAGGTCAGCCGTCCCAGCCGCGGGTCGGCGAAGGCCCCGTCGGCGCCGACCATCGCCTCCTTGTCGGGGAAGCTCCAGGTGACGCGCTCGAGCAGGTCACCCACGCTGGTGCGTTCCCAGCGGTTCACCGCCCGTCGGTTATACAGGCTGGTCACGTCGAACGTAGCTTCCATGGCGGTCAGCCTCTCTGCGGATCCGCGGCGGAGTAGTGACTAGCAATTCACTCCAAGCAGCGTAGAGCCTTAACCTGCCGATTGCCTAGAGTGAAGTTTGAATCGGTGAGCTTGGTACCTTGGTTGACCGCGGGCGGCGCTATCGGCCATAGTGGCATAGAAGTTAATGACGATTCACTGACAGCTGACTGATCGCCAGTCCCAGCCTGGCACCTGATGACGCGGTGGACCAGCCGCCGCGACGCGACCGCAGAGACGGAGTCCGACCATGCCGGTCCTGAGCTCCCGAGTCGATACGACGAGCGATACCTACCGCGACAACCGCGCCGGCCAGCTGGCCGCGATCGCCGCGCTTGACCAGCAGCTCGAACTCGCCCGGGCCGGCGGCGGGCCGAAGTATGCCAAGCGGCACCGCGACCGCGGCAGGCTGCTGGCCCGCGAGCGGATCGAGTTGCTGGTCGACCGGGACTCACCGCTGCTCGAGCTGTCGTCGCTGGCCGCCTGGGGCACCGACTTCCCGGTGGGCGCGAGCATGGTGACCGGTATCGGTGTCGTGTCCGGCGTCGAGTGCGTGCTGATCGCGCACGATCCCACCGTGCGCGGCGGTGCGATGAACCCGTACACGCTGCGCAAGACCCTGCGCGCGCTCGAGATCGCCCGGTGCAACCGGCTGCCGGTGATCAACCTGGTGGAGTCCGGGGGAGCGGACCTGCCCACCCAGTCGGACCTGTTCGTCGGGGCGGGCAAGATCTTCCATGACCTGACGGAACTGTCCTCCCGCGGCATCGCCACGATCGCGCTGGTCTTCGGCAACTCCACCGCGGGCGGCGCCTATATCCCTGGCATGTGCGACTACTCCGTGCTTGTCGACCAGCAGGCCAAGGTCTTCCTTGGCGGCCCCCCGCTGGTGAAGATGGCCACCGGCGAGAACGCCGACGACGAGTCGCTCGGCGGCGCCGACATGCACTCGCGGGTCTCCGGGGTGGCCGACTACTTCGCGGTCGACGAACTGGACTGCATCCGCATCGGCCGCCAGATCGTCGCCGATCTCAACTGGCACAAGCTCGGGCCGCGGCCGCGGTGCCCGGTCGAGGAGCCGATCTACGACCCGGACGAGCTGCTCGGGATCGTCTCGGCCGACTTCCGGGTGCCGTTCGACCCGCGCGAGGTGATCGCGCGCATCGTCGACGGCTCGCGCTTGTCCGAGTACAAGTCCCGCTACGGGACCAGCCTGGTGACCGGCTGGACATCGATCCACGGCTACCCGGTCGGCGTCCTCGCCAACGAGCGCGGGGTGCTGTTCAGCGAGGAGGCCAAGAAGGCAAGCGAGTTCATCTTGCTCGCCAACCAAAGCGACACTCCGCTGATCTTCCTGCAGAACACCACCGGGTACATGGTCGGCACCCAGTACGAGCAGGGCGGCATCATCAAGGACGGGGCCAAGATGATCAACGCCGTGACCAACTCGACCGTCCCGCACATCACCGTCAACGTCGCCGCCTCCTTCGGTGCGGGCAACTACGGCATGTCCGGGCGCGCCTACGACCCGCGGCTGATGTTCGCCTGGGCCAACGCCAAGCTCGCGGTGATGGGCGCCCAGCAATTGGCCGGGGTGCTGTCGATCGTCGGCAAGGCTTCCGCCGACGCCGCCGGGCGGGAGTTTGATGCCGAGGCCGACGGCAAGCGGCGGCAGGCGATCGAGGCGCAGATCGAACGGGAGTCGCACGCCTTCTTCGTCAGCGCCCGGCTCTACGACGACGGCGTGATCGATCCGCGGGACACCCGCTCCGTCCTCGGCATGGCGCTGTCCGCGGCGCACTCGGGACCAGTCGAGGGGCGCCGGGGCTTCGGCGTCTTCCGGATGTGAAGGCAGGATGACAGTGACGATCGCCAAGCTGCTGGTCGCCAACCGCGGCGAGATCGCGTCCCGGGTATTCCGCACCTGCCGGGTCATGGACATCGCCACGGTCGCGGTGTACTCCGACGCCGACGCCGGCCTGCCCTTCGTGTCCGCTGCCGACGAAGCCGTTCACCTGCCGGGCAATACCCCAGGCGAAACGTATCTGCGCGGCGACCTGCTCATCGAGGCCGCCCGCCGCACCGGGGCGGACGCGATCCACCCGGGCTACGGCTTCCTGTCCGAGAACGCGGACTTCGCGCGGCAGTGTGCCGCCGCCGGGATCACCTTCGTCGGGCCCACGCCGGCGGCCATCGACGCGATGGGCTCGAAGATCGCGGCCAAGGAGCTGATGCGGGCGGCCGGCGTCCCGGTGCTGCCGGGCGCGGTCTTCGACGGCGAGAGCGAGCCCGACGCCGGGCAGCTGAAAGCCGCGGCGGCCGAGATCGGCACCCCGGTGCTGGTCAAGGCGGCCTTCGGCGGCGGCGGGCGCGGCATGCGCATCGTCGCTGGCATCGACGAGCTCGTCGACGCGGTGGCCAGTGCCCGGCGCGAAGCGGCCTCGGCCTTCGGCAACGGCACCGTGTTCCTCGAGCGTTTCGTCGAGTCCCCGCGGCACATCGAGGTACAGATCGTCGGTGACCAGGCCGGCACCGTGGTGCACCTGTTTGAGCGCGAATGCTCGATACAGCGCCGGTATCAGAAGATCATCGAGGAGGCGCCCTCGCCGGTGGTCGACGACACGCTGCGGGCGCAGCTGTGCCAGGCCGCCGTCACCGCCGGCCAGGCGATCGGGTACGTCGGCGCCGGCACCGTTGAGTTCGTCCTGGACGCCGCCGGGCGCTTCTACTTCCTCGAGGTCAATACCCGCCTGCAGGTCGAGCACCCGGTAACCGAGTTGATCACCGGCATCGACCTGGTCAAGCTGCAGCTCGACATCGCGGCCGGCGCCCCGATCCCGGCCGAGGTCAGCCAGGCGCGGATCAGCGGGCACGCCATCGAGGCCCGCCTCTACGCCGAGGACCCGGCGGCCGGCTACCTGCCGACCAGCGGCGACGTGCACACGTTCGAGTTCACTGGCACTGACTTCACTGGCACTGACTTCACTGGCACTGACTTCACTGGCACTGGCGGGCTGCGCGTAGACGCCGGCTTCGCCTCCGGCACCCGGGTCTCCACCTTCTACGACTCGATGCTGGCCAAGGTCATCGGCTACGGCGCCACCCGCGACGACGCCCGGCGGCGGCTGTCCGGCTCGCTGGCGCGCGCCCGGCTGCACGGGGTCATCACCAACCGCGACCTGCTGGTCGCCATCCTGCGCTCCGGCGAGTTCGCGGCCGGGGCGATCGACACCGGCTACCTTGAGCGGCACCCCCCCGCCGAACTCGTACCCGGCCGCGGCGCGGACGCCCGCGCCGTGCACCTGCTGGCGGCGGCGCTGGCCGGACAGGCCGCCCGCCGCGGCCAGGCACCCGTGCTGGCCAGCCTGCCCACCGGGTTCCGTAACAACCCGAGCGCGCCGCAGACCGCCGCCTACGAGCTGAACGGGACGCCGGCCGAGGTGACCTACCAGTTCGGCCGGGACGGGCTCACGGCCGCGGTCGCGGGGCGGGTTGTTCCCGGCGTCAAGCTGCTGTCGGTGACCCCGGCCCGGGTCGACCTGGTGGTCGCCGGGATCCGCCGCACGGTGGACGTTACCCGTGTCGGCACCGTCGCGTACGTCGACAGCCCCCTCGGGCACGACGTGCTGGCCGAGGCCGAGCGCTTCCCTGACCCGTCGTCCGCCGCGCACGCGGGCTCGCTGCTCGCGCCGATGCCGGGCACGGTCGTGCGGGTGGCCGCGGCCGTCGGGGACAGCGTCGAAGCCGGCGCCACGATCATCACGATCGAGGCGATGAAAATGGAGCACGCGATCCGCGCGCCCGCCGCCGGCGTCGTCACCGCCCTGCCGGTGACCGTCGGCAGCCAGGTCGACGGCGGCACCGTCCTGGCAGTGCTCGGGGACTCCGCCGCGGAACAGGCCGCGGAAGAGCGGGACAGCAAGGAAGCGGGACAGCAAGGAGGCAAGCATGACTGAGCCGGTCCGCTACGAGGTTGTCAACGGTGTCGCCTGGCTGACGATCGACAACCCGGGGGCCCGTAACGCGCTCAGCCAGCCGGTGCGCGAGGGGCTGTTCTCCGGCGCGCGCCGGTTCAACGGAGACGAGTCGGCCAAGGTGCTCGTGCTCACCGGGGCCGGCGACCGCGCGTTCTGCGCCGGCGGGGATCTCAAGGAGATGGCCAACACCGCGCTGACCGTCCCTCCGCTGGACTTCCTGCCCCAGTTCGGCCGCAACATCCAGATCGACAAGCCGACCATCGCCGCCGTCAACGGCGTGGCCTACGCCGGCGGTTTCCTGCTCGCCCAGAACTGCGACCTGTGCATCGCCGCCGAATCGGCCAAGTTCGCGATCACCGAGGTCAAGGTCGGCCGCGGATCGCCCTGGGCCGCCCCGCTGTCCTGGCTCGTCGGTCCGCGCATCGCGATGGAGATCCTGCTCACCGGTGACCCCCTGACCGCCGCCCGCGCCTACGAGGTCGGACTGGTCAACCGGGTCGTGCCCGACGGCGAGCTGCGCGCCGAGGCCCAGGCGCTGGCGGAGCGCATCGCCGGCAACGCCCCGCTGTCGGTCCGCGCGGCCAAGCAGACCGCTTACCTCTCGGCGCGCCTGGGCCTGCCCGAGGCCTTCGACGAGGCCGAGCGGATCTGGGAACCCGTCTATATGAGCAACGACGCCCAGGAAGGCCCGGCCGCGTTCCGGGACAAGCGCGCCCCGGTCTGGACCGGCCGCTGATGAACGCCACCGCGCCGCGCTCCGGCCGCCAGCTCATCGCGTCGCTCGTCGACGACCTGGTCGCCGAGTCGGGCGAACTGCGCGCGGTACTCGAGCCGCTGCCGGGCGGCGACTGGGCCAAGCCGACCCCGGCCGAAGGCTGGACGATCGTCGACCAGGTCACCCACCTGGCCTACTTCGACGACGTCACCCGCCTGTCGATCCCCGACCCCGGGCAGTTCCAGGCGCGGGCCGAGCAGCTGACGGCCGACGGCCAGGACTTCCCCGACCGCATCGCCGCGCAGTTCCACCAGACCCCGCCGCGGGAGGTACTCACCTGGTTCGAGGGCTCCCGCGACCTGCTGGTCCGGGCCTTCCTCGCGGCCGACCCGGCGGCCCGGCTCCCGTGGTTCGGACCCCCGATGAGCCCCGCCTCCTCGGTCACCGCCCGGTTGATGGAGACGTGGGCGCACGGCCAGGACATCCTGGACACGCTCGGGATCGCCCGGGTGCCGACGGCCCGGCTGCGGCACGTCGCCGACATCGGCATCCGCGCCCTGCGCTATAGCTACGCGGTCAACGGCCTGGTCCTCCCGGCCGCACCGATCCGGGTCGAACTCACCGCCCCGGACGGGCAGCGCTGGACCTGGGGTCCGCCGGACGCCGACGACCGGGTCGCCGGGGACGCACTGGACTTCTGCCTCGCCGTCACCCAGCGCCGCCACCGGGACGACACCCGGCTGGAAGTCCGCGGCCGCACCGCCGCCCAGTGGATCGGGATCGCGCAGGCCTTCGCCGGCCCGGCCGGCCCCGGCCGCCCGCCCGGACACGTCAAGGCCCGCGCCGCCGCGGCACCGGAAGGAGCCTGAGATGTCCCCCGCCACCGCCACCGCCACCGCCACCGCCGTCACCCGCCGCCCCGTCCGGATCGGGAACTCGTCCGGCTTCTTCGGCGACCGGATGGAGGCCGCCAGGGAAATGGTCGAGGGCGGCCCCATCGACGTGCTCACCGGTGACTACCTGGCCGAGCTCACCATGCTGATCCTCTGGAAGGCGCGGCAGTCCGACCCCGACGCCGGCTATGCGAGAACCGTGCTCGCCCAGCTCGAGCAGGTACTCGGAACCTGCCTCGACCGCGGCATCAAGATCGTGAACAACGCCGGCGGACTCAACCCAGCGGGCCTGGCCGATCAGTTCGGCGCGCTCGCCGGTCGGCTCGGCCTGCACCCGAAGATCGCCTACGTCACCGGCGACGACCTGCTGCCGCGGCTCGACGAGCTGATGGCGGCCGGCCACGGGCTGCACAACCTCGACACCGGGCAGTCCCTGGCCGACGCCGGCGACAAGCCGGTCACCGCCAACGCCTACCTCGGCGGCTGGGGAATCACCGCCGCGCTTGACGCCGGGGCCGACATCGTGATCTGTCCACGCGTCACCGACGCCTCGCTGGTCACCGGCCCGGCCGCGTGGTGGCACGGCTGGCGGCGGGAGGACTTCGACGCTCTCGCGGGGGCGGTCGCCGCCGGCCACATCATCGAGTGCGGCCCGCAGGCCACCGGCGGCAACTACTCCTACCTGCACGAGATCACCGACCGCCGCTACCCCGGCTTCCCGATCGCCGAGGTCGCACACGACGGCAGCAGCGTGATCACCAAGCACGAGGGCACCGGGGGACTGGTGTCGGTCGGCACCATCACCGCCCAGCTGCTCTACGAGATCGCCGAGCCCGCCTACCTCAACCCGGACGTGGTCGCGCACTTCGACACGATCTCCGTGCAGCAGCAGGCACCGCACCGGGTCCGCCTCTCCGGTACCCGCGGAACGCCGCCGCCACCGACCCTCAAAGTCTGCGTGAACTTCCTCGGCGGCTACCGCAACACGATGACGCTGGTGCTCACCGGGCTGGACATCGAGGAGAAGGCGGCCTGGGCGCAGGATGAGCTATTCGCCATTCTCGGCGGCCGGGACCGGTTCTCCGATGTCGACGTGCGGCTACTGCGCTTCGACCACCACGACGCGCCGAGCAACGAGCAGGCGGTGGCGCACCTGCGCATCACCGTGAAGGACCGTGACCCGCGCGTCGTCGGCCGGCGCTTCTCCAACGCCACCATGGAGCTCGCGCTCGGCGGGTACGCGGGCTTCCACACCACCACGCCGCCGTCAGCGGAGAGCGCCTACGGCATCTACTGGCCGACGACGGTAGCCGCGGGCGAGGTCGCGCACGTCGCCGTGCTGCCCGACGGCACCCGGCTCGACGTGCCCGCCACCTCTATCACCAGTGCAGGCTCGGCCCCCGCCAGCACCGCCGCGGCCGGTCGGGCATCGCAACCGGACGCGCCGCGGGCACCCGCGGACCAGCCGACCGTGCGGGCACCGCTTGGCCGGGTGTGCGCGGCGCGCTCCGGTGACAAGGGCGGCAACGCCAACGTCGGCCTGTGGGCCCGCGATGCCGCGGGCTACCGCTGGCTGCGCGCCTACCTCACGGTCGGCCGGCTACGCGAGCTGCTGCCCGAGGCGCGCGACCTCGAGATCCGCCGCTTCGAGCTGCCTAACCTGCGAGCGGTCAACTTTGTCATCGCGGGCCTGCTGGGCGAAGGCGTCGCGTCCTCGACTCGGCCCGACCCGCAGGCGAAGGGGCTCGGTGAGTACCTCCGTTCGCGGCTGGTAGAGCTGCCACTGGATCTGCTCGACGGGGGAACGCCATGACCGACGCGCCCGCCCGCACCAGCACCGCCACGCGCCGCCGCGACCCCGAACGCCGCCAGCGCATCCTCGCCGCGGCGGCGGAACTGGTCGCCGAGCGCGGCTACCACGAGGTCGGCATGTCCGACATCGGCGCGGCCGCGGGCATCGTCGGCTCGGGCATCTACCGCCACTTCGACGGCAAGTCAGCGGTCCTGGTGGCGATGTTCGACCGGGTCATCGACGACCTGACCCGCGGCGCGGCGGAGATCCTGTCCCGTGGCCTTGACCCGGCCCAGACCCTGAAGGAGCTCATCGCCGCCCACGTGCGCATCACGCTCGAGGACCGCATGCTGATGCGCGTCTACCACAACGAGATCGCCAGCCTGCCCGCCGAGGACAACCGGCGGCTCCGGCGCAAGCAGCGGATCTACATCGAGGAGTGGGTGCACATCCTCGACGTGCTGCGCCCGGAGGTGGACGACGCGGTGCTGCGGGCACTCGTGCACGCCGGGATCGGCGCCGTGCACTCGACGCTGTTCTACGCCAGCGGACTGCCGGCCGGCCGGCTGGCGAAGCTGATGGCGGCGGCGGCCGAGGCAACCCTGTTCATCCCCGACGCCGGAGTCTGACGCCGCGGGAGACCCGACCACGATTGGAGCCCTGAGCGGCTGTGGAATTCGACGAGAACCCGGACCACCGCGCGATCCGCGAGGCCGTCGCCAAGATCGCGGCCCCGTACGGCGGGCAGTACTACACCAAGCACGCCGAGGAGCACACTCCCACCGACGAGCTGTGGCGTGCCCTCGGACGCCAGGGATTCATCGGAATCAACATCCCCGAGCAGTTCGGCGGCGGCGGCGCCGGGCTGGCCGAGCTGGCCCTGGTATGCGAGGAGACGGCCGCCCAGGGCGCGCCGTTGCTGCTGCTGCTGGTCTCGAGCGCGATCTCCGGGGAGGTCCTGGCCCGGTACGGCAGCCCGCGGCAGCAACAGGACTGGCTACCGGGGATGGCCGCCGGGGAGCGCAAGGTGGTCTTCGCGATCACCGAGCCCAACGCCGGCTCGAATACCCACCAGCTCTCGACCAGCGCCGAACGCGACGGCGACGACTGGGTGCTGCGCGGCACCAAGTACTACATTTCCGGTGTCAACGAGGCCGGCGCGCTCATCGTCGTCGCCCGCACCGGCACCGACCAGACGACCGGCAAGGGCCTGATGTCGCTGTTCCTGGTGCCGACCGACAGCGCCGGATTGGTCGCGACCGAGCTGCCGGTGTCGGCGTCGCTGCCGGAAAAGCAGTACACCCTCTTCTTCGACGACGTGCGGCTGGACGCCGGCCAGCTGATCGGCGGGGAGAACGAAGGGTTCCGCCAGGTGTTCCACGGGCTCAACCCGGAGCGGATCACTGGCGCCGCGATCTGCGTGGGGGTCGGGCGCCGGGCGCTCGCGCTCGCATCGGAGTACGCGCGCAACCGGCAGGTGTGGGGTCAGCCGATCGGCACTCACCAGGGCATCTCGCACGCCCTGGCCAAGGCGAAGATCGAGGTTGACCTGGCCGCGCTGATGACGGCGAAGGCGGCCTGGCGGCATGACCGCGGCCTGCCAGCGGGGGAGGCCGCCAACGAAGCGAAGTACGCGGCCGCCGAGGCCGCCATCGCCGCCGTTGACGCGGCCATTCAGACGCACGGCGGCAACGGCGTGAGCACCGAGTTCGGACTGCTGCCGCTCTGGGGTATCGCCCGGCTGCTGCGCATCGCCCCGGTCAGCGCCGAGATGGTGCTCAACTACGTAGCCCAGCACTCGCTCGGCCTGCCCAGGTCGTACTGAGCCATGACCGAGCTGGTGCGCGCCGTCGTGAACGTCACGGCCGGCCCGCGTGCGGGACGTCGACCCGGATCGCGAGCAGAGTTGCCTCGCGGGTGTCGCGCCGGGCGTGCTCGTAAAAGTCCGGCGCCGCGCAGGCATACAGCGTCCGGCCGTCGGCGCCGCCCAGCATGCAGGCGAACACGCCGGACCCGACCGCGATCTCCTCGACGATCCCGCCGCCCTCGCGAACCCGGATGAGCCGCCCGCCGAGGCCGTCCGCGATCCACAACGCGCCCTCGGCGTCCAGGCAGCATCCGTCCGGGGCGATCACGATCTGCCCCATCGCCGCCGCCTGATCGGTTTCGGTCGGGAGCTCGCCGAACCGCGCCCAGGTGCGCCGGTTCGCCAGCCCGCCGCCCGCTTCGATGTCGAACGCGCTCACCCGGTTGCCGAAGGTCTCGTCGACCAACAGGACCCCGTCGTCGGTGATCACGCTGCCGTTGGCGAACCACAGGCCCTTCGCCGCGGTCGTCACGGTGCCGTCGGGGGCGACGCTGAGCAGGTCGGCGGGCGCCAGCGGGGCCCCGCCCATCAGGTCGAAGCCGAACTCGCCAACGTAGGCCCGGCCCTGGCCGTCCACGACCATGTCGTTGGGCACGCCAACCACCACGTCGGCGAGGTCCGCGTGGGTCACCAGGGTCCCGTCCGGCTCACGCCGCAGAATCCGCTTGTCGCGCATGGAGACCACGAGCAGCCGCCCGTCGGGCAGCCAGCCAAGGCCGGACGGCTGCTGCGGAACCTCGGCCTCGGTGCGCAGATCGCTGCCGTCCTCCGCCGCCGACATGACGCGGTGGAGGTAGAAGTCAGAGAACCAGATCCGGCCGTCGTGCCAGCGGGGGCACTCGAGGTACGACTGGCCGGTCACGACGGTGGTGATCTCACGACTCACGGGAGCATCCTCCTTGATAGCTCATGCCTTCACATCGCAGTATGGCCGCTCAGCGCCCGCTGGTCATCAGCGGTGCGCCGCCGGCGGCCGGGCTGGCGCCCCGCTCGCGGGTGGCCCAGGCTTGCAGGCCCTCGTCGGTGAGCAGCCGGGCGAACGCCTCATCGGCGACGCCGAGCAGCGGCCCGTCCGCGCCGAGCCGGGCCGCGGTGACGGGCGGCGGCGGCAGCACCCGGTACGCCATCAGCCCACCGTGGTAGGCGGCGGTGATCTCATCCCCGGCCAGCCGGAGCAGTTCAGGCCCGAGGCCGCCGAGCACCACCTGGTGCGGGTCCAGGCCGTTCACCAGCCCGGCCAGGCCCCGCCCGATGGAGCCGCCCACCGCGCGGATCGCGGCCAGCGCACCGGGCCGGCCGGCCCGCGCTGACGTGAGCGCGTGCCGCAGGTGCCCGCCACCGTGGGCGCGGACGCCGCCGGGCAGGAAGCGTGCCAGCGCCGGCCCGTCGATGCTGGTGTTCCAGCAGCCGGCGGCGCCGCAGCGGCAGCGCCGGCCGGGATCACCGAACGGCATGTGCCCGAACTCCCCGGCGGCGCCGGTCGCGCCGGTGACCGCGCGGCCTGCCTCGATGACCGCCCCGCCGATGCCGTCAGCGACGTGCAGGTACAGCATCGTGCCAGCGCCGAAGCCAGGGGTCCGCCGCGATTCGGCGACGCCGGCCAGGGTCGCGTCGTTGCCCGCGGCGAACTCGCTGCCGTGCTCGTAGTGCGGCCACAGCACCGACAGGTCCACTCCATGCCAGGACAGCCCAGGGGCGATCACCAGCCGGCTGCCGGCCACCGTGCCGGGCACCGCCACCGCCGCGGCCCGCACCCGCGCGCCGAACTGGGCGCGAACCCGCTCCAGCCCGGCCGCGACCGTGCCAAGCACGCGGTTCTGGTCGCCGTCGTGCCCGCGGGACGCCGCCGCCAGCATTGTCCCGCCGAGCTCGACCGCGGCGACCTGCCAGCTGTCGTGCCCGATGGCGGCCGCGGCCACCAGCGGGCCGCCCGGATGCGCGGCCAGGACCGTGGTCGGCCGGCCACGCCGGCCAGTGGCGGGCGCTGGGCGCTCGGCGATGAGCCCGGCCGTGACCAGGCGGGCGACGGTCTCCGCGGCGAACCCGCTTGGTATCCCAATCTCGGCGGCCGCCTGCGCGCGGGTCAGGCCCGGGTGGTCGTGAACCGCGCGCAAGACCGCGGCCTGCGCGGACGTCCGGAATCCGGCCTTCATGCCGCCAATTATAATCGTTAAACGACGATAAACCTAGAATATCGTCGCGACCGGCACCCGGCTGTCAGTTCTCATTACATCTGTCGATGCGAGGTGCTTCTGACCTGCGATCCGGCGCTTATGCGGCTAAGCGCGCCGCCCGGGTAAGCGCGCCGCCAGCCAGCCGGCGAGGGCCTGCCAGACGGCTTCCGGGTCATCGCGGTGCGGGCTGTGGCCTGCCCGGGCGATCCGCACCAGGCGGACGTTCGGGTTCGCCGACGCCACGGCGTCGCCGTCGGCGCGGGTGACGGTCGAGCCGGCCGCCGGGTCGCCGCAGATCACCAGCGTGGGCACCGCCAGCGACCGCGCCGCGTCCCGCAGGTCCGCGTCCAGGTTCGCGTCGATGATCCCCTCGACGGCCGGCCGCCAGACGCGCGCGACCCCCTGTATCTTCGCCGCGCCGTCGCGCTCATCCCACGCCGAGTACGCGGCGCGGATTTCGCCTGCGTCCCGGTCCAGGGCGGCTAGCTCCTCCTGCTTCACGGCGGGGGCCTCCTCCGCCGTGGAGAACC
Source organism: Trebonia sp. (assembly GCA_050013875.1). Classification (GTDB taxonomy): domain Bacteria; phylum Actinomycetota; class Actinomycetes; order Streptosporangiales; family Streptosporangiaceae; genus Trebonia. The sequence goes on along the minus strand of JBEKEK010000001.1, from coordinate 110,104 downwards.
GCCACGCCGGGTCGACGAGGACCAGCCGCCCGGCCCACTCCGGTCGCCTGGCCGCGGCGAGCGTGGCCGTGGCGCCGCCCATGGAGTAGCCGACGACGAGGTCGTGATCGCCCATCGCGAGGTTGTCCGCCGCCAGGGCGGCCAGGGAGTAGTCGGCGGCCGGGCCCCGGCCGCCGTGCCCGAGCTGTGCCTTAGCCTCCACCTGGTACCCGAGCCCGGCCAGCCACTCCCGGAAGCGCCACATCGACGCCGGGCCGCTGGTGAAGCCGTGCAGCAGCAGCGCGGTAGCGGGCGACATGCCGTCATCGTACTCGGCGGCGCTCGAGGTCAGCCGCCGCCAGGAGCCGGGGCGGCTCGGGCAGCGAGGCACCGGACACGAACGGACCGGTACCGCGCGGTCATGGACGCCTACCTCAGCGGCCTGGAGCAGGCGCACGCGGCCGGCCGGGACCTCCACTCGATCAGGTCGGTGGCCTCCTTCTTCATCTCCCGGGTGGACACGGAGGTCGATGCGTATGAGCAGCTGACCGGCACTGAGCGCTGGCAGCGGCTCGCCCGCCTCGGCGCACGGCCGCAGTGGCCGCTGTGGGCCTCCACCGGAGTCAAGAATCCGGCCTACCCGACACCAAGTACGTCGCCGGGCTGGTCGCGCGCGGCACCGTCAACACGATGCCAGGGACCACCCTGGAAGCCTTCGCCGATCACGGCCAGGTCGCCGGCGACACTGTGACCACGGACTATGACGGCAGCCGCCAGGTGCTTGACCAGCTGGCGGCAGCGGGCGTCGATTTCGATGACGTCACCGAATACCTGGAACGCGACGGCCTGGCCAAGTTCGAGAAGAGCTGGAGCGAGCTGTGCGCCACCGTCGCGGCCGAGCTGGAACGCCAGCACCATCATTCAAGCCGCGGCTAGTGGCCACAGCCGGTGCGACACAGTGGTGCTGCTCATGACGGCGTCCCCGTAGATAGCCGCACCTTCCCGACGGTCAGCCTCAGTACCGGATGATCAGGTCAGCCGTGGCCCGCGTCGCGGCGATCAGGCGGGCGTTGGCTGCGTCCGGGCCGGTGGCCCAGGCCCGCGCCGCCGCCTCGTCCTTGCCGAACTGCTGGTGCCGCCCGATCAGCCGCTTCAGCCGCAGCGATTCATCGACGTCCACGTACCAGACCTCGTCAAGCAACGGCCGTACCTGGCCCCAGCCGGGATCGGGGAGCAGGAGGTAGTTCCCCTCGGTGATCACGATCCTGGCCGAAGCAGGAACGGCGAGGTCACCGGCGACCGGCTCGTCCCGCTCGCGGTCGAATCCTGGTGCGTACACCGTTCGCCCGTCGTCGAGCCGCAGTCGCTCAAGCAGCGTGGCGTAGCCGTCAACATCGAAGGTGTCCGGTGCGCCCTTACGGGAAGCCCGGCCGAGCGTGCGCAGCACGGCGTTGGAGTAATGGAAGCCGTCCATCGGGACCGCGGCCGCGGCCGGCCCGAGTTCCTGGGCCAGCGCAGCGGCGATTGAGGACTTGCCCGCCCCCGGCGGGCCGGCGATGCCGAGGATGACCCGCCCGCGCGCCCGATTGGCGAGAGCACGAACCCGAGCGGCCAGGACGGCCGGGCGGAAGCATGTCTCCGGAGGTCCGACCGGGACCCGGCCTGCGGGGCGGCTGCAGCCGTCGGGGTGAGACATCGGCTGCGCTCAGACTGACCGCGGTGCCGCGGTGCCGCGGCTGAGGGCCGCCAGCAGCAGCGCACGGGTCGCGGCGGGGTCGATGACGTCGTCGATCTCGAAGGTAGCGGCCGCGCTGAGGGCCTTCCCGTTCTCGTACTGCTCGGCGACCAGTTCCTGGTAACGACGCTGCCGATCCGCCGGGTCGGCGATCGCCCGCAGCTCGCGCTGGTAGCCGAGCCGGACCGCACCCTCAAGGCCCATCGGGCCTAGTTCGGCGGTCGGCCAGGCGACCGTCAGCACCGGCGCGCGCAGATCGCCTCCGGCCATCGCCATCGCGCCAAGCCCGTAGGCCTTGCGCAGCACGACCGTGCACATGGGCGTGCCAAGCCGGGCGCCTGCGACGAACATGTCCCCGAACCGGCGGACGGTCGCGGTGCGCTCCGCGGCCGGCCCGACCATGAAGCCCGGTGTGTCGCACAGCGAGACGAGCGGCAGCGAGCGGGCCCGGCAGAGCTCCAGAAACCGGGTCGCCTTGTCGGCCGCATCGCCGTCGATCGCCCCGCCCAGGTGGCGTGGGTTGTTCGCCATAATGCCGGCCGGCCGGCCGCCGAGCCGGGCGAGCGCGGTCACGATGCCGGCGCCGAACCCGGCCCGTAGCTCAAGCAATGAGCCCTCGTCGGCCAGCGTCTCGATGATGGGCCGCACGTCGTAGGCGCGGGTTCGGCTCTCGGGGACCAGGTTGCGCAGGCGCCGCTGATCGGCCGTCGGCGTCTCCGGCCGGGCGGCGGCGAACAGCGACACGTAGTGCCGGGCGATCGCCACCGCGGATTCGTCGTCGGGCACCACGACGTCGACGACGCCGTTGCGAGCCTGCACCGACATCGGCCCGACGTCGCCCGGGGCGACCACGCCGAGGCCGCCGCCCTCGATCATGGCCGGCCCGCCCATCCCCAGGCTGCTCCCCTCGGTCGCGACGATCAGGTCGCAGACCGACGCCAGCGCGGCGTTGCCCGCGAAGCAGTAGCCGGAGACGACGGCCACCGTCGGCACCGTCCCTGACAGCTGCGCGGCCAGGCGGAAAGTCGAGACATCCAGGTGCGCGACCGACGCGGTGTCGGTGTCGCCCGGCCGCCCGCCGCCGCCCTCGGCGAACAGCACCAGCGGCAGCCTCCCGGCCAGCGCGAGCCGGTAGATCCGGTCGGCCTTCTGGTGGTTCCGCAGTCCCTGGGTGCCCGCCAGCACGGTGTAGTCGTAGCAGAGGACGGCCACCGGTGCCCCGCTGATGGTGGCGGTGCCGGTGATCATGCCGTCCGCGGGCGTGCCGGCGATAAGGTCAGCCAGCGATCGCCGGCGTCGCTGGGCGGCGATCGCCAGCGCACCGTACTCCACAAAGCTATCCAGGTCGACCAGGGCCGCGACCGTCTCACGGGCGGTCAGCCGGCCGGCCGCGTGCCGCTTGCCGACGGCGGCCGGACGGGCGTCATCGCGGCCAATCCGGTGCCGGTCGAGCGTCTCGGCCAGGTCCGGCCGTAGGTGGTCGGGGTCAGCCTCGGCGGCCTCGACGTCCGTGCCCGCCGGTTGCCCGCCACCGATGATGACGGCGAGCACGGCCCCCTCGTCGACCACATCGCCCGGTTCGACGTGCCAGCCGGCCAGCGTGCCGCTAACCGGCGCCGTCACGACATGCTCCATCTTCATCGACTCGAGGACCGCGACCTCGGTCCCCTGGGCGACGGTCTGCCCGGCCGCGGCCGACAGTGCAAGCACCGTTCCCGGCATCGGGGCGAGAACCACGTCCTCGCCCCCTTCACCGGGGACGGGCGTCGGCGGCTCTTCCCGGTCGGGCGAAAGAAGGGTGCCGTCGTCACCGTCCAGTTCGCCGAGGTGCCCATCGAGCCAGTCCGTGCTGATCACGGCGGTGCCGAGTTCCGGCCGGGCGGCGAGAGCCCGCAGCACACCGATGTTGGTAGCCGCGCCCTCGATATCGAACTCGGCCAGCGCGCGGGCCAGGCGGCTCCGGGCCACCGAGGCATCCGTCCCTGACGCGATCACCTTGGCCAGCAGCGAGTCGTAACGCGGGTTAAGACGGTAGCCCGCGTAGCCGAGGGTGTCGACGCGGATGCCGGGCCCCGATGGGGGCTGGAAGCGCGCGAGCGTGCCGCCGGAGGCCGCGACCGACCCATCCGGGCGGAGCGTCTCGGCGTTCACCCGGGCCTGCATCGCGACCCCGCGCGCCGCCGGCCCGGCGTCAAGGCCCAGGTCGCTGAGCGTGCCGCCGCTGGCCACGGCCAGCGCCAGCTCGACCAGGTCGAGCCCGGTGACCTGCTCGGTGACGGTGTGCTCGACCTGTAGTCGCGGATTCACTTCGAGGAATGCCACTCGGTCAGGGCCGACGAGGAACTCGACGGTGGCAAGGCCGCGATAGGGCACCGAGCCCACCAGCCGGCGGGCGGCGTCGTGCAGAAGCTGGCGAGTCTTGCCGTCGAGGTCGAGGGCGGGTCCGATCTCGAGCAGTTTCTGGCGCCGCCGCTGCAGACTGCAGTCCCGGTCGCCGAGTACCTGAACCCGCTCGCCGTCGCCGATCACCTGCACTTCTATGTGCCGCAGGCTGGTCAGCAGTTCCTCAACGAACACGCCATCGTCGCCGAAGGCCGCCGCGGCCTCTGACCGGCCGCGCCGCAACGCCTCGCCGAGGTCGTCGCCCGTCCGCACCGGCCGCATGCCCCTACCGCCACCGCCGGCCCGCGCCTTCACCATCAGCGGAGCCCCCGGCGGCAGGGACGCCGCGAATACGAGTGCGTCGTCGTCGTCGGTCAGTACGCCGGTGCCGCCGGGCACGTCGATGCCCAGTGCGGTCGCGCGTTCGCGGGCCCGCGTCTTGTCGCCGAATAGCTCAAGCGCGTCGGCCGACGGGCCGACGAAGATCAGCCCGTCCCGCGCGCACGCCCGCGCGAGCTCCGGGTTCTCTGACAGGAATCCGTATCCCGGGTGCACGGCTCCGGCTCCGGCCTGCCGGGCCGCCGCCAGCACCGCCGGCAGGTCGAGATACGCCGCCGCGCCCGCGCCCGGCAGCCGCACCGAGACATCGGCCCTGGCCACGTGCGCGCAGTCGGCATCGTCGTCCGGGTAAACAGCCACGGTGCGCAGGCCGAGCACCGCCGCGGTCGCCATGATCCGGACCGCGATCTCACCGCGCGCCGCCACCAGCAACGTGCCGAGGCCATCCATGCTCATCTCCGTCGGCCCCTCTCCAGCTCCCACTGCCGATGACGATACTCACCAACATCGGCTCAGCCCGGCCATAGCTCCCGGATGGCGTCGGGGAACCCGGCCACCCCGGGCGGGCCGAACAGGGCCAGGTTGAACAGGAACCCTGGCAAGATTGACAGGATTACCCGGGCGAGTACATCGGCCGGCGCTCCGCGCCAGGTGCCGGCCTGCTGGCGCTCGCGAACGAGCCCGGCCATGTCCTGGCTCATCGTGGCTGCCGCCGCTTCCAGCCGCTGCGCCAGCGCCGGGTTGCGCAGGGCCTCGGACCAGACCATCAGCGCCATGGTGGCCAGCTGCCTGTCGTTATGCCGCTCTATCACCGCTTCCAGCAGTTCCGCCATCACCTGGCCGACCCCGCGGTTGCCATCGCCGCGGGTCAGCGCGGTGCGCAGCACCTCGGTGACGTCGTCAAGGTTCTGGGCGGCGACGCCCACGATCATGTCCTCCTTTCTCGGGAAGTACCGGTAGACGGCGCCGGCCGACTTGCCCGCCTCGGTGAACACGTCCTGCATGGACGTGCGATGAAAACCATTGCGGACGAAGCACCGACGGGCGGCGGCCAGGATCTCGGCGCGCTGGTCGTCCTTGTACTGCTGGCTCACCCGCGGCATGGGGCCGTCCTTCCTCGCCCGTTGACACCTGACGCCTACGAGCATAGCTTTAAAAAAAGCGGATGTCCGTCCTTTTAGAGAAGGAGAGCTCCATGTTCGATGGCACCCCTGATCCCGCAGACTTCGGGACATTCGGTCGCTACGCGGAAACACCGGTCCAGGACATGCCACCGGAAATGCGCAGCGCCTACGAGTACACGCTGCGGCTGCGCGGCCTCGTCCCCGGACCGCACAAAATCTGGCTGGCCAATCCCAGGCTGTCGAAGGCCATCGTGGCGACCGGAGCGTACTTCCAAACGGACTCGTCCTTGTCCAAGGCGGAGATCGAGATCGTCACGAACGTGATCAACGGCCACTGGCTCGCCGCCTACGGCAACTACGAGCACGAGAAGATCGGCGTGCAGCTGGGCGGCCTGGAGCAGCAGAAGGTCGAGGCGCTCATCGCCGGCCTCCCGACCTCGTTCGATGACCCGCGGCAGCAGATCGTCTACGAGCTCGCGGCAATCCTGGTCCAGCCGCGCGTGGTCCCGGTTGGCCTCTATCACCGGGCCAAGGAGGCGATCGGCGATGAGGGCATCGTCGACGTCGCGGTGCTGATGGGCTGGTTCACCGGTGTCTCGCTGACCCTTGCCGCCTTCGATGTGCCCGCGAACGCGGTCGGGCTGAAGCAGTAACCCTCGGGCGTTCCGTCAACGCCTCGATTCGGGCCATTACCGGTACTTCACCAAGCGGAGGCTTGTCATGCCGATGACTCCCGTCCCCGAAGTCGCCCTGACTCCGGTCGCGTATTTCCCTGAGAAGTACTTCCTGGAAAACCTCGCCGTTCGCGGCGACGGGTCCGTGCTGATCACCGCGGTACTGCAGAGAGAACTATGGATTGTGCCGGGAACACGATCAGGTTCGATGTCCAGCCCGGTTCTCGTGCACCGCTTCGACCATCCGATCACCGGCATCGTCGAGGCCGAGCCCGACGTCTTCGTCATCAGCCTGACCGAGGGCTACACGACCCACGAGTCGCACCTGGCCCGCATCGACTTCACTGGCTGGACGCCCGGTGACCCGGTATCGCCGGAGATCATCTGCACCTTCGACGACCGGGTTCGTGCCCTTAACGGCAGCTGCCTGCTCGCCCCTGGGGTGCTGGCCATCGCCGACTGCTTCGCCGGACTGATCTGGCGGGTTGATCTGAGCGAGGGCGCGCGGAGTGCGACGGCCCGGGTCTGGCTGGCCGATGACACCATGGCGGACGACCCGGACAGCGAGATTGCGCCGCCGCCGCAGCCAGGCGTGAACGGTGTTCGCTACGGCGCACGGAATGGATTTCTTTACTACACGTCGACCGCGCAGAAGGTCTTCATGCGTGTCCCGGTGGACCCGGCCACCCTCGACCCGTCCGGCGGCGTCGAGTTCGTCGCCGCGATCGACAACGCCGACGACTTCTGCCTGGACGAAGACGCCGGATTCGCTTATGTCACCCGGCATCGCGCCAACACGCTCGACCGGGTGCCGCTCACGCCGCGCCACGGCAGCGAAGTCCGCCACCTGGTCGGCGACCCGTTCGATGAAGTCCTGGTGGGGCCGTCCAGCGCCGCCTGGGGGCCCTGTCCCGGTGACTATGGCCGGGTGATCTACGTGACCACGGATGGCGGCACTACCGCCCCGCCCGACGCGATGGCGCGCAACGCCGCTCTGGTGCGGGTCGAACTGCACCCGGAAGCGACAAAGTGAGCTGCGGCACGTTCGCTCGTGCCCGCCGCTGACTTCAGCGGATAATCATTCCTGGGCTCAGCGCCTTGTTGAGGCCGGATAACGGTGACGAGGGAGGATCCGCCTGTGAGCGGTAAAGATGTGGCCAGCTTGGTGCTCCGCGCGGCGATCGGCGGCACGATGGTGGCCCACGGGGTCCGCCACGGGCGGAGCCTGGAGGGGACCGCGGGATGGTTCGGCTCGATCGGCTTCAAGCAGCCGAAGCTGCAGGCCGCCGCGAGCGCGGCGGTGGAGGTCGGGGCAGGTGCCGCGCTGATCGCCGGAGCCGGGACGCCGCTGGCGGCGTCGGCGGTGGTCGGCACGATGGCCGTCGCGGCGCGCTCCGTGCACCTGCAGAACGGGTTCTTCATCACCGCCGAGGGCTATGAGTACGTGCTGAACCTGAGCGCGGCCTCGATCGCGCTGGCGGCGATCGGCCCGGGCAGCCTGAGCGTGGACCGCCTCCTCGGCCTCCACGACAAGTTCACCCCCTGGCAGCGAGCCGGGCTCGCGGCCGGCATCGGCCTGGCCGCCGCGGCCGCGCAGCTGGCTACGTTCTGGGAACGCCCGAAGCCCAAGGCGGTACCGGCTGAGGATTCCGCCGAGGCGGCGTAACAGGATAACCGGATCCCGCCGCGGCTATCAGCCAGTCTTCCGCCGGGCGGTGCGGAACAGCTCGGCCAGCTCGCGGGTGGTGGTGGCGTCTTCCGGCGCCTTGTCGTCGCGCCAGCGTCCGGTAAACCGGGGGAAGCGCATGGCCAGCCCGGCGTCGTCCTCGAGCTGGCCCAGGGCGGCGGTGTAGTTCGGGGACAGGGTTAGCTCGGCGCTGAGGATTTCGAGTACCAGACCCGGCTCGAACCAGACGTCCGGCTGCTGGCGCGCGTCGACCCGGGCGGGCCGGTCTTGGCTCAGCAGCGGTGCCAGCCGGGCGGGCAGCGCGGCCAGGTCCGCGTCAGAGAACCCGGCACCGCACTTGGTCACGGCGCGGAACAGGTCGGCCTCCGCGTCGTAGGCAGCGAGCAGCACCGCACCGTAGACCCCGGTGCGGCGGCCGCGGCCGGCGTACGCGCCGATGACGACCAGGTCGGCGGTGTCGGACAGCTCGGTCCGGTAGTCCCGCTTGAGCTTGATCCACTGCCAGCCGCGCGCCCCGGCCTGGTAGCCGGAATCCGGCCCGGTCGACTTGCACACCAGGCCCTCGCACCCGTCGGTGACCGCCTGGGCGAACATCTCGTCAAGCGCCGCGGGGCTGGCCACCTCAGCGGCAGTGGTCAGCCGCAGCCGGGGCGAGAGGGTGACGGCCGTCTCCAGGGCGTCGTAGGCGACAACCTCGCCTTCGCAGATCGCCTCGGCCGGCCCAAGCCCCGCCGCCAGCAGCTCGACGACGTCGGGGAACTGGGCGGAGATCTCCTCAAGCCGCCGGGTGTACAGCTCAATCGTCCCGTCGGCGGTGCGGTGCGCCTGGACCCGGACGCCGTCGTACTTGTACTCGGCGGCGCACCGCCCGCCTAGCCGGGCCAGGATCTCCCCGGCGTCGGACAGCCGCTGGGCGAGCATGACCCGCACCGGGTTCCCCGGCCGTACCCGAAGCTGTTCCACCGCGGTCAGCCCGCCGCTCACCAGCGTGGCGGCGACCTTGCCGAGGTCGCAGCAGATGCTGTAACCACGTTCAAGCACGGGCCGGGCGGCCTTGCCGCCACCGTGCACCTGGGCCAGCGCATCCAAGATGGTGGGCGTGCCGATGCCGAGCCGCAGGTTCCTGGTCACCAGGCGCAGCAGGTAGCGGCCCTCCAGCGGGGTGGCCCTGCTGAGCAGACCGGCCAGCAGGTCGAGTTTGCGCCCCTGCGAACCCGCTCCGTCGGCGGCGGCGATCTCGCGCAGCGTGCGCACCACCTCGGTGACATCCAGGCTGGCCGTCCGCCCGACGGCCCCGGCCGCGGGCCGCTCAAGCAACCGCTCGGCGGCCTGGCCCAGGTCGCCGGTCTCCCGCACCAGCGCGGCAACCTGTGCGGCGTCGGTGCCGGCGGCGGTGGCCACCGCGCGGACGGCGAGTTTCTCCGCCAGGCCGAGGTCAACCCCGGCGAACTCCGGTGCGATCAGCCCCTGGCACAGGTAGCACACGGTCGGCAGCAGCCCGGTCGGGGTCTGCGCGAGCAGCGCGGCGAGCCGTTCGGTCAGTGCCAGCCTGCTGCTGAGCTGCTCCAGGTCACGGTAGGCCTCGGCAACGATCAGGTACCGCACAGGCGTCCCCTTCCCTCACGTCGCTGCCGGAACCCTGCCGGGATTCAGCTCACTGAGAGACCGACCGCCAGGGGCCTACGCCGCCGATGCGCTCGACGGAGTAACGCACGACATAGCCGGGGCCTGGTGGCGCCGGGAACTCGGCGTCAGGGGCTACGTAGACCCTTGCCAGGCGATTGAGCAGGTGCCAGGCGCCCTCGCCCGGCTCGACGGTGGCTCGCGCCCGCAGCACGGCGTACTCGTTCATGAAGGCGCCGGGCACCCGCGGCGCATCGAAGGACAGCACGACGCGTGGGTCCCGCTCCATGTTCCGGAGCTTCATGTGCCACGACATGTGGCCACTGACGAGATCATCGCCATCCAGCCCGATCCAGATGACGGTCACCTGTGGGCTGCCGTCGGGGTTGATGGTGCTCAGGTGCACCATCGGGCCCGACTCGATCAGGCTTCGTAGTTCACCCGGCAGAGCGCTCACCGTTTGACCTTTCCTGTCGTGACCCGCTAAGCGTGGGGAAGCGGGGCTCGAGCCACGCGACCAGGTCACGTCGGTCAGGCCGAGCCCTTTGTAGGCCCCGGCCAGGGCGGCGCCGCCGCCGGAGAAGCCGCCGACGGCGTCTTGGCTGCCGTTCATCACGAGGACCGGCAGGCCCGCTGGCAGCGACGGCTGGGGGGCGCCGGCCAGATCCAGGAGCAGCGGCACCTCGAAGGCCACCTCGAACCCGGACCAAGGGTCGTCGATGTATCGGCGCCGGTACGGCCCGACGCCCGGTGGTCGTCGGCGTGGACGGCGAAGCCGGCCTGAAGCAGGGCCTCGGCCACCCGGTCGTAGCGGCGGGCATGCTCACCCATGCCGTGGGCGACGTGCACGACGCCCCGGGGCGTGCCCCTGGGCCGCCACCGGTAGACGTAGATGGTGACCCCGTCGGGGTCGGTGACGGTCAGGGTCTCCGGCATCCTGAAACCGTAGACCTCGGTTGTCCTGATGTCGAGAACGGCAGTCGGCGAGCTGGCCCGGGGTTCCCCGCTGGTTCAGTGGCCGCTGAGTAAGCGGCCCTTCCCGGCGGAGCCTGCCACCTGATAAGCCTGTTCAGGAAGGGACGTAATATCCGTCGTTCGCAGCCGGTAGGGGGCGACGTCATGGCTGACAATGAAGCGGCAGGAGATGAGGTCTTGGGAACGCCCGGCGGCTCTCCCCGGCGGGCGGGCCGCCTTGTCGGCGAGCCTGTCGCCGGCCGGCTGCGACGCATCGGCCGCCGCGGTGCACCCGGCCAGGCCTTTGGCGGCCGTTCCCAGTGGGCCGACGTCGGCGGCCCGGTGCACTACCTGGATTTCGGTGGCCCGGCTCGGGCCCCGGCCATTGTGGCGGTGCACGGGCTGGGCGGTTCGTCGGTGAACTGGGCCGCGATCGCACCCCGGCTGACCATTCATTACCGGCTGATCGCCCCCGACCTGGGCGGGTTCGGCCTGACCAGGGCGGGCAGCCGGGACGTCAGCGTGCCCGGCAACCGGGACCTGCTGCACCGGTTCCTGGAGACGGTGCCCGCCGTCGCCCGCAAGCCCGTGATCCTGATGGGAAACTCGATGGGCGGCATGATCTCCATGCTGGAGGCCAGCGCCGCCCCGCCGGGTGTGGCCGCCCTTATCCTCGTGGATCCGGCCCTGCCGTTCGCGTTCGCCCGCCCGGATCCGCTTGTCGCCACGGTGCTGCTGCTCTTCGCCACGCCCGGGCTGGGCGGGCTGATGCGTGGCCTGCGCCGCAGCGAGCCGCCGGAAGTCCGCGTCGCCCGGCTGCTGTCGCTCTGCTGCGCCGACGCGGCCCGGGTGCCCGAGGCGATGGTGGCCAAGCACGTCGAGCTGGAACGCCGGCGGACGGAGTTCCCCGACCGGGAACAGGCGTTCAACGACGCCATGCGGTCCCTGGTGTACACGGTCAGCCGCCGCGGCGGCCAGGCGTACCGTGCGATTACCGACTCCGTCGGCTGCCCGGTGCTGCTGCTGCACGGCGACCGGGACCGGCTAGTGCCGGTGGCCGTGGCCCGGGCGGCCGCCCGCGCCCATCCTGGTTGGACCTACACCGAACTGCCCGGTGTCGGGCACGTGCCCCAGCTGGAGGTGCCGGACGAGACGGCCCGGCTGGTCTTGGACTGGCTCGCCCGGTTAAGCGCCGGGCCGAGCACCGGCCACCGGGCGAGGCGAATGTGGGGGAGGTCGTCACCCGCGGCCCTCACGTAATGAAGGGGTACCTGAACGACCCGGCAGCCACCGCGGCGGCCATCACTGACGGCTGGCTGCACACCGGGGACCTAGGGTACTTCGACGATGACGGGTCCCTGTTCATCGTCAGCCGCTCCAAGGACATCATCATCCCGGCCGCTCGATCACCGCGGCCGAGCTGATCGCGTACTGTCGCGGGGGCCGAACATCGGCGTCGTTCCTGAACGGCCCGATCGGCCCGAGCCGGCGGTGGACACGGGTCACTGCCAGCGCCTGGTCAACCTGCCGGTCAGTGAGCCGGACCCGGGACGGCGGGCCGCGCTCATTCGCTCTTAACCCGTACGTGCCGATCGGCGACCAGGCGCGGCTATCGGTGGCCGTTTCCTACCAGGGCACGTTCTCTTTCGGCCTGACGCGACGGGGCCCGGCACGCAGCCGGGCCCCGTCGATGCGGCTTCAGGCCTGGTGGGCGGTCTTAGCCGTGGCGAACTTGGCCGTTGCGACCCTGGCCGTGGGGGCCTCGTCGGCGGCGGCCACAGCCGTCGGTGTGATGCTGTCACGTACCTTCTCCGCCGCCGTGGTGCTGGTGGCGATGAACTGCTTGGCGAACTCGCGCTGGGCGTCGAGAACGTGGGCCCTGAAGTCGTAGAACTCATCGATCATCTGCCCCGCGCTGGTCAGCCCGGTGGTCGGGAGTTGGCCGAAAGCCCGCCGGACCGTCCGGTTCCACGCCTTGAGTGCGGACAGCGCCTCGTCCTGACCTTGCTTCAACAGTTCGGCGTACTGCTCCTGGATGGTTGTCATAATGACCTCCATGTTGTGCGTACCCTCTGATTGAAATAGTACGCACTCTTCGATCGATATGTCAAGCAGGATGCGTGGTATATCAATCAGTGCTTGGTCGCCGGAGGCTTCGGTAAACGTGGAGCAGCGTCTGACGTTCCTCGGGACCGAGGTAGGGATCGCGGAGAATCGCAGCTTCGGTGGTGGATTGGGTATTGCTTTCGGTGTTCTTGTCCGGCACCAGCATGCCTGCCTCGGCCAGCAGCACGTCGGCCGACAGGTTCAAAGCGTCGGCGATCGAGCGCACAACGCGCAGTGACGGCTGGTGCAGCCCCCGCTCGACCTGGCTGAGATAGGCGTTGGAAACCTTGGCAATGTCCGCCAGTTGCCGCAGGGAAAGGTCGGCTAGCTGCCGCTGCAGCCGGATGTAGGCGCCTAGGCCTCCCAGCTCCCGCTCTCTTCCCGGCTCGTCCGCCATGCCGGTTCTCTCCTCGAGTTGTCGCGGCTCGGTGTGCCCGGGCCTGCCTACCGACTTAGAGTATGTAGGACGCCATCGAGACCGCGCCGGGCCCGGATGAGCCGGGAGCGGCCTGACCGCCGTGTCGGCCGGGTTCCCCGGGCTATTGACGGGTACCCGGCCCGGGAGCGTGCTCGACGTGCATGGGGTGCGATAGCACCGAGTGCTGGAGGTAGCCGAGCTCGTTCCACTCCGAGGCATCGGGTTGGGTGTTACCGCGCTCATCGGTGGCCCGTACCCGGAGGACATGGTCGCCGGGTTCCGGCGAAAAGGCGAACTGCCAGCGCGCCCACGCGCCAGGTATATCGGTAGAGCCCAGTTCGGCGGGCCGCCAGGGACCGTCGTCGACGCTGTACTCGACAGCGGCGACCTGATTCTCCCCGGCGAACGCGCGCCCCCGGATGATCTGCGGTTCCGGCCGGAGCCTGGCCGGCCACGGCAGCTCCGTCAGTACGGAAACCGGCAGGGTAGTGATCACCGGGCCGCGGGCCGGGCCGTCGGACGGATATTCCGGACCGATCAGCACATAATCCTCGGTGTTCCACGGCACCTGCAGGTGTTCCTGGCTGACCTCGATCCGGTCGAGCCACTTGATGCTGGCCGCCCCGAGCCAGCCGGACACCACCAGGCGGGCGGGGAATCCATGATCAGCCGGGAGGATCTCCCCGTTCATGGCCAGCGCGACGAGGGTGTCATCGGCCCTCGCCTTCGACAGCGGCAGCGGCCGGCGGGCCCGGATCTCGTCGAGCGACTCGGGCATGACCTCCCGCGCACCCGGGCCGATGCCGGCCGGCTCAAGCAGGTCACGAAGGCGGACACCGGTCCACTCGGCGGTGCCGATCGCGCCGCGGCCCCACTGAGTGCCGTTGAACACGGACCCGAATTCGTCGCCGAGCAGCACCCGGCGGTTACCCGCACACTCGATCGTGCGGATAACGGAGACCAGCGGGAACCGGTTCCACAGCTCGTCGTAGCTGTAGCTGACTGGGCGACGCACGCCGTCGCCCTCGATGCGCAGCGTCCAATCCGCCACCTCCACCTGCGGAGTGGGCGCGTGGCTGCGGATGTAGAACCGGTCGTTCGGGACGAGGTAGCCCGGCATCCGGTCGGGCCGGGTGCCGTAGTCCAGCCCGGTTCCGGTGTCCTCCATCAGCTCCGGCGGTGTCGGTTTGAGGATCTTGCGGTCACCTGGGCGGGCGGCGGGCGTTCCGGTCCGGCTGGTGCGCACCATGCCCCCAGCCTAGCTGTCCGGCCTTATCCCAGGTCGGGCGCGGTCCGGCGGCGGCAGCAGATCACCGCGGGCGGCGGCCAGCCTGCTGCGGACGCCGCCATCCCGGAGAGCCTGCTCAGCCACTGCCTCGGTTTCTGCGCCGCGGTCCACACCCACCACACCGGTGAAGACCACCGCCTGCTGCCAGCACTGCGTGCCGCCTCACCATGCTCGACCCGGTGATCGAGGAACGCCGCATAGCCAGCGCACTAGACGCGCTGGGACCCCGCGGATGGGACGCAGCTGTGTTTGCCCCTAACTCCACGCCGGGAGGGAGCGCGGGCGCTCCGAGAGCTTCGGCGATTTCGGGTGAGATCTCGCGCTTGCCTGACCCGTCGGTCGCCACCACGACGTAGACGATGCGCGCACTGCAGGCCGGCTCATCCCCGTTCCGGCTGGCCGCAAAGTCGATCGCGAAACTAGTCCGTCCCAGCCGGGCGGTGGACACCGCGATCACGGCGTTGTCCCGGAAGCGCAGGCCGGCCTTCCAGTCGATGTCGGCGTGGACAAGCTGGAAGTCGAGTCCCTGCCCGATGAGGGCCTGGTAGCCAAGCCCGCGTGACTGCAGGAAGGCGGTGAACGCCTCGTCGAAGTACGTCAGGTACCAGGCGTTGAAGACCACGCCCTGGGCGTCTACTTCCATGTACCTGACCGTCAGGGAGAACTTGAAGGCATCGGCCACGGTCACTGGCTCCGCATCTGAACGGGAGGGGGCTGCCAAGCCCGCTCAGCTACCTGATGTGAAGTCGATGCGGTCGGCCGACTCGCCCCGGCCGACGAAAGCCATCGCCACCATCTGCGGCGGGAACAGGCCGTGGGCGACAAGCCCGGGCGTCGATGACAGCCAGGAGGCCAGCGCCGCCGGGTCGTCGACCGGTCCTTGGTAGTCGGCGATCACGCCGCCGTCCGGGCTCAGCGGGACGTCGCGCAGCGAGGCCGGGGCGACCCGGCGCATGGTGGCGCGCAGCCCGAAGGACAGCAGCTCAAGGGGGACGGGGGAGTGCAGTGCCCGGACCGGCTTGGAGGAGTCGGCGATGACAACGAACCGGTCCGCTGCCCCGGCCACGATCTTCTCCCTGGTGTGGGCGCCGCCACCTCCCTTGACCAGCCAGCCGTCCGGGGAGATCTGGTCGGCGCCGTCAATGGTGATGTCGAACCGGTCGATGCTGGTGACGTCCTCGATCCGCAGGCCAAGTTCGCGAGCGGCGTGCTCGGTTCGCGGCGACGTGGCGGCGCAGACAATGTCGAGTGACCGTTTAGCCAAGGCCGGAAGCAGGTACGCCACGGTCGAGCCGGTGCCAAGCCCGACGGTCATGCCGCTCTCGACCAGCTCTGCGGCCGCTTCCGCGGCGACCTGCTTCTCTCGCTCAAGACTCATGCCCGTGCGCCTCCAGACGATGATCGTTGCTAGGCACCACCGTACGGTCAGCTGCTCGCGGAGAATCGGCGGCCTGCCCCGGTTACCACGCCCGGTCCTTCCTCGAGAAGTCCGACGGCGAGTCCGGCGGCCGCACCCGGTACTGCCCGGCCAGACCGGTTACCCCTGGTCGCGCCGCACCCCTAGATCGGCTGGTATCTAGTGATTTGCCTGGTCAGGGTGGTCGCCCAGCCAGCCGCAGAGGCGTAGGCGGCGGCGTCACGGGCATGACCGACGCGTGTCTGTCCATCGCCGGGTCGGTATCGGGGCCGCCCTGACCTGGGCCGGCGCTGTCCTGGTACGGGTCGGCCACCGGCGGCGGCGCGATGAGCTCGGGCCCTGGGCTTGCACCTGCTCGACTACCTGCAGTTCGAGGATCTGCTGCCGGTCTGCCGGTCTGCCGGTCTGCCAGGCAGCAGGCCGCTGGTCTTTCTGTGCGTCATCGCGCCGCTGCGTCTGCCCGGCGGAACCGGCTCCCCGATCAACCCGATTGCCATCCTGTGAAGTAGCGGAGTGACCCGGAGCTGGTGCTGGCGGACCGGATCAGATTCCCGCTGGCGTCTGGGCGATGGCCAGGAAGTTCTGGCTCATGCCCAGCAGCGACGGCTCGGCTTCAAGCAGCCGGAGTACCGACAGCACGTGATCGCGTTGTGCTGGGACGTCCAGGTACTCAGAAAGGCCAGGCAGAAGCTTGACGCTCCCGCTCGGGGCCACCAGTTGGCGCAGGTCCAGGCCGGCCTCCTTGATCTCGCCAGCCAGTTCCTCCGGCCGGTGGAAGTAGGAGGTGGTGAAGTGCGCGGGGTCCCCGCCCGGGTTCCGGTACTGCCCGTCAGCCAGGAACCGGGCCGTGCCGTCAAGTCCCTCAGGACCGATCGCCATGCCGCCGGCAAGCTCCTCGAAGACCGGGTAGAACCGTGACAGCGCCTTCGCCACCACGATTGCGCCCGGACGCAGCACCCTGCGCGCCTCACGCAGCGCCGCGATGCGATCCTGACGGCTTGTCAGGTGGTAGAGGGGGCCGAGCAGTAGGACGGCATCGAAGCCGTCGCCGACCGCCCCAAGGTCGCGCGCATCACCCACCGCGATGCTGGCCAGCGGGGTGCTGGCGTCGCGCGATGCCGCTGCCGCCTGCTCAACGTGCAACGGCACCGGGTCGATCAGGTGCACCTCGTACCCGGCCGCGGCCAGCGGGATCGCGTAGACGCCGGCACCGCCGCCGACATCGAGCAGCCGCGCGGGCGCGGGCGGCAGGAAGCGCTCAAGCAGGTCCCAGACCCGCAGGAACTCGATCCGCTGCCTGCCGCCGGCCAGCCGGTCACGTTCCTGGCCGCGAGAGTAGTAAGCGAGGATCTCCGCGTCCACCATGGCAAGCACGATAAGTGCCCGCGGCGTATCCGGCCACCAAATTTCCCGGCGCCTGCTCCTGCCCGGTTTACCCACGGCGACCAACGCGATGGTGCCGGCCCGCCTTGCCGCTCTCTCACGGGAAAGGGGAGCGGAAGTCGATGCCGAGTTCCTTGGCCGCCCTGGCCATCTCGGTGCCGACCTCGACGGCGACCTCATGCGCGACCAGCTCGATCCACATGCCAGGCGATTCTGGGTTGTAGTGGAAGGTGGCCCGCGCGACGTTCCCGTCGTGATCGACCCCGTTCAGCTCCATCCGGTAGCCATGGTCCTCAAGCCAGTGCGCGGCCGCGGGCAGGTCGTCGGTGTAGTAGCCGAGGTGGTGGATGCGCCGGCCGCCGGTGACGTGGAGATACGGTGCGGGATCGATCTGCTCGAGAATCTCGATGAAATGGGGCCCCTGCAGCGAGTAAGTGAAGCGCACCTCGCGATCGAGGAAGCCGCCAGGGGATTGAAACGGCGAACTCGCCTTCCGGGGGGTGAACCAGCTGAGCCCGAGGGCGTCTCCCATCGTTTCCATGGCATCGTCCAGGTTTTCGACGATCAGCCCTGTGTGGTAAAGGATCATGGCTGGCTTCTTCGCCACGGTGGTCCCCTCTCTAGCGAACGTACACATTGCTAAGTATTGCGGGAGTTGTCGACGACGGCAACGCGCGTGACTGCCCGTTCTGCCGCGTCGGCCGTTGCCCCTGGTGAGTTCCCGGCGGAGGTAGATCGGATGGCGCTCCGGAGAGCGAGGTTCGGCTGAGAGCGAACCAGCCTCTTGCGCGGGGGACCCTTCCCCACATAAAGTTAGCTATGTTAAGTAAACTTGGATAGGGTCGCTCTCCAGAGGGGACTTGATAGTGCTGCCTGACTACTCCAGACGTGGGGAACTGGTATCGCCGGATCGGCTGCGCAGCTTCTTCGGATCGCGAAGCATCGCCGTGGTGGGTGCCTCAAGCACGTCGAGTTGGGGCGCTAATCTCGTCCACAACCTGGAACTGGGCGGGGGAGTCAAGCGGCTGGCCTTTGTGCACCCGAAGTACCGGGAGCTGTTCGGCCGTCGAACGGTACCTGCGCTGCGTGATCTTCCCGAGCCTGCCGATCTCGTCTTTATCATGGTTGGCCCGGCGCGCGTAGCCGAGATTCTGCGGGAGGCGGCGGCGGCCGGAATCGAGAACGCCGTGGTGCTCGCCGCTGGTTACGGCGAGAGCGGGGACGACGGGCGCGAGCGCCAGCGCGAGCTCGCCGAGCTCGCCGTGGAGCTCGGCATCTCGATCCTGGGGCCCAACACGATCGGGTTCATCAATGCCGCCGCCGGGATCGCCCCCTGGGCGGCGGTCGCCAATGACCGGGTGCCGCTGGCCGGGCCGGTCGGAGCGGTATTCGAAAGCGGATCGATGGCGCGCGCGACGTCCGAGTTCGCGCAGGTCCACGGCATCGGTTCGACCCTGTGGGCATCGGTCGGGAATTCCGCGATCGTCACCAGCCTGGACATCGTCGACTATCTGGTCGAGGACGAGGCCACTCGCTCGATTGCCTTGTTCCTCGAAACGGTGCGTGAACCCGACCGCCTGCTCCGCATCGGCAGGAAGGCGCTGGAGGCGGGCAAGCCGATCATCGCGTTCAAGGCCGGCCGCAGCGAGCAGGGAAAGAAGTCGGCGCAGGCGCACACCGGCGCCCTCGCGACCAACGACGCCGTCGTCGACGGAGCGCTCCGTCAGGCGGGCATCGTGCGCGTCGACAGCATTGAGGAACTCGTCTCCACCGCGGGCCTGCTTGGATACACCCCGCGCCTCCCGCGAGGGCGGCGGATGGGTGTCGTCACGTCCTCCGGCGGTGGCTGCAACATCATCGCCGACCTGGCGGAAGACAACGCGATCCCGCTGCCGGCCTGGCAGGAGGGCACGGTCAGGGCGCTGCGGGAAAAACTTCCCGACTTCGCGTCGGTGCTCAACCCGCTCGACACGACAGGCTTCGGTCACGCCCGGGCCAGGCCGCGTCCGACCAAGGCCGAGGACGATCTGATGGAGATCGCGGTCACCGATCCCGGCATCGACTTCCTGTACAGCATGATGACGCCGCTTCCGTCGGAAAGACCGGCGGACCCATCCTTTATCGAGAGCCGCATGAAGATAATCGGCGAAATCGTCAGCGCGTCACCGGTCCCGATCATCCTGAGCTCTAACACCTGCATGAACCTCGAGCCGTACCCGGCGCGGCTGCTGGCAGAGAACGGGCTGTTTCTGCTGCCGGGCGCGGACCTTGCCTTGTCCTCGATCGGGCACATGCTGCGGTGGGTCGGTCGCAGGGACGAGATCCTGCACCGACCGCGGGTGCCGTCGGCCCTCCCGGTTGTGCGCCCGGATGAGACCAGGGACGGAATCTGGGCTGAGACCGAGGGCCGGGAACTGCTCGGCCGTTTCGGCGTCCCGGTGGTCCCGGCGACGCTGGTCACCAGCGAAGAGGAGGCGTCGGCGGCGTGCGTCGCGGTAGGTGGCCCATGCGCCCTGAAGGTGTGCTCGGCCGGCATTCCCCACAAGTCGGATGTCGGCGGGGTGATTCTCGGCGTCGCCGGGCCGGAAGCGGCCGCCGCTGCCTACCGGCAGATCATCGGGGCGGCCGGGCGGGGCGCCCCGGAGGCCGGCATCGACGGCGTCCTGGTCTCCCCGATGCGGCCTGACGGTCCCGAACTGCTCATCGGGGTGACGGTCGATCCCACGTTCGGCCCGGTGCTGGCGGTCGGGCTCGGCGGGATATGGGTCGAGGTACTGGGCGACGTGAGCCTGCGCCCGCTTCCGGTGGACGACTTCGTTGTCCGCTCGATGCTGCGCGAACTGAAGGGCTATGAGTTGCTGACGGGAGCCAGGGGCAGGGCGGCGGCCGATCTTGACGCGACGGCGGAGGTCATCGTGCGCGTCGCTCAGGCCGCGGCCAGCTTGGGGGACCGGCTCGACAGCCTTGAGGTCAACCCGCTGCGCATCACGGCCGCCGGGCCGGAGGCGCTTGACGTGCTGGTGACTACCCGTGCGGAGCGGCCATGACCGGGTTGCGGCCGGCCCGGCCGGCCAGCCGGTCAGTCAGCGTCACCGTCGCCGTCCTCGAGCGTGGCCTCGACGAGCCTCTCGAGCGCGGGCAGTGCTGCCACGATGATCTGGATGTCCTCCTCCGGCAGCCGGGCGAGGTGCCTCGCCAGCCAGACCTCCCGGTCGTTCAGGATCAGTTCCCGCTCGCGATCGCCCTTCTCGGTCAGCCGGATGATGGCGGCCCGCCGGTCATCGGGGTTCGGCTCACGGGTGACGAGCCCGAGGTCGACCAGGCGGCCAAGCGAACGGGTCACCGACGGCGGCGAAACGCCCTCCTGCTGCGCGAGGTCACCGGCCGCGATCGGCTGGGTTCGCCCGATCGTGAACAGCAAGGACATCAGGGCGTAGCTCAGGTCGTCGGTGTTCTGCTGACGGAGCAGGCGGCCGAGGCGCCCCAATGTCATCCGCAGCCTGGTGAGGTGGTACTGGCTCACCAGGAGCGGTGGGTCGTCGCGGGTCGGGCGGACCGCCGCCGGGGATCTGGATGGCCGTTGCGTATGCCTCATCTGCGTCCGTCGTTCATGGCGCCATGTCGTGCGGCACCCGCTGTATTTAACCGTACTCATAGTGAAGCAAAAACTCAGGAGGTGGAGGTCCAATGACGGACCGTTCTATAGAGTCTCGCATCGACGAGATCGAGAGTCGAACCGCCATCAGCGCGCTCGTCGCGGGCTACTGCGAAGGCGTCGACCGCAAGGACAGCGAGCGGTTCGAGGGACTATGGCACTCAGACGCCGCGTACCTGATTCCCGGCGGGCGCGGCAACTTCTACGGCACCGAGGGCATCCGCGAGTCCCAGGTGGTTATCGCCAAGGCATGGAAGCAGACCTTCCACTGGACGACCAACCACACCGTGGAGTTCGAGACTCCCGACCGTGCGAGCGGGCGCAGCGACTGCTTCGCGATGTGCCAGCACCACGACGGGGAGAAGGTGAGCCTGGTCGGCTGCACCTACCTCGACAAGTACGAGCGACGCGGCGGCGGCTGGAAGTTCGCCGAGCGCTACGTCAATCGCTGGTTCGTCAGTGCCGGCGAGAACATCGCGCTGCTGCCGCCGTTCTGATGCCGGTGCCTGCGCTGAGCGAACTGCCTCGCGTCATGGCGTGGGGGACCGTGCGGGCGCCGTTCCGCGATCGGGTGGCGGCGGCGGCGGGCGCGGGGTTCAAGCGAATCGGGCTGATGCTCGGCGAGTACCTCGCATTGCGAACGGCGGGGTGGTCGGATACCGCTCTGCGGCAGGTCCTTGACGAGCACTCGGTCGCCATCAGCGAGGTCGAGGTGCTGTTCGGGTTCGCCGCCCGGTCCGGTCCGGCCGGCGTCGCCGAACGGCCCGGACTCGTCTATAACGACCCGGAGCTTGAGCGGGCCGCGTTCCACCTGGCCGATGTCTTCGGGGTACCGACCGTCCAGGTGGCGGGGACGTTCGCCGCCCCGCCACCCGCGGCGGGCGTCGCGGAGGCCTTCGGCTCGCTCTGCGACCGTGCCGCGACACACGGCATGCGGGTGGCGCTGGAGTTCGTGCCGTATACCGACATTCCCGATGTGGTGACGGCCGGCGCCATCGTCGCCGAAGCTGGCCGGCCGAACGGCGGACTCTGCGTCGACAGCTGGCACTTCTATCGCGGCCGGCCGGATCTGGCGGCACTCGGGGCCGTCCCCGCCGACCGGATTCTCATGATCCAGGTCAACGACGGGCCGCTGCGGCCTGACGACGCCAACAGGCGCCGCGATGCGGTGCACAACCGTCGGCTGCCGGGAGAAGGCGAGTTCGACCTGCTCGCGTGGCTGCTGGCCATGGACCGTCCAGGTTTGGACGCCTCCGTCTCGGTCGAGGTGTACTCCGACACCCTGGCCCGACTTGAACCGGCCGAGGCCGCCTGCCGGGCCTTCAACGCCACCCGCGATCTCCTGGCGAAGGCGGACCACCGATGAGGTCAATGAGAAAGGGCAAACGCACATGGCCAACTCTTCGCGCGTGATCGCCGACACCGGGGCGTGCATCGGCTCCGGCAGCTGCGCGTTCTCGGCGCCAGCCGTTTTTGGGCAGGACGAGGAGGGCACCGTGGTGGTCAGACAGGCCGAGGTAACCGGCGGACAGGCCGACCTGGCCGAGGAGGCCGCGGACAACTGCCCCGCCTTCGCGATCACTGTCGAGCGAATAAGCGACGGCACCCATAATTAATTTCGTTATGTGAAATAATTACCTCGGCGGGGCGGAGGAAAACCTCCGGCCGCCGGTCGATCCCACGGAAAGGAAAGCTCTCATGAGCCTTGACGACTTCGACGCCGCACTCACTTACACGAGCTTCGAGCCCCACCTGGGCAAGGCGAAGACGCCGAAGCAGAAGGAGCACCTCGACACGGTCATTTACCACTCGAAAGGCGAGGTCCTCGCGAACCTCGACATGGTCCTGCCGACCCTCTCCGAGGATCCCCAGTATCACGAGTACGGCGTGTTCGCCAACACGACCGAGGACACCGGCCCCAAGGGCCTGGCCGAGGTCAAGGCGAACTACACCGAGATGGTCGAGAACGGGTCGTACATCATCGAGTCGAAGAAGACCCGCGTGGTGGTCGCGGACGACGAGATCGTCACCGAGGGAACCTACCGCCAGATATTTACCGCCGCCGTCGCCAAGAAGCTCGGCTTCGCCGCTGGCGACGGCGCCGCCGCCAGCCACTACCTGGTGACCGCCCGGACGGTCGTGTTCTGGGAGTTCAACTCCGACGGCAAGGCGACCGGCGAAGACCGGTACGTGTTCCCGACCAGCGTGACCCCGCTGAACGACGAGGACCTGCCGAAGGACTATCCCGCGAAGTTCCGCGCCTGACGATCAGCCCGAGGAAACCATGAGCAGACCACAGTGGGGCAATGAGCGGAGCATCGCCGCTGCCCCCTCGCAAGTCCTGCTGGATCTCGACGTCGGCGCGGGCATCGCGTGGATCACCCTGAACCGGCCGGAGAAGCGCAACGCGCTCAGCGTCCCGATGCGCGACCTGATCGCCGACATCTTCGACGAGCTCGCGCTCGAGGACCGGATCAAGGTAATCGTGCTGCGGGGCAACGGCCCGTCGTTCTGCAGCGGAAACGAGATCAACGAGGACTGGGGACAGCGGGAAGCCGGCTACAAGCGGTTCACCGTTACGCACGCCTACCGGTACTCGTCGGAACTGACCTGGGGACGGACCAGCTTTAGCCAGGTGATCGCCCGTTCGCCGAAGGTCGTGGTGTCGTCGGTTCAGGGGTTCTGCGCCGCGGCGGCTTACTTTCTGCTGGCCGCCAAGAGCGACCTGGTCATCGTCGCCGACGATGCCAAGATCGGTGCGCTCGAGGCCAGGTTCCTCGGGCCGGCCAGCTCCGTCGCCAGCCTGAACCTCAACCGGACCATAGGAGCGAAGGCAGCCAGGTTCTCCGGCTACACCGGCTCGGTGATGAACGCCAGGCAGGCCTTCGACTGCGGCTTCGCCTGCCATGTCAGCCCGCTGGCAGACTTGCCCGCCGACACCGACCGGATCGTTCGCGAGATCGCGGCGAGGCCCGCCGGGGATCTCGCCCGGCTCAAGGCACGGATCAAGCGCGGCGAGTCAGTGATGGACAGCAACGTACCCGTCATCAGCGGCTTGCTCGCGTCGCATTTCTTCAGGTCCCACAGCGACGAGATGAGCTTCTGGGCGGCTGTCCGCGAAGGCGGCGTCGGGAACGCGCTCAGGCAGGACAAGGAACAAGCGGCGGAGCGCGGAGGCCGGCCATGACAGTGACCGCTGAACCGCTGGCCAGGAACGTGGTCCTGCTCCGGGTGCCGGATCCGGCGGCTCTCGACCGGCGTGACGCGGGAGCGGGCCAGCAGCTCCGCGACGCACTGCTGCAGGCCGCCGACGACAACGAGGTCAAGGTCATCGTGCTGGCCGGCCTGGCGGGTGGCGCGGGGGACACAGTACCGCCAGCGCGGGCTGATCCCGCCGCGCGTCTCTGCTATACCGGCGTCCGGGGGCTTCACCAGGTGACCGCCTACTGCAAAAAGGTTGTGATCGCCGAGGCCGACGGCGCGTGCGGCCCGACCGCGTCGGCCCTGTGCCTCGCCGCGGACTTCGTCGTCGCCAGCGCACGGAGCACGTTCGCGTCGCCGTTCGAGGTCGACGAGGCCAACTACCCGCTGGCCGTGCTCACGATGCGGGCCAACCGGGCGAAGGCCTGGATGCTGCGCGGCGGCACTATCGACGCGGCCGGCGCCCTCGAGGCCGACTTCGTCAACCAGGTGGTGGGGGCGCCGGACCTGCGCGGAACGGTCACCGACCTCGCCCGCCGGGTCGCGGTTATGCCGCTCGATGGGGTGACGATCTCGAAGATGAACGTCGGGGCGGCGTTCGACGTGGTGGGAGTGGGCCGGGAGTTCGACGCGGTCGAGGCCGACCTGGCGGCCGGGGGCAGGCAGTGGTAGGCGAGACCAGCGGCCTGGTTCGCGTGGCGCCGACCGACGCACCCCACATCGCGCGGATCGTGATCGACCGGGCGGAACGAGGCAACGCGTTCACCGTGTCGATGTGCGCCGAGCTGAGCTCGGCGCTGTCGGAGCTCGAGGCCAACGATGACGTGAAGGTCATCGTGATTGACCCCGTCGGCCCGGACCTGAGCGTCGGCCTCGACCCGGCCGAGGCGGGAAGCTATCACGAGAACGTCCCTGGCATGCCCAGTGAGCGGATCGTGAGCCTGCGCGCGCGGCTGCGGGCGGCCGGCGAGGTGTTCTGGGGACGCCAGGGGCTCTACGACCGGCTGCTTAACTGCTCGAAGGTCACGGTGCTGTCAGCGCCAGGCCGCTGCCTGGACATCGGGCTTTACCTCGTTCTTTACTGCGATATCGCGATCGCCGATGAGAGCAGCGAGTTCGGCAGCCCGCGCTGGCAGCATGTCGGCGTCGATGGCGACGTCTCGATGCTGCTGGCGACGGTCGGCCGCAAGCGGGCCAATGAGCTCATGTTCGCCGGCGCCCGGTGGAGTTCCGCCCAGGCGCTCTCCGCCGGGCTGGTGACCGGGGTGGTGCCGGACGGGAAGTCAGGCGGGGCAGCACTGGACATCGCCCATACCGTCGCGACGATTATGCGCGATGGCATCGCGGCGGAGAAATTCCTGACCTTTGCCTCCACCGAAAAAATGGGAATTGGGGCAGGGTTCGCGACGGCAACTTACATGTCCGCGATGTCATCGGCCATCCATTTTCGGCCAGGCGAATTCAACTTCCTCCGGGCTCGCCGGCTCTTCGGCGTCGAAGAGGCGGTCAGGCAGGCCGAGCAGGCCAAGAACATTGACAAGGAATCGTTATGGGAATTCTCGACGGTGTCAAGGTACTCGACTTCGGTTCCGCCCTGGCCGCGCCTTACGCCGCGATGCTGATGGCGGACCTCGGCGCGACGGTCGTCAAGATCGAAAAGGTCAGGCGGGGTGACCTCATCCGTTTCACCGACCACATGGTCCGCGGCAAGAGCGGGTACTTCCTGGGGATCAACCGGGGAAAGCGCGGAATAACGCTGGACCTCCGCACCGAGGAGGGGCAGCAGGTCGCGCGGAACATGTGCCGCTCGGCCGATGTCCTGCTGGAAAACTTCCGGCCCGGCATGATGGATAGCTGGGGCCTGTCCTACGAGGACATCCGGGCAGTCAAGCCCGACATCATCTACTGCTCGGTGTCAGCCTTCGGCGGCACGAAGGGATTCGAGAGCGAGTCGGGTAACGACATCATCGCGCAGGCGTACTCCGGCCTGATGGCGATGACCGGGGACATCGACGGACCGCCGGCTAAAGCGGGAACACCGGTCACCGATGTCGCCGCATCCTGCATGGCGCTGATCAGCATCCTGGCCGCCTTGCTGCGGAAGCAGAAAACGGGAGAGGGCGCCCGGCTGCGCACCTCGCTTCTCGACGCTTCGTACGCCCTGATGCCGAACTACACAGCGAGCGTCCTCAACGGCACGCCGAAGTTCCGCCGCCAGGGCAGCGGCCATCCCCAGCTGGCGCCCTACGAGGCTTACACGGCTGGCGACGGCAAGTACATCGTCATCGGTGCCTTCCACAATGAGTCGTGGCGACGGCTATGCGAAGCCCTGGGGCGTCCGGACCTTGAAAACGACCCGCGCATCGCCGACAACACGTCCCGGGTCAAGAACCGCAAGGAGCTCGCCGTCATCATCAACGCCGAGCTCGCGCGGCGTACGGCCGCGGAATGGCTGGAGATCCTGCGCGAGCATGATGTGCCAGTCGCCCCGGTGCTCGAGATGGAAGAGTCCATCGAGTTCTTCACCGAGCGCAACCCCGGCTTGTACACCGAAGGCATCCCGTCGGAAGCGGGGGACCTGCGGATGCTGCGGGCGCCATTCGAGATCGACGGGGAGCGGCCGTGCCACCCGCTGGGGGCGCCCGCGCTGGGCCAGCACACTGACGAGGTCCTGCTTGAGGAGGGCTACACGCGGGAAGAGATCGACGGTTTCCGGGAGCTGCGGATCATCTAGCCGGAGCAGAGGCTGTATGTAACCGGGCTGTATGCACTCGCGGCAGGAGGCGGGACGGGATGAGCGTCAGCGATCAGCGGGAGTATCTGCGTCATATCGTCGAGCAGCGGCAAAGTTGCCGTGGATTCCTGCCGGAACCGGTTCCGGAGAAGACCATCGCGGCGGTTCTGGAGACCGCGCAGCACGCCCCTTCGTGGTGCAACACCCAGCCATGGCAGCTGACGATAACCTCGGGTTCGGCGACCGACTCGTTCCGCCAGGCGATGCTCCGCCACGTGGACGAGGAGACGGGCCACCACTGCGCCTCCGACTTCCCGGCGCCATCGCGCTACTCGGGCAAGCGACTCGAGCGCCGACGGGAATGCGGGTGGGCGCTGTATGAATCGGTCGGCGTCACCCGGGGTGACCGGGAGGCGAGCCGCCGGCAGGCGCGGGAGAATTTCGCGTTCTTCGGTGCCCCGCACGTCGCGATCGTCTCGACGCCAGGCGAACTCGGGACCTACGGTGCGGTCGACTGCGGCCTCTACATCGCGACGTTTCTCTACGCCGCGGAAAGCCACGGCGTGGCCGCTATTGCCCAGGCCGCGATTGCCGGCCACGCACCCTTCGTCCGGGAGTACCTCCAGGTACCCGACGATCATCTCGTGCTGTGCGGCGTGTCTTTCGGCTGGCGCGACGATAACCATCCGGCCAACCGTTTCCGCACGTCGCGTGCTTCCGCGGCTGAGGTCGTGCGGTGGGTGGGTGAACGGCCGTGAGTGACGAGCCGCTGCTGGTCGAGGACCCACGGGACGGTGTCCGCCTGCTGACCCTGAACCGCCCGCACCGGCTCAACGCGCTGGACGGCGACCTTGTCAAGCGGCTGCTGGCCGAGCTTGAGCGGGCGGCGCGCGAGCATCCCCGCGTCCGGGTGATCGTGCTGCGGGGCGCGGGCACGTCTTTCTGCCCGGGGGCCGATCTCAAATGGCTCAGCGGCGGGATTCTCGGCGACCCGGTCAAGCACGCCCGTTTCCAGGACAGTCTCGGCCAGCTGTGCACCGCGCTGATGACCGCCCCCCAGGCTGTTATCGCCTCGGTCCACGGATACGCGCTGGCCGGCGGTCTCGAGGTCGCCCTGTCGTGTGACGTGATCGTGGCCGCCGCGGACGCCCGGCTTGGCGACCAGCACATCAACCGGGGGATTCTGCCCGGGGCGGGCGGCTCGCAGCGGCTGCCGCGCAAGATCGGGCAGCCCCGCGCGCTGTACTACCTGCTGACCGGTCGCCATATGAGCGGAGCCGAGGCGGCCCAGGCTGGACTGGTCTCGGTCTGCGTCCCGCCTGACGCGCTTGGCGGCGCCGCACTCGCCCTGGCCGCTGAACTGGCCGCCAAGGATGGCCACGCGATCGACTTCATGAAGCAGATGGTGCGGCGGGGGAGCGAACTGCCGCTGCCGGACGCGCTCGCCCTGGAACTGTTCCTGCAGAGCAGGTACCGGACCTGGTCAACCAGGATGGACCAGGCGGCACGCGACTTCGCCCAGGGCGGCTCACCCTCAGAATAGTTTCGAACGGTCCCGTGACTCCGCCTCACCCGCCAATTCCTGCATTTTCACTCTTCATGAGAGCTGGACTCGGGCGGGTTCGGGCCAGGACAGCACGATTGTGCTGTGGCGCTTGTTCAGGACGTGCCCGCTGGGAAGGTCGTCGGCGAGGCAAGGCTGCCGCCGCTGGCCAGGGCGGGAGTGTCCATCCTCCCGGACCGGAAGATCATCCCCATCGGGGTGACCAGGCCCCGGTCAATAGCGTCCAGGCCGGCGGGACGTCCCAGGCCTCCACCGCGACGATGATCTTGTCGAACGGGCCGCCCCCGGGCGCGCCGTACTCCCCGTCCGCGCAGACCGTGCGCACGTCGCCGTACCCGGCCCGGTCCAGGCACGCCCGGGCGCGGCTGACCACCTCAGGGTCGATGTCCGGCGTGGTCACCGACCCGCCCGGGTCGGCCAGCTCTCGCAGCAGCGCCGCCTGGTAGCCGCCGCTGCCGATCTCCAGCACCGACTCGCCGGGGCGCACGTCAAGCTGGGCCAGCATGAGCGCGATCATCGACGGCGCCGACACCGGGCTGCGGCCCGCGCTGCCCTCGCCGGCCTGCCTGAGGACGACGGCGTCGTCCGCATACGCCCTGGCCAGCGGCACACCGGGCGTGAACAGGTGCCGCGGCACCTTCCGCGGCGCGGCTACCACGGACCCCGGCAGCCCTTCCCCCAGCTCCCGCTGCCCCGGGAACAGCGCGGCGAACGCCTGGTACCGCTCGGCGATCTGGCCGGCCATGGCACCGCGCAACGTGCCTGCCTCCCGGTCCGCTTCCGCGCCACCAGCAGCCATCCCGCCGGCTGCCTTCCCGCTTCCAGCCAACCCGGCTACCCCTTCGCACGCGCTCAGCCAAGCGGCTGCAGTCGGCTACCAGCGTAACTGGAACCTAAGCCTCCACCTCGCCGTCAGCCGCTGGATCGAAGCACAGACAGGCTGGCCTAACTTGCGCACTAACGCATAGCCGGGACGCTATCCTCGGCCGGGCGCCGTGGCAGGTCCCGCAGGTGCCGCATGGGAGTCAGCAGGAACGTGAGGCCGGACACGGCGATCAGGGCAGTGAATACCCATAGCGCCGCCCTGACCCCCAGCGCGGTGGCGAGGACTCCGGCGAGCAGCGCGCCGACGGGCATCATCGCGAACGCAATCGTCCATGTCGCCGAGATGACCCGGCCGAGTATGCCCGGCGAGACGTAGGCCTGTATGAAACTGTCGATGATCACGTTCCCGATGGCGATGACACTGCCCGCGCCTATCAGCGCTGCACCGGCGAACGCGAGCCGCGGTCCCTTGTCCGCGAGCGGGAGCAGCAGCGCGAAGCAGAGGCCGGCCGGGACGGCAATGACCAGGGCCCGCGCTGTGCCAACCCGTCTCCCCAGCGGGCGGGCGGTAAGCGCGCCAAAGACACCGCCAACGCCGAGGCTGGCCATGACGAGACCGGTCGCCGCCGAGGACAGCCCGATGGTACGGACCAGGAAGACGACCAGCAGGGCGTCGACACCGGTGAGCGCGAGGTTGCCGAGCGACGAGAACGCCGTCATCGCACGCAGGTAGGGATCGCGCCAGGCGAAGCGAAGACCATCGAGCATGCCCCCGGTGCCGGAGTCACCCGGCCGGCGGTCCCGTGGCGGCCGCATGGCGGTCAGGCAGCAGAACGAGACGGCGAAGCTCGCCGCGTTGGCCAGGAGCCCGGTCACGGGGCCGCCCGCCTGCGCGAGGAGCCCGCCGAGCCCCGGGCCGCCGACCTGGGCGACCTGCTGGCTGCCGAGCAGCTTGGCGTTCCCCTCGGCAAGGTCCGCCTCGTCCACTACCCCCGGGAGCAGAACCTGGTAAGCGCTGTTGAAGAACACTGCCGCCGCGCCCGCGATCAGCGTGACCGCGATGAGCTGCGCGACGGTCAGCACCCCGCACCAGGCAGCGACCGGCACGCTCGCATACACCGCCGCCGAGACCGCATCACAGGCCAGCATGACCGGCCGGGGCGACAACCGGTCGACCCACGCGCCGGCGGGGACGCCGATAACGACCCAGGGCAGCCAGACCATCGCGGTCAGCACCGTGACGGTGAACGTGCTGGCGTGCAGGGTGTCGATGGCGACCAGCGGAATCACGACGAGGGTGACGGAATTGCCGACCTCGCTGATGCTTTCTCCGGCCCAGAACAAGCGGAAGTTCCGCTGCCGCAACAGCCCGCCCGGCCGGCCGGTCATCGCCCCGGGCTGACGCCGGCGAAGAAGAATACCCGAGCGGCACGCACGTCAGCAGGGGACAGCGGCGCCGGGTCATCCACCCGCTGAGGGTAGCACTCCAGGATCGGCCAGATCTGTTCAGGTTTTGCTGCGCCGTTCGTACGCCGCGAGGGCCACCGCGACGATCAGCGCCACGCCGTTGAAAAGGTCGCTCACGTAGGACGGGGCGCCCGCGAGCTGCAGGCCCTTCACGCCGACGGCGAGCAGGTAGATGGCGATCAGCGTGCCGAGGACATTCGCGCGCCCCGGGCGGATCTGGGTGGTTCCGAGGAAGACGGCCGAGAAGACGGGGAGCAGGTAGGGCGGCCCCGAACTTGGGTCGCCGATTCCGAGCTCACTGGCAAGCAGCACGCCCGCCAGTCCGGCGAACAGGCCCCCGATGATAAAGGAGCCGAAGATGATCCGGTCGACCCGCACGCCCGCCAGGCGTGCGGCCTGCTTGTTCCCGCCGACCGCGTAAATGTACCGGCCGATCGGCCGGTACTCGAGCACGAACCAGATGATGGCTGCCGCGACCACCAGGTAGATGACGGGATCGGGGATCCCAAGAAAGCTCGCTGTGTAGAGGTTGAGGAACGACTGCGGAATGTTGTTGACGATCTGCTGGCCGCCAGTCACCTTGAACGCCAGCGCGGCCAGTACGCTGCTCATGCCGAGCGTCGCGATGAACGAGTCGACCTTGAGGCGGATGACGAGAAGCCCGTTGACCAGCCCGACCAGGCAGGCCACGGCGACGGCGGCCAGGCACGCCAGGACGGTATTCACGCCGTGCGACTGCAGGCTGATGGCCACCACCGTGGCAAGTCCCATGTTGGCGGCCACAGAAAGGTCGAACGCGCCCGCGGCCAGCGGTACCAGCAAACCCAGGGCGAGCAGCCCGGTGACGGTCTGCGAGGTCAGGATCGTCTGCAGGTTCTGTGATGTGGCGAACGTGCCGGGCAGGGCGATTCCGAAGGCTATGCAGAGAGCGATCAGCACGTAGACGCCGCTGAAGCGGCGCAGCCCATCGCGGAGCCAGTCGAGGTATCCCGCGGGCCTGCCGCGGTCCTGTACCGGTTCCTTCGTCTCGGCGATCAGATCTGGCGAGGTCATGAAAGATCCTCCGTGTTGGCTTCGCTCATGTTCTCGGGTTCTCGCTGAGGTCCGTCACCGGCAGCGTGCCGCTGCCGGCCAGGGTCACCTGCTCAGGGTCGGCGTCCTGCCCGGCGAACTCGGCTACGAAGCGCCCTTCACGGAGCACCAGCACCCGATCGGATATGAGGCAGATCTCCTCGACGTCGCTTGACACAAGCAGCACCGCCGTTCCGTTGGCCGCCACCTCGTTGAGCTGCGCGTAGATCTCCGCCTTGGCGGCGATGTCGATGCCCTGGGTGGGATCGTCGAGGACCAGGACCCGCGACCCGTGGCGCAGCCAGCGGGCCAGGACGACCTTCTGCTGGTTCCCGCCGCTCAATGTCAGGGCGGGCCGCTCGGTCTGCTGAGGGACGACGGCGAGCCGGGCGAGCCAGCCGCCGACGTCCCGTTTCTCTTCCCCGCGGCTGATCGCCCCCCGCCGAATGTGACGGCGGGGGTTCGCGATGCCGATGTTCTCGCGGACGCTCCCGTCGGTCAGGATCGCGTTGGCGTGCCGGTCCGCCGGGACCAGGCCGATTCCCATCGCGGAGGACACGTGCGGTGCCATGGACGGGATCTCCCGCCCGGCGACCGTGATGCGGCCGCGTCTTGGCCGGCTGCCGTAGACCAGCTCGGCCAGCTCCTCCCGGCCGGAGCCGGTCAGTCCCGAGATCCCGAGGATCTCGCCGGCCCGGACGCTGAAGCCGACCCGCCGCACCACTTCGCCGGTGAGGTCGTCGGCCGTCAGGGCGGTCTCGCCGAGGGCGCTTGCCCGCCAGGCCTGGTCCCGCAGGGCCCGGCCGGTCATCAGGCGGACCAGCGTGTCCTGGGTGACGTCGCGCATGGCGGAGGTCGCGACGGCCTGCCCGTCGCGCAAGACAGTGACCGAGTCTGCCACCCGGCTGAGTTCGTCCAGGTGGTGCGAGACGAACAGGACGCCGACACCAGCGTCGCTTACCCGCTGGATGAGCCGCAGGATCGCCTCCGCGTCGGCGCTTGGCAGGTTGGCTGTCGGCTCGTCAAGGACGAGCAGGACCGTCTGCCCGCGCCGCGGCGACAGGGCCCGTGCGATCGCCACGGCCGTACGCTGGCTGACGGGCAGCTGGGAGACGTGGCGGCGCGGATCGACGTCGAACCCGAGCGTTTTCAGTGCCGAGCGAGCCTGCGCTTCCTCCCGCCGCCAGTGAATGCGGAAGCGGGAGGAAGCGGTATAGCCGTGCCCAAGGGCGAGGTTGTCGATGACGCTGAGTCCGGCCACCAGGCCAAGGTCCTGGTGGACGAAGCGCAGGCCGGCCCGCTCGGCGCTGACCGGGTTACCGAACGTGAGGTCTCGCCCGGCCACGCTGACGGTCCCCGCATCGGGCTTGTAAAAGCCGGACAGGATCTTGATCAGCGTGGATTTGCCCGAGCCGTTCTGCCCGAGGAGGGCGCGGATCTCTCCGGGCCCGATCGTCAGGTCAACGTCTTCGAGCGCGCGCTGCGAGCCGAACACCTTGGACAGGCCGCGGACCTCGAGCGCGGGCGCGGTCATCGGCCAGCCTCTCCCGGCCTGCCGGCACGAGGTGCCGGCAGGCCGGGGTCGGCCGTTGCCCGTCGGGCGTTAGCGCGGTGGCTAGCCGACATGCCACAGGGCCTTGAACGCGGCCGCGTAGTTCTGGATGCCGTAGTACTGCCCGGACGAGTCCGTCAGGATGGCGCCAGAATTGGCCTTGGTAATGATCTGCTCGGGCAGCCAGCTCGCGGTCGAGGCGGGCTCGGTCATCCCCTCGGTGAGCCGCGCCGCCGCATCGACGGTCTCGAAGCCAAGCAGCGGGTTGTTGAAGGACACGAAGGCGTCTTCGGCCCCGGACTTGATCGCCGCGATGTTCGAGGTGTCCGCGGTCTGGCCGACGATTTTCACCCGGCTCGACAGCCCCGCCGCCCGCAGAGCCTGGTCCACCCCCTCGGTCATGTCGCCGAAGCTGAAGACGGCGTAGTTGACCGTCGGGTTGGCCTGCAGGGCGCTGACCACGTTCTGCGGTAGGTCCGTCCCCAGATCGCTCTCCTGCTGGTTCACCACCATGTCGGTGCAGGAGGAACACCATTCCTTGAGCCCGGCCTGGAAGCCGGTCACGAA
Source organism: Trebonia sp. (assembly GCA_050013875.1). GTDB lineage: Bacteria > Actinomycetota > Actinomycetes > Streptosporangiales > Streptosporangiaceae > Trebonia. The sequence continues at coordinate 76,359 of JBEKEK010000001.1, read as the reverse complement.
GTTGTTGATGACGGTGATCGAGGAAATGTTGAACGAGGCGGCATGGACGTTGCCGTTGCTCTCCCCGATCACGTAGGCGGCCAGGATCTTGCCGTCGGTGTAGGCGGCGCCAGGGGCGTTGAGTGTGGCGCTGATGCCGTCCGGCCCCGCGGGCGCCGTCGCCGAGTCCGTGATCACTTTGATTCCGCGCTGCTTGGCCTCGGCCAACTGCGACTTGAAGGTCGCGACGTCGTAGCCCGCCTCTTCGATGACGGCTGGCGCCGGACTGAGCTGCAGCGCCGACTCGAACGCCTGCTGGATTCCCTCCGGTGTCGCCGCGATCGTGATCGCCTTGTACTTCCAGCCGATCATCGCGGCGGCCTCGGCCGTGTACTGGGACGCCGCCTGCTCGGTCGGGGTGGGGTAGATCAGCTTCACGAGGAGCTTGCCGGCCGGGGGCTTCGACTTCAGCGCTGACGTGATGCCAATGCTCGCCGGCGCCTTGAGATAAGGCGCCGCGTAGGCCTGCGCGGCGGCGACGCTGGATGAACCCGCGCCCGCTGTGCTCGCCGCGCCCGCCGTGCTCGCGGCCGTCGCCGAACTCGATGCCGAAGTGGTGCTTGATGCGGATGAGCAGGCTGCCACGGTGGCCGCAAGGAGACCGGCCACCAGCAGCGTTGCCGCGGCCCGGGGCCTGCCGAGTGCTCTGAACATACAGAACCCTTCTCGCTCCGGCGGCCTGAGTGACCGTCGGGAGCAGCTATCGCGATACTTAGCCTAGTTATTTAGCTGTGTTAAGTTAAGACAGTGACCCGCGTCACGATCATCGTCAACCCGTCTGTGCGTAACATTTTTGTAACGAGACCTTGCCGTCGGCGGCGATGCGGCTGATTCCCGGCCGTACAACCCGAGGCGGCGTTGGCCAGCGCTAACGTTTGATTCGGAGGGCGCCAAGGTGATCGAGCCGTGCGGATCGAGCCCACGGCCCGGCCGTGTGGGGCTCGTTGTGGCCGCCACCTCTGGACAACTCGCCGAAAAGACGGCATGGTTATTTAACATGATGAAGTAAAGCCCGGCGCTCGCCGTCGTCGCAGCTCATCAGGTCGGCCAGCTCCGAGAGCACTGAGGCAGGAAGGAACGCGATGGACTTCGACCTTTCCGAGGAACAGATCGCCTTCCGGGACATGGCCCATGACTGGGTGGCGAAGAACTACCCAAAGCACCGGGCCCGCGAGCTTGAGGCGCTTGAGGGGCAGTTCCCCTACGAGTTGTGGAAGGATCTCGCCGCCTCGGGGTTTCACGGCATTGGCATCGCGGAGGAGTACGGCGGCCAGGGCGGCGACTCCGTTACGCAGTCCACCCTCGCGCGTGAGCTGGCCCGCACGCTCGGCGGGCTGGCAGGCGTCTGGGGGGTTTCGTCGTTCGCCGGGGGGAAGACCCTGATGCGCTACGGCACCGAGGCGCAGAAGCAGCGGTTCCTGCCGAAACTGGCTCAGGGCGAGATCCGGTTCGCGATCTCGATCACCGAGCCGTCGGGTGGCACAGACCTCCTTGGCGCGATGCGGAGCACCGTCACGCGGGTCAGCGGAGGCTGGCGGGTGAACGGCCAGAAGGTGTGGACCTCGGGGGCGACGGCGGCTGACTACTTCGTCGTCCTCGGGCGGCGCGCGGAATCGGACGGCCAGCGCTCCGACCTGACCAGCCTCATCGTGCCCGCCGACGCGCACGGCATTGAGATCAGGCCGATCCCCAAGCTGGGCATGCGCAGCTTCAGCTCCTGCGAGGTCTTCTACGACAACGTTTTCGTTCCCGAGGATCTGCTGGTCGGGGCGGAGGGCCGCGGCTGGCACCAACTGCTGCCGACCCTCAACAACGAGCGCATCCTGACCGCGTCGTTTGCCCTCGGCATCCTCGACGGCGTGCTGGAGGACGCTGTCGAGTACCTGAAGACAAGGAGCGCCTTCGGGCAGCCGATTGGCCATTTCCAGGCGCTCCAGGAGAAGGTGGCCGAGATGGTGGCCTGGCAGCACCAGAGCGAGCTGCTGATCCTGCGCGCGGCCTGGCTCCAGTCACAGGACCGGCCGTGTGGCGTCGAGGCCACACTCGCGCACCTGGTGTCGGCCGGCTACGCGAACCGCGCGGCCGACTACGGGATCCAGATCCTCGGCGGCATGGGCTACTCCATGGAGACCGACATGCAGCGCTACTGGCGGGACTCGCGCCTGTTCCGGATCGCTCCCATCACCGAGGAGATGGCCAGGAACATGCTCGCGGAGTCTCGGGGGCTGCCGCGCTCGTTCTTACCCGGCGTCCAGGATGGACCACCGGGAACTCACGAAACGCAACAGGCGGAGGACAGAAGGTGAGAGATCGTGGTTGATCTCGAGGGGCGCACCGCCATCGTCACCGGCGGCGGAGCCGGGATCGGGCGGAGCGAGGCGCTGGCACTGGCACGGGCGGGTGCCCACGTCGTTGTCAACGACGTGGCCAGCGACGGCACCGGGCAGCGTCCGGCCGCACGGGTGGCCGAGGAGATCCGCGGCGCGGGAGGTTCGGCCGAGGCCAACTTCGATGACGTTTCCGACTGGTACGGCGCGCAGCGACTGATCGCCCAGGCCATCGACCATGACGGCGAACTGGACGTCCTGGTCTGCAACGCGGGCATCGTGCGGGACCGCACCTTGGTGAACATGTCCGCCGATGAGTGGGATGCCGTCGTCAAGGTGCATCTCGGCGGGCACTTCGGACCCATGCACTTCGCGGCAGCGCACTGGCGTGCGCGGTCGAAGGCCGCCGGGGCGCCCGTCTACGGGCGGATCATCGCCACGTCGTCGGAGGCGGGACTGTTCGGGCACGACGGCCAGATCAACTACTCCGCCGCGAAGGCCGGCATCGCGGCGATGGCAGTCGTCGCCGGGCGCGAACTTGACCGCTACGGCGTCACCGCGAACGCGATCTGCCCGCGAGCCAGAACCGGGATGACCGCGGGGGTCGTCGAGGGCATGGCGGCCAGGCCAGGCGAAGTAGACAACTGGGATCCAGATGCCATCCCGCCCTTCGTCACCTACCTGGCCGGCCCGGAGTCGGCCGACATCAACGGCCAGGTCTTCGTCGTCTACGGGGCCACCGTGAAGAGGATGCAGATGTGGTCGCCGATGGCTGAGATCGTCTCCGACCAGCCTTGGACCGACCATGAGCTCGCACGCCGTGTTCCCGAGCTCGGCAAGGGCGCCCCGATGACCAACCGTCCGTTCGAGGAGTACCAGTGAACCGGTCCACCCGGGCGGATTCCGGCCAGCAGCCCGGCGTACTGCCGCCGCCCAGGTTCGACAAGGCCGCGGAGCGCGGGGGTTTCTACCGCGGCAACGGCCTGTGGACGCAGGAGCGGCTCGGCTGGCTGCTCGCCAGCAACGCGCAGCGCTGGCCAGACCGGGAATTCGTGCAGATCGGTGACGAGCGCCTCACTTACTCCGAGTTCTCGGGCTGGGCCTGCGCGCTGGGCGCCCAGCTTGCCGACCGCGGCGTCCGTCGCGGCGACCGAGTCCTCATTCAGATGCCAAACCGGATCGAGGCGCTGCTCGCGCAGGTGGCGGCGTTCCGCATTGGTGCCGTGGCCGCTCCCATCGTGCCTATCTACCGCGAACACGAACTGCGGCACATCGTTAGTGACTGCCGTCCCGCCGCCGTTATCACCGCGGCCCGTTTCCGCGACCGCTTCCCTGCCAGGGAGATCGACGGCCAGCTGACGACCACGGGTCTGGCCGTCCGGTGCAAGATCGTCGTCGGGGGCGAGGAACCGGGGTGGGAGGCGTTCCCGGACAAGACGAGCCGCGCGGACGAGCAAAACCTCCCGTCCCCGCTTCCCGCCGACCAGTGCGCGCTGATCCTCTATACCTCGGGAACCACCTCCAACCCCAAAGGGGTGATGCTGTCCTCGCGGAGCTTCATCTCCAACGCCCGGAGCCTCCGGCTGGCCACCCAGCTGAGCTCGGAGACCGTGTTCTTCGCGTGCGCCCCGCTCTCGCACCTGGCCGGGTTCAACAGCGGGATCCTGTGGCCGGCGTCGCTTGGGGCCCGGGTGGTGATCATGCCGGAGTGGAACGCGGAGCAAGCCGCGGCCCTCATCGAGCGCGAACGATGCACGTTCACCACTGGCGCGGCGGTGTTCCTGCACGATCTGGTGTCGGTCTACCGAACCGGGCGGTACAGCAAGCACCGCCTCACCGTCTTCATGTCCGGTGGCGCTCCCACGCCGCCGCACCTGGTCCGCGAGGCGGAACAGCTCGGGGTCGGGGCCTTCCGCGCTTACGGCATGACCGAGACCGCTGGCGGGGTCACCTACTCCAGCGTGTCCGCTGACCTGGACCGCCGGTCGAACTTCGACGCCAAGGTCGGGTTCGGATCGGAGATGGAGGCGGTCGGCGACGACCGGAAGCCGCTGCCACCCGGTGTCCACGGGGAACTGCGAATCCGCAGCCCGCAGCTGCTGATCGGCTACACCGACCCGCGGGCAACGGCGGCCCAGATAGACGCCGATGGCTGGTTCTACACCGGAGACGTCGGCACGGTCGATGAACAGGGCTGGCTGACGATCTCCGGACGGGTCAAGGACATCATCAACCGGGCCGGCGAGAAATTCTCGGCGCGTGACATCGAGAACGCGATCGCGTCGCACCCGACGGTCGACCAGGCCGCGGTGGTCGGGCTGCCCGATGACCGGCTGGGCGAGATCGTGGGCGCGTTCGTCACGCTGCGGGAGCCGCGGGAATGGCACGGCCCCCACGAGCTGGTCGATCACCTCAATCAGCTCAAGTTCGCTAAGCAGAAGATCCCGGTCGAGTGGCACGTGCTTGACGCGCTCCCTCAGTCGGTGTCGGGAAAGCTGAAAAAGCAAGAGCTCCTGCTCTACCGGCAGGCGCGGAAGACAGCAGAAGGAGCGGGCAATTGATGTCGTGCGGCAGCGAGCGGGCCGGGAACGCGAAGGTGCGCGGTCTATGAGAGACAAGTCGCGAACACCGGTTATCTGCGGTATCGGATTGTCCGACGCCCCAGTCGCACCGCATCTCGATACGCGCGGCCACCATGTCCAGTCTTTCCAGCGGGCGCTTGCGGATTCCGGCGTGCAGAAGGCCGACATTGACGGCTACTTCATGGCTGAGCCGTGGATCCCCGGCGTGCCCGGCTTCGAGCTGCCGGAGATGGTGGACTACCTGGGGCTGGACCCGCGGTGGGTCGACGGCACCTACACCGGCGGATCCGCCGCCGAGTTCCACTTGCAGCACGCGGAGGCGGCCATCCGCTCGGGAATGGCGGAGACCGTGCTGATTACCTACGGGTCGGACTTCCTCACCCGAATGGGGCGGAGCCTGGGCACCGGTTACTCGCGCAATGCACATGACAGCGCTCAGTACGAGACGTTCTACGGAACCACCACCGTGTCGAACTACGCCATGGCCGCCATGCGCCATATGCATGAGTTCGGCACCACGCCGGAGCAGCTGGCCGCGGTGGCGGTGGGCGTGCGGGAGTTCGCGGGCTTCAACCCGAAGGCCAGGTACCGTAAGCCGATTTCGGTCGAGGATGTGCTGAACTCGCGGGTTGTATCCGAGCCGCTGCACCTGCTTGACTGCTGTGCCGTCACCGACGGAGGCGCCGCGATCATCGTGACGACCGAGGAGCGAGCCCGCGATCTCAACCAGCCCCCGGTCTACGTCCTCGGCAGCGCCGGCCGCCAGACGCACTGGAACTTCAGTCAGGATCCCGACCTGACCACCACCGCCGGGGCTAAGGCCGGCCCGGAGGCGTTCGCGCGCGCTGGCATCAAGCCCGACGACGTCGACCTGGTGATGCTGTACGACAGTTTCACCATCACCTGCATCCTGCTGCTTGAGAGCCTCGGCTTCTGCGGGCGCGGCGAAGGCGGTGCGCTGGCCGAATCGGGAGCGCTGCGGCGCGGAGGCCGACTGCCCATGAACACTGACGGCGGCGGGCTGTCGTCCTGCCATCCAGGCCTGCGCGGCATGTTCCTGCTGGCCGAAGCGGTGCGCCAAATTCGCGGGCAGGCCGGCGAGGTGCAGGTTCCCGACTGCGAGATCGCCGTCGCGGCGGGCTCAGGTGGCTACCTATCGGCTATCGGCGTTTCCGTGCTCGGAAAGGACGGCCTGTCATGACGGAGCTGGCGGAGCAGGGCGCACGCGGGCCGATCGAAATCGTCGACATCCCGGACTGGCCGGGCCCGTGGCCCATTCCCGATCCGGTCGATACCCACTACTGGCAGGCCGCCGCCGTTGGCGAGCTGCTGATACAGGAGTGCCCGGCCTGCGGGCGGCGGCAGCACTTCCCGCGCAGCCTGTGCGTCCGCTGCGGTGCGACGCCCGGCTGGCGGCCGGCCGCGGGCCGGGGCGTCATCTACAGCTACACCGTCGTGCGCCAGATGGGCGTTCCGCCGTTCAGCGAGCGGGTCCCGTACGTGGTCGCCCTCATCGACTTGGAGGAGGGGCCGCGGCTCATGGGCAACGTGGTGGACTGCGCACCCGAACTGGTCCGCATCGGCCGGCCGGTGACGGCGGTCATCCACCGGTTCAGCCCCGAGATCGCCGCTCCGCAGTGGCGCCTGGCCTGACGCGGAACGTCAGATTCACGTGATCAAACGGCAAGAAAGAGGCAGGTCAATGGAAGCGACGCACGCCACCGGTTTCCCCGCGTTCCTTTCCGACGAGGTCGACGCGGATCCGTACGCCTATTACCGCGCCCTGCGGGCGGAGGCGCCCGTGCATTTCGACGCGGATTTCAACGGGTACTTCATCAGCAGGCACGCCGATGTCGCGGCGGCCTACCGCAACCCGGTCTACAGCTCGCAGAGCTACGAGAGACTGCTCCAGCCCGTCTTCGGGCGGTCGCTCCTGCAGATGGACGGTGCGGAACACACCAGGAAGCGGGCTCTGGTGTCGCCGTACTTCCGCGGCAAGGGGCTGGAGAGCTGGATGTCGGTCATCGCCCGCAACGCCGCGGCCCTCCTCGACCGGGTGACCGAGGACGCGGTGCATCACCTGGCCAAGCGGTTCGAGCCGGGCCAGACGGTTGATCTCCTTGGCGATTTCGGCTACTACCTGCCCGTTTACGTGATCAGCGACATGCTCGGGCTGCCGCACGAGGATTACGGCCGGTTCTTCGCCTGGTATACGGCGCACACGAACTTCTCGGCCGCCTTCGGCACCGACCCGGAGGCCGACCGGCTCGGCCGTCAGGCCACGGCCGAGTTGTGGGACTACCTCACGCCGGTCATCGCGGACCGGCGAAGGAATCCCGGTCCCGATCTCATCTCAGCGCTGGTCACGGCCGAAATCGGCGGCGAGAAGCTCGATGACATCGAGATCAAGACCCACACCACGCAACTGCTGAACGCCGGCTCGGAGACCACCGGCAAGACGCTGGCCAGTCTGTTCACGCATCTGCTGTCCCGGCCTGAGCTGTTCTCGGCGGTACGGGATGACCGCTCCAAGCTCACCCCGGCGATCAGCGAGACCCTGCGTTTCACCCCACCGTCGCAGCTGAACAGCCGCAAGGTTACCGAGGACGTCGAACTGCACGGAGTACGGATACCGGCCGGCTCGCTGGTATTGCTGCTGATCGCCTCGGCCAATCGTGACGAGCGGCGGTTCGGCCATCCTGACGAGTTCGACCCGGCCAGGACCGACCTCAACCACGGCAAGGTCTTCTCCAATTCCGGTGAACACTTCGCGTTCGGCGGCGGCCGGCATTTCTGCCTCGGCGCCATGCTCGCCAAGAGCCAGCTCGAAGTGGCCGCCAGCATGCTCATGGACCGCTTTCCCGGCATGCGCCTCGCTGACGGGTTCACCCCCGCGTGGAAGGGGATAAAGATGCGCTCCGTCGAAAGGCTTCTCGTCACGTTGTGACGAATCCCGGCAGCCCGGCCTGGGCTACCCGGTCAGGCCGGCAGCGCCGGGTCGCACAGGCGCTCAAGGGCCGGGAGCGCATCCAGCAGCCTGCCGATGTCGCTGTCGGTCAGCCGGTCCAGGTGCTGTGTCAGCCACACCTCACGGCTCTTGAGTATGTGATCCCGCTCCCGCATGCCCCTGGCCGTCAGCGAGATCAGCGCGGCCCGCCGGTCGGCCGGATCCGACTTCCGTGACACGTAGCCAAGCTCGATCAGCCGGTTGAGCGACCGGGTCACCGATGGCGGACTCACTCCCTCGGCCATAGCCAGTTCCCCGGCCGACACCGGCTGGTCGCGGACGATGCTGAAGAGCAGGGACATCAAGGGGTAGCTAAGGCTGTCGTCAGTCTGCTGGCGCAGCACCCGCCCCAGCCTGCCAAGCGCCATCCGCAGCCGCGCCAGGTCGTCATCCTGGATGCGCGAATCGGCATCCTCCTGCATCGCGGTCATCTGGCCGGATCCTTCGCGCTCGGGGCCGGCTCAGCCGGTCGCGGCAGCACGCGGCCGTCGATGAGCCCGTCAAAGGCCCAGCGGAATGTCTCCTCGGTGTTCATCACGGCGCCGAAGCCGGCTTGCCTGATCTTGACGTCACTGACCAGCGCGGGCGGTGCCGGAGTGGTGGCACCGTAGCCAAAGGTGTAATCGGCATAGAAATGCGACTGTCCGAGGACGGCATCGAGCGAAGTCACGCGCAGCCCACCGGCCTCGGCGATGCGCTGCCAGGTCTTCGCATGGCCGGGCAGGAACGCTCCCAAGCTCAGCGGACGCGGCTCCGCCGCCTCAAGCCCGAACTGGCGGGCGAAGGACGGCCACAGCTCCTGCCAGCAGAACACCTCACCGTTGGTCAGGTTGAAGTGCTGGCCGCGAGCGGCCGGGGCAGTCGCCGCCCAGCGCAGTGCGTCCCCGACGATCCGGGCGTCCACCACCTGGCGCGCGGGAAAGATGTCGCCGCCAGGGAAGGCGAACGGGATGGACTCCTCGAGGCAGATCGCGGCGAAGACGCCGATAACCGGGGGAGTGCTGTAGGCCGAGCCATAGCCAGGTCCGACGATGCCGACCGGGCGCAGGACCGTCCAGTCGAAGCCGTGGGACGCGGCCGTTTCCGTCAGATAGTCCTCCTGCAGCCAGTAGAAGTTCTCGTGCGGGTCGCGCGGCGCGTCCTCACGGGCAGGAAGCGGGATCCGGTGCAGGTGCACGCCGTACGCCTTGGTGCCCTGCATCAGGCTGACGTGCCGAAGCGACCCGGTCACGGCCAGCGGGGCGAGCACGTTCTCGAGCATCGCCTTGTTGGCGAGCATCTGCTCAGGGTCGGCCCAGCCCGCGACGAGGCCGGGCTTCTCGTAGGAAGCCGCGTAAACCAGGCAAGCGACGTCCGGCAGGGCCGCGACCGCCGCGGCGCAGGCGGACCGGTCGCGGAGATCGATCGCCAGGTGCCTGAATTCGCCACCGCTCCCGGTGATCCCGCTGCTCTCGATCTCCGGGCGCCGCCTGGACACCGCCGTCACCGACCAGCCGTCCCGGATGAAGGAGTTCACCGCGGCGGTTCCGACCAGGCCGCTGGCGCCCACCACGAGTACTTCGCCGCTCACCGTGCGCTACGCCCCGATCTCGACCGGCAAGGTGATCGGCGTGCGCAGCGCGCGTCCGCCCCACTCGGTCGGCTCGCCAGCCAGCCGCATAGACGGGTAGCGCTCCACCAGTGCGCGCAGCATGGCCGCCGCCTCCATCCGCGCCAACCCGGCGCCCAGGCAGAAGTGCGGCCCCATACCCAGAGATACATGATTGCGGCTATCCGGCCTGAGGATGTCGAGCTGGTCAGGCCGCTCGAAGACTGCGGGATCGCGGTTCGCCGCCGCCATGACGCCGACGACGACGTCACCGGGCTCGATCAGCACCCCGGACCGCTCGCGTGGCCGGATGGCAGTGACCTGCGCGAAGTGTGCGGGAGACACGTAGCGGAGCAATTCCTCGACCGCGGTCTCTGTCAGCGACGGGTCGGCGCAAAGCAGCTCCCACTGGTCACGGTGATTGAGCAGCTCAAGCGTGCCGATCGCGAGGAGGTTGCTGGTGGTCTCGTGGCCCGCGAAAATCATCAGCGCGAGCATCGAGATCATCTCGCCATGGTTGATCGTCGTGTTGTTCTTCGCGGCGATGAGGGCGGCGACCAGCCCGGTGGTGTCCCCCGAGGCCTGCTGGCGTGCGACTAGCTCCTCGATATAACCCACCAGGCCCAGATAGGCTTGGTCGGCTTCGACGGCCGCGGCTTCGGAATCGGAATTATTCTTGTTCTCGGCGATCTTGTGCGCCCACTCATGCACGTCGTCGAGATCCTCAAGCGGTATGCCGAGCAGATCGCCGAGCACCTTCAGCGGCAGCGTGTAAGCGAACCGCTTGAAGTCGACCACGCTTCCAGCAGATGGCAGTTCATCGACCATCTCCTTGACCCTGGCCCGGACGCTGCCTTCCATCTCGCGCGCGAGGTTACGCGCCGAGAACGGCGGCGTGACGACCTTCCGCACCCGCGGGTGGCTGGGCGGGTCCATCCGCACGATCTGGTTGAACTCCAGGTCGAGCACGTCGTCGAAGGCCTGTTGGCCGTGCGGGCTGAAACCCGCCCGCGCCTGCCGGTACCGCTCGGTGTAACGGGTGTCGGCCCGGCTGTAGAGCACGTGGTTGTCGCCGAGCATCTCTCGCACATCGGCGTGGGTGCTCAGCACCACCAGGCCGTTGCGGCGCAGCACCGGATGCGTCTCGCGGAGCTCGTTCCATGTCTCGAACGGCTCCGCGAGCTGCACCGGGTCCCCGGCAAGCAGCAGGTCCACGCGGTCCGCAAGGCTCTTCGACTGGTCCATACGCAACAACCCCTACCGATGCCTCGAGCGCGAGGCGGTGCCGACGTCGTCCCGCGCAAGCTCAACCCCCAAGTTAGACTCATTAGTTCGCTATGTAAAGTTAATCTGGTGGGCCGTCGGCCGGGCCGTTGCTGCCTACGGATCTAAGATCGCGGCCGGTGATTCTCGTGACCAACGCCACGGTGCGGGCCTGCCCTGCGGGTGGAGGATGGGAGCATGATCCTCGACAGCTGCGACATCCCGATCGTGCTGGCACCGCTGGCGGGCGGGCCGTCCACGCCGGAGCTGGCGGCCGGCGTGAGCAACGCGGGCGGACTGGGCTTTCTCGCCTCCGGCTACCTGTCCGGGGCGGAGCTGGCAGACCGGTGCCGCCGTACGCGCGAGCTCACCGGACGCCCATTCGGCGTGAACGTGTTCGTTCCCGGGCCCGCCGGCGACGCGGCCGGGGTGCGCCAGTTCGCGGCGGAGATCGAGGGCCACGTGACTGGCGTCGGCGCGCCGCTGGGCGAGCCGCGGCACGACGACGACGACTGGGACGCCAAGATCGGGTATCTGATGGGCGCCCCGGCCGCCGTGGTGTCGTTCACCTTCGGCATCCCTGGCGAGGATGTCATCGCCGGTCTGCGTGCCCGCGGAACCGAAGTCTGGGTGACGGTCACCAGCCTGGACGAGGCCCGCCGGGCGGCCGCCGCGGGCGCGGACCTGCTGGTTGCCCAGGGGTATGAGGCGGGCGGGCACCGGGGCGGGACCAGCGACGCCCCCGGGGAGGCGATCGGGCTCATCGCGCTGCTGCAGCTCATCACCGCCCGGGTGGGCACGCCGGTAGTGGCGGGCGGCGGCATCGCGACCGGCCAGGCGATCGCCGCGGTGCTGTGCCTTGGCGCCAGGGCCGCCGCCCTCGGCACCGCCTTCCTCGACTCCGCCGAGGCGGCGACCGCACCGGTGCACCGGTCCGCGCTGCACCAAGAGGCCCCGACCGGGCTCACCCGGGCGTTCAGCGGCCGGACCGCGCGCGGGATCGAGAACGACTTCCTGCGCGCCCACTCGGGTTCCGCACCCGCCGCCTACCCCGAGGTGCACCACCTCACGTCGCCGATGCGGAAGGCGGCCCGCCAGGCCGGCCTGGCGGACTACGTGAACCTGTGGGCCGGCCAGGCCTACCCGCTGACGGCCACCGCCCCCGCGGCTGACCTTGTCCGTGACCTCTGGGACGAGGCCCTGGCGGCCCTCAGCGAGGCAGCCGGCCGCTACGGCCGGCCGGCTCAATGAGATTCAGGTCTGCGCGCCGGCGATCACGGAGCTGACTCGGGTACTGGGTATGCGGCCGGGTTTTTGGTGCGGTCGGCGTAGTCGTCGGTGACGTAGCCATCCTGGCCGTAACGGCGGGCGCCGTCGGCCACGTCGGCCAGCAGGTCGGCCGGGTCCGCGGACAGGTCGACGGGCTGGACGAAGGGCTGGCGGGCTGCCAGCCCGGTCTGCCAGTAGACCTCGCAGCGGTTGCCCTCGGGGTCGTAGAAGTAGCAGCCGACCGCGTTGCCGTGCGAGACGGTCATGTCGATGGGCACCGCGGCCTCCACCAGGCGCCGGTAGAAGGCCTGGACGTCGGCCAGGCCGGGGCAGCGGAAGGAGATCTGCTGGATCAGCCTCGCCTCCCGGGCGGCGTCGCGGCCGCCGGTAAGCAGCAGCTCGTGGTGCTCGGAGCCGGGCCGGGCGGACAGGAACCAGGTCCCGAGCTCAGGGTCGTGATCGGTGACCGTGAGCCCGAGGATCGTGGTGTAGAAGCGCACCTGGGCCTCGGTGTCGAAGCAGCGCACGCCGACATGGCCGAGTTCAGCGATGCTGGGCACGGGATTGCCGTTGTCCATTTGACCGTCCACACTGCAGAATAGGTTCTGGTCTATGGAACAATAGTAACCGCACGGAACCCGGTCAAGCTGGCCGCTTGAGTACGCCGCGGAACCAGGCGGCCACCAGCACATCGCGTTCCTGGGCCCGGCCGTAGACGCAATGCCCCTCGTGCGGCCAGACGACGAGGCTGCTTGGCTCCGGTCCGGCCGCCGCGAACGCGGCCGCCTCGGCCTCGGTGACCAGGGGATCGCGGCCGCCGTGGACGACCAGCAGCGGGCAGCCAATGCGCTGCTTGGGGCCGAAGCTGAACTCCTCGCCCAGTTCCGGCGGGTCAGCCGGGGGGCGGCCGAGCATGTCCGCCCAGAGCTGCCGCTGTCGGGAGGACTGCCGGACCCCACCCGCCATGCTGCCCGGGCCGCTGGTCACGCAGCAGGCATTGACCAGGGGGACATGGCTGGCGACCTGGGCGGCGAGCAGGCCGCCCGCGCTCTGGCCCCAGATCCCCACCCGCCCGGTGCTGAACGGAGCATCGCGCAGCGCCTCGATGAGGCGGCGGGCTGTGGCGTACAGGCCGGGTCCGAGCACCTGCCCGCTCAGCAGCCGCGGCATCCCCTGCCCCGGCAGTTCCACCAGCGCCACCGACAGCCCGGCGTCGAGCAGCGCCTGCGCGCACCGCCGGTAGACGATGCCCCAGCCGCTGGTACCGCCCCAGATCGCCACCACCGGCGTGCGCCCGGCGCCCGCCGGGCGCAGCCAGGTCACGTCGAGCTGGCCGTCGGCTCCGGGTACCTCAAGCTGGCCGGCCCGGTCACCCTGGCCGGCCAGCCAGCGGTCCCTGGCGCCGGCCGACAGCCGGTAGATAGCCCGGCGCTCCTCGCCGTCGCCCGCCATCATCAGCTGAGCCACGTTGGCGGTGACCGCCGCCGCCAGCAGGTGCTGCTGGCGGACCTCCGCCAGCCCGGGCTGATCCGCCACCGCGCAGGCGGCCAGGTGCGCGCGCGCCAGCCGGAGCCCCGCGTGGGACCAGGACCATCCCTGCCCGGCCAGGTCGCGCAGGCACAACGCGTCGGCCGGGGCAAGACCGTAGTCGAGCAGCCGCTCGAGCGGCGCGGCCCGCAGCTGCGCCTCGGTGACCTTGTCCGGAGTCCCCGCCCCGCCCGGAGCGGGGCCTGGCAGCCCGGGCCCGGGCACGGTCAGGTGAGGCACAGCCGGTCCTCCAGTTCGGCGAGCAGCTCCCCGGCCGCGTCCGGGCTGGCCGAAGAGCCGAAGACGTAGTGGTCCGGCCGGACCAGGACCACCCCGGCACCCGCCGCCTCCATCCAGTCGCACCAGGCCCCGGTCACGTCCTGCACCGGGGCGGCCGCCGTCCGGCCAATGCCGGCCGTCCGGATGCCGAGCCGTTCAACCAGCCCGGCGCCGCGCGGGCCGAGGAAGTGACGCGGGTCGGCGTCCCGGCCGAGCAACTGGAATCCGGGGCCGAGCACGGAGTCGAGGCGGTCCGGCGGCCCCGACATCCTCCGCACCGACGGCTGCACCGACAGCCGGCCAGCCAGCGTGCTTGGCCGCGACGACAGGACGCCGGGGCCGAGAGCGGGCAGGATCGGGGACTCAAGCGCGGGCTCCCGGCGCATGCGGGCGTCACGGTCGGCGGCGGCGGCCGGATCGGTGATGCAGACGACCCGGCCGATCCGCACCGATTCGTCGATGATCTGCCGGACGTGCCCGGCCCGCTCGCTCTCGTAGCGGTCGAGCAGCAGCGGCTGGCTGATCCCGCGGATTACCAGGTCAAGCATCCACGACAGGGTGATGCCGTCGCGCATCCCTGAGCACATGCCCTGGCCAAGGAACGGCGGCATGAGATGGGCCGCGTCCCCCGCCAGCGCGACGCGCCCGTGCCGCCACGGCGTGGCGATGGCCGAGCGGAACGTGTAGACGGTGCGGCGGATGATCTCGGCGTCGCCGGGACGCAGCCAGCTGGACAGCAGCGCCCAGATGCTGGCGTCGCGGCAGATCTCCTCCCGGTCGTCGGAATCAAGCAGCATGAACTCCCAGCGGGCGTAGCGGCCGTTGCTGCGGGCGGCATGGTGTGGCCGGGCCGGGTCGCAGTACTGGCCGGTGCTGGGGATTCCCGGGTCCACCCCGTCGGCCAGCCGCACGTCGATGACCAGCCAGTCAGCCTGGAATCCGAGATCGGTGAAGGCGTGGCCGGCGGACTGGCGGACCGTGCTGTTGGCGCCGTCGGCGCCGATCACGTAGGCCGCGCGGAAGGCGCGCCGCTGCCCGGAGGTGACGTGCCTGGCCGAGATCCGGGCGGCGTCGGCGGCGTCGGTCACGCCGGTTACCTGCCAGCCGCGCCGCAGCGCTATGCGCGATGACCTGGCCGCGCAGGCGTGCAGCACGGCCTCGAGCTCGGGCTGGTAGAAGTGGTACGACGCGGGCCAGCCGCTGGGGGTGGCCCAACGGCGGGGCAGTTCGCGCAGTACCTTGCCCGACGAGTCGAACATGACGTACTCGGTGGACTCGTCGCAGACGGCGGAGACCTCCTCGGCCAGGCCGAGCCCCTGGAAGATCCGCATCACCTCGTGGTCGAGGTGCCCGGCCCGCGGAAACGGCCAGAGCTGCTCATGCTGCTCAAGCACCAGGACGCTGTGGCCGGCTCCGGCCAGGGCCAGCGCGAGCAGCTGGCCGACGGGCCCGTATCCCACCACGATGACCGCGGCGTCATCCGCTCCGCCATCGCGGCCCGCGTCTTGCGCCCGGCCGGCCGCGATCGCGGATTCGCTCATCATCATCCCCAGCCTCCGGTCGTGTCACATCTGCACGCGGGCGAAACCGCGTATATCTCGGGCCAGAATCTCGCTGGCAGCGGGCTGGCCGACGGCTGAGATGACCGCGGCGACGGTGTCGCTGATCTCCGGTGATCCCCCGAGCGGGTAATCGCTGCCAAAGACGAGCCGGCCGGCCGTCAGCGCATTGGCGGCAGCGGCTATCGCGGCTGGGTCGGTCATCGCCGTGTCGAAGTGGATACCGTCGAGTGCCTCACTTGGCGGCTTCGACAGTGCGGCGGGCAATCGGCCGGCGGCCCACATGGCATCCAGGCGCCGCAGCATGAGAGCGACGCCCCCGCCGGCGTGGGGCACGATCCACCGGATTCCCGGATAGCCGGTAAGCACCCCCGACGCTACGAGCCGAACGGTTGCCAGCGCATCCTCGACGAGGGCGCCGACTCCCCAGCGCAGCCAGTAAGGACCCCAGAGCAGGTCGGAACCGGGAGGGTCGGGATGTACGAAGACAGTGGCCTGGAGGTCAGACCAGCACTCAATGAGCGGTAGCCACATCGGGTCGTCCAAAGGCCGCCCGGCTGGGTGGGCGGTAATACCGAAGCCAGCGACCCCGGCCACCTTGGACAGCGCCGCGGATTCCTCGATGGCCCGTCCGACGTGCGGTAGCGGCAGCGACGCGAAGAGCGCGAATCGGCCGGGATAACCCGACACCGCGTTCAGCACCCCCTCGTTGAATGCTGAGGCCAGGCGGCGCTGGGTCTCCTCGGACTGGTGCCAGATACTGGATGCCCCAAGCGAGAGAACCTGGGTCCTGACGTCGGCGCGGTCGAGTATCTCGACTCTGGACTCGAGCGAGGAAATCGCCGCCGGCGCTGAGCCGCCGCGGCCGAACCTGGCGAGGAAGCTGCTCGCCACCGCGTGCCAAGGATCACCCGGCGCGATCATCGCCGCCGCGTCGCAGTACGAGCGGGGGACAAAATGCGCGTGATGGTCAGTCACCGGGAGCTCGACGAGGCTGGGCGGGGGATTGCCGTTATCCATTGAACCGTCCACACTACAGAATATGTTCTGCGTCATGGAACGATAGCCACCACGCAGAACACCGGTCAAGCCAACCGGGAAGGGACTCGGCACCATGGCTCGACGGGAGGCTGGCGGCCCACCCCCGATCCCGCGATGCATAAACCCAGGTGAAACGGCCCTATTTGTTACTTCCCTGATACTTGCGCACAAGCTGGACCCGCCTGTAGATTCCGCAGAACAGACACAATCCCATCAGGAGGAACAATGGCGAATCCTCGGGAGGGCGGCGGGATGAACACACCACCACGCGGGAGACCTAGACCGGATACCCGCTGGCGCGTCGCTTGCCTGGCGGCCACCGCCAGCCTGGCGGTCGTCGCCGGCTGCAGCAGCAGTTCGTCGTCCAGCGCCCCGGCAGCGTCCGGCACCACGTCGTCGGCCAGCGCCGCGTCGTCGGCCAGCCCCGGGACGGCCTCTTCCGACGCGGTGGCCGCCGCTGCGACGACCGCGCTGCAGCAGTGGATCAAGGGCTCGCAGACGGCCCCCCCAACGACCGGGCCGAAGGCGCAGAAGGGCAAGAGCATCTGGGTGCTGTCCTGCGGCCAGGCGGCCGCGGCCTGCGCATACTGGGCCAACTCGGTGGTCCAGGCCGGTCAGGCCATCGGCTGGAAGGTCACCCTCTACGACGACAAGCTGGTCCCGGCCAATGGCAACACCGGACTTGAAGACGCGGTGGCGGCCCACGCGGACGGCGCGATCGTCCTTGGCAACTCCTGCCCGCAGAACGAGCAGGGTCTGAAGGCCGCCCAGGCGGCGCACATGCCCGTGGTCGGCATCGACGAAGACGACTGCGACGACCCGATCTTCGGCGGCAGTGGCCCGCAGTTGCTCACCGGGCTCAAATACACCGCCGCCTACCCGACGGTCGACTCCTTCCTCGAGGCCAACGGCACGCTCCAGGCCGATTACCTACTGTCGCATCTGGGCTCGTCGGCGAACGTCATCGAGTTCAAGTCGACCGACATTGTCTCCAAGGAACTGGTCAACAAGGGCTTCGAGGCTGAGTACAAGAAGCTCTGCCCGAGCTGCAAGCTGACCCAGGTCCCCTACTCACTCAACGACATGATCGGCGGTCAGCTCAAGACCAAGGCCCAGGACGCCCTGGAGTCCGATTCCGGCGCCAACGGCATCGAGGTGACCGCCGACTCCGACATCGGCCTGGTCATCGGCCCGGTCGTGGACAGCTCCGCCAACGCGAGCAAGATCCTGGTCGTCGGCGCCGAGGGGCTGTCGTCGAACATCACCGCCGCGCGGGCCGGCCAGTGGGAGAGCGCCGGCAGCGGAGAGCCCTTCAACTGGGAGGCTTGGGCGGCGGTGGACGCCCTGAACCGGACCTTCGCCGGCTCCCCCCAGGTTGACTCGGGTGTGGGCCTGCAGCTGTGGAGCGTGCAGCCGACCCAGATCAACCTGCCCGCCGCGGGCCAGAATTACGACCCGCCCGGCGTCAACTTCGAGCAGGACTACGAGAAGCTGTGGGGCGTGAGCTGAGGCGATGACCACAGCGGACGCGGATGCCGGGGCCGGCCGCTCGCCTGTCAGGGGCGAGCCCGGCCGCCGGTACCTGGAGCTCAGCTCGATCACCAAGCGCTTCGGGCCGACGTACGCGCTCGACGGCGCGAGCCTGAGCGTCGACCGCGGCGAGGTGCATGCCCTGTTCGGTGGCAACGGGTCGGGCAAGTCGACCATGATCAAGATCCTGGCCGGCGTCTACAAGGCCGAGCCGGGCGGTCAGATACGGGTAGGCGAGACGGTGTCGGCGGCCGGGCAATGGACACCGGCCGCCGCCCGGGCGGCGGGCCTGCGGTTCGTGCACCAGGATCTCGGTCTGTTCCCCGGCATGTCGGTGGCCGAGAACCTGGCACTCGGCAACGGCTACAACCGTGACGCGGCCGGCCGCATCCGCTGGTCGCAGGTACGCGCGCAGGCCGCGGCGGTGCTTGACCGGCTGGAAATCCCGGTTGGGGTATCCCGCATCGTGGGGGAGCTGCGCCGCGGCGAGCAGGCCCTGGTCGCGATCGCGCGGGCGCTGCAGGACGAGGACATAGCCGGGCACGGCGTCCTGGTGCTCGACGAGCCCACCGCCTCGCTGCCCGAGCACGAGGTGGTGGGGCTGATGCAGGCCCTGCGCCGCTTCGCCGCCCAGGGCACCGCGATCGTCTACGTCAGTCACCGGGTGGAGGAGGTCCAGGAGGTCGCGGACACCATCACGGTCTTGCGGGACGGTGTCGACATCCTCACCACCTCGGCCAAGTCGGTCACCAAGGGGCAGCTGGCGGAGGCCATCACCGGCGCGCCCGCGGGCGCGCCGGTGCTGGCCGCGCCGGCCGCGCGGGCCGGCCGCGCGGGCCCGGTACTGCAGGTGACCGGCCTGGCCGGGGGTCCGCTGCGGGAAGTGGGCCTGGCGGTCGGGGCCGGTGAGATCGTCGGCATCGCCGGCCTGCTCGGGTCGGGGCGATCCTCGGTCCTGCGCGCGCTGTACGGGCTGCGCGGTGATGCGACCGGGGAGGTCGAACTGAACGGCAGGCCGCTGCGCGTGAGCTCGCCGGCCCAGGCCATGGAGGCGGGGATCGGCTATCTGCCGGAAGACCGTGCCGAGGTGGGCTTCTTCGACCAGAGCGTGGCCGAGAACCTGTCCGCGTCCAGGACCGCGGCCTACTGGCGCGGCGGCCGGTTCCGCCGTGATCAGGAGCGGGGTGACGCCCGCGAGGCCATCGGGCGGTTCCGGATCCGCTGCGAGAGTCCCCGGCAGCTGCTGTCCTCGCTGTCCGGCGGCAACCAGCAGAAGGTGCTGGTCGCGCGGGTCCTGCTGCGCAAGCCCGGCCTTGTCTTGCTGGACGAGCCGACGCAAGGCGTCGACATCAGCGCCAAGGCGGAGATCTGGGCCATCCTGCGGCAGAGCATCGCCGAGGACGGGATCAGCGTGCTGGTGGTCAGTTCGGATTTCGAGGAACTAGCCGAGTACGCGGACCGGGTGCTGATCCTGGCCCGCGGCGCCATCGTGGGCGAGGTGTCCGGGCCGGGGATGACCGGCGAGATGCTGGCCCGCGCGGCGTACGGCGATGAGGAGAAGGTGGGACCGTGACAACCGACCCGCTTGGCCAGAAGGTCCTTGACAGCGGCAGCGCCCCGGCCGCGGCCGGCCACCAGGCCAGCAGGCCGGAGCACGGCGGCGGCGGCCGCGGCGTCGCGACGCTGGAGCGCATCGCGCTGCTGATCTTGCTGATCGCCATCTGCGTGCTGTTCAGCGTCCTGCCGCAGTCGCGCTCCGACTTCGCCTCGCTGAGCGACATGCGCAACATCGCGGCCGATGTCGTGGTCGGCGGGGTCCTCGCGCTGGCCGCGATCATCCCGCTGATAGCCGGCGAGTTCGACTTCTCCATCGGCCTCACCCTGGAGTTCTCTGCCATGATCACGGCCGGCTTCATGGTCCGGCTGCACCAGCCGCTTGCGGTCGCGATCGTGGCCGGGCTGGGCACCGGTCTGGTGATCGGGATCGTCAATGGTTACCTAGTGGCCTACCGCAAGCTCAACTCGTTCATCATCACCTTCGCGGTGGCCACCATCGTCACCGGCCTGATCGAGCTGTACGCCAGCGGGAACAGCATCCTCGTGCCAAGCAACGCGCTGACCACCTTCGGGCTGACCTCGGCCCTGTGGCTCGGGGTCCCCCGCTCGCTCTACGCGTTCGTCGTGGTCGCGCTGATCGCCTGGTACGTGCTTGACCACACGCCAATCGGCCGCTACTGGCACGCGGCCGGAAGCAACCGCTCCGCGGCAACCCTCGTCGGGCTGCCGGTCCGGCGGCTGGTGTTCCTGTCCTTCGTCGCGTCGGGCGTACTGGCCAGCGCGGCCGGCATCTTGTACCTGTCGCAGCAGGGTTCGGCTACTCCGAACGTCGGCCAGGGATACGTGCTGCCCGCCTATGCGGCGGTCTTTCTTGGCGCGACCGTATTCAAGATCGGCCGGTTCAACGTGTGGGGCACCGTGGTGGCCGTATTGTTCGTGGCAGTCGGCTCGACGGGGCTGGTGTTCGCCGGACTGGCGCCGTGGGTGCAGTCGGTGTTCCAGGGAGCGGTGCTGATCGTCGCCCTCGGCATTACCCGGGTCATCGGCCGCCGGCACGGGACCGAGACGGCGGCGGCCGGCCCAAGTCTGTGACCGGTGCGTGCACGCCTGCCAGAATGCACTTACCATTCCGGCCGCGCCTGGCCACCAACCAATACGCCAAGGAGCGGCCTCCGTGTCCGTGCCTGCAAGCTATCCGATCGAGTCGGTCGGCACCGCCGCGCAGATCTTGCTCATGCTGCGCGACAGGCCCTCGCTGCGGGTGGCCACGGTGGCGCAGGAGCTAGGCGTGGCCCGGTCCACCGCGCACCGCATGCTGACCACGCTGCAGGACGCCGGCCTGCTGCGCCAGGACGAGGCTTCCAAGGAGTACCGCGCCGGACCCGCGCTGGTGCAACTGGCGGTGGCGGTGATCGGCGCCACCGATATTCGCGCCGAGGCCAAGCTCACGCTTGAGCGGCTAGCCAGCGACACCGGCGAGACCGCTCACCTGCTCACTCTGGAGGGTACCGAGACCGTCTTCCTCGACGGCGTCGAGGGCCGCCACGTGATCCGGGCCGCCTCGCGCATCGGCCAACGCGGCCCGGCCCACGCCTCGGCCGCGGGCAAGACCCTGCTGGCCTTCCTCACCCCCGAGGAACTGCGCGCCCGGTACCCAAGCTCCCGGCTGCGCGGCGGCACCGAACTGGCCCCGCGGACCCGGGCCGAGCTTGAGGAGGTGCTCGAACAGGTCCGCCAGCAGGGCTACGCGACCAACTTCTCAGAAAGCGAGCCGGACCTCACCGCGGTGGCGGCGGCGATACCCGACCCCAGCGGCACCTCCCGCTTCGCGCTGAGCGTCTCCGGCCCCGCTCAGCGACTGGGAAGCGACCTCGGCACTCTTGCCGCGGAGGTCCGCCGCCAGGCGGATCTGCTCGGGGGCCGGCTCGGCTAGCTCCCGTGACCAGCTTGGGAGAGCTGCTGCAGTGCCCAGTCCAGCCGCGGCTGCAGATGCGCGGTAAGCGCGGTGACCGCCGTCGCGCTGTCGCCCGCCAGGATCGCGTCACGGATCCGCTGGTGCTCCGCCACCTCGTCGTGCTCCCCGAGCTGGGCGGTGTAACGGGCGCTGCTATCGGCCAGCAGGCCGATGAGCCGGCACAGCCAGTCCGACGAACAGCGGGCGTACGTCGCGTCGTGAAACGCGCGGTGCGCCTCGAACTGCACCAGGCCGGCCTGACCTCTCCCTGCCACCATTCGGAAGTCCTCGAACGAGCGCGACACGGCTACCAGGTAGTCCTCGTCCGCGCGGCCGAGTGAGTCCTCCAGCGCCATCGGCTCCAGCAGGATGCGCAGCTCGTAAACCTGCCGGGCGTCCTCGGGGGAGACCGCGGCGACCCTGGCGCCGCGCTGCGGGATGGCCTCCACGAAGCCGGCCGCGGCCAGCGCGCTCAGCGCCTCGCGCAGCGGGGTGGGGCTGCACTCCCAGTCCCGGGCGAGCTTGGCGACCAGGACCTTGTCGCCGGGCCTGAGCTCGCCCCGGATGATCGCGTCCTTCAGCTTCCGCTCGGCCCAGGTGAACCGGGTGAGCGGACCGGGATCGGAGGCCGGCGCGGAAGAGGTGTCCACGCCAACCAAGCGTAGGGCAAACGCGGAAAAGTATCTAATCTCGAATCTATAGATTCTATTGACGCGGCTGCCGCGGCCGACTTACCGTCGGAGACAGCCCCGTTAAACGGGGCATCCGGGACACGGAGGGCGCGACGGATGATCACGACCGACGCTTTCAAGGACGCCATGGCCGCCGTCTGCGCGCCGGTCACGGTCATGACGACCACCTGCGACGGCCATCCGTTCGGGACCACCGTCAGCGCCTTCTGGTCGCTCTCGCTGCGGCCGCCGATGGTCGGCCTGGCGCTGGCGCACGACTCCGAGCTGCTGCACCGGCTGCGGGCCACCCGCCGGCTGGGCGTCAACCTGCTGGCGGACGGCCAGCAAGACCTCGCGCTCAACTTCGCCCGCAAGGGCGGTGCCAAGTTCAACGGTGTCGCCTGGACGGCCGATGCCGGGCTACCCCGGCTGACCGCCGCGCCGGTCTGGCTGGCCTGCGACGTTGAGCAGTTCGTGTTGGCCGGCGACCATGTCGTCCTGGTCGCCTCGGTCGCCGGGATAGCCCGCAGGCCGGCCCTGCCGTTGGTTTACGCCCAGCGGGCGTTCGGCACCCACTCCGGGCTCAAGGAGCAGCAGGCGGCGCCCTCCGGCGCCGCCGTCGCGGACGGCTGCTATGCCTGACGCCGGATTCCGCCCCACCGCGGCGTCCGGCTTCGCCCCCGGCACCCTCGGCGAGGACCCGGCCGGCCGCCGGGACCGGGTTCGCGCCCGGGTCACCGAGAGCTACCTGCCCGGCGGCACCCCGGTCCTGCTGGCCGAGCCGCTCGACGGCGACGTACGCCTCGACGTGGTGCTGTCGGCGTCGCTGCGCGGGTTCACCGGCATGTACACCGAGCTGTGCCTGCGGCTGGCGCAGCGGCACCGGTGGCGCGTCGCGGCCCCCGAGCAGTTCCCCGGCCTGCAGGACCTGGGCGAGCAGGCCCGCAGCGAGCAGGTGGCGCGGTTCGCCGACGAGGCCAAGCTCGACGAGCTCGAGGCCGCGGCCGATCTGCTCAGCAGCGGACCGGTCGCGCTGGCCGGATTCTGCCTGGGCGGGATGTACGCGCTCAAGGCCAGCGCCCGGCCACGGTTCAGCGCCATCGTCGCGTTCTACGGGATGATCAGGCTGCCCGAGCACTGGCGCGCGCCGGGCCAGGCCGAGCCACTGGACTGCCTGGCTGGCCCCGAGCGGGTGCTGGCCATCGCCGGGGAACGCGACCCGCTCATCGCCCCGGCCGACATCGCCGACCTGCGCGCGGCCGGGGTGCGCACGCTGACCTTCCCCGCGGCCGGTCACGCCTTCGCCCATGATCCTTCGCTGCCTTCCTACCGGGCCGCCGACGCCACCACGGCCTGGCAGGCGGCGGCCGCCCAGCTCAACCAAGACCGCAGCTAAAGACGAGCAGCTATCGAAACATAAGAGAGAGGCCCTGGCTGTCATGGACTACTACGGATTCGTACTCGGCGGTGCCTATGAAGGCAGGCCGCACGCCGACGCCATGAACGATCTCCTCCGGCTCATCCGGCGGGCGGAGGAACTCGGCATCGACGGCTGGTACCTGACCGAGCATCACGGCCAGCCGTCCTTCTCGCTCACCTCGGCGCCGAACCTGGTGGCGGCGGCCATCGCCGCCCAGACCACCAGGCTGCGCATCGGCACTATGGTCACCATCCTGCCCTTCAGCAACCCGGTGCGAGTGGCCGAGGAGTTCCGCACCCTCGACCTGCTGTCCGGCGGCCGGCTGGAGATCGGGCTCGGACGCGGTCAGGTCCGGCACGAGCAGGCGGCCTTCGGGATCGACCGCGACAGCACCGTGGACATGTTCGACGCCTCCTACGACATCGTCACCCGGCTGCTGCGGGGCCAGACCGTGGACTTTGACACGCCCTGGTGGCATGGCCGCGGCGCGGTGGCCATCCCGGAGGCGACGCAGCAGCCGGTGCCGCCGCTGTGGATGAGCGCGGGCAGCGAGGCCTCGGTCGAGAAGTGCGCCAGGCTCGGCCTCAATTGCGCCACCTCGCTGCTGACCCGGTCCTTCGCCGACGAGCGGCTTGCCCTCTACAGAAAGTGGTGGCAGCAGTACCAGCCGGACCGGCCGGGTGAGGGCAAGTTCGCCATCGCCGCGCACGTGGCGGTGGCCCCAAGCGAGCGTGAGGCGCACGAGCACTTCCGCAAGGACTTCGAGCAGAAGCAGGCGCACTTCGCCCAGTCGGTGACAGACCGCCCGGGCGACGGCGACGCCACCTACCGCGGCCACCGGCCGTCCTACGACGCGTTCGTGGCCTCGACCCTCGAGACCATGATCGACGACGGGCTGCTCATCGCCGGCACGGTCGAGCAGTGCCGCGAGCAGGTCGCCCGGATCAAGGCGCGCGGCATCGACCGCCTGCTGTGCACCTTCCACACCGGCGACGCCGCCTTCGACTTCTCGCTGCGCTCGCTGGAGATGTTCGCCACCGAGGTGGTGCCCTACGTCGAGGCGCCGGAGAACTGAGTGAGCCCCGCCGAGACTGACCCCGCCCCTGTCCCGGCCGGGCAGGACGGAACGGGCGCGCTGGCCGGCTTCCTGGTGCTGGACATCTCCGATGGCGTGGCCGGGCAGTTCGCCGGGCGCATCCTGGCCGACCTCGGGGCGGAGGTGCTGCTGGCCGAGCCGCCGGGCGGCAGCCGGGTGCGGACGCTTCCGCCCAGCACCGCGGCGGGCGATTCGGCCCTGTTCTGGCACCTGAACGCGGGCAAGAGGGCCGTGACGGTCCCGGCCGGACCCGACCGGATCGCGGCGGCGGCGCGGCTGGCCGCCACCTGCGACGCGGTGATCGCCGACGATGACACCACCGCCCGCCTGCTCCGGGCCGATGGGCACCGGGTTGTCTGCCTGGTGACCGACTTCGCCGACCACGGCCCGTACGCCGGCTGGGCCGGCAGCGACATGATCCACCAGGCGCTGTCCGGGCTGATGTTCCAGACTGGGCGAGGCACCCGCGAACCGCTCTACGGCGCCGGCCAGCGGGCCTATTACTCGGCCGGCGCGGCCGCGGCGGCGGCGGCGATGGCCGCACTACTGGAACGGCGCCGCTCGGGGCTGGGCCAGCAGGTGCAGCTGAACGTGCACGAGGTGGCCGCGGCCATGTCGCAGAACCTGGTCACCCGGTACTCCTACAACGGCAGCTTCCCTACCAGGCACCGCTACGCCGGCGCCTGCGAGGTGTTCGCTTGCCGCGACGGGTGGGCGGTGCTGTTCTGCCCGCCGGGACGGTGGGCCGGGCTGTGCCGCGTCCTCGGTGCGCCAGAACTCGGCGACGACCCCCGCTTCGCGACCTTCGCCCAGCTCGTCAAGCGCTGGGACGAGGCCGCCGCCGGGCTGGCCCCGCTGCTGAAGGACCGCTCCGTCGCCGACACCGTGGCGGCGGCCCAGCGGGCTGGCATCATGTCCGCGCCGGTGATGAGTCTGGCCGACGTCCGTGCGTGCGAGCATCTGGCCGCCCGAGGATTCTGGCGCAGCGTCGAGCACCACGGCCGGCCGCGGCCGCTGCTCGGCCCGCTGTTCCGGATGAGCGGCACTCCGCTGGCCGGCCCGCGCCCGGCCCCGGACCTTCCGGCCCCCGTGGGCCGGGCTGCCGTGGGCCGGGCTGCCGTGGGCCGGGCTGCCGTGGGCCGGGCTCCCGCGGACCAGGCTCCCGCCGGCCAGGGACCGCGGCCGCCGCGGCCGCCGCGGCCGCTGCCGCTGGCCGGCGTGACCGTCGTCGAGCTGACGACGGCCTGGGCCGGCCCGATGACCGGCCGCATCCTGGCGGCGTTCGGGGCCGACGTCATCAAGGTGGAGGCGGCCACGGCCATGGACGCCTGGCGCGGCCCGGCCGACGGCGGCGAGGGGAACCGCTACCCGGACTTTGACCCCGGTCCCCGGCCCTTCAACCGGAATAACTGGTTCAACACCCAGAACCACGGCAAGCGCTCGCTCGCCCTCGACCTCAAGTCGCCCGCCGCCGCCCCGGTGCTGGCCGCGCTGGTCCGTCGGGCCGACGTCGTGATCAGCAACTACGCCCCGGGGGTGCTGGCCAGGCTCGGCCTCGGCTACGACGATGCCCGCCGCCTGCGCGAGGACATCATCATGGTGGAGATGCCATCGGCCGGGGCAGGCGGGCCGCTCGCGGGCTTCCTCGGCGTCGGGCCGACGATGGAGGCGCTGGCCGGCATGACCGCCCTGAACGGATACGGCGACGGGGTTCCGGTGCGGACCGGCCCGGCCTATGCCGATCCGATCGGCGCGTTCACCGCCACCTGCGCCGTGCTCGGCGCGCTGCACGCGCGGATGAGCACCGGGCGCGGCCAGTACGTGGAGTTCGCGCAGCGGGAAGGGCTGCTGCACTGGGTCGGCGAGTTCCTGCTGGCCGACCCGGAGCGGCCGGCCGAGTTCACCCCGCACGGCAACCGCAGCGCCCACGCGGCGCCGCACGACGCGTACCGCTGCGCCGGTGCGGACCGCTGGGTGGCGCTGGCCGTGCAGACCGATGCGCAGTGGGCAGCCCTGTGCGCGGTGATCGGCCGCCCGGACCTGGCGTCGGACCCCGGCCTTGCCACCGCGGCCGGCCGGCTGGCCCGGACCGGCGACATCGACGGGGCCGTGGCCGCCTGGGCAGCCGTGCTTGACAACGCCGCCGCCGCCCGCGTCCTGCAGCAGGCCGGGGTACCGGCCGCGCCGGTGCTGTCCGGGCGGGACCTGCACGACGACCAGCAGCTAGCCGCGCTTGGGTTCTTCGTCGATGTCGAGCATCCCGAGGCGGGGCGGCACCGTTACCAGGGGCTGCCGTTCCACTTCAGCGCCACCCCGGCTCGCTACGGCGGGCCGGCCCCGTGCCTTGGCCAGCACACCGAGGAGATTCTGCGCGAAACCGGGTGCGGCGATGACGCGGTCGCCGGCCTGCTGGACCAGGTGGCGGGCGCGGGGCACCCCGGTCCGGCCCGCAGCGCCTCATGAGCGCGCTCGCCGTCGGCCGGGCGCGCTCCTGGCTGGGCTACGAGTCGCCCGAGATCACCGCCCGCTGGGAGCTGCGCGACGTGCTGACCTATGCGCTGGCGGTCGGCGCCGACCCGGAACATGACCCCGCCTACCTGGACGAGGCGGCCGGCCCGCGGATGCTGCCGACGTTCGCGACCTTCGCGGCCGGCCCCTGGGTCCCGCACCTGCACCGGACCATCTGGGCGGAGCAGCCAGGCGC
This sequence comes from Trebonia sp., assembly GCA_050013875.1. GTDB lineage: Bacteria > Actinomycetota > Actinomycetes > Streptosporangiales > Streptosporangiaceae > Trebonia. The sequence continues at coordinate 48,946 of JBEKEK010000001.1, read as the reverse complement.
GGTGGCCGCGAGCCTGGCCTACCGGGTGCACCGGCCGGTGCCGGTCGCCGGCCAGGCCGCCACCCGGGTCCGCGTCACCGGCTACGAGGTGAAGCCGTCGGCGCTGCTGGTGTGGCTGACGACCACCACCGCCGGGCCGGGCGGCCCGCTGCTGAGCGGACGTCATTGCGTGCTGTTCCGCGGCGGCGGGGACCGGCAGGCCGTCGGCCAGACCGGTCCCTGGCCAGATCCGCATCCTTCCCGCGGGCCGTCCCCGGTTGGCGGGGACGCCTGGCTGACGGCCGCGGTACGGATCGACCCGCGCGCCATCCCGCTCTACCGGCTGCTGCTCCCGCTGGTCGCGGGCGAGCCAGGCCCCGATCCGCTGCACGCCGACGGGAGCGCGTCCGCCTCGGCCGGGCTTGGCCCGCCCACGCTGCACGGCGTGGCCGTCCTCGGCCATGTCGGCCTGGCGCTGTCGCGTATGCTCGGCGGCCGCATCGGCGGCGTCACTGGGTTCGGTGCCCGGTTCCGCCGGCCCGTGCACCCGGGGGACACCCTGGCCGTGAGCGCCGGCCCGTCCGGCCCGGGCGCGGCCTGGGCGCTGCGCGCGACCGATGAAGCTGGCCAGGACGTCCTGGACCAGGCATGGATCGAGATCATCGAGGAGAGTCCGTGAAGATCGGGGTCGGCCTGCCACTGGTGGGCGAGAAGATACGACCGGAAATCATCGCCGAGTGGGCGCGGCGAGCCGAGCAGGCCGGGCTGAGCTGCGTGGGCCTGCTCGACCGGATCGTTTACGAGAACTACGACCCGCTCATCGCGCTGGCCTACGCGGCCGGCGCGACCAGCCGGATCGACCTGGTGACGAGCATCCTGATGACCCCGCTGCGGCCGACCGCGCTGCTGGCCAAGGAACTCGCGTCGCTGGACAACCTGTCCGGCGGCCGGCTGCTTGTCGGGGTCGGGCTGGGCGGGCGCCCGGACGACTACGAGGCCTGCGGGGTGTCGTGGGAGCGGCGCGGTGCGATCTTCGACGAGCAGCTCGCCGAGCTGCGGGCGATCTGGCGGGGCGAGCGCGAGTGGACCGGCCGCCGGATCGGCCCCGTGCCGCTGCGCGCGGAGGGCCCGCGGCTGCTGATCGGCGGCCTCGTGAAGTCCGTCCAGCGCACAGTCAACTACGGGGACGGCTGGATCTGCGGCTGGATCGCCGACATCAGGGACGGCGTCGCCTACGGGCATTCCGGCAACCCCCGCGGCCAAGGGGCCGGACCTGAGCCGCTGAACGAGAAGGTAAGCAGGGTGCGGCGGGCCTGGGCCGACGCCGGACGGGCGGGCGATCCGGTCATCATCGCCGGCGCGTACTTCACGCTGGACCCGGGCGGCCGGGACACCGCCCGCGCCTACCTGGCCCACTTCTACGGCCATGACCGGCTACTCAAGGAGGACGTGGTCAACGCCGTCGCGGTCACCCCCGGCCGGATCGCCGACTACGCCCGGGCGGCCAGGGACGCGGGCTGCGACCTGCTCAAGCTCCAGCCGTGCGGCAAGGACCTGGACGAGCTTGACCGGCTTATCGAGGCGGTGTCACCGCTGCTCGGCGAGGACCATGGCTAACCGGTGCGGGTAGGCATCGACGTCCCCTACTTCGCCGCCCGGCAGGAGATCCGCGACTACGCGCAGGCGGCCGAGGAGATTGGCTATCACTATCTCGGGTTCTCCGGGCACGTCGCCGCGGCCGCTGACAGTCCCTGGCCGACGCCCCGGTTCACCTTCGACGAGCCCTGGCATGAGCCCTTCACCCTGCTTGGCTTCCTGGCCGGGGTGACCGAGCGCATCGAGCTGAGCCCGGCCGTGGTTCTGCTGCCGCTGTATCCGCCGGTTCTGGCGGCCAAGCAGGCGGCCGAGACCGACCTGCTCAGCGGTGGCCGGGTCCGCCTGGTGGCCGCCATTGGCTGGAACGACCGCGAATGCGCGGCCCTGGGGGTGACGCCCGCGACCCGCGGCCGCCGGTTCGAGGAGCAGGTCGAGTTGCTGCGCCGCCTGTGGGCCGAGCGCGTGGTCACCCACGACGGTGAGTTCTTCCGGCTGGACCAGGTGGGGATAAGCCCGCGCCCCGGCCGGCCGATCCCGGTGTGGATGGGCGCGGGCTCGATCGCGGCCGGCGGCCTGCCCGGTCCACGCGCGCTCGACCGGATCGCGCGGATCGCCGACGGGTTCAAGCTCCTCGCGCCGGCCTCGCTCCGCCCCGAGCGTGCCCGGTCGGTGCTTGGCGACCTGCGCGGCCGGGTGGCCGAGCAGGGGCGCGATCCGGACGCCTTCGGCTTCGAGGCCCGTCTGGTGCTCCGGCTGACCGAGCCCGCGCGGTGGCGGATGCTGGTTCAGTTCTGGCGCCAGTGCGGCGCCAGCCACCTGGGAGTCTCTATCCGGCTGGCCGACGGCGACGCGGCGGCGCAGATCAGCAACGCCCGTGCCTTCGCCGACGTCACCAAGGACCTCTGGTAACGGGGCCTGCCGGGCGACGCCGCGGCTGATCGCGTCGTCGGCGGCGGCCGCGTCAAGGCCCGATTCGATGAGCAGTGCGCGGGTGTGCTGGCCGAGGGCGGGGACGTCGCCCATCCGGGCTTCGCTGTCGGCAAAGGTGGCCGGCGGCAGCAGCGCCTCGACCGGGGCGTGCTCGGTCCGGATCGTCCGCCAGCGGTCGCGCGACCGTAGCTGCGGGTGCTTGACGACCTGGTCGAGCTCGTTGACCTGGGCGGCGGGGACGCCGGCGGCGGTCAGCCGGGCGTCAAGCTCCGCGGTGGGCCACCGTACGGTCTGGGCGGCGACGGCCGCGTCGCACTCGCCGCGGTGCCGCACCCGCAGCACGTTGGTGGTGAACCGCGGGTCAGCGGCCAGTTCGGGGGCGGCGAGGACCTCATTGACCAGGGCGAGCCAGCCACTGTCGTTCTGGACGCCGATGAGAACCTGGCCGTCGCGGGTGGGGAAGGAGTCGTAGGGGACGACGGAGCCGTGGCTAAGGCCCATCCGCGCGGGCTGGATGCCGGTGTACATCTGGGTATAGAGCGCGTACCCCATCCATTCCACGGTTGCCTCGAGCATGGATACGTCGATGGTGGCGCCCTCCCCGGTACGCTCCCGGCGCAGCAGGGCGGCCAGGACCGCCTGGGCGCAGTACATGCCGGAGGCGATGTCGGCCGTCGGGATGCCGGTCTTGACCGCTGTCTCGGCGGTGCCGGTGATGGAGATCACCCCTGCCTGGGCCTGAACGAGCATGTCGTAGGCCTTTCGCTGCTCCATCGGGCCGCCGGTGCCGTACCCGGAGATGCTGGCCGTGACCAGCCGCTGGCTGTCCGCCCGGAGTTCCGCCGGGTCAAGTCCGAGCCGCCGCGCCGCGCCCGGCGCCAGGTTCTGCACGAAGACGTCGGCCCGCCGCGCGAGGCGCTGCACGGCCGCGCGTCCCTCGCCGGCCTTGAGGTCGACCGCGACGGACTCCTTGCCGCGGTTGAGCCAGGTGAAGTGGGCGCCGGTGCCGTGCACCACGTGGTCGTAGTCTCGGGCGAAGTCACCGCCAGGGGGCTCTACCTTGATCACCCGGGCGCCGAGGTCGGCCAGGTTGCGGGTGGCGAGCGGGGCCGCGACCGCCTGCTCAACGGAAACGACGGTAATGCCCTCAAGCGGAAGCGTCATGGCCTCCAATATTCGCGTGAATATCGAGATCAGTCAAAGCCGGGTGTTCTCCCGCGGCTCACCGGCCCGCGGCGACCAAGCGGAACGTGTTCTTCATGGTCACAACGCCGGTCTGAGCGTCCTGGAACTGCCGCAGAGCCTTGGCGAGGACCTCGTGGACGGCGGGCTCGCCCGCCGCTTCGCACGCCCGGGCGCCACCAGCGGAGCAAAGGAGACCGCGGCTGGCGTCTTCCATCGAGGTGTAACGCCAATGGCACACCACCTCTGCCATGTCCACCACGTGCAGGCCGGCGGACGCCAGGGCGTTCTCCAGGTTGCCTGGTGCGGACAGGGCGTAGGGCGCGTGGTCGCCGGCCTGCTCCGGCGGGGAGAGGCCGCTCATCGCCTCGTGCACGACCGTGCCCTGGGAACGCCCGGGCGCGGCGAACAGGCTGACGACCACCAGCCCGCCCGGGCGGGTGACCCTGGCCGCCTCCCGGAGTGCCCGCCGTGGGTCGCCCGCGAACTGGAACGCGTTGATCCCCACCACGGCGTCGAACGCGGCGTCGCCGAACGGCAGCGCCTCCATGTCGCCCTCGCGCAGGTCGGCATCGGGCAACCGCGCACGGGCCACGCCGAGCAGGCCCGGGCTGATGTCCAGGCCGCTGGGCACCGCGCCGCGCCGCGCCGCCAGCACCAGCGTCAGCCCGGACCCGCAGCCCACGTCGAGCACGTGACTGCCCGCGCCAACCGCCGCGGCATCGAGCACCGCCGCGAACAGCGGCTGATTGTGTGCCTCGGCCAGGTCCGCCCAGGCCTGCGGGTCGGTCCCCCCGATCCCGGCGCGACGCGCCAGCGATTCCTGTGTCAAGAGGGGACCGCGTCGTGCAGGGCCGCCGGGGGGCCGCCCCGTGAGTTTCACGGGCGCGACGCGGACCCGTCAGCGCAAGCATGGTCGCAGGCAGACAAGCAGACGAGAAGGAGAATGCGTGATGGCGAAGATACTGTTCATAGTCAGCGGGGCCACCTACTGGGTGCTGAAGGACGGCACGCGCTACGCCACCGGCTACTGGGCCGAGGAGTTCGCGAACCCCTACAAGACGCTCACCGACGCGGGCCACGAGGTCGTGGTGGCGACACCCAACGGCACGACGCCCAACGTCGACATGATGAGCCTGCGCCCCTCGATGGTCGGCGGCGATCAGCGAGCCCTGGACCTGGAGGCCATCATCCGCTCGGCCGAGGTGATGCGGCGGCCGCTGCAGCTGTCGGACGTCCGCCTCGAGGACTATGACGCGGTCTACCTGCCCGGCGGCCACGGCCCGATGTCGGACCTGGCCTTCGACGCCGACGCGGGCCGGCTGCTGACCGCCCAGCTCGCCTCGGGGAAGCCGCTCGCGATCGTATGCCACGGCCCGGCCGCGATCCTGGCCACCCGGATCCATGGCGAGTCGCCGTTCAAGGGCTACCGGATCACCTGCTTCACCAATGACGAGGAGGAGGGTGTCGGGCTAGCCCCCAGGGCCACCTGGCTGCTCGAGACCGACATCAAGGAGAAGGTCGGCGTCCAGTTCAGCCGCGGCCCGATCTGGGAGCCGTACATGGTGGAGGACCGCAACCTGATCACCGGGCAGAACCCCAACTCGGCCGAAGTCCTGGCCGAGCGGCTGCTGAAGATCCTCGGGTAAGGGGGACCGGCATGAGGACCCCTGGTGAGGTACTGCGGATCAGGCAGGTAACGCCCGCCTACTGGGTGGCGATCTTCCACAACCCGCCGCTGAACGTCATCGACGGCGCGATGCTCACGGCCCTGTCCGGCCTGGTTGACCAGATCGAAGCCGACGACCAGGTCAAGGTGGTCGTTTTTGAGACCGGGAACGCCGATTACTACCTCGCGCACTTCGACCTCACCGGGGCTTCAGCGGAGGTAAGCCGGCGCCTCGGCCCGACCGGGCTGCCTATCACCCAGGACATCCTGACCCGGCTGAGCCGGTCTCCCGTCGTCAGCATCGCCAAGATCCGCGGCCGGGCCCGTGGCCTCGGAAGCGAGTTCGTCCTCGGGCTCGACCTGCGGTTCGGCAGCCGGGAGAACATGCTCATCGGGCAGCCGGAGGTCGGGTCCGGGCTCGTCCCGGGAACGGGCGGGATCGACCGGCTCGCGCTGCTGGCCGGGCGCGGCCGCGCCCTCGAGATCGTCCTCGGCTCCGATGATTTCGACGGGCCGACGGCCGAGCTCTACGGCATCATCAACCGGACGGTGGCCGATCCGCAGCTCGACCGGTTCACCGACGCCTTCGCCCGCCGCATCGCCGCCTTCGACCGCGGCACCCTGGGCGCGGCCAAGTCGCTGGTGAACGACCTCACGCTGCCGTCGGCTGACCACATCAGGCTCAGCCAGCAGGCGTTCCGGCAGGCCCTGGAGCTGCCCGAGACTGACCTCCGGGTCAAGCGGCTCTTCGACCGGGGCCTGCAGCAGCCCGGCGAACTGGAGGAACGCTTCGGCGCGCTGCTCCCGAGCCTCATGGAGGACTAGCGCGTTCATAGGAGAGGCCGAACCCGTAGGGGTAGAGCGGATCGGCGGTGTCGGACGGCACGTCGGGACGGGATGCCTCGACGGCGGCCATCGACCGGGGCAGTTCGAACGGCAGGCGGCCCTGCGGTGCGGCCGCGCCGAAGAGCACATCGAGCAGGGACTCCTCGGCGCAGCCGTAGTTGACGATGATGGCGGCGGCATCGCCCGCCAGCGGGCTCAGGATCGCGGGACGGTCGAGGTACACGTCGATGATGACCGGCGTGGTCCGGCTGAGCTCGGCGACGCGGGCCAGCGTGCCCGCATCGAAGTCGAGGCTTCCCGCGTGGAACCAGCTCTCGAGGAAGTAATCGCCGCGCGCTTCGTAAGGTGCCCGCAGGCGCAGGATGGCGACGTCCGCCCCGGCCGGCCCGGGCACTGGGATCGCGTACTTGCGGAGCCGATCGTCGCTGAGGCCGGGGGCGTAGACGCGGGTTCCCCGGGCCAGCGGCAGTAGTGGCAGTCCCCGCGGGCAGTCGTTCTTGAGCAGGGTCAGGGAGCGCCGCTGTGCGTCCAGCCCGGCGGCGGTGAAGTCCGGGCGGCCGACGGTGAGTGCCGCGGCGTCCTCGTCGACGTAGGGGTCGTCGAACAGCCCGAGTTCGAACTTGACAAGCAGCAGCCGCCGTACCGAGGCATCGAGGCGTTCCCCGGTGATCCGCCCGGCGCGGACGAGCTCGACGATGAGCTCGGGACAGCTCTCGCCGCCGAACTGGTCGCACCCGGCCTCGATGACCCGCGCCACCCGGTCAGCCCTGCCCAGCTGCTCCACCCCCCAGGCGCGGGCGGGGAACGGCAAGCCGGCCACCTGCCGGTCGGTGATGAGGCCCCAGTCGGTGCACACGATGCCGTCGTACCCGAGCTGCTCGCGCAGCAGCGTGGTGATCACGGTGCGGTTGAACCCGAACCCGACTTCCTCCACCGCCGTGCCGTCGGGCAGTGCCAGCCCGACGGGCAGACCGTAATAGGGCATCAGGGCGGCGGTGCCGGCCTTGATGGCGGCGAGGAACGGCCGCAGGTGGTATTCGAAGCCGCCGCCGGGGTAGACCTGCTCGCGTCCGTAGGGGAAATGCGGGTCCTCCCCGTCAAGCTGCGGCCCGCCGCCGGGAAAATGCTTGGTCATGCAGGCCACGCTTGACGGCGTCAGCCGCTCGCCCTGGAAGCCCCGCAGGTAGGCGGTGAGCAGGCGCTCGGTGGTCTCGGCGGACTGGCCGAACCCGCCCGCGGCGCGGGCCCAGCGCGGCTCGGTCGCGAGGTCGATCTGCGGATGCAGGGCGCCCCGGATCCCGGCCGCGAGGTATTCCTGCCGGGCGATGCCCGCGAATCGCTCCACCAGTTCCGGGTCGCCGATCGCGCCGAACCCGAGCGTCTCCGGCCACTGGGAGAAGGCGCCGGCGGCGATCGCCGCGCCCAGGTTCTCCGCGAACGCGTGCCGCGGGTCGGTGTAGAGCGTGACCGGTATGCCGAGCCGGGTGCCGGCCGCCGTATCCTGCAGCAGATTGCTCCAGCGGGCCGCGAAACGGGGGCCTGGCAGCCGCAGCGCGTTGAAATGGCTCATCTGCTTGCCCTGGATCAGGGTGCTGGCCGAGTCGGGGAACAGCCCCCCGTCCGCCACGATCGCGCCGTCCTCGCCCGGCTCCAGGATCGAGATCATCATGAGGCCGGCCTTCTCCTCCAGGGTCATCCTGGCCAGCAGGTCCGCCACCCGCTCGGCCGCGGGCAAGTCCGGGTTCTCGTAGGGCTCCATGACACCGTTGCCGTTAAGGTCGCGGAACGCGATCCCTTCCGGGGAGATGATGCGGTCACGGGTCGGCATTGGCGGGTCCCTTCCTGTCAGATCACAATCTTTCATACCGAACGGACCGTGGGTTTCTCCCTTACCGACCGCCGCGCCCGGTCAGCTAGGAGACGGGCGGCTTGCTGAGCACGACGACCGCGATGTCATCACGGGCCTGCCCATGCTGGAAGGCGACCGCCGCCGCCACCAGCGCGTCGGCCGCCGCCTGGGCCGGCAGCCCGGCCGAGTCGGCGAGCACCTCGGCGATCCTGCTTTCACCGAAGAACGCGTCGCCCGCGCGCGCCTCGGTCACCCCGTCGGTGTACAGCACCACCCTGTCGCCTGGGCGCAGCACGGCTGTGGACTCGCTGACGTCGGCGGCCTTCACCATGCCGAGGAAGCGGCCGGGTTGCCCGAGCGTCTCTATGCTGCCGTCGGCGCGGCGGCACAGTGGCAGCGGATGGCCCCCGGTCGCCATCGTCAGCCGGTGGCCGTCCGGCACCTGGTCAAGCAGCAGGAACAGCACCGTGCAGAAGGTCCGCGGGTAATAGCTGAGCAGGGCTTGATGCAACCCCGCGAGCACCCCGGCGGGGGAGCGGACATGCATTGCCTCGGCCCGGACCGTGTACCGCGCCAGCGCGGTCACCACCGCGGCCGCCGCGCCCTTGCCGCACGCATCGCCAAGCACGACGCCCCACGTCGCCAGGCTGGTCTGGAACACGTCGTAGAAGTCGCCGCCGACCTCGCTGCCGTCGCCGGCCGGACGGTAGGCGCCGCCGACGTCCAGGCCGGGCACGGTGACGATGGCGGGCGGCAGGAACGACTGCTGCAGGGTCTGGGCCAGTACCCGGGCCCGGGCCTCGGACTCCTCGGCCCGCTGCCGGGCGGCGATCAGCTCGCGCTCGTAGGCCAGGCGTTCGCTGGCGTCGAAGAAGACGGTCCGGACAACCACCGGCTCACCGTCTTCACCCCGCTTGAGCAGCGCGTTCATCAGCAAGGGGAGGCGCTCGCCGTAGGCGCTTACCACCTGGACGGCGATTTCCCTGAGCATGCCCTGCATCAGCAGCAGCGGGGCCGCATGGGTCTGGTAGAAGATGCGGTCCCCGGTGGCGAGCAGGTCCTGGAAACGGCGCTTGCCGATCAGGGCCTCGCCGCGATAGCCGATCCAGGCCAGAAAGGTCGCGTTGGCCTTGATGATGGTTCCGTCGGGCAGCGTCGACAGATAACCGCAGGGCGCGTTGTCGTACAGCTCGTCCGGGTCGTCATCGGCCAGGGCCGCGTAGAACGCGGCCGTGACAGCGTCATGGGACATCGAGGCTGCCCTGGGTGGCGGGGCAGCTGGTCTTGCCGACGAAGGCCGCGATGGCCGCGGTGGTCTCGGCCGGAGCGGACAGGTTAGGGCAATGGCCGGTGGCCCGCAACCTGACCAGCGTGCTGCCGGGAATTTGGGCGTGCACGTACTCGCCCACGTTGTCCGGCGCGATCGGGTCGTCGGAGCACTGCAGCACCAGCGTCGGCAGCTTCACCCGGGCCAGGTCGGTGCGGTTGTCGGAGAGGAAGGTGGCCCGCGCGAAACGCTTGGCGATCTCCGGGTCGGTCCGGCAGAAGCTGGCGGTCAGCTCGGCGCCGAGCTCGGGCCGGTCGCCATTGCCCATGATCACCGGGGCCATGGTGCTTGACCAGCCCAGGTAGTTGCGGTCAAGCGAGACGAGCAGATCCTCGATGTCGGCCTCGGTGAAGCCACCGGCGTAGCCTTCGTCGTTGATGTAGCGCGGCGACGGGGCCACCAGCACCAGCGCCGCGAAACGTTCCGGCTCCCTGGCGGCGGCGAGCACCCCGATCATCGCGCTGACCGAATGCCCGACGAAGATCACGTCCCGCAGGTCCAGCGCCGTGAGCACGTCGATCACGTCACTCGCGTAGCCCGCCAGGCCGCTGTACCGCCGCGGGTCGTAGGCCGACAGGTCGGAGCCGCCGGCCCCCACGAAATCGAACAGGACGGTCCGGTACGTGCCGGAGAAGGCGGGCGCCACCAGGCGCCACATGTTCTGGTCGCATCCGTATCCGTGCGCGAAAACCATCGGCTGGCCGCCGGCCTGACCGCTAAGCGTGACGTTATTTCTGGTCAGGACATCCACACTGACCACCATAGCCTCGCCGATCGCCGCTCCGGGATGCCCGACGTCGACCTCGGACATCGCCCAGGACAGGTTCCTGTCGCGGCGCACCGTGCAGACCTTCCTTGCTGTGCACGTGGACCCAGTCGATGCGTGCACGGCGTCGCGTGGAGCACCAACCAGCCCGCGACACGCCTCCGCCCGATGCCCCTAATGCGGCCGCAAATCGCCTGATGCCGTCATTATGGCTGGAAAAGGCAAGGGGCCAATCGGTACCAAGGAGGCGATCTGCGTACATGCCGGATCATTTCAGGTCGGCACCGGACCGAGGGCCGAATGTAGAGCGCCGCCGCCTGCTCGTGGTCGCGGCCGGCGGCGTGTTGGTCGGGATCGGCACGCTGGCCGGGCGCCACGGCACCCGTGCTGCGAGCGCGGCACCAGCCGGCAGCACGGCCCGAGGCAGCACCGCGCCGCCCGCGGCCCGGCGGGCGGTCGCCGCGGCCGGCCCGTCGCCGACCCGCGAGCCGGCCCGAGTCGACGCCGTCCGCGGCCCTGTCCCTGCCCAGCCGGTGTACTACCTGGACGACGGACCCCATGTCATCGCCCTGACCATCGATGACGGACCGAGTCCGGTCTATACCCCCCAGGTACTGCGGGTTCTGGAAAGGTACGGCGTCCGGGCGACTTTCTCGATGGTCGGGGAGAACGTGAGCTACTACCCGGCGGTAGCGAAAGACGTCGCGGAAGCCGGCCACACCATCATCAATCACACCTGGGATCACGCCAACCTGACGTCGCTGAGCGCGGCTGCGCAGCGCGCGGAGATCACGCGGGCCACCGACGCCATCCAGGCCGCGTCTGGCGTGCAACCGCGTATGTTCCGCGCGCCCTACGGGGCCTGGTCGCCGCGGGTGCTCAAGTTCTGCGCGGCCGAGGGGCTCATCCCGCTGGATTGGTCGGTCGATCCGCGCGACTGGTCACGGCCCGGGGTACGCGAGATCGTCGGCACCATTATGAAGACCACGAAGTCCGGGTCGATCATCCTGGAACATGACGGCGGCGGCGACCGGTCCGAGACCGTGGCCGCGCTGAAGATCGTGCTTCCCAGGCTTCTCGACGAGGGTTACCGCTTCGCGATCCCATAGCGTCTTTCCCGGCGTGCCCCTAGTTGAACTCCAGGTTGAGGCTGCTCAGCCCGTGGATCATGTAGGTCGGGAGGTAGTCGTAGCGGCGTGCGCCCGCTGGGCCGTGCGCGGCTTCCGAGACGCGGATCTCCGTCGTGCGGTCGAATAGGCGCTCAAGGACGACCCGTCCCTCGGCCCGCGCCAAGGGCGCTCCTGGGCAGGTGTGGATGCCGGCGCCGAAGGAGATGTGCTGACGGACGTTGGGCCGGTCGATGCGGAACTCATGGGGGCACTCGAACTGCCGGGGGTCCCGGCCGGTCGCCCCGTGCAGCAGCATGATCGTCGTGCCGGCCGGGATCGCGACTCCGGCCAGGGTGGTGGTCTTCAGCGCCAGCCGGAAGGCGCCCTTGATCGGGCTCTCAAGCCGCAGTGTCTCCTCGATGAACCGCGGGATAAGCGCGCGGTTCTCGCGCAGTCGCCGCTGGAGTCCGGGCTGGTCGCAGATCAGCCGCAGGGCCGTGCTCAGCAGCCGCACCGTGGTCTCCTGGCCGGCCGAGAACAGGTTCGCCGCGATCCGGGCGACGTCCACCGGCTCCGGCAGGGAGCCGTCCGGGAACGTTGCCCGCGCCATGCCGGTCAGCACGTCGGCGCGCGGGGAGTCCCTGAGCTGCCCGACGCGCTCGGCGAAGTAGCCGTAGAGGAAGTCCAGCGGGTGATCGGGCCTGCCCGCGTCCTCGCCCGCCTCGCCCAGCAGACGCCGTCCGGCGCCGGACCGGCGCAGCAGGGACTCATGGTCGGACTCGGGGACTCCGAGCAGGTCGGCGATGACGAGGAGGGTGTAGGGCTGCGCGAAGTCGTCAATGAACTCGCACTGGCCGGCTGGCAGCACCACGTCGAGCTGGCGGTCGGCCAGCCGCCACATGAACTCCTCGTTCTCCCTGAGGCGCTTGGGTGTGATCAGCCCCATCAGCAGTGCACGGTGCGCCGTGTGCTTGGGCGGGTCGAAGGTGATGATCTGGTCGCTCATCGGCAGCGCGTCACGGCAGCGCCCAACCTGTTCGGTGACGTCGTCGCCGGTGAGCTCGACCGGGAACCGGAAACCGGGCCCGGCCACGATGTTGCAGTTGGAGAAGCTCGCCGTGTCCCGCAGCACGGCGAGCACCTCCTCGTGCCCGGCCACCAACACCACCCCGTGGTACGGCTCCCGCCATACCCGCCGGCCTTCCAGCAGGAAGTCGAAGTACGGATAGGTGTCGGCCGCGACGGACTCGTCGCTGAAGTAATCGGTGGTGGTGAAGTCGGCCATGGCTCTACTCCGTGTTCCCTATGACTCCGTGTTCCCTAGGCCGTGACTTTCATCTTGATCGTCACCAGGTTGGCGGGGTTGCAGTCGAAGGTCCCGGCCTTGGCCGGGTACACCCGCTGCCACTGGCCGTTGACGACCTGGGCTATCACGTCACAGGCGGACGGCTGGTGACCGCCTATGTTGGTCGGGCCGATGATGCCGTCGGCGTCGAAGGAGGTCTCGCTCTTGAGCGCGGTGAAGAGCGTCGCCCGGTCCAGGGTCCCGCCGTTGGCCACCGCCTTCTGCACAGCGTTCTGGAACAGCAGCGCCATGATGTAAGCGTCGATGGCGTTGTTGTTGATGTTGGCGACGCCGCCGACCGCCTTGACCAGCGCGGCCAGGGCCGCGTTGTCCTGGTAGTCGGAATAGAAGGGCAGGTTGTTCAGCTGCGCGTACGTCCCGTTCACGGTCGAGCCGCCCTGCTGGATAAAGCTGTTGTCGTAGCATCCTGAGTCGCATCCCCAGACCTTGATGCTGCTGACGCCCTGCAGCTTGGCCTCGCGCTCCAGCAAGACGGTGTTCGGCGGAGTCGCGTCGGCGTCGACGAATGACGAGTTCGCCGCCTTTGCTGCCGCGATGACCGGCGTGAGCGCGCTCTGCGGGGCTTCGCCGCTCTCCGCGTAGAACTTCTGGGCGTCCTCCCCGATGCCGAGGTTGGCGTCCGCCTGGAATTGCGGAACGAAGGTGATTTTGAACGACGGCACGTCGCTGTTGTAGACGAAGATCCCGTGCAGGCCCTTGTACTGCGAGGTGAAGTACCGGGCGTCGCCGACGTTGACCGTGTAGGTCTGGGTGGCATCCCGGGCGGTCGCACAGTACGACGCGAGGCCCTCGAGCTGGTAGGTGTCAGGATCGCAGCCGAGCGGCAGGAAGGCGAGGGCGGCGAGATCGGGGATGCCGACGGCTTTGCCCGCGGCGTTCTTGCACCCGTCGATGTCGGACAGGTCCTCGAGCGCGTCGGCGGAGGTGCCGACCAGCGCGAAGTCGTTCTGGCAGGCTTTGATGACGCAGTTGGTAGTGGCGTTCGGGTCCAGCTTGGAGTCGCAGAAGTCGACGACGACCTGGCGGCCGGCCAGCCCGCCGCTGGCGTTGACGTTGCTCGCCCAGGCCCTGACCGCGTTCTCCGACTTCTGGAACAGGCCGGGAGCAACCGGCGTGTTGACGTCGGCGATCATGCCGATCTTGATCGTGGTGGCGGTGATCCCGATGTCGTCGGCCGGCGCCGCCGGGCCGGCCGGCCCGGCCGACGCTGACCCGGACGCGGCGGAACTCGAGGCGGTGGCACCGGACGCCGGCCCGGTCGACGAACTGCTTGAGCTGCAGCCCGCCGCCAGCAGGACGGCGGCCAGCGCCGCGATCACCCCGAGAAGGCGCATACGCACCCGTACCGGGCCTCTGCCCACGCCGCCCGCTCTGTCGCTGTTAGCTGTCACTCTTTGTCTTCCTTGTATAGACCAGTCGGTACAAGATGAATGCCGAAAATTGCGCAGTCCCTGTCCGGTTGCGCTCGATGCCGTACGGCCGAGTGTTGCCTGGAGCTGCGAACCCTTTCCAGCGATGTGCACCCACATCCGCGGGAGTGGACCCGCATAGGATGTAAAGATTTACTTTAGTAAACTACTACGTATGTGGTACCACAGCCGTCGCCGGACGATCAAGTCCTGAACTTTGGCTGCCGCACTGCTATTGCTTGAACTGACCGGTGGATCTAACTTCGGCGCTACGTCGGCGTCGAACGGGCGGTACGGTACGGAACGGACCGCCGCGACGAAGGAGGAGAGCAGTTGGCCAGAGTGGCAGTTGTGACGGGCGGGGCGTCGGGTATCGGCCTGGCGATCGTCCGCCGTCTCGCGGCCGGCGGCGCCAGCGTGGCGCTGCTCGACTTGGACGCGGGCGCGGCGGACCGGGCGGCGGCCGAGCTGCGCGGCGAGGGATCGCGGGTCATCGGCCTCGCCGCCGATGTCAGCGACCGGGCCGCGGTGGGGAAGGCGCTGGACGCGGTGCGCAGTGAGCTCGGACCGGTCGAGATCATGGTCACCAGCGCCGGGTTGTCGCTGAACGCGCCGTTCCTCGAGATCACCGTCGAGGACTGGGACCGCGTGCTGGCGGTCAACCTGACCGGGACGTTCCACTGCCTGCAGCTGGCGGTTCCGGACATGATCGCGGGCGGGTGGGGGCGGATCGTCACGATCTCGTCGTCGAGCGCGCAGTCGGGATCGCGGACCCAGGCGCACTACTCGGCGGCCAAGGGCGGCGTTGTGGTGCTGACCAAGACGCTGGCGCTGGAACTCGGCCGGCATGGGATCACCGTCAACACGATCCCGCCCCGGGCCGTCATCACGCCCATGTTCATGGCCGCCCCCTTCGCGCAGGGACCCCAGGGCGAGGAGAACATCAGGCAGCTGGCCGAGCGGAGCCCGGTCCGTCGGCTCGGCACGCCGGAGGACATCGCCGCCACCACCGCCTTCCTGTGCTCCGATGACGCCGGCTACATCACCGGCCAGATCATCGGTGTGAACGGCGGCAACTACACCTGAGCAGCACCGTTCCGCTCGGCGGCGGCGTTCGGCTGGGCGGCGGCGTTCCGCTCAGCGGCACCGTTCCGCTCAGCGGGCCAATTCGACGACCGGTCAGTCCAAAGTCTTGATCCTCGGTCGAGTGCCGTGCTACAAACAGCAGGTAACGAGCGGCTAAATGCCGAGATCATCGGCGTTATTCGACTGCGCGAGTAGAGGTACATTCCGGCCGCACAGCCAATGCGGCTGGATGTGAACGTTTACATACTTAACCCCCTGGTGTAAGGGCTTACATTCGATCCCGGGTGCTAGAACCCTTGCATTGGGCTGAGGTATCCCTCAAAAAAGCCCGGCACGCACGCATACTCCCGCGGACCGATCTGGCTCTGTTTTTTACTGACCGCCCGGTATATGTTGCAGTTGCCGTCAACGCACGGCGTCGCCGGGTCCAACCTCACGGGCAATGAAGTCATGGAGGCACAGGAGTGAGACCTAACAGCGAAAGGCCGGGCCGGAGCGGCGCCGGACGACGGCTACCGAGACACACGCGTCTCGCCGGGCTGATGGCGGTGCTGGTGGCCGCGATCCTGCTGGCAGCGGGGTGCAGTTCTTCCAGCAGCAGCAGCGGCTCTTCGCCCGCGGCCACCTCGGCCACCTCGGCCGCGTCGTCGGCGACGTCGTCGGCCACCCAGGCGGCTTCCGCGCCGGCCGGGGCCGCGGCCAAGGCTGACGACATCGGGATCACCGCCACCACCATCAAGGTTGGCATCATCGCCGACATCAACAACCCGCTCGTCCCCGGGCTGTTCCAGAAGTCCGTGAACGCGGTCAACGCCTGGGCGACGGGCCTCAACGCCAGCGGCGGCCTGGCCGGCCGCAAGGTCGTGGTCGACTTCTGCGACGGCAGGCTCGACCCCAACGCGACCGCCAACTGCGTCATCAAAGCCTGCCAGAACGACTTCGCCCTGGTCGGCACCTCCGCCAACGCCCTCGAGGACCTGTCCGACCTCGACGGGTGCAAGAATGCAGCGGGCAAGCCGGTCGGCCTCGCCAACCTCGCCGCCTTTGCCTTTCCGCCGGAGTCCTGCGATCCGGACACCTACCTGGCCGATGGAATCGGCACGTACTGCGCGACGGCGAAGCAAGCCAAGCCGACGTCCGAGGCGCCGGTCGGTGACGCCCTGTACCTCACCTCGCAGAACAAGGGCCTGCACGGCATCTGGCTCTACGACACCGACGATCCGACGTTCAAGCTCACCCAGACGCCGACTTTCCAGGCGGAGAGCGATCTCGGCATCAAGAAGGACGGCCAGGGCTTCTACGGGGTGAGCGGTGCGGCGCCGCAGAGCGCGCTGACCCCGTACATTCAGGTGATCAAGGCATCGAATTCGACGTTCGTCTATGACGATGTGACCACCTCGAGCATGGTGCTGCTGCGCCGGGAGGCCCAGCTGCAGGGAGTCAACTCGGTCAAGGTCTGGGAGTGCAACTCCGGCTGCTACCAGCCGCAGTTCTACCAGCAGGGCGGGGCGACCGTGAACGGCACCTACGCGATGCTCCTTGAGCTGCCGTACACGATCGATTACACGGCCAACCCCGCCCTGGACAAGCTGGTCACCGAGCTCGGCGGGGTCAACAACCTGGACAACAACTCGCTCGGCTCCTTCATCGACGCCCTGCTGTTCCAGGACGCGGTCCAGAAGGTGGTGGCCAGCGGCGCGACCCTGACCAGGCAGTCGCTGCTCAACGCGCTCAACCACGACGAGACCTCGTTCACCGCTGACGGCATCATCGGCCCGACGAACGTGAGCGCCCGCGATACTTCCGACTGCGAGGTGATCGTGCAGCTGCAGAACGGGGTGTGGAAGCGGGTCGACCCGGTCAAGCCGGGCACCTTCGACTGCAATCCCGCCAACAACACGAAGATCTCGATGGCTGTCTCGTAGCGCGACTGGCATGCAGCAGACGAGCAGGGAACCGCCGCATGGTGTCGTGCGGGCGGTGTAAGTCGGCCGGCGTGGTGGAGATGGCCCGTGACCTGGGCGTCTCCACCACGTCGGCGTTCCGCGCGCTCAACCGCAGCCCAATAGGGAGGACAGCATGTCTGACAAGTCCCGCATCACGAGGATGTACCACCCGAGTCTGCACGCGCCGGATCTCGGTGAGGTCGAGGACTGGTTCGCGCGGGTGCTCGGGGCCAAGAGCACCAACATCTACGAGACGTTCAAGGGCCGGGACAACGGCAACTACCCCACCAACTACTCGACGTTCACCCCGATCGCCGACGTGCTGATGGACACGATCGCCCCGACCCTCTACGTGCTGAACGGAGTGCAGCAGTACGCATCGGTCGACACACCGCACCTGAAGACGATCGGCTGGTTCGACGACAATCCCGAGGAGGTCTACCGCGCGCTGCGGGGCGCCGGCATCGGCATGGTGGACCAGTTCGGCCAGCGCGCCGAAAGCGAAGACGCGCCGCGGTCGGCCGGCTCGGGGGCGATGCCGATCTACTTCACCATTCCCGAGGAAGCGGGGCTGCGGCACGAGTTCCTGCCCGATTTCCCGTTCAAGCTCGACCACCGCAACGCGCCTGACTGGAAACTGTCGCCGCCGCCGGCCGACGACCTGGTCGGCATCGACCGGCACGCCTACCACACGCTGCTGACCGACAACCGGCAGCGGGCGCTGCACACCCTGGTGGACGCGCTCGGCGGCACGGTCATCCACGAGGGCCGCGACGAGGCGATCGGCGCGGAGGCCAGCTACGTGTTCCTCGGCGACTCGATTCTCCAGATCGCGGTGCCCGATCAGGGCACGCCGGCCTATGCCGACTGGACCACGACCGCACCCAATGACACCTACCACTCGATCACCTGGAAGGTCGTCGACCTGGATCAGACCGCCGCTCACCTCAGGTCCCAGGGCGTGGGCATCCGCTCGCGCACCGCCGACAGCCTGGTGACCGACCCGGAGACGAGCATCGGCGTCCCGTGGGGCTTTACCACCCGTCTGGTGCCGGGCGACCCCCGCTCCTGAGAGCAACCGCAGAACCGGCGGGCAGCGCGAGAGAAGGCGAGACCATGACCGTGTCCCCCGCAGCCGAGCGGGTAACCGAGTCCTTCATCGACGGTGCCTCGGTGAGATCGGCGGAGACTTACCCGAATATCGATCCGTCGACCGGCGCCACCCTCGGTGACGTGGCGCGCGCGGGGGACACGGAGATCGACCAGGCGGTGGCGGCGGCCCGCCGCGCCAGTCGCGCGTGGCGGGCCACCACCCCCGAGCAGCGGTCCGAGCTGCTGTCCCGAATCGCGGGCCTGATCGTCGGCGAGGCCGAGACCCTCGCCCGGCTGGAGAGCGAGGACAGCGGCAAGCCGCTGTCGCAGGCGCGCAACGACGCCCGGCTGTGCGCGCGCTACTTCCGCTTTTACAGCCACGTCATTGAGTCGTACTACGGCCTGAGCATCCCGCTGCGCCCCGACCTGCACGTGTACACCCGCCGTGAGCCGCTCGGCGTCACCGGTCATATCGTCGCCTGGAACTACCCGCTGCAGCTGTTCGGCCGGGGGATTGCGCCGGCCATCGCCACCGGGAACTGCGCGGTGCTCAAGCCGGCCGACGAAACGCCGCGCACGGCGGTCTACCTCGCGCGGCTGGCGGCCGAGGCGGGCCTGCCGCCCGGCGTCATCAACGTGGTCACCGGGCTCGGGCCGGAAGCCGGCGCCGCCCTTGCCGCTCACCCGGGCATCGATCATCTCAGCTTCGTCGGCTCCACCGAGGTCGGCAGCCTGATCGCGGGCGCGGCCGCCAAACGGGTGGCCCCGGTGACGCTCGAGCTCGGCGGCAAGTCGGCGCACCTAGTGTTCGGCGACGCGGACGTTGAGCGGGCGGCCACGGTGGCGGCGAACGCGATCCTGCAGAACGCCGGGCAGACCTGCTCGGCCGGGTCACGGCTGCTGGTCGACGAACGGGTACACGACGAGTTGCTGCAGCGCGTCGCGGACCGCTTCGCCACCGTGTCCATCGGACCGGGCATCAATGACCCCGACCTCGGCCCGCTGGTCTCCCGCAAGCAGCAGGACCGGGTGCGCGGCTACGTCGAGTCCGCCGAGGGCGCCGACATCGTCTTCGGCGGCACTATCGCCGAGCCCGACGGCATCACCGACGGGGCGTACTTCACCCCCACCCTGATCGACGGCGTGCACCCGGCCGCGTCGATCGCCCAGCAGGAGATCTTCGGCCCGGTGCTCGTCGTCACCCCGTTCGCCACCGAGGAGGAAGCGGTCGCGCTAGCCAACGGCACCGACTACGCGCTGATCGGCGCGGTGTGGACGAGGGACCTGGCGCGGGCGCACCGGGTCGCCGCGCAGGTCGAGGGTGGGCAGATCTTCGTGAACACCTACGGCGCCGGCGGCGGCGTGGAACTGCCCTTCGGCGGCTTCCGCAAGTCGGGCTACGGGCGTGAAAAAGGCGTCGAGGCGCTCGACGCCTACACCGCCACCAAGACGATCGTCGTCCAGCTGTGACCAGCGCAGCCTCAATGCCCGCGCGAAACGACCAGGGAGAATCTCACATGGGCGCGAATGTTCCCGCCGGGGGAAGCCCCCGTCCGGCCGACGAGGGTGAAATTACCGACGTTGTCGTCGTGGGCGCCGGCGTGATCGGCATCTACCAGCTCTACCTGGCGCGCGAGGCGGGCTATTCGGTGCAGATGATCGAGGCGGGCTCCGGCGTCGGAGGGACCTGGTACTGGAACCGCTACCCCGGGGCGCGGTACGACTCGGAGAGCTACACCTACGCCTACCTCTTCTCGGAAGAGCTCTTCCAGGAGTGGACCTGGACGGAGCACTTCTCCGGCCAGGCGGAGAACGAGCGTTACTTCAACCACGTGGTCGACAAGTTCGACCTGCGCCGCCACATCCGGTTCAGCACCCGGGTCACCTCCGCCGACTGGGACGAGTCCACGGCGACCTGGCTGGTGCAGGCGGACGGGTACGCCGTCCGGGCGCGCTTCCTGGTCGCCGCGACCGGCGTGCTGTCGGTGCCGGCCTACCCCGACGTGCCGGGGCGGGAAAGCTTCCGCGGCGAGGCGTACCACACCGGCCTGTGGCCGAAGACCCCGGTGGACTTCGCCGGCAAGCGGGTCGCCGTGATCGGGACCGGGTCGAGCGGCGTGCAGATCATCCCGGTGATCGCCGGCGAGGTCGCCTCGCTGACGGTGTACCAGCGCACGCCGAACTGGGCCACGCCGCTCAACAACCGGCCGATCACGCCGCAGGAGCAGGCCGAGTTGCGGGCGAACTTCGCGGCGATGCGCGAGACGCTGCAGAAGTCGGTGACCGGGTTCATGCACGAGCACATCGCCAAGAAGACGTTTGACGACTCGCCCGAGGAACGTCAGGAGTACTACGAGAAGCTGTGGCGGACCACCGGGTTCGGGACGATCATCTCCAACTACAGCGACATGATGCTCGACCCCGCCGCGAACGCCGAGTGGTCACGGTTCGTCGCGAACAAGATCCGCGCCGCGGTCAAGGACCCGGCCGTGGCGGAAAAACTGATCCCGACCGACCACGGCTACGGCGGGAAACGTCCCCCGTTCGTGACCGACTACTACGAGGTCTATAACCGGTCCAACGTCTCGCTGATCGATCTGGTGGAGACGCCGATCACCGCGGTCACGGAAACGGGCATCGAAACTGCGCAGGGACTGCGGGAGTTCGACATCATCGTGTGGGCCACCGGATTCGACTTCGGCACCGGCGCGCTGAACCGCCTCGGGGTCCGCGGCGCGGACGGCCTTCCGCTCAAGGAGTACTGGGCCGACGGCCCGCTTACCTACCTCGGCGTCATGAGCCACCACTTCCCGAACTTCTTCTATCCGGCCGGCCCGCACGGAGCGGCCGGGAACAACCCGCGGTACGGGGGCGACCAGGTGGATTTCGTCGCCGGCCTGCTCGACTACGCGCGCGAGCACGGGCACCAGCGGATCGAGGTGCCCGCCCGGCTCGAAAAGGAGTGGACCGACATGGTCAACACGGAGGCGGTGAGCAGGGCGTCGTTCACCGAGCAGAGTTATTTCTACGGGGCCAACATCCCCGGCAAGGCGCGCCGCTTCCTGCTCAATCCGCTTGGCCGGCTCAAGCTCCTCGAGCTGATGGAAGCCGCGGTCAAGAGCAACTACGCCGGGTTCTTCCCGGGCGCGGCGGGAGAAAAAGCGGCGGGAGAAAAATGAGCGAGTACGACTTCGGCGGCCGGGTCGCGGTCGTCACCGGGGCGGGGCGCGGCATCGGCCGGGCCTACGCGCTGCTGCTCGGCCAGCGCGGCGCGAAAGTCGTGGTGAACGACCTGGGCGGCAGCACCAAGGGAACCGGGCACGATCCCGCGCCCGCGCAGCAGGTGGCCGACGAGATCACCAAGGCCGGCGGAGCGGCGATCGCCGATTCCAGCGACGTGTCCGCCGTCGAGGGCGGGCAGCGGGTCATCGACACGGCCATCAGCGAGTTCGGGCGCGTCGACATTGTGGTCAACAACGCGGGCAACGTCATCTACGGCGCCTTGCCGGAAGTCGACGTCAGCATCTTCGACGCCATCCTCGCGGTGCACGTCCGGGGCACGTTCAACGTCACCCGGGCCGCCTGGCCGCACCTGCTGGCCCAGAACTATGGCCGGGTGGTGCTGACCGGCTCCACCGGGATGTTCGGCATGCCGGACAACCTCAGCTACGCCACCGCCAAGGCGGCCATGATCGGCATGGCCCAGGCCATGACGGTGAACGCGGGCGACCACGACATCAAGATCAACGTGATCGCGCCCAACGCGTGGACGCGCATGGCGGGCGATCCGTCCGAGGGCATGGACGAGCTGCGCGCGCGGCGGCCGGCCGGCCTGCCGCCGCATATGGAGCCCGAGCTTGTCGCCCCGCTGGTCGCGTTCCTCGCGCACCAGAGCTGCCCGGTCAGCGCCGGGATCTACCTGGCCGGGGCCGGGCGGTTCGCCCGTCTGTTCGTCGCCGCGACCGACGGCTACCTGTACCCCGGTGACGGCACCCCGACGCTCGAGGACGTCGCCGCCAACTGGGCCGCGATCAATGACGAAGCCGGCTACTACCTGCCCAAGAGCACGCTCGACGCCTCCGCCCATTTCCTGTCCCACCAGTTCTGAAAGATCTGTCCCACCCATTCGAAAGGAAGACAGCGATGTCTGAAGACACCACCTGGCCGCACCACGAGCTCGGCAAAGAACTCAGCAACTGGGGCCGCTGGGGCGACGACGACCAGATCGGCACGCTCAACTTCATCACCCCGCAGAAGCTGGTCAGCTCGGCGCAGTTGGTGCGCACGGGCAAGACCGTCGACTGCGGCATCGCGTTCGACAAGAACGGGCCGTTCCCGCCCGGCGGGTGGCGGAACAACCCGCAGCACGTGTTCACCCTGCTCCCGTCGGACTCGTTCTACGCCAAGGACGGGCAGATCGCCGCCGACGACATCATCATCATGGGCCTGCAGGCCGCCACCCAGTGGGACGGCCTGGCCCACGTCGGGTACGACGGCTTTTTCTACAACGGGGTTCCCGCGGCCGCGATCAACAACTTCCAAGGCGCCTCCAAGAACGACATCGCCCAGGTGGCCATCAAGCTCGTCTCCCGCGGGGTGCTGCTCGACATCGCCGGGCTGAAGGGGGTGGAGGTGCTGCCCGACTCGTATGAGATCACCGAGGCGGACGTGCTCGCGGCCCAGGAGCGGCAGGGGGTGCGGGTCGAGTCGGGTGACATCCTGTGCGTCCGTACCGGCTGGACCAAGTGGTTCAGGGAGGGCGACCGGCAGCGCTACGTGGGCAACACGCCCGGCCCCGGCCTCGAGATCTGCCGGTGGATCCACGACAGCGAGATCGCCGCGCTGGCCCTCGACCAGTCCAACGGCGAGGCCTGGCCGAGCCCGATCCCCGGTGCCACCATCCCGTTCCACCAGGTGGCGATCCGCGACATCGGACTCACCTTGGGTGAGATGTTCGACTTCGAAGCACTCAAGGCCGACTGCGAGGCCGACGGGGTCTGGGAGTTCCTTTTCGTCAGCCCCGGCCTCAAGGTCACCGGGGCGGTTGGCACGCCCCTCAGCCCGGTCGCGATCAAGTAGCGGCGCCGATGACCACCTACGCCGAGGTCTTCGCGGGCGTCTACACCGCCATCGCCGCGCACGCACAGCACCAGGACGCGGGCAACACCGACGCGATCATGGCGCTCTACACCCCGGACGCGGTTCTCGAAGTGCCCGGCATGGGCGCCTACCAGGGCGCGGACGCCATCCGCGCCGCCTTCGACGAATGGAAGCCCAAGGGGCTGCAGCGCCACCTGCCGGTCAACATCGTGATCGCCGACTGGGATGACGAGAAGGCCCGCGCGACCACCGACGTGGTGTTCCTCGCCCAGGGCGACAGCGGCTGGTCGGTCCAGATCGTCGCCAGGTACCACGATGAGTTCCGCCGGAACGGCGGGAAGTGGCTGATCAGCCGGCGGGCGGATGAGTACATCGGCTGGCAGCCGCCGAGCTGACAGCTTGCCGGGGGAACCCGGGCGCATGGGGGGCCGTGCCCGTGCCGCACGCTGGCCCGGCTCCTCGTGCTCGACCTGACAAGTGTGATGATCTAACTAGATGTGGCCGGCGTTGCCCGCTGGCCCCTGACGCCGAGGAGAATCGTCGCATGGCGCAGCAGGAACCGGATGCGTCCGCGGACTACGAGACCGTGCTCTTCGAGGTCCAGGACAACGTGGCCACCGTCACGCTGAACCGACCGCAGGCCATGAACGCGTTCACCCCGGCCATGCTGGCGGAGTTCCGCGACCTGTGGAGCCGGGTCCGCGCCGATGACGACATTCACGTCGTCGTGCTGCGGGCAGCCGGGGAACGTGCCTTCTCCACCGGGCTGGACGTGAAGGAAGGACTGGACCTGCCGGACAACCCGTGGAGCCAGCGGGATCCGGGGGAGGACCTGAGCCCGAAGCAGAACAAGGTCTGGAAGCCGGTCATCGCCGCGGTTCAGGGCATGGTCGCGGGCGGCGCGTTCTACTGGCTCAACGACTGCGACATCATCATCAGCGCGGACGACGCGACGTTCTTCGATCCGCATGTGAGCTACGGCCTGACGTCGGCGCTCGAGCCCATCGGCCTCGCCCGGCGCATTCCGCTCGGCGAGGCGCTGCGCTGGGCGCTAATCGGGCTGGACGAGCGCATGTCCGCCCAGCGGGCACGCGAGATCGGGCTTGTCTCCGAATTGGTTCCCTACCCGCGATTGTGGGGGCGGGCCGAGGAGCTGGCCGCGATCATCGCGGCGAAGCCGCCGGCCGCGGTCCAGGGCACGGTCCGGGCCATCTGGGAAACCCACGGGCTTGACCGCGAGACGGCACAGAGCATCGGGTGGCACTACACCAGGATCGGCAACCCGATCGCCAAGGCGCAGGTGTCGCGCGCGACCTTCGTCAAGCCCGACTGGACCCTCCGCTGACTTCCCTGGTCTTGGCCAGTAGCGCGGCGTAACGGTCGAGGATCGCCAGGATGCCGCCCTCCGCGGCCTGCAGATCGAGCACGACCTGGTCCACTCCAAGCGCCAGGAAACGATCGAAGCTCCGGCTCAGGGTGTCGTCATCCACGATGCCGAGCATTGGCCAGATCAGGGGAGCCGCCGGTCCCCGCCCGGCGTCGGCCCACCGCGAGCGGAGCGTCGTGACCTGCGCGGCGAACAGATCCAGGTCGTTGCCATAGCTGATCCAGCCGTCCGCCCACGCGGCGATCTCGGCGTACCCGCGCGGTGTCGGCCCGCAGCCAAGGAGCACCGGGACCGATGGCTGCTGCACGGGCTTCGGCCACGCCCAGCTGGGGGAGAGGTTCGCGTGCTCACCGTGGAACTCGGCCTCAGTGTCCTGCCACAAGGCCCGCATCAGTTGCACGTACTCGCGGACGATCGCGCGCCGCTTGGCTGCCTCGCGCCCGTGGTTCGCCAGCTCTGGCACGTTCCACCCGTACCCAACGCCGAGCGAAAACCGGCCGCCGGACACGAAGTCGAGGGTCGCGATGGTCTTCGCCAGCGCGATCGGGTCATGCTGGGCAACGAGCGATATACAGGTCCCGATGTTGAGGTCGGTCTGCGCGGCGACGATGGCCAGCGCGACGTACGGATCGAGCGTGCGCCGGTAGCGGTCAGGCAAGTCGCCCCCGCCGGGGTAGGGCGCCTTGGTGGAGACGGGGATATGGGTGTGCTCCGGTAGCAGGACCGCGTCGAAGCCGCGCTCGGCGGCCGCGCGGGCGAACTCGGCGACCGGCAGCGACCTGTCGGTCGCGAAGTACTGCAGACCCACTTGGGGGCGGCGCTGCGATCTGCCCATGCGCACTCTCTAGATCTCCGTCACAGCTTGAACCGGCGCACCTTGCCCACGCTGGTGCGCGGCAACGCGTCGATCAGGTGCCAGTCGCGCGGGCGAGCGGCCGCTGCCAGGTTCTGCTTCGACCATTCAGCGAGGTCATCGATGACCGGCGGGTGCTCGCGGTCACGGGGGACGACGTAGGCGACGGGCACCATGTCCCGAACCGGATCCGGTCTTCCGAGCACGGCGCATTCAAGCACACCGGGGGCCTGGGCGAGGATCGCCTCGACCTCGGTCAGGCTCACGTTCTCCCCGGACACCTTGATCACGTCGTCACGACGGCCCACGAAGCGAAGTGCGCCGTCGTCCGCTACCCGGGCGACCATGTCGCCGGTGCGGAACCAGGTGGCGCCGTCGCGCTGGACGAACGACCGGCTCGTGGCGGCCGGATCGTCAAGGTACTCAAGGAACAGATCCTCACCAGGTACTCCGCCGAGTACCAGCTCGGCCGGCTGCCCGGCCGGTGCGTCGGTCCCGGTCTCCGGGTTCCTGAGCAGGACGGACCGACCCTCGACCGGGGGACCGATGATGTCGTTGCGGTACGGCTCGGAGACATCGGCGCAGACGATGGCGACGGTCTCGGTCATTCCGTAGAGCTGACGCGGGCGGCAGCCGGCCAGGGCCGAGAATTCGTCATAGTGCTGCCGGCCGAGGTTCTGCGCGAACCAGACGTGCTGCAGCCGCCCGGCCGGCTCGCTGGCGGGGCGGCGCGCCAGGATCATCCGGATCGGCGCGGCGAACAGGCTGGCATGCGTCGCGGACAGGTCACGGGCCTGACGCAGCCACTGGGATGCGGAAAACGATGAGGTCAGCGCAACGCTGGCGCCGACCGCGATCGCGGGCGCGATGCAGTAGTACTGCGCGTTGGCGTGGAACAACGGCAACGTGACGAGCCAGCGGTGCTCCGGCCGCAGCCCGACGATCGACGACATCGCGTCCGCCACGTGGGCGTAATTGTGCTGTGTGAGGACGACGCCTTTCGGCTCGGAGGTCGTTCCCGACGTGAACATGACCGCGAGCCGGTCCGTCGGCGCCACCGCCCGGCCGGACGCGGTCGCGCGGCGCTTGACCGGGTTCGCGGGCAGCGCTACGTCAGCGGCTGTCTCCGTTAGCTCCATCACGGCCAGGCGGCCGGCCGCGGACTCCTTGACCCCGGCCGCGTAGACATCCGCGCGGCTGGCCGCGTAGATTCCGGCCGCCGGGCGGACCCGGTCGATCTGCCGGCCGATATCGCGGGCGGTCGATGTCGGATCGACCGGCACCAGCCACGCGCCCGACCGCGCGCAGGCAAGCCAGATCGCGATGAACGCGGGACAGTTGCGCAGTGCGACGTGAACCGACGACCCATGCGTCACCCCCGACGCCGCCAGCGTCGCGCCCATGCTCCAGACAACCTGGTCGAACTCCCGGTAGGTCCATTGGGCGACGGACCCGTCCTGACCCTCGAAAACGAGGAAGGTCCGGTCGGCGGCTGGGCCTGCCACTGCCGCGTCCCAGTGCCGGGCGAAGGTCATCGGGGTGCGGCTCATCCGCGGCCCTTCCTGGCCGGCGAGTTCCGGGTCACTGGCCGAAGGCGGCCCCGGCCGCCCGCTCGAGCCGGCGCAGCAGTGCTGGCCATTCGATCCCGGAATCGAGCTGGCTCGACCACTGGCGTGCGGTCAGTTCGATCGTTTCCCGCGGGGGGATGATCAGCGGCTGCCCGGTGGCCTGGGCGAGCAGCTGGCTGCGGGCGGCCTTTTCGAGGTAGAACATCTCGACGAAGGCCTGCGCGACCCCCGCGCCAACGGTCAGGCTCCCGTGATTGTGCAAGATCATCGCCGCGCTGTCCCCGAGATCGGCGACGAGCCGCGCCCGCTCCCCGGCGGCCAGCGCGATGCCCTCGTAGTCGTGGTAGCTGATCCGGCCGTACAGCCGCATCGCGTGCTGCGTGAGCGGCAGCAGTCCCTCCGGCAGCGTCGACAGGGCCATCTGCGCCTCGGTATGCAGGTGCATCACGCAGCCGGCGTTCTCCCTGGTCGCGTGGATCGCGCCGTGAATGACGAAGCCGGCCGCGTTCGGCTGGTACCCGCCGCTATCGCCGATGACATTGCCGTCGAGGTCGATCTTGATGAGGCTGGACGCGGTGATCTCATCGAATCCCAGGCCGAGCGGGTTGACCAGAAAGTGGTGTTCCGGCCCGGGGACCCGCGCGGAGATGTGGGTGTAGACCAGGTCGTCCCAGCCGAACAGCGCGCACAGCTGGTAGGCGGCGGCGAGGTCGCGCCGCACCGAGACCTCGGCCGCGCTGCGTTCCCCGGTCTCGGCCAGGCGGTTGGCGTGCAGCCGGAAGTCCGTGTAGACGGTGGTCTCGCTCATACCGTGCTCCTGCGTTGGACGGTCGCCCACGGCTGAGCCTGCGGGCCCGGGCATCGAGCCGTGAGCTGAGCGTTTCATATACCGACCGTCCAGTCCAGATGCCGTTCCGTTGACCAGAACGCGTCATTGCGCGTGCATCCCCGGCCTGGGAGCCTGAGGCGACCAGATGCGACCTGCCGGGTGAAATCCGGCCCGCGCCGCCAGCCCGCTGTGCCCGAGGGGAACAAGTCATGACCGGACTGCGTGTCGTCCAGTGGGCGACCGGCAACATCGGCAGCCGCTCGCTCCGTCACATCATCGAGCATCCCGGGCTCACCCTGGCCGGCGTGTACGTCACCTCGGCCGCTAAGGCCGGCCGGGATGCCGGCGACCTGTGCGGCCTGCCGCCGACCGGAGTGGCCGCCACCTCCGATATCGACGAGATCCTCGCGCTCGGCGCGGACTGCGTGCTGTACATGCCCGCAGAGTGCGACCTCGACCAGGTGACCGCCATCCTCGCCGCCGGCACGAACATCGTCACCACGCGGGGAGAGTTCCACCACCCGGCCAGCATGCCGCCGGCCGACCGGGAACGGGTCGAGCGGGCCTGCGCCGAGGGGGGCACCTCCATTCACAGCACCGGATCGAGCCCCGGGTTCATCAGCGAGGCGGTTCCCCTGGTCCTGGCGTCGATTCAGCGCCGCCTGGACGCCCTGACGATCAACGAGTACGCCGACCTGTCCACCCGCGACTCACCGGACATGCTGTTCAACCTGATGGGCTTCGGCCACCCGGTGGAGGAGTTCCCGCCGGAGCGGTTCGCCTATCTTGGCTACGCGTTCGGCCCGTCGCTGCGCCTTATCGCCGAGGCGGTTGGCCTGCCGCTTGACTCCGTCACGTCGACCGGGGAGGTAGCGGTCACCCCGGAGAAGCTGACCATCGCGGCGGGCACCCTGGACGCGGGCACCGTGGCCGCCCAGCGGACGATCGTGACCGGCACGCACGCGGGCCGCCCTCTAGTGAAATTCATCGCGACCTGGTATTGCACCGACGCCCTGGATAAGGACTGGACCCTCCGCGGGAACGGCTGGCACATCCAGGTCGACGGTGACGCTCCGCTGGACATCGACATCCGTTTCGCGATCCCGGCCGAGCGGGCGGGCGAGATGACCCCCGGCTACACCGCCAACCGCGCCGTCAACGCGGTTCCGTACGTGTGCACCGCACCGCCGGGCATCCGCACCACGGTCGACCTGCCGCAGATCATCCCGGCCCTGGGCGGCGGCCGGTAACCGCCATGCCATCAGCCGCCGACTCAGTGCCCCAGGCCCTCGGCGACGTCAGCGTGGTCTGCCTGAGCAGCCTCGGACCGGTTCCCTTCGCCGTGATGCTGCTGGGCGATCTCGGCGCCCGGGTGACCAGGGTGGACCGCCCGGGACGGACCGGGTCGGTCACCGGGTTGCCGCTGGAGGACGACCCGCGCACCCGCGGACACCGGGGGATCGGGATCGACCTGCGTAGTTCCTCCGGCCGCGCGGCGCTGCTGCGGCTGGTTGAAAAGGCTGACGTGTTCCTCGAGGGGATGCGGCCAGGGGCGGCCGAGAAGCTCGGCCTCGGACCGGGCGAACTGCTGGAAGTCAACCCGGGTCTGGTCTACGGCCGGGCCACCGGCTGGGGGCAGTCGGGACCGCGCGCGACCGAGGCGGGCCACGACATCAACTACGCGGCGGTCGCGGGCGGAGTGTTCCCGCTCGGGCCCGCGGACGCGCCGCCGCTGCCGCCGCTTAACCTGCTGGCCGACTTCGGCGGCGGCGGCGCCTATCTAGCGCTGGGTGTGCTCGCGGCGCTGCACCAGCGCGGTCTGACCGGGCGGGGCCAGGTGGTCGACGCCGCCATGGTCGACGGGGTCGCGTCGCTCACCACGATGCTGCACGGTATGCTCGCGGCCGGTCTGTGGTCCGACCGCCGGGGCGACAATCTGCTGGACGGAGCGGCGCACTTTTACCGCACCTACCAAACCGCGGACGGCGGGTTTATGGCCGTCGGCGCCTTGGAGCCGCAGTTCTACCGCGAGCTGCTCGACGCGCTCGGGCTCGATCCGGGCGCCTGGCCCCAGCACGAAAGATCCCGCTGGCCGGAGTTGTCACGCCAGCTAGCGGTGATCTTCGCCGCCCGCACACGCGCGGCGTGGGAGCAGGTCTTCGCCGGGCGCGACGCCTGCGTGACGCCGGTCCTGTCGCTGGCCGAAGCGGCGACTTCGGCCGAGCTGCGGGACCGCGGGACCTTCGTCGACTGGGGCGGGCTGACGCAGCCGGCCCCGGCGCCCCGGCTGTCCGCGTCGGCCGTGATTGAGCGTCCCCGGTCACGCTGGTGCGGGCATACCGATCAGATCCTGGCCGAGCTCGGCTACACGGCGGATGAGGTCGCCGTGCTCCGGGCGGACGGGGCAGTCGCCTAGCCGGACGCGGGGCAGACGTCGGGAAAGAGGAGAAGCGGATGACGGACGAGATCCACCAGGGCAAGGTAGCGCTGATAACCGGCGGCGGCCGCGGCTTCGGCAAGGCCTTCGGGACGGCGCTGGCGGAGCGGGGCGCCCACGTGGTGCTGGCCGATATCGACGGCGACGCCGCCGCCGCGGCCGCCGCGGAGATCTCCGGCAAGGGCGGCAGCGCGAGCGCGGCGGTCTGCGACGTCGCCGACGAGGCTGGGATGGCGGCGGTGATCGAGGAGGTCGTCGGAAAGCACGGCGGCCTCGACATTCTCGTCAACAACGCGGGCCTGCATTCGGCCGCCTACAACAAACCCTCGGCCGAACTCGGCGTCGCCAGCCTGCGGCGGCTGTTCGACGTCAACGTCATCGGGCTGTACATCTGCTCCCTCGCCGCCCGGCCCGCGATGAGCGGCCGTGGCGGCGCCGCCATCGTCAACATCTCCTCGTCCGCCGCCTACGCCAACCGATCGGCTTACGGCGTCTCCAAGCTCGCCGTCCGCGGCGCGACGGTCCAGTTGGCACGCGAGTTCGCCGCCGACGGAATCCGGGTCAACGCGATCGCGCCCGGCCTGATCTTCACCGACACCATCCGGGCCGAACTGGCCCGCGACGAGGTGGCACGCGTCATGGGACAGCAGATCCTGCAGCGCGAGGGCGCAGAGCGGGACATCGTCGACGCGCTGCTGTACCTGGTCTCCCCGGCGGCGTCTTTCGTCACCGGGGAGACGCTGCGCATCAGCGGCGGGTTCGCCCTCTCGGTCTAGTTCACTCCCGCGCTAACGCCGGTCGCGGGTACGCAACGGTGCGGAGGTTGGCGATGCGCCAGCCGTCCGGCGTGCGCCGGACGCCGATGCGGTAGCCGACGTTCGCCACGCGAAAATCGGTCCCGACGGGGAACAGACCCTTTGACCGGACCATTACCTCGTCGTCGCCGACCTCCTGGATGAGGTGGCTGACCAGGATGTGCTGGACCGGATGGGCATTCATCAGCTCGCCGCTCAGCGCGGCCAGGATCTGGCCGCGGCCGCGGTACGGGCCGTTGCCGACGGGCGGCTCGACGTCGTGGTTTCGGTAGTCGATAACCACATCGTCCGTGATCAGGCTGCTCAAAGCGTCCCAGTCCCGGTCGTCGATCGCGTGACCGTAGGCAGCCACGACCTCCTGAATGGCGAGCGTGTCTTCGGCAGTTCGCCTTGTCATGAGAGCGTCACTTCCAATCGGCCCACGGGGTGTTCCGTGACGTGTCCGCTGAGCGGCCGAGGTAGGCGCGCGATGCGCGCTTCGTCCGCGGGATGCCGCCCTGCCGCGCCAGGTCGGTCATTACCCATCCTCCGCGTCGGTGCGGGGTTGACCCGGGGGCTCATAGTCCAGGAACCCCTTCGCCCCCGGGTTCGCGCGCGCTTGCCTGGTATTGCGGGCAAGCGCGTCGGTCAGGGCGCCGAGCCGTGCCTGCAGGCCGGCCCGCTGCTCCGCGGTCGGGTTCTCCCGCAGCGCGGCCTCTGCCAGCGAGATCTCTTCACGAAGGCGGATGCCGGACTCGCTGAACGTCAGCAGGTCGTGGTCGTCTTCATCGCGGCCCCTGTCGTCTTCCCCGCGGCCCACGTCAACACCCACGTGCCCCTCCTATCGCCGACCTTCGCCGTGAGTGCGGCACCCTTCAGATAAGATTAATTAGCTAACCATATCGATCCTAGGGGCAGGTGCCGCCTGAATCAAGCGGCTGGTCCGGGATAGAACACCGGATGGGTCAGCAGGTCGACGGCGGCCTCCCGGAAGCGCTCGCGCACGGCCGGATCCGCGAGCGACAGGCCGAACATCTCCTCGATGAGCGGGCCGAAGATGATGTGCGCGAGGTGGATCGCCCGGTACAGCACCAGCCCGATATCTGGATCGGGCAGCGGGCGGGCGATCCCGGCCTCGACGAGAGCGCTCATCTCGCTGCGGACCAGGTCAAACGCCTCTGCGAAGAGCGCCAGGCCGGCCGGGCCGCCTTCCAGGATGACCCGCCTCAGGTACCCGGCGATGACCGGGTTGTCCGCGATGAGCTGGTCGAACGCCTGCCTGCGCTGGCGCGTCGCGACCTGCGGGGGCTGGTCAAGCCCGACGCCGCTGACCACCTGGCGGACTTTCGCCACCACCGCGTGCTGTACCGCCTCGGTCAGCTCTTCCTTGGACTTGAAGTGGTGCATGACCGCGCCGGGGGACATGTTGGCTTCATCCGCCACCCGCCGTATGGAGGTGGCCTGCTCGCCGTGCTCGGCGTACAGGCGCAGCGCGGCCTCGCGGATCCGCGCTCGGGGAGCGAGGTCCGCGGGACCGAGGGTGAGGCTGGGGTCCGTCATCGCCTAGCCACTCTAGCGTATCGGCGACAGAACAAATGTATTGGAAATGAAGCAGATGTATTGACTATCGAACGATCGTTTTCTACGTTGGGTCAGAGTTGCTTGGCGCCAGCCCGGCGGCCCGGTGACGCTCCACCCGCGCATGGAGGCAGACGTGACGACAGCCGGTACCGAAGCACCGTTGGCCGCGGCATGAGCACGGCCGCCGCCTCCGGGCTCTCGGGATCGTGGCCCCCCGAGATCGATGTCCCGCAAGTCGGCTACCAGGATCCGCCCGGCCACCTCGAGGCGTACTGGATGTTCGGCTACGACCCGGCTTCGCAGGTGGGCCACTATCTCTACCTCGCGGCCGAGAAGGATGACGTGCGGCTGCGCCGCGAGAGCCTCTTCCTGGTGCTGCCGGACGGCAGCGTCCTCGCCCAGGGCGGATCCGGCCGCAACAGCCGCGGCGCCGTCGCCGCCGGGGACCGGCTGCGGCTGGAGTGCCTTGAACCGTTTCGCCGCTGGCGCGGCCGGTATGCCGGCCCGGTCTACCGGCTGGCCGACGACGAGATAGTGGCAGGCCCCCGGCCGGGCAGCGAACTGGTTGAGGTCGACGTCGACGTCGAGGTCGCATCGGTCGCCGCGCCCTGGAACACCGAGGGCGACTGGGGCGAGCAGCCGCCGTCGCTGCGCTACCACCAGTTCTACGCGGCGCGCGGCACCGTCGAGGTCTCCGGCCGCAGGTACTCGTTCGCGGGACCCGGGTTCCGCAGCCACTCCCGGCGCCGCCGGGACCTGCCCGGCTTCACCGGCCACGCCATCATCAACGGGCGGTTTCCCAGCGGCCGCGGCTTCGGCCTGCTGCGCTACCGGGCGACCGCCGACCAGCCCGAGCGCGGCCGGGGCTTCCTTTACCTCGACGGCGTGATCCACGACGCGGACGTCGTCTCGTGGCCTTACCTGGACCGGGCCGTCCCTGGCGGCGAACGGCTGACGATCGAGCTGCGGGCCGGGCCGCACCAGGCGGTCATCACCGCCGAGACGATCGCGAGCACGTTTGTCACCACCAGCCCGCAGGGGCGGACCTACGGTGCCCATCCGGGCGACGGCCCGGGGATGGTGCTGTCCCCGGCGTTCGCCCGCTACGAGTGGGACGGCGAGACCGGGTACGGCGGGCTGGAGCGCTCCACCCTGCCCGCCGCGGTGACTGTCGGGGCCGCGATGGCCCGGTGTCCTCCATGCTGAAGAACGCGCGACTGCTGATGACGGGCCTGACCGGGCAGCTGGCCGGGTCGATCGCCGCCATCCTGGCACCGCACAACCAGATCTACGGCCTCGCCCGCTACACCAGGCCCGGTTCCAGGGAGGCGGTCGAGTCGCTGGGCATAACCCCCGTTACCTGCGACTACACCACCGGGGACTTTTCCGCGGTCCCCGCTGACATCGACTACGTCTTCCACGCCGCGGCCGATGTCTACCCGGCCGATATCGAGACCGGCATCAAACAGAACGCCGAGGGGACGGGGTTGCTGTTCAACCACCTCAAGGGCGCCCGAGCGTGGATCTACGTGTCAACCAGCGGTGTCTACTGGGACCATCCCGACCCGTGGTACGCCTACCAGGAGACCGACCGTTGCGGCGGCAGCACCCGCATCAACACCCGCTTCGCCTACGGCACCAGCAAGTTCGCGGGCGAGGCGGTCGCCCGGTCGCTCTCCCGCATTCACGGCGTGCCGCTGACCGTCGCCCGGATGAACTGGTCGTACGGCAAGGCGGGCAGCGGCGGCCTGCCGGCCAAGATCATCTCGCGGGTGGCGCGGGGCGAGCCTGTCCCGGTCCACCCGGCCTGGGAGTTCGTCGGCTGCCCGATTCACGAGGACGACATGGCCGAGCACCTGGCGGGCTTCTTCGGCGGCGCCACCGTCGGCGGGACAATCACCAACTGGGGCGGCGACGCCGCCGTCTCGGTCGAACAGCTGGTGCCCTGGGTGGCCGGGCAGCTGGGCGTGCCCTACTCCCTGACCGAGATGACCGACATCATCGCCTACCCGCGCAATCTCGACACCGCCCGGCGGACCGCGCTAACCGGCCCGTGCACGGTGACGTGGCAGCAGGGTTTCCGGCGGATCATCGAGCAGCGGTTCCCCGACCGGCTGGCGCAGGGCACCGTGCAGCAGGGGGAAGGGTGACGGCGGTGGTCAGCACGCCGGACACCGACTGGTTTCTGGATCGGGCGGCCGCGCAGGCCGGCCTGGACGACTTCGGGGACCTGCCGTTCCGCGCCGGCATCGACGCGCTGCTGTGGGCGCTGGTGCACGAGTCCGGCCACCCGCCCGGGCGGGTGGCGGCGGTGGCCGCCAGGCTCGTGCTGCCCGCGCTGGTCAAGCGGCTGCGGCTGGTCGATGACCGCAAGCGCTATCCCGAGATCGCCGCCCAGGAAGTGCGGGCGCCGATCGTCATCACCGGCCTGCCGCGCACCGGCTCCACCCACCTGCAGGCGCTGCTGGCCACCCGGCCGGGCGCCCGGTCGCCGCTGGAGTGGGAGATGCGGCTGCCCTCCCCGCCTCCGGCCGCGGGCACGTTCCGCAGCGATCCGCGCATCGGCCAGGTGCAGGCGGCGATCACCGCGCGTCCCGGCGCCTTGGCCCTGCAGGCCATCCACCCCTACGGCGCGCTACGGCCTGAGCAGTGCCTGGGACTCATTGACTGGGGCTTCGTCAACCAGACCTACCTGGCGTACCAGCGCATTCCGTCGTACTACGAGTTCTACCTGAACTGCGACCAGCGCCTGGTCTACCAGCACCACAAGCGGTTCCTGCAGCATCTGCAGGCGTTTGCCCCCGGCGAGTGGGTCATCAAGTGGCCCAAGCACGTCTTCGGCCTCGATGCCCTGCTTGAGGTGTACCCAGACGCCCGCATCGTCTGGACACACCGCGACCCGGGCACGGTCATCCCGTCGAGCGTGAGCTTCGTCGGCACCCTGCGCAGCATGAACAGCCCGGTCTTCGACCCGAGGCGGTTCGGCGCCGAGTGGACCGCCCTGGAGGAGATGGGGCTGCACCGCGGCCTGGCCGTCCGTGACCGGGTGGGTGACGACCGGTTCCTCGATGTCCGCTACAACGACCTGATCGCCGATCCCGTCGCCGAGGTGACCCGCATCTACCGGCACTTCGGCATTCCCGTCGACGACGAGACCGTCCGCCGGGTGCGCGACTTCGCCGGCGAGAACCCGCAGGGCAAGCACGGCGCGCACCAGTACACCCCCGAGCAGTACGGCTTCGACCCCGAACGCATCCGGCGCCGCTTCGCGGCCTACACCGAGCGGTTCGGCATTGAACCCGGCCGCCCGCGGCCCGCCGAACCTCGGCGGGCCTGATGACAACCATTTCGAGAGGCTAACCCGTGATCCCGGACTTCACCGACATCGCCCTTTCCCAGCTGTGGTCACTGGACGGCCGGGTCGCCGTCGTCACCGGCGGCGGCAGCGGCATGGGCCAGGCAGCGTCGCTGCGGCTGGCCGAGGCCGGCGCCACCACCGTGGTCGCCGACATCGACCCGGCCAAGGCGCGGGAGACGGCCGACCTCATCGGCAAGCGCACACCCGGCGCGGAGACGGTTCCGCTCACGGTCGACGTCGCCGACCCCGCCTCGGTGCACGCGCTCGGCGAGGCGGTGGTGCGGCGTTTCTGCCACATCGACGTCTGGGTGAACACCGCCTGGCTGAGCTCGAGCGGCGGCATCGCGGACTATCCCGACGAGATGTGGCGGCAAGGACTCGCGGTCAACCTGGACGGCTCCTTCTATACCGCGCGCGAGGCCGCCAGCCGGATGCTGGCCGGCGGCGGGCAAGGGGTGATCATCTTGGTCACCTCGGGCAGCGCCCATCACGGCCGGGCCAGGCGCTACCAGTACGTCGCCGCCAAGCACGGCACGCTCGGCCTGGTCAGGAGCCTGGCGCTGGAGCTCGGCCCGCACGGCATCCGGGTGGTCGCCATCGCCCCGGCCGCCACCGACACCCCCGGCTTCCGGGTCGCGCCCACCCGGTTCGGCGGGGCCGACGCCGAGCAGGCCAGCAGGCTGCTTGATGACACGGTGGCCAAAATGGCCCTCGGCCGCCTGGGGCAGGCCGACGACATCGCCCGGGCGGTGGTGTTCGCGGCGAGCGACATGGCCGGCTTCATTACCGGCAGCACCCTGCACGTGGACGGCGGCGTCGACGCCTCTTAGCCATGACAGAATCCACCACGAGATCCCCGGCCGGGCCGACGATGTCGCCCGCCGAGCAGGTACTGGCCCAGCTCGGGCGGCAGAAGTGGGCGGTCGACACCCGTGATGCGGAGGTGCTCCGCGGTCTTTATACCGCCGGCAGCGAGCAGGTGATCTACCGCGGAGGCGCGCCGGGGCGGACAGAGATAAGCCGGTCGCGCGGGCGCGATGAGATCATGGCCGGCATCACGTCGGGCTGGGCCCGCACCGCCGGAACGTGGTATCCCGGGGCGCTGATTCACCTGATCGGCAGCCACGTCATCGATCCCCTCGGCGACGGGCGAATCCGCTGCCGGTCGTACGCCGCGTTCCTCGCGCTGGACGCGGCGGGCGCCCCGGTGCTGAAGGGCTACGGCGCCTACGACGACATCTGGGTGCCCGATGAGGGCGAATGGCGCCTCGCCTACCGGGAGACCGTCATGTACGGCCACCCGCCCGCTGTCAGTCACGTTCCAGCCGCCGCTGAGTAGGCCGGCCCGTCAGGGGGCGGTCGTCAGGGGGCGGTCGTCAGGCGTCGGTGTCGAGACCGAGCGCCGCGAGTTCGCGCTCGGCGAAGAAGACCCGGCCGGTGTACTCGAGCGGGTTCGCGCACGCCGCGAAGTAGGCCAGTACCCGGGCCGGGACGTCCATGGAGACCATCTTCGCGTCCTGTCTGTCCCCGAGTTCGGTGTTTGCCTCGGCGGACTCGGTGGCCACCCATCCCGGCATGACGCTCATGATGAACACGTTCTTGGCCGCGAGCTGCGGCGCGACGACGTTGGCGAACCGGTCGAGCGCCCGCTTGCTGGCGAAGTAGGCCGGCGACCACAGGGCCGGGATGTCCATGCTGGCGCCCGGGGCGGGGATTCCCCCCGTCCTGTCGCCCGAGTAGTACCGGATGCTGGACGCGGGGTGCGGCTCCTCCACCAGGCGGTGAGCTTCGGCGCTGCCGGTGGTGACATTGAGGATCCGCCCGCCGCCGCGGGATTCCATGCTCGGCACCACCAGCTGGGCCAGGGTGAACGGCGCGTGCAGGTTGACCGCGAAGTGGTGCAGCCAGTCCGCGCGGGGCATCTCTAGCAGCGGCGCCGACCAGTGGTAGCCGACGGTCACGGCGGCGTTGTTGACCAGGATGTCCACGCCGCCGAATCGGTCGACGGCCGAGCGGACGACCTGTTCCAGGTCGTTCTCGCTCGACAGATCAGCGGCGACGGCGATCGCCTCGCCGCCGCGGGACTCGATCTCCGCGACGGTTTGGCCGATGGTGCCGGGCAACTCGCTGCGGGACGCCTCGACCGTGCGCGCCGTGACAACAAGCCGCGCGCCTCGGCGGGCCAGCGCCAGCGCCACGCGCTTGCCGATGCCCCGGCTTGAGCCGGTGACGATCGCGACCTTGCCGGACAGGTCTGCTTCCTGCTGGCGTTCCATGAACTCTCCCCAGTACCTCGAATCAGCGACGGCGGCCGCATCACCGGGCCGCCCGCGCATCTTTACCAGATAGCACAATAGGTTATATAATCGACCTCACTGTTGACAGTGAAGGACGGAACGATGCCGCTCCAGGACCACATGCAGATCATCTCGGTCGACGACCACCTCATCGAGCATCCTCGTGTGTTCACCGACCGACTCGCCGCGAAGTACCTGGCCGAGGGGCCGCGCATCATCGAGGACGAGAAGGGCCGCCACATCTGGCATTTCGAGGACAAGGTCTACCCGTACATCGGCCTGAACGCGGTCGCGGGCAAGGAGCCCTCGGAGTACGGCCTGGAGCCGCTGCGCTTCGACGACATGATCCCGGGGTGCTACGACCCGGCCGAGCGCGTGAAAGACATGGACGTCGACGGGGTGCAGGCGGCGTGCTGCTTCCCCTCCTTCCCCGGATTCGGCGGCCGGGTGTTCCTGCAGGCTAAAGACAAGGACCTGGGGCTGGCGTGCCTGCGGGCGTGGAACGACTTCAGTATCGACGAGTGGTGCGCGACCGACCGGGCCAGGTACGTGCCGCTGGCGCTGCTGCCGATCTGGGACGTCGACCGCTGTGTCGCCGAGCTGAAGCGGGTCGCCGCGAAGGGGGCGCGCGTCGTGTCGTTCCCTGACAGCCCGGTGCCGCTTGGCCTGCCGTCGTTCCACAGTGACAAGTGGGGCCCGCTCTGGGATGCCTTCGAAGAGACCGGAGTGGTGGTCAGCCTGCACTTCGGGTCAGGGAGCTTCGTCCCCGGGTTCTCCGCGTCGGCCAAGATGCTCAGCCCGAACCACCGGGGCGGCGATTTCAAGTCGGTCTCGGCCCGGACCGGCGGCAACGCGGATATCAAGGACGACGACGCGCCGACCGTCACCTCCTTCGCGGTGTACGCCACCAACCTGATGTGGACCGCGTCCGACCTTGTCTTCTCCGGGCAGTTGCAAAAGCACCCGCGGCTCAAGTTCATGCTGGCCGAGGGCGGCATCGGCTGGTTCCCCTACATCTGGGAGCGGATGGACCAGGTCTGGGCGCGCCACCGCTACTACCAGCCGATCGATTTCGACACAAGGCCGAGTGACCTGTTCAAGAAGCACTTCTGGGGCTGCTACATCGAGGACGAGTTCGGCATCAAGAACCGCCGCGAGATCGGGATCGACCGCATCTGCGTCGAGATCGACTACCCGCACTCGGACAGCAACTGGCCCAACAGCCGCAAGGGGATCGCCGTCTCGCTGGCCGACGTGCCCGACGATGAGGCCCACAAGATCGTCGAGCTCAATGCCCGTGAAGTCCTCAACTTCCCCCGGTCCTGAGGATCAAGCCCAGTCCGCACCGCGGGTGCGCCCGCTGCCGCAGCCCACGCTGGCCAGCGCCGGGTTCTGGTCGGCGGGCAGCGACGGAGTGCTGCGCATCACCCGCTGCGCGGACTGCGGTGCCTACACCCATCCGCCGCTGCCGCGCTGCCGGTGCTGCCGGAGCGACCGCGTAGCGGCGGCCCCCGTCTCTGGCCGCGCCGTGGTGGCCGGGTTCACGGTCAACCACCAGCAGTGGCTGGCCGGGTTCCCGCCGCCCTACGTCATCGCGGTGGTGGCACTCGAGGAAGACGACGGCGTACGGCTCACCACTAACATCGTCAACTGCGCGGCCGGTGACGTGCGCATCGGGATGGCCGTCCGGGTGCTCTTCGAGAAGGCCGCCGACGTCTACGTCCCGCTGTTCGAACCCGACCCCGACCGGGCGGGCCAGACTCTCGCCGTCCCCGCCGTCCGTGACGTGGGCGCACCGCGGGCGCGCGCATCGGCCGGCAAATTCGAGGAACGGGTGGCCCTGACCGGGGTTGGGCAGTCCCGCGTGGGCCGCAGGCTCATGGTCGACCCGCTCCGCCTCACCGTCGACGCCTGCCTGGCGGCCGTCGCGGACGCCGGACTCGACCTGGACGAGATCGACGGGCTGTCCAGCTACCCAGGCCGGGCGGGATCGCCGGGCTTTTCCGAGGGCGGGATCGGCCCGCTCACGGAGGCGCTGCAACTGCGGCCGACCTGGATCAACGGCGCGGGCGACACCCCCGGGCAGAGCGGGGCCATCGTCGCCGCCATGCTGGCGGTCGCGTCCGGGCTGTGCCGCCACGTCCTGTGCTACCGCACCGTCTGGGAGTCCTCCTACGCGGCCATGGCCCGGTCGGGCCAGTGGGCCGAGCCGGCTGCTCGCGCCACCGGGATGACGGAGTTCCTCCTCCCGTTCGGCGCGGTGTCCGCCGCGAACTGGATCGCCGTCCACGCGTCGCACTACTTCCACCGCTACGGCGGTGACCGGGCCACCCTGGGCTGGGTCGCCGTCAATGCCAGGGCCAACGCCGCCCGCAACCCCGAGGCGGTCTACCGCGAGCCGTTCACGCTTGACGACTACTTCGCCGCCCGGCTGGTGACGACGCCCTTCGGGCTCTACGACTGCGACGTGCCGGTCGACGGCGCGGTCGCGGTGGTCGTCTCCGCGATCGACACCACCGCCGACCGGCCGCGGCCACCGGTGCTTGTCGAGGCCGTCGGCACGCAGATTCTCGAGCGGCTGAGCTGGGACCAGGACACGCTGTCGCACGAGCCGCAGACCAAGGGGCCGTCCCGGCACCTGTGGAGCCGGACGGACCTGCGCCCGGACGACGTGGATCTCGCGCTGCTGTACGACGGCTTCACCTTCAACGCGGTCTCCTGGCTGGAGTCGCTCGGCTTCTGCGAGCCCGGCGGGGCGGGCGACTTCATTGACGAAGGCCGCGGCATCGCGCTCGGCGGCCGGCTGCCGGTCAATCCGCATGGGGGGCAGCTGTCGGCCGGCCGCCTGCACGGCTTCGGGCACGTCCGGGAGGCGATGCTGCAGCTGCGCGGCGAGGCGGCGGGCCGCCAGGTGGCGAACGCCCATACGGCGGTGGTGACGACCGGAGGCGGCGCGCCCGGCGGCGCCCTGTTGCTGCGGCGCCCCTAGCTCTACCGACAGCAGCTCTACCGACAGCAGCTCTACCGACAGCAGCTCTACCGACAGCAGCTTTACCGACAGCAGCTTTACACAGCCAAGAACAGCGCAGAAGGGACCACTGATGCTGCAGCCGATGCAAGGTGTGCGCGTCCTCGAGGTAGCCCAGTTCACGTTCGTGCCCGCGGCCGGCGCGGTCCTGGCCGACTGGGGAGCGGAGGTGATCAAGGTCGAGCACGCGGAAAAGGGCGACGCACAGCGCGGGCTCACCACCGTCATCGGGGTGGACGCGATTACCAAGGGCACCTACTTCAACCCGGTCTTCGAGGGGCCCAACCGCGGCAAACGCAGCGTCGGCCTTGCCCTCGACGTGCCTGCGGCCAGGGAGGTGCTTGACCAGCTGATCAAGCGCAGTGACGTCTTCCTCACCAACTATCTTCCCGGAGTGCGGGCCAAGCTGCACATCGACGTCGAGGATGTCCGCAAGGCAAACCCCGACATCATCTACGTGCGCGGTTCCGGGTTCGGCGCGCGGGGCCCCGAGGCGGACAAGGGCGGCTACGACATGACCGCCTTCTGGGCGCGGTCCGGCAGCGGCGCCGGGGCCACGCCGGCCGGCGCGGACCGGCTCTCCCCGATGCCGTCTGGCGCGTACGGTGACAATATCGGCGGGATGACCATCGCGGGCGGCATCGCCGCGGCACTGTTCGCGCGCGCGACCACCGGTGAGACCTCCGTCATCGACGTGTCACTGCTCGGCGTCGGTGCCTGGGCCACTTCGTTCACGGTGAACCTGGCGCTGCAGGCCGGGGGAGTGCCACCGCGGCCGCCGGTGCCGCGGCACGGCTCGGCCAGGAACCCGCTTGTCGGCCCGTACCAGACGTCGGACGGCCGCTGGGTCCTGTTCTCGATGCTGCAGCCCGGCCGCTACTGGCCTGAGTTCTGCAGGC
Organism: Trebonia sp.; assembly: GCA_050013875.1. Classification (GTDB taxonomy): domain Bacteria; phylum Actinomycetota; class Actinomycetes; order Streptosporangiales; family Streptosporangiaceae; genus Trebonia. Next base: position 6,663 of record JBEKEK010000001.1, on the reverse strand, counting down.
TGACCGGCCATCAGGAACTCGCCGCCGACGAGCGGTTCAACACGGTGGAGAAGCTGATGGCGAACGCGCCCGCGGCGGGCGAGCTGGTGGCCGGCATCGTCGCCGGGAAGCCCTTCGCTGAGTGGCTGACGCTGCTTGACCGCATCGGCGGCCAGTGGGCCACCGTGCAGGATGCCTGGGGCGTCGCGAACGACCAGTCGCTGCGGGCCAACGGCATGATCGCCAGCTTCGACGACGCCGACGGCGTCCGTCGGCACATGGTGACCAACCCCGTGCAGTTCGACGAGACACCGGCCGAGCTGCGGCGCGGGCCGCTGTTCGCCGAGCACACCGATGAGGTCCTGCGCGAGCTGGGGCTCACCGACGAGAAAGTGATCGAGCTTAAGATCGCCGGCGCGGTCACCTGAGCAGCAGGGAGCTGTCATGTACGAGCCCTATTTCCACGTGGGCATCCTGGTCAGGGACATGGAGGCGGCCCGGGCTGACTTCGGGGCCCTCCTCGGGGTCGAATTCGAGCCGGTGAGCAGTGTCGGGGTCGCCACCGGAGAGACGGTCAGGTTCTGCTACTCGCTCGGGGACTCGCCTTATCTCGAGCTCATGGAGATGACCGGCACCGGCAGCTGGTCACCGGAGCAGGGCGAGGGCTTGCATCATCTCGGCCTCTCCGACCCCAGCGTGCCCGATCGCTGCGCCGCCTTCGGCGACGCGGCGGTCCCGGTCTCGGCCGACGAGAGCGGCACGCCCCGGGTGGTACTGACCCGGCCAGAGGCGCTGCACGGCGTGCGCCTCGAATACTTCGACGCGAAGCTGGCGGCCTGGATGACAGGGCACCTGCGCACCAGAACGGCCGGCTCTTGACAGCCTGGTTGCCGGTTGTGATGATTAACAGGATACTGATTTCACCTATTTAGATTTAGGCACACCTCAGAGGGACGCGGGCCCCAGGACAACCCTCTCCGGGATGCTGTCGGGCCCTAGCGGGAGGTGGCAGATGCGCAGCGAAGCGGTCGGCGAGCGGTGTCCCCCGGAGCACACCGTCCTGGGAAGGAGCGCCTCCATCATGGAGGCGTTCAACGGCGCCCAGAAGGTGCTAAGTCTCGGTGACCTTAACCGGCGCACGCGATTGCCGAAGTCCACCCTGCACCGCCTGCTCGATCAGCTGTGCCAGGTCGGCTGGCTGGAACGCGATACCGGCGGATACCGCGTCGGCATGCGGCTCTTCGAACTGGGGACGCTCGCGGTTGAGGGAAACCGGCTGCACGAAGCCGCGTTCCCGCACCTGCAATCGCTGGCCGGCCGGACCGGGCTGGCCGCGCAACTCGCCATTCTCGACCGGGCCGACGTCGTGTACCTCGAACGTATCGTCGTGGGCCCGATCCGGCTGCCGACCCGGCGCGGCGGGCGCAAGCCCGCCTACTGCACCGCGCTTGGCAAGGCGATGGTCGCCTACGACGACGCGGCCACGCATACGGTGATCACCGCGCCGATGCCGCGGAAGACGGCGAAAACGATCACGGAGCCCTACGCCCTGTGGACCGAGCTCCAGCATGTCCGCGAGGCCGGGGTGGCGTTCGACCGCGGCGAGGCCTACGAGGAACTAGTCTGTGTCGCCGCGCCGATCCGCAGCGCCGGGCGCCCGATCGGGGCAGTGTCCGTCACCGGGCCGGCCAGCCGGATGCGCTGGAGTGTGGCGTCCGAGGCCGTGCGGAGCACGGCGGCCGCGATCTGGAACGCGAACCTCAGCCTGCGGGGCCCGGGCGCCGCCCGGAAGTAGCGCCCGGGCGCCGCCCGCAAGTAGCGGGCGGCGGCCGGGTCAGGCAGGAACGCCGCTATGCCCGCGGCTACAGCGGTATGGCCATCGCCTTGGTCTCAAGGAACTCCTCGAGCCCGGCGGTGCCCATCTCCCGCCCGATGCCGGACTGCTTGTAGCCGCCGAAGGGCACGTCGGGACCGAACCAGGCGCCGCCGTTGACACCGACGGTGCCGGCCCGGATCCGCCGCGCGACCGCGAGGGCGCGCTGCTCGTCCCCGCCGTACACCGCGCCGGACAGGCCGTAAATCGAGTTGTTGGCGATCCGCACCGCGTCGTCGTCCCCGTCGTGCGGCATGATCACGAGCACCGGCCCGAACGCTTCCTCCTGCGCGATCTCGCTGTCCGGGTGCACGTTGGTGAGCAGCGTCGGGGTGTAGAAATAGCCCGGGTCCACCTTCTTGCCCCCGGTCACCAGCGTCGCGCCGGCCGCGACCGCCCGCCGCACCAGGCCGTCCACCTTGTCCCGCTGCCGCTCGCTGATCAGCGGGCCCATGTAGTTGGCGGCATCGGCCGGGTCGCCGTAGGTCACCCGCTCAAGCCCGGCCGCTACCTGGGCGACGATCACGTCGTGCAGCTGGCGGGGCACCACCATCCGGGTCGGGATCGCGCAGCCCTGCCCGGCGTGCGAGCAGGTCGCGAACGTCGCGACCCCGATCGGTCCGGCCAGCTCGGCGTCGTCCAGGACGACCAGGGCGGACTTGCCGCCGAGCTCGAGGAAGACGCGCTTGATGGTCGCGCTGGCGGCCGCCATGATCCGGCGGCCGGTCGCGGTCGAGCCGGTGAAGGTAACCGCGTCGACGTCGGGCGAGGTGGTCAGCGCCTCGCCCACGGCGACGTCGGAGGAGGACAGCACGTTGACCACGCCCGGCGGCAGGTCGGTGTGGGAGGCGATCAGCTCGCCGAGCGCGAGCGTGATCAGCGGCGTGTCCGGGGCGGCCTTGAGTACGACCGTGCAGCCGGCCGCGAGGGCCGGCGCCAGCTTGCCCAGCGCGAGCTGGGTCGGGTAGTTGTAGCCGATGATCGCGGCCACCACGCCGACCGGCTCCTTCTCCACCCAGCGGCGGTGCTGCTGGCCGCGGAAGTCGGTCAGGCCGAGCTCCTGGGTCAGCGGGTAGCCGGCCAGCAGGTCGGCGTAGTACCTGACGATCCCGATCGGCTCGTCAAGCTGCGCACCGTAGGTGATGACCCGCGGAGCGCCGACGTCGGCGATCGTCAGCTCGCGCAGCTCCTCCTGGTGCTCGGTCAGCGCCTTGTGCAGCTGGTCAAGGCACCGGGCGCGGAACGCCGGGTCGGTCCCCCAGCTGGTGGTGTCGAACGCCCGCCGGGCAGCGGCGACGGCGGCCCGCGCGTCGGCCACCGAGGCTTCCGGTGCCTGGTCGAGCACCTGGCCGGTGGCCGGGTTGACCGACGGGTACGTGCGGTCGGCCGTGACCAGCTGCCCGTCGATGAGCATGCGATGCATCCGTTTTTTCTCCCTCGCGGCGGCGGCGTTGGACTTCCCTAAAAGTATAATCAGAGTACTATTCACTATTGGAATATTCATTGTCTGGTAGCTGCTGACGGCCGGGAACGGCCAGGGGAGGGCACGCATGGGACGCGTCCAGGGCAAAGTCGCCTTCATCACCGGTGCCGCCCGCGGGCAGGGGCGGAGCCACGCCGTGCGGCTCGCCGAGGAAGGCGCGGACATCATCGCGGTCGACCTGTGTCATGACATCGACACCATCGGCTACCCGCTGTCGACCCCCGATGACCTGAAGGAGACCGTCCGCCTGGTGGAAGCCCAGGACCGCCGGATCGTCGCGGTCCAGGCCGACGTGCGCGAACGGGCCGAGCTGCGGACGGCCCTCGAGCGCGGCATCGCCGAGCTTGGCAAGGTCGACATCGTGGTGGCGCAGGCCGGCATCGCCGGGCAGAAAAGCGGAGCGCCTCTGCAGGCGTGGACCGATGTGGTCGACACCAACCTGATCGGCGTGCTCAACGCCGTGCACGCGGCGCTGCCGCACCTGGCGGCGGGCGCCTCGATCATAGCGACCGGCTCGACCGCCGCCTACATGAACACGCTGCCGATGCAGCAGGTAGGCAAGGACTCGGGCGGCATCGCCTACATGGTGGCCAAGCGGATGCTGTCCGGTTACATGCACGACCTGGCGCGCGAGCTCGCACCGCGCGAGATCCGGGCGAACGTGGTCCACCCGACCAACGTCAACACGGACATGCTGCAGAGCGAGGTGATGTACCGGTCCTTCCGCCCGGACCTTGAGCACCCGACGAAGGAGGACGCGACGCCCGCCTTCTACGTGCAGCAGGCGATGCCGGTCCCGTGGATCGAGCCGGTGGACATCAGCAACGCGGTGCTGTTCCTCGCCTCCGACGAGGCGCGCTACGTGACCGGCATGCAGCTGCGGGTGGACGCCGGCGGCTACCTCAAGTGGTACGACTTCCACCAGTGACGGCCGGTGCCAGCTGAGACAGCATGCCGCGTGCGTTCAGGATAAGAAAGAAGGGAAACCGACGTGAAGGTGTACGTGGATCCGGAGCGGTGCCAAGGGCACACCCTGTGCGCGATGGCCGCCCCCGATGTGTTCACGCTCGACGACATCGACGGTCACGCCACCGCTGTTGACGGCGAGGTGCCGGCCGACCAGGAAGCCAAGGCCGCCGAGGCGGTCCGTTCGTGCCCGGAACAGGCCATCTCGATCATCCCCTAGGCCAGCCAGGAGGCAAGCGCGTGAGCACGCAACCTTTTCCCGACGACGACGCCGAGCGGAAGAAGAACGCCTACCTTTTCGACCGGCACACGCCGGAGTACCGGGAGCGGTTCGAGGACATCACCGGCGAGATGCTGGGGAAGTGCCCGGTCGCGTGGAGTGACACCTACGGCGGGCACTGGGTCGCCGCGGGACACCCCGAGGTCTTCGAGCTGGCCCGGTCGGCCGAGTACGTGTCCAACGACCACGACCCGGCGGGCGAGCGGCGGGGCTACAAGGGCATCTCGATCCCCGCCCCCGACACCGGTTTCCGTGGCGGTTTCCTGGAGATGGACCCGCCCGAGCAGCGGCACTACCGGCAGGCGCTCAACCCGTACCTGTCGCCCGCCGCGGTGGCCCGGTGGCAGCCGCTGGTGGACGAGGTGGTCCGCGCCAGCCTGAACGAGGTCATCGAGACCGGCGAGATCGACTTCGTCGACCACCTCGCCAACGTCGTGCCCGCGGTGCTCACCCTGGCGATGCTCGGGATCCCGCTCAAGAACTGGGACATCTACGTCGAGCCGGTGCACGCCTCGGTGTACACCTCGCCGAACTCGCCCGACATGGCGCGTATACAGCAGAGCCGGATCGCCATGCGCGACGACATGCTCCGCCAGCTCGGACAGATCAGGGCGAACCCGCGGCCCGGCCTGATCAACGCGCTTGCGCAGGCGCGGATCCTCGGCGCCACACCCCCCGACGCCGAGCTGCTCGGCGTGATCTCCCTGCTCATCGGCGGCGGGTTCGACACCACCACCGCGCTGACCGCGCACGCCCTGGAGTGGCTGTCGCAGCATCCAGACCAGCGGGCCCGGCTGTCGGCGGAGCGGGACACGCTGCTCGACTCCGCGACCGAGGAGTTCCTGCGCTACTACACCCCGGCGCCCGGCGACGGCCGCACGATCACCGCTGACTGCGAGATCGCCGGCCAGGAATTCAAGGAAGGCGAGCGGCTGTGGCTGTCGTGGGCGATGTCCAACCGCGACCCGGCGGTCTTCGCCAACCCCAACGAGGTCGAGCTGGACCGCACCGGCAACCGGCACCACAGCTTCGGCCTGGGCATTCACCGCTGCATCGGCTCCAACGTGGCCCGCATGGTGTTCAAGCGGATGGTACTGGCGGTGCTCGACCGGCTGCCCGATTACGTCTGCGAGCCCGCCCGCGCGGAGCACTACGACACGATCGGCATCATCCAGGGCATGAAGCACCTGCCGGCCACCTTCACCCCCGGCCCCCGGGTCGGGGACGGGCTTGACGAGACGATCGCCCGCCTGCAGCTTGTCGTCGACCAGCAGCGGCTGGCTGAGCCGGTCACGGTGCGCAGGGGTGCGGCCGAGATCAGCTAGCGGTTCAGCCAGCACCGGTTTCGGCCGTTGACCGCGGCCGCCGAGGTGTCTATGGTAATACATGGAAGTCCGACTATCGGGCATCCAGGTAACTGCTCGAAGGAGAGATCCTGCCGATGGCCACGTACAAAGAGTTCCTCGTCTCCGGCGACTGCCACATCATCGAGCCGCCGGACCTGTTCAAGTCCCGGCTCCCGGCCAATATGCGCGACCGCGCGCTGTGGGAAGAGGAGTTCACCCTCGAGGAGCCGATCGTCCCCGGCGGTCACACCGAGTTCAGGAAGCTGCACACCATCGGGTTCGACGGCTGGACGGTGTCGAAGTACCGCCAGTTCCAGGGGCACGATGGCACGACCCCTGGGTGGATCCCCGACGACATCATCGCCGACATGGACATGGAGGGCGTCGACGGCGCCGTCTTCTTCCCCAACCTGGCGCTCTTCGTCCTGTTCACCGACGACCACGAGCTCTCCATGGCCCACTCGCGGGCGTGGAACGACTGGGTGGCCGAGACCTATCTCGCTTACAAGGACCGGATGCGCCCGGTCGCGTCCATCCCGCTGACCGACATCCCGGACGCGGTGGCCGAGATCAGGCGGGTGCACAAGCTCGGCCTGCGCGCGCTGATGCTGCCCGAGATCCCCCCGGTGCCGTACTGGTCGCGCGACTACGAGCCGGTGTGGAACGTCGCCGAGGAACTCGGCCTGCCGATCTTCATCCACGTCGCCACCGGCGGGGTGCGGGTCAAGGAAGACGC